>NZ_JBLWIU010000012.1:688843-958317 GCF_048381395.1 Rhodococcus shunpengi
ATCCGGGACTGCGGCGCCGCGGTCGTTCTCAGTGGATCGAACCGAACGGTCCGACCGTGTCGGTCGCCCCGGTTAACCTCTCCGCATGAGTGAGAAGGTCAAGGGACCCGAGTCGTATTTTCCGTCGATCGAGCAGAAGTACGGACGCCCGATCGAGGAGTGGAAGAACATGATCCGCGCGTCGGATCTCGCCAAGCACATGGAGCTCGTGAACTGGCTGAAGCAGGAACACAGGATGGGCCACGGGCACGCCAACGCTCTCGTCGCGCACACTCTGAAGGAACAGAAGCCCGAGTGACGAGAGCGTCCGGCTACGCCAACCGTGGGGGTGCGGTGCGGTAGGTCGCGGGGGTTGCGCTGAGCCGGATCGGGTTGGCGATCTGACGAAGCGGAGCGTCCCGGTCGGGATCGTCGATCGACACCACCGGTGAGAGGCCGAGTCGTTCGGCGAGCGCGACCGCGTCGGCGATGTCGTTGAGCGGACCGCACGGCACCCGCGCCGCGGTCAGAGCGTCGAACCACGCGTCGGCGGTGTCCGTCGACAGCAGTTCGTCGATGATCTTCGTCAGCTCCTCCCGGTTCGCGACGCGGGCGGTGTTCGTAGTGAACCGGTCGTCGGTGGCGAGTTCCGGAGCGCCGAGAACCTCGGCCAGCGAAGCGAATTGACGGTCGTTGCCCACGGCGAGGACGAACGGCCGGTCGGCCGTGTGGAACACCTCGTAGGGCGCGATGCTCGGATGACGATTGCCCATCGCCTTCGGCACCACACCTGCCGCGACGTAGCCCGACGACTGGTTCGCCAACGCCGACAACAGGGACGACAACAGGTTCACCTCGACGCGCTGGCCCTCACCGGTGCGGTCGCGGTGCCGCAGCGCGGCGAGGATGCCGAGCGCAGCGTGCATTCCGGTGATGACGTCGACCACGGCGACGCCGACCTTGGTGGGTGTCGCCGGGTCGGGCCCGGTGATGCTCATCAGACCGCCGACGGCCTGGATGAGCAGGTCGTAGCCGGGCAGATTGTTGTGCCCACCGAAGCCGGTGATCGAGGTGTAGACGATGCCGGGGTTGAGTTCCCGGGCCTGCTCGTATCCGAGCCCGAGCCGTGTCATCGTGCCGGGCAGGAAGTTCTCGACGACGACATCGGCGCGGGCGACGAGATCGCGTGCCTGCCCGAGTCCTTCGTCGGTGGTCAGGTCGATGGCCACCGACTTCTTGTTGCGGTTGACGCCGAGGAAGTAGGTCGACTCGTCGCCGACCCAGGGCGGGCCCCAGTGCCGGGTGTCGTCCCCGAAGCCGGGTCGTTCGATCTTGACGACCTCCGCCCCGAGGTCGGCGAGCAGCATGGTGGCGTAGGGGCCGGCGAGCACGCGACCGAAGTCGGCGATCACCAGCCCCTCGAGCGCACTGGGAAGGGTGGTCACCGGAAAGCCGCCTCGCCGGTCAGCGCCTTGCCGATGGTCAGCTGGTGGACCTCGGAGGTGCCCTCGTAGGTCAGCACCGATTCGAGGTTGTTGGCGTGGCGGATGACGGGGTACTCGAGCGTGATGCCGTTGGCGCCGAGGATGGTCCGGCACTCGCGGGCAATCGCGATGGCCTCGCGCACGTTGTTGAGCTTGCCGAGGCTGACCTGCTCCGGGGCGATCTCGCCGCGGTCCTTGATGCGGCCGAGGTGGTAGGCGAGCAGGTGACCCTTGCCGACCTCGAGCGCCATGTCGGCGATCTTGGCCTGGGTGAGCTGGTAGCCGGCGAGCGGCTTGTCGAACACCTCGCGGGACTGCGAGTACTCGATGGCGGTCTCGAGGCAGTCGCGGGCGGCGCCGATGGCACCGAAGACGATGCCGAAGCGGGCCTCACCGAGGGAGGTCAGCGGTCCGCGCAGACCCTTGGCCTTCGGCATCATCGCCGAGGCGGGCAGACGCACGCCGTCGAGGACGAGCTCCGAGGTGACCGAGGCGCGCAGCGACAGCTTGGAGTGGATCTCCGGGGCGGAGAAACCGGGGGTGTCGGTGGGGACGACGAAGCCGCGGATGCCCTTGGCGCCTTCTTCGAGGTCGGTCTGCGCCCAGACGACGGCGACGTCGGCGATCGAGCCGTTGGTGATCCACATCTTGGTGCCGTTGAGGATCCAGTCGTCGCCGTCGCGCTTGGCGTTGGTGCGCATCCCGGCGGGGTTGGAGCCGAAGTCGGGCTCGGTCAGGCCGAAGCAGCCGATGGCCTCGCCGGCGGCCATGTGGGGGAGCCATTCCTGCTTCTGCTCTTCGCTGCCCCAGTGGTGGATGGAGAACATCGCCAGCGAGCCCTGCACGGACACGAGGCTGCGGATGCCGGAGTCGACGGCCTCGAGTTCGAGGCAGGCCAGGCCGTAGGCGGTGGCGCTCATGCCGGCGCAGCCGTAGCCGTCGAGGTGCATGCCGAGCACGCCCAGCTGTCCGAGTTCCTTGGCGAGCTCGCGCGCCGGGAGCTTCGCTTCCTCGAACCACTGGGCCACGTGCGGGCGGATGCGCTCGTTGCCGAACTTGCGGACGGTGTCGCGGATGTCGATCTCCTCCTGCTCGAGCAGGGAGTCGAGGGCGAACAGCTGGGTGAGCGACTGAGCGTGGGACATGGCCTTCTCCGGTGGTCGAGGAAACGTTTGTCAGAACGATTGCGAGAACGTTTGCACGATCGATTGCATGGCCTACGCTAAAGGCATGCTCCGGGCGCGTCAACCCGGAACACGAACTCGATGCCGTACAAGCAGGAGAGCCGCATGCCCCGTCCCGACCGCGCCCCGACGCTCAAGGAGATCGCCGAGCGCGCCGGTGTCCACGTCTCGACGGCATCCCGGGTGCTGCGCCAGCCCGAACCGGTCGACGGCTGGTCGGACTCGGCACTGCGGGTGCGGGAGGTCGCGGCCGAACTGGGATATCGCCCCAATCTGTGGGCAGCGAGCCTGCGGACCCGCAAGACCACGACCCTCGGTGTCGTCATGCCGCGACTCACCGACGGCGTGGTCGCCACGACCTACCAGGGCATCGAGGAAGCCGCCACGAAAGCGGGCTACTCGGTGCTGCTGTCGAGCCCACCCGACGATCTCGAGGCGCAACGTCGCGCCATCGCGCTGCTCGTGGGCCGGCAGGTCGACGGTCTGCTGCTGAGCAGCATGCACCTGCCGGGCCGCCCGTTCGTCGAGTCGCTGGCGCTCGGATCGCTGCCCATCCTCGCGGTCACCCGGCACGCCGACGCCGGGTTGCCGTTCGTAGTGGGCGACGACTACCGAGGAGGAGTGCTGGCCGCCCGGCACCTGCTCGACCGCGGCTACGACGACCTGGCGATCATCGCCGGCCCCGACCACGCCAGCACTGCCCGCGACCGGCGCGACGGCTTCGTCGACACCCTGAAGGAAGCGTCGGTGGCCCTGCCGCCCGAGCGGATCGTGCGGTCGAGCTTCGACGTCGCCGGGGGTGTCGAGGCCGCGCGTGCGCTGCTGGATCGCCCCGACCGGCCCCGCGCGATCTTCGCGGTCAGCGACACCATTGCCATCGGCATCCTCGGTGTCGCCCGCGACCTGGGTCTGTCCATCCCCGGCGATCTCGCCGTCGTCGGTTACAACGACATCCCTGTCGTCGCGCAGCTGCCGGTTCCGCTCACCACCGTGCGATCGCCCGCGCACGATATCGGGGTGACGGCCATCGAGCGTCTGCTCGAACTCGTGCGCACCGGGGAGACGGAATCGACGAAGCTGCCCGTCGAACTCGTCGCGCGCGGATCGAGCTGAGCGACCTCACCCGTTGCCGTTGCCGTTGCCGCGGCCGCTGTTGCCATTGTTGCCGTTGCCGCGACCGTTGTTCCCGTTGCCGTTGTTCCCATTTCCATCACCGCCGTTGCCGTTGCCATTCCCGTTGTTGTTGCCGGGTCCGCTGTTCCCACGGGACTCGGATTCGGACCTCGTGGGCCCGGCATCCGCCGGCGGTGCGACAGGAACGGTCTCCGGAGCGGGTACGACGGGCGGAACCACGGGGGTTTCGTCCGCTGTGCGAGCCGGGACGACCGTGGATTCGGGAGTCACAGGGAGCTCGGTGGTGGCCGGTACCCGTTCGGGCGTCGCTGCGGACGTGCCCGGCGTCCGGGTCTCCGGTGTGGCCGCCGGCGGGGAGTCGCCCCGCCCGAATCCGAGCGCGAGACCGCCCACGGCGAGCGCTCCGACCAGCGTCAGACCCGCCGCGACGAGAACTCCACGGGAACGGTCCGTGCCTACGGTGGTCGTCGGGTCGACAGCCATACCTGCCGGCAGCCGGGTCGTCGCAGTGCGGTATCCGTCGGAGTTCTGCAATGCCGAGAGCATCTCGTGCGCACTGCGGAACCGGTCGGAAGGCTCTCGTGCCATGGCCCGCTCGATCACTGCGACGAGCCCAGGATGGGCGTCCGGTCGGAGTTCGGTGAGCGGCTGCGGCCGGTCGTGCGTGATGGCCCGTGCCAGCGCGAGGATGTTGTCCTCGGCGAACGGCCTCCGCCCGCACAGGGACTCGTAGCCGACGATCCCGACCGCGTACAGATCGTCCGTAACGGACGCGGGGTGTCCGGTGATGCGGTCCGGGCTCAGATAGGCGACGGTCCCCACGAGTTCACCGGTGCGGGTGAGGTCGTCGCCGACGCTCTTCGCGATACCGAAGTCGGCGACCTTGATCTCACCGTTCTCCGCGACGAGCACGTTCGCCGGTTTGATGTCCCGGTGAAGGATCCCCGCACCGTGCGCGGCGACGAGTGCCTCGAGAATTCCGGCGAGCACCGTGCGCACCCGATCGTCGGGTAGGGGTCCGCGGGCGATGTCGTCGGCGAGGGTCCGCCCGGGAAGCCGTTCCATAACGATGTAGGGACGTCCGTCGTGTTCACCCGTGTCGTACACGGCGACGATGCGAGGGTGGTTCAGGGCCGCGGCGGCCCGGGCCTCGACTTCGAAACGACGTCGTACGTCCGGTCTGCTACCCACCTCCCGTCCGAGCAGTTTGACGGCGACGGGCCGGTGGAGGCGGGTGTCCCAACCGTCGTGGATCTCGCCGCTGCCGCCCACGCCGAGCAGACCGCTCAGCTCGTAGCGGCCGTCGAGAACTTTGTGGACGGTCACAGGTCGACGGTAGCCGTTCGAAGGGGGGAGTAAACAAAATGCGCTGGTGGGAGGACGGGCATCCGGGCTTCATCCGTGATCTTCACCCGATGCTCGTAACGCGTTTGTAATTCGTGCCGATCTCATGCCCGGGAGAACCACGCTGCCGGAGGGTCTGGATGAAGACGATTGTGCGAGCCGGGATCGTCGCCGGCATGGCAGCTGCATCGATGGTGTGGCCGGTGTCCGCGATGAGCGACCCGGGTAGCGAGCACGGCATCCGATACGTCGCGCTCGGCGACTCGCGTGCCGCCGGACCCTACCTCGACGCAGCGGCGATGCTCAGCGGATGTGCCCGCGCGGATGCGGGATATCCGAACCTCGTCGCGGGTTCGCTGCAGACCGTCAGTATCGTCAACGTCGCGTGTTCGGGAGCACGCACCGAGCACATCACGTCCGTCCCGCAGCAGACGTCGACCGGATCGGTCCCGCCGCAGATCGATTCGCTCACTCCGGACACGAATCTCGTCACGCTGAGCATCGGCGGCAACGATGTCGGCTGGGCGGGGCTCGTCTCGGCCTGCTACACCGAGCTTCCGGGCGGCGACGCGCACTGCCGCACCGATCCGGGCACCACGTCGCGCATGGACGCCGCCCTGAGCGCGCTCGGACCGAAGGTCACCGCGACACTCACAGCCGTCCAGCAACGCGCACCGCGCGCACGGGTCCTGCTGGTCGGGCACGGTGGCGTCTTCGGCAACCGGGGTTGCTGGCCCAACATCCCCACCAGCGATGCCGACGCCTCCTTCGTGACGAACTTCTTCGTGCGGATGAACCGAGTACTCGCCCGGTCCGCCGGCGAGGCCGGTGCCGAGTTCGTCGACGTCATGGCCGGATCGGAAGGACACGACGCGTGTGCGCCCTCCGAGCAGCGCTTCTACGAAGGACGGCAGTCGCTGTCGCTGGCGAAGGCGCTGCATCCCACCGCCGCGGGGATGCGGCACATGGCGCAGCGGGTGACGAACGTCTGGTACCAGCGGGGCTAGAAACCGACGACCAGCGGCGTTTCGTTCGCGACACTCGCCGGACACGACGGCGAAAAAGTGGAATGCTGCACTCCACTGCGTGCTCACATCCGTCGAACCGGTCCTGCGCGGGAGGCCTCGATGACGATCTACCGACAACAGCTCGGCGGAACCGGTTACGAGTTCGACGGCCTCGTCGACCTGCTCGGCAAAGCATCCCCGCGCCGCTCGGGCGATGAACTCGCGGGCTGCGCTGCCACCTCGGATGCCGAACGCGCCGCGGCACAGCTCGCCCTCGCCGACCTCCCGCTCACCGCCTTCCTCACCGAGGCGGTCGTCCCGTACGAGACCGACGAGGTCACCAGGCTGATCGTCGACACCCACGACGCGACGGCCTTCGCGCCGGTCTCGCACATGACCGTCGGGGAACTGCGCGACCACCTCCTGGAGGTCGCGGCCCGACCGGACTCCGCCGACGTGCTCGCGGTACTCGCGCCGGGACTCACCCCGGAGATGGTCGCAGCGACCAGCAAGATCATGCGGAACCAGGACCTCATCGCGGTCTCCCGCGCTGCGACGGTGACCAGTGCGTTCCGCACGACCATCGGATTGCCCGGCCGGCTCGCGACACGCCTGCAGCCGAACCATCCCGTCGACGATCCGCGTGGGGTCGCCGCGTCCGTCCTCGACGGTCTGCTGATGGGATGCGGCGACGCGGTGGTCGGCATCAATCCGGCGAGCGACTCGCCGCACGCCGTGTCCGACCTGCTGCACCTGCTCGACGAGATCCGGCAGCGATTCGAGATCCCCACCCAGTCGTGCGTGCTCACCCACGTCACCACCACCATCGACCTGATCGAGAAGGACGCGCCGGTCGACCTGGTGTTCCAGTCCGTCGCCGGCACCGAGGGTGCCAACCGCAGCTTCGGGGTGGACCTCGCAGTGCTGCGGGAGGGCAACGAGGCCGGCAGGTCGCTGCGACGGGGGACCGTCGGCAGCAACGTCATGTACTTCGAGACCGGGCAGGGTTCGGCGTTGTCGTCGGGAACCCATGTCGGAACCGGAGGCAGGCCGGTGGATCAGCAGACGCTCGAAGCGCGTGCGTATGCCGTTGCGCGCGAGTTCGATCCGCTGCTCGTCAACACGGTCGTGGGGTTCATCGGACCGGAATACCTGTACGACGGCAAGCAGATCATCCGCGCGGGTCTCGAAGACCAGTTCTGCGGCAAACTTCTCGGCCTGCCGATGGGTGTGGACGTCTGCTACACCAACCATGCCGAGGCCGACCAGGACGACATGGACACCCTGCTGACCCTGTTGGCCGTTGCCGGAACAGCTTTCGTCATCACCGTGCCCGGCGCCGACGACGTGATGCTCGGCTACCAGTCGCTGTCGTTCCACGACGCCCTGTACGTGCGGGAGGCCGCCGATCTGCGGCCGGCACCGGAATTCGAGGACTGGCTACGCAGGCAGGGCATGGCGGACGACGTCGGTCGCATCCTGCCGGTGGACGTCGGCACGTCCCCTCTGCGCGCACTCGGAGGTGCCTTGTGAGCGACCTGTGGGACGAATTGCGCCGGAACACCCAGGCACGGATCGGCCTGGGACGCACCGGGAACAGCATCCCGACGCGCCGTCATCTGGAATTCGTGGCGGCCCATGCCGAGGCGCGCGACGCCGTGCACGTCCCGCTCGATGTGCATTCCTTGGCTCAGCGGGTTCGTGATCTCGGGCTCGGTGAGCAGTTGATCGTGGAAAGCGCAGCAGGAGATCGCAGTACGTATCTGCGTCGCCCCGACCTCGGCCGGCAGCTCGCCGAGGGGACCACGCTGCCGCGCATGGAGGCCGATCTCGGTATCGCGCTGTGCGACGGGTTGTCGTCCACCGCTCTCGACGCCCACGGACCCGATCTGCTCGCGGCGATCGTCGCTGCCCTGCCCGGGTTGACCGTGGCGTCACCGGTGATCGCGACGCAGGCCCGCGTCGCGCTGGGCGACCGTATCGGTGAGCGGCTCGGCGTCACGACGATGCTCGTGATCATCGGCGAACGGCCCGGCCTGTCGGTGGCCGACAGTGTCGGCGTGTACCTGACGCACCACCCGACGCCGGGACGCAGTGACGCCGAACGCAACTGCGTGTCGAATATCCACCCGCCCGGCGGGATGACCTACGAGCACGCGGCGCGCGTCGTCGCGGCCCTCGTGAACGGGGCGCGGCAGTTGGGGGCCTCGGGGGTGGCGTTGAAGGACACCTCGCGGGATCCCGCACTCACCGACCCCGACAGCGGAGCGCGAAACGGTCAGCAGAGCGCGTAATAGCGCGCTCCGATGACCATTTCGCGCTCTGTTGTGACGAGGACCTGCTGATTACTGCGCGGTGTAGCCGCCGTCCACGAGGAATTCCCCACCGGTGATGAACGACGCTTCGTCGCTCGCCAGGAACGCGACGAGACCGGCCACTTCGGCCGAGGTGCCGAGCCTACCCAATGGTGTCAGCGCGGCCATCCGTTCCCGGCCCTGATCGCCGAGGGTGGGGGTGTCGATGAAACCCGGGTGCACCGAGTTCACACGGACACCGGCCGACGCCCAGGCGACGGCCGTGTTCTTCGACAGCGTCCGCACCGCGCCCTTCGCGGCCGCATAGGCCGGAGCGGATCCGAAGCCTCCGACGACGCCGAACATCGAACTGACGTTGACGACCGAACCGTAGCCGGACGCTTTCAGAGCGGAACTCGCCGCACGCTGGCCGAGGAAGACACTGGTCTGCGTCACCGCGATGACCCGGGCGTAGAGCTCGGTGTCGGTGTCCTCGATCAGGTCCGGATGAGCGATTCCGGCGTTGTTCACCAGGATCCCGAGACCCCCGAAGGTGTCGACCGTCTCGGCGATCGTCTCCTGCCACTCCGCTTCGGAGGAGACGTCCAGGTGCCGGTAGACGGCTCGACTACCACCGTCCACGATCGACTGCGCCACAGCGGTGCCGAGGTCGTCCTGGATATCGGCGACGACCACGGCCCCGCCTTCAGCAGCGATGCGTTCGGCGACCGCACGACCGATTCCGCTCGCGGCGCCGGTCACCAGCGCCACCTTGTTCTCGAACCGACTCATCGACCCGCTCCCTTCTCTGAGTTCCGCACGTGGGATGTCAGACTCCGAGAGCGACCCGACCGGCGGTGGCTCCACCGTCGACGATCAGATCGTGCCCGGTGACGTAGTTCGCGTCGTCCGAGGCGAGGTACAGAATTCCCGTGGCCATCTGGGAGGGGTTGGCGGCGTATCCGATGGGCTGGAGCTTGTCGAGGACGTCGACGATGCCCTCCACGTCCGGCACCATGCCGCTCAGCATGGTGCCGGGCGAGATCGTGTTCACGCGAACACCTTTGGGCGCGAGTTCGAGCGCGCATGCCTTGGACATCGCGACCACGGCCGCCTTCGTGCCACAGTAGACGGCCATGCCCTCGGTGGGCAGGTAACCGCCGTTCGAGGCAGTGTTGACGATAACACCGGATCCCTGCTCCGCCATGACGCGACCTGCCGCTCGAGTGCCGTAGAAGATGCCGGCGAAGTTCACTGCCACCACGCGCTCGAAGTCGTCGTTCGTCGTGTCGAGAAGCGGGCCGGCGGCGTGGACACCGGCGTTGTTGCACATCACGTCGAGTCGTCCGTACCGGGCGACGGTCCCGCTGACGAGAGCGTCGACCTCGGCGGGGTTGCCGACGTCGGTGCGGACGAAGTCGGCGCCGATCTCCTGCGCTACGGCCTCACCCGCCTCCTGGCTGATGTCCGCTATGACCACGCGAGCGCCTTCGACGGTCATCAGTTCGGCGGTCGCCCGGCCGAGACCGGAGGAGGCTCCGGTGATGATGACGATCTTGTCCTGCATACGGTGTGCCATGTCGGCCTTTCGGATGGTGGTGCCGGGAAATGGGGGGTCAGGCGGTGGGCGAACCGAGGGTGCGCTCGGCGTGGAGCGCCTCGCTGCGCTTCTTCAGTGCGACGGCGGTGTCGTCGAACGCGCGCTTCACCCACACACCGCTGTCGGCCATGATCTGGTGTGCTTCCTCGCCGAGGAAGGCGTCGGTGGAGTAGTAGCGGCACCGGTTCTCGTCGATCGGTTCGATGACCTGATCGCGTCGAGCGGCTTGTGCAGATGTCTCGGTGGGGCGGAGCTCCCACGACAGTAGGCGTTCGGGCACCACGGCACAGACGTATTCGGTGTACGGGAAAGTTTCGGTGGCTCCCGAGTAGTCGGCCAGTGTCATATTCACGGGCGCACCGATTTCCAGTGTCGATTGCGCCGCGATGCAGAAGGGATTCCAGTTCGGGTAGTTGTCGAGATCGGTGAGGACCTCCCAGACGACATGCGCCGGAGCGTCGATCTTGACTGTGACAGAGCGAACCGTGGTCGCGGAATCGTATTCGGGGATGGACAGTTCGGTCATAGTTCCTCCATGGTCAGCGGATGAGGGTTCCCAGGTCGACCGGAATCTGAGCTCCGGTGATGTGACGAGCTTCGTCGGACAGCAACCAGGCGACGGTTCCGGCGATGTCCTCTGCGTCGGTCGCCTCGTCCGGCAGGGCGTTCATGAAGATCGGACCGAGGGTGGCGGCATGGTCGGCGATCATCTGCTGCATCTCGACGGGCTGCATGTCGGTGGTCACCCCGGCGGGGTGCACGGTGTTGACGCGGATGCGGTGCTGTCCGAGTTCGTTGGCCAGCGTCTTGCACAGGCCGACGACCCCGTGCTTGCTGGCCGAGTATGCGGCGACGAACGGCAGTCCGCGCAGACCCGCCACCGAGCTCGTCATGACGATGGCGCCACCCCGGCCCTGCTCGAGCAGGATCGGCACGGCCGCCTTGACGGTGTGGAAGACCCCGGTCAGGTTGATGTCGATGGTCTCCTTCCATTGCTCGAGGGCGTGCTCCCAGGTGGTGGCGGCGGTGCAGACACCGGCATTGGCGACGACGATGTCGAGGCCGCCGAGTTCGGCGACGCCCTCCGAGAGTGCCTGCTGGAGCGCGTCGAAGTCGCGGACGTCGACCTCGCGGGCGACGATGCGCCGGCCGAGCGCTTCGACCTCCTTGACGGTGACGGCCAGATCGTCGGGGGTGGCGCCGGGATAGGCGGGGTATTCGAGGGACTTGCAGATGTCGACCGCGATGATGTCGGCGCCCTCGCTCGCGAGCCGGACGGCTTCGGCGCGACCCTGGCCGCGGGCGGCTCCGGTGATGAATGCGATCTTGCCTTCGAAGCGGCGTGTGCTCGTCATGATGTTCCGTTCGGAGAGGGAATGGTCGTGGTCGGGGTCAGGCGAAGGACGCGTGTCCACCGTTCAAGACGGCACCGCCGTCGGTGGTGACGTCGAAGCGCGCGCCGGTGGCGTCGCCCCAGGCGCGGACCTGCGCGGTGTCGCCGGGGAAGACGGGTGCCGCGAACCGGCCGGACAGGGTCTTCAGGTCGGCCGGGTGGGCGCCGAGCATGTCTGCGAGAGGCAGGGTGGTCGCAGCGAGGGTGCACAGGCCGTGCAGGATCGGACGTGGTTGCCCGATGCGTGCTGCGGCGTCGGGATCGATGTGGATGTGGTGCCGGTCGCCGGTGAGGCGGTAGAGCGCGGCCTGATCGAGATCGGTCGTCAAAGTGCCGACGACGGTCGGGTCCCCCTCGGGTGCGGACGGTGCCGACGGACCGCGATCACCGCCGAATCCACCTGCGCCGGGGGCGAACAGCGCCCAGGTGGCCACGAAGTAGTCGCTCTCGACGACCACTTCGAAGACCGCAGCACGGCCCTTGTCCCAGACCTCGCCGACCCGTGCCGACATCGAGATCTCGCCGGACCGGGGCAGGGGAGCGAGCACGTCGAGACTCTGCGAGCCGTGGAGCGCCGTCTTCGTGTCGAACGCCCCGAGTGTGCCCAGCGCATCGGGTGCCCACTGTGCGAGGGTCAGGGCGAAGGTGGGCAGGACGCGGAGTCGGTCCTCGAAGACCAGGTCGAGGTCGGTGGCGTGGGCGCCGACCGCCAGCGCGTACAGGACGGCGTCGCGCTCGTCGTAGCCGACCACTCGGGTGCCCAGGTCGAGGTCACGCCACCGGGTGGGGGTCGACGTCGTTTCGGTCATCGATGGAGATCCCTTCTGGTGTTGACGTCGCGCGTGTGGCGTATCTGCCGCGTCACACGCGCGCCGGGGTGAATCGCGGATAGTCGAGGTAGCCCTCGGCGCCCCCGCCGTAGTAGGTGTTCGGGTCCGGTGCCGTCAGTGGCCACCCGTTCTGCAGGCGTGCGACGAGGTCGGGGTTCGCGATGAACGGTTGTCCGAAGGCGGCGAGGTCGATCAGGTCCCGCTCGAACAGTTCGTCGGCGTACTCCTGCGTCATTCCGCCGGCAAGGATGATCGTTCCCCGGAACCGGGCACGGAAGGCCGTGAGGAAGTCGATGTCGAGAAGCCGACCGCCGGCAGGACGCTGGTCGATGAGGTGGATGTAGGCGAGGTTGCGGCGCGACAGTTCCGAGGCCAGGTACAGATAGGTCTCTGCGGCCTCGGGATAGGCGGGCATGTCGAACAGTTCGCTGAACGGGGAGAGCCGGATCCCGACGCTGGCGGAGCCGAGTACGTCGATCACGGCGTCGACCGTCTCGAGCAGGAACCGGGCACGATCGGTGTAGGAGCCGCCGTACCGGTCGGATCGGGTGTTGGTCGCGGGGTTGAGGAACTGTTCGAACAGGTAGCCGTTGGCTCCGTGCAACTCGACACCGTCGAAGCCTGCCACCTCGGCATTGGTTGCTGCACCGGCGAAGTCATCGACGACGCGGCCGACTTCCTCGGTGCTCAACGGGCGGGGATCACCGACGTCGACGAAGCCGACGTTCCCGTCGTCGTCGAGCGCGAAGATCTTGCTCTCCGGAGCGGGCACGGCGCCTGCGCTGACGGGTCGTCCGCCTTCCGGCTGGAGGGAGATGTGCGACAACCGGCCGACGTGCCAGAGCTGGGCGAAGATCCGCCCGCCCTCGCTGTGGACGGCGTCGGTGACCGTGCGCCATCCGGCGACCTGCGTCGGCGACCAGATCCCCGGGACGTACACGTATCCTTGCGCTTCGGGGGAGATCGGTGTGCCTTCGGTGACGATCAGTCCGGCAGTCGCCCGCTGGCGGTAGTACTCCGCCGTCTCCGCGGTCGGGATCGTGTCGATGCACCGTGCCCGTGTCATGGGCGCCATCACGAGACGATTGTCGAGGACGAGTCCGCCGAGCCGATGGGTGTCGAACAACCGAGTCAACGCTGTCTCTTTTCTGGAGGAGGTCTACGACTCTTGTTCACGGCCGCGGCGCGGAACTCGACCGGACCGTGGTGTCCGGAGATCGATTCGCGACGGAAAATATTGGTATAGAACAGATCTCACTCGAACGGGCCGTGATGGGGATCACTGTAGCCTTTGGCTGCGACAGCGTCAACACATCCGGCCCGTCGAGTGAACGGGGTCAGAACTCGATCTCGATCGGACCCGAGTCGGGACGTGCCTGGCATCCGAGGATGTACCCCTCGGCGATATCCGATGGGTCGAGGATGTCCGACTTCTCCATCACGACCTTCCCCGAAACCACTGTGCACGCGCAGGATCCGCACTCACCCGATCGGCAGGAGAACGGCACGTCGACACCGCGGTCGAGCAGTACATCGACGAGAGTGTTGCCGCTCGGCCACTCGAACCGATGCGACTCGCCGTCCAGGTGCACGACCGTCTCCACCGCAGAGGCGGGATCGTCGTCGACGAGCGGCGCGGGTGCTTCGAAGGGGTCCCCCGAAAGTGACACGAACACTTCCTGATGAAGGCGCTCCGCAGGAACATCTGCCGCTCGCACCCCGTCGGCGACGCCGTCCATGAACGGGGCGGGGCCACAGACGAACACCTCGCGAGAGGTGTGCTCCGCCGCCAGTGCCGCGAACCTCTCACGAGAAGGGATGCCGTGCACGTCGTCGAACCAGTAGTGGATCGTCAGACGGTCGTCGAACTTCGCGGCGTAGTCCTCGAGTTCGCGGTGGAAGATCACCGAGTCGCGGTCGCGATTGGCGTAGAAGAGAACGACCGACCGGTCGGACCGGAGCAGGGCCGTCTTCAGGATCGAGATGATCGGCGTGATGCCACTCCCTGCCGCGAACAGCAGGAAATCGCTCGTGAAATCCGCGGGCGTGAAGCGACCCGAGGGCGGCAGGACGGTGAGGGCATTGCCCGGTTCGACGTTGTCGCACAACCAGTTCGAACCGTAACCGCCGGCGGTTCGTTTGACGGTGACCTTCAACTCGTCGTCGATGCCGGGAGCGCTCGACAGCGAATACGACCGGGCGACATGTCCGGTGCGGTCGCTCGGTATCCGGACGGTCAGGAACTGGCCGGGTCGGTACACGAACAATTCACGGGAGTTCTTCGGCGTGCGCAGGACGATCGACTTCGAATCCGGGGTCTCTTCGATGACGTCGATGACGGTCAGTTCGTATCCGACACCGACGGTCTGCAAGGTGCTCACTCTCGGTCGCCTGCGCTCTCCGTTGACTACATTGTTCTCGTGAATTCGACTGCGTGAAAAGAAATCCGGACTCAGGGCAGGGGTACGCGCTGCTTCTTCTCGAACCCCGTGTACCCCTCGTCCGCAGCGCGGGTGCACCAGTCGGAATAGCGTTGGAAACCACCGACGTACATCAGCAGGGCCCGCGGCTTGCCGGGGATGTTCGCACCCGTGTACCAGGAGTCGGTACGGGAGTGCATCGTGCGCGAGGCAGCGGTGTCGACTTCGGCCGCCCACTCGCTCTCCTGCGCGAGGGTGGCGCCGAAGCGGGAGATCTCGTTCTCCTCGAGATGATCGATGGTCCGCAGGATCCAATCGACCTGCCACTCACCCGTGGTGATCATCTGCGCCAGGACGGAGGGGCTACCGGGGCCGTGCACCATGAACAGGTTCGGGAATCCGGCCGTCATCAGGCCGAAGACGGTCCTCGGTCCGTCGGCCCAGTGATCGGCGAGTCGCGCTCCGTCGACGCCGGTCACGTTCATCCTCAGCATCGAACCGGTCATCGCGTCGAAGCCGGTGGCGAAGATGATCACGTCGAGGTCGTACTCGGATTCACTGGTGCGAAGGCCCGACTCGGTGACCTCCTCGATGGGGTGGGCTCGTACGTCGACCAGGCTCACGTTGTCGCGGTTGAAGGTCTCGTAGTAGCCGGAGTCGATGCAGATCCGCTTGCCGCCGATCGGATAGGTCTTCGGGCACAGGAATTCTGCGGTCTCCGGGTCGTGGACGATGGACCGGATCTTGTTGCGCACGAACTCGGCGAGGATCTCGTTCGCCTTCGGGTCGCTGGAGGTATCGGTGAACGTCCGGATGAACTCGAGTCCGTTCCGGGCGTTCCACGCCCGCTCCATGACCTCTTCGCGCTCTTCTTCGGTGTAGTCGAAGATCGAACGCTGCTCGGCGACATTGCTCATGAGCACCGCGCCGTGGGTGCTGAGGATCTGCTTGCGCCGTTCGGGGTAGTTGGCCTTCCACTCCTGCTGGTATTCCGCATCCAGTTTCCGGTTGCGCGAGGGAAGGCTGAAGTTCGGGGTCCGCTGGAAGACCGTGAGGTGCTCGGCGACTGCGGCGACCTCGGGGGTGATCTGGATGCCCGTGGAACCGGTACCGATCAGACCGACGCGCTTGCCGGCGAGGTCGACGCCCTCCTTGGGCCACCGCGAGGTGTGGTACGCCTCGCCGCGGAAGCGGTCCAGTCCGGGCCAGTCCGGGACGTTCGAGACGTCGAGGCTGCCGGTCGCCGCGATGACGTGCCGGGCGACGAAGTGGTCGCCGGAAGCGGTACCGACATGCCATTCGTCCGCGGACTCGTCGAAGGTCAGTTCGTCGACGCGGGTCTCGAAGCGGATGTCCTCACGCAGGTCGAAGCGATCGGCGACATGGTTCGCGTATGCCTCGAGGTCCGGTTGCGGCGAGAAGTGCTCCGACCACGACCATTCCTGCTGGAGATCGTCGTCGAAGGAGTACGAGTACTGCATGGACTCGATGTCCACGCGGGCGCCGGGGTAGCGGTTCCAGTACCAGGTGCCGCCCACGCCGTCGCCTGCCTCCAGGCACACGACCCGACGGCCCTGCTGACGGAGACGGTGAAGCGCGTACATTCCGCTGAAGCCCGCGCCGATGACGACGACGTCGAAGCGTTCGGCGGTACGGCCGGCTTCCGGGGTCGAGGTGGACATGTTCCTCCAAGGATCGGATCTGCTTCAGCGGCGCGAGGCGGCCTGCTGAGGAATTCGGGGGTGGAGACTGCTACCCGAGCAGGGAGCCGCCATCCGCGACGATGTCGGTGCCGTTGACGAAGGACGCGTCGTCCGAAGCGAGAAAGACCACGACGTTGGCGGTCTCCTGCGGGTCGGCCTGGCGCTTGAGGCCGGTCGGGACCTCGGTGGAGGCGGTGGTCGGCGACATGTCGGTGCGAAGGTTGCCGGGCAGCACCGCATTCACCCGGATCTTCGACGGTTCGAGCTCGATCGCTGCGGTCCGCGTCAGTCCGCGCAGTGCCCATTTCGACATGCTGTACGAGCCGTGCCCGGCATATGACGTCGTGCCGGCGAGCGACGAGACGTTCACGATCGAACCGCCACCGCGGGCGCGCATAGCGGGGGCGACGGCCTGGATGCCGAGGAACGGTCCGCGCAGGTTGACGGCGAGGACCTTGTCGAGGTCGGCGACGGTCTCGTCCTCTAGGAGCTGCTTGCGGTAGATTGCCGCGTTGTTGACGAGGACGTCGAGGCCGCCGAAGGTCGAGGTCGCCAGGGCGACAGTGGCGGCCCAGTCCTCCGGGGAGGTCACGTCGAGGTGAGTGCGGACGACGGAGTCTCCGAGGTCGTCGGCGACGGTTTTCGCCAGGTCGTCGAGGACGTCGCCGATCACGACCGAGCAGCCTTCGCGCGCGAGTGTCCGGACGATCCGTTCGCCCTGTCCGCGTGCGCCACCGGTGACGATCGCGACCTTTCCTTCGAAGCGGTGCGGCATGATTCTCCGATTCCGGGATGCTCGTGGGTCAACTGGTCAGTGCTCGCCGGATGGCGGCGGTGTAGTCGGCGTCGATCCGCTGGGAGATCGCAGCCTGCGGGAACACTCCGGACGATCCGTGGAAGGTTCCGGGATAGAGGTGCAGTTCGGTGGCCACGCCTGCCTGCGTCAACCGCTGGGCGTAGTCGATCCCCTCGTCGCGGAGCGGATCGAAGGAGGTGACCGCGATGTACGCCGGGGGCAACCCGCTGAGGTCGGTGGCCCGCGCGGGGGCGGCGTATGCCGAGGTGGCGGTCCGGTCGGCGTCGGCTCCCAAGTAGTGGCGCCAGCTGTCGATTCCGTTCTGCCGGTTCCACAACGGGGAATCGATGTATTCGGTGGCAGAGGTCGTGAGCAGGCGGTCGTCGAGGACGGGGGAGTCCAGCGCCTGGAAGATCACAGCAGGTCCACCGGTGTCGCGGGCCTTGAGTGCAACTGCCGCGGCGAGTCCGGCGCCGGCGCTGATTCCGGCGAGGACGATCCGGGTCGGGTCGATCCCCAGGTCGTTGTCGCCGGCGACCCAGGTCAGAGCGTCGAACGCGTCGTCGAACGGTGTGGGGAAGGCGTGTTCCGGAGCGAGTCGATAGTTGACGGAGACCACCACCGCGTCCAGGCTCGCGGCGAGGGCCGACGGAACCCGGACGTCGGTTGTGGCGTCGCCGAAGACGAACCCGCCGCCGTGGAAGTAGACGACGCACGGGAGTGGTTGCGCGGTGCGCTCTTCCGGTTCGAACACGACGAGGCCGATGTCGGAGCCGTCGGCTGCGGGTGCGGTTCGGTGGTGCACTGCGACGCCTGCGGGTACGGCCGTCATCGGATCTTCGGTCCTCATGGACCGGATGACTGCGCGCGCCTTCTCGGCGTCGGCGACGTCGAGTTCGGGGAGGAATCCCATCATCGGCCGGTATTCGGGATCGACGGCGTAGGACATCGATTCCTCTCCTTGTGCGCTAGGAACGAGTGCTCCGGTCGACCGCGACCGGAACTGTGTGACGTGACTGCGATCACTGCGGCTGAGAGAACTGTAGCCATTGGCTACTTTCTCGTCAACCATCAATCGTGATGTTTCCCGGAGCAGGCTCGCTTCGACTCAGAAACCCGACATGTCGTAGGGGTATTTGTTGGTGGCTCCGCCGTCCACGACCATCACCTGGCCGGTGATCGTCCGGGCGAGGTCACTCACGAGGAAGGTCAGGGCGCTCGCGACGTCGGCCGGCAGCGTCAACCGCTGGAGCGGAATCTGGGTGCGGGTGTTCTCGAGTGCCTCGGAGTCGAGCACTGCCGAGATCCGCGGTGTGACGACGAATCCGGGGGCCACCGCATTGACGCGAACACCGAACGGCCCCAATTCGATCGATGCGGACCTGACCAGTGAGCCGAGCGCCGCCTTGTAGACGCCGTAGGCGGCGTGCACCGGAGAGCTGCCGATACCGGAGACCGACGAGACGAACGTGACGGACCCTTCGCCGCGGTCGCGCAGCCGGCGACCGAAATGCCGCAGCGTGAGCACCGCGTGACGCAGGACGATGGACTCCTCCCAGCTCCAGTCCTCGTCGCTGATGTCGAGAAGAGAGCCGTAGCGCGCCATGCCGATGACATCGACGACGCCGTCGAGCTCACCCGCCCGGTCGGCCAACGCTGCCATGTCGGAGTTGTCGGTGGCATCGACCTGCTCCGAGGTGGCCCGGGAACCGAGCTCGGCGCACACCGCGTCGGCGCGGTCCCGGTCCACGTCGACGACGATCACCTCGGCACCGAGCTGGGCGAGGGCGTGGGAGACCTGTCGTCCCATTCCCTGCCCGCCACCGAGTACGAGGTAGCGGCGTTGTGAGAGATCGAATCGACTGCGGTAATCGATGATCCGGTCGCTCTCGGCGGGACCGTGCGGCGGCGCGGAATCCTGGGACATGGGTACTCCGATCGGGAGAACGGGAGGCCTCGGGGCCGTGGTGTGATGGGCGTGGCCCCGATGCGTGCGGGTGCATCGGGGCCACGATCGGTACGTGTCAGACCATCTTCGGAGCCGGGGAAGGCTCCTCGACCGGCTCCGCGTCGACGGATTCGGTGTCGCCCGTGATGAGCGAGGCCTCGGGTGCTGCGCTGCTGTTGCTGTTCGGCATGGTGGCAATCACCACGATGCCCAGAAGTGCTGCAGCGCCGACGACGCCGGAGGCGGCGTAGGGATTGCCCGTGATCGCGGTGAACTTCCCTGCGAGATAGGGGCCGAGGCCTCCACCGATCGCCGAGCCGAGACCGAATCCGATGGCAGCGCCCGTGTAGCGGACCGCGGCGGGGAATGCCGACGTGAGCGTCGCGTAGACGGGGACGGCGGATGCGCCGGCCAGGCCGACGAGGAGCATGTGCCCGCCGGCGGTGACGATCAGGTTTCCGCCGGTGGCCTTCATGAAGTACATGATCGGGAACATCGAGACCAGGATGATGCCCAGGCCGATGACCATGGTGTTCCTGCGGCCGGCCCTGTCGATCAGGAAGCCGGCACCGAAACCGATGACCACGGCGAAGGTCGATCCGGCGGTGGCGATCCAGGCGGTGACTCCCGGGGCCATATCCACCTGCTGCTGCAGGAACAACGGCATGTACGCCGGAACTACATACCCGATCGCGAGGACCGAGGTGCTGAGTGCGATCACCCGGAGCAGGGTCGCGGGGTACCGCGTGACGACCGAACGCACGGGGGAGGACTGGACCTTGTGCGCACCGGCGAGTTCCTGGAAATCTGGCGACTCTTCCAGGCGCTTGCGCAGATACAGCACGTACAGCATCAACGGCAGCGACATGAGGAGCGGAATCCGCCAGCCCCAGTTCGCCATCGTCTCTTCGGACGTCAGGGTGGTGGTGAGTGCGACGGCCAGGGGAGCGAGAGCGCCACCGAATGCGAATCCCACCGGGGTCATCGCGCTCAGGATGCCGTAGTTCTTGGCGGAGGCGTGCTCGGCGACGAAGGTGGCCGAACCCATCTGCTCGCCGCCGGCGAAGAAGCCCTGCAACATGCGGGTGAGTACGAGCAGGACCGGGGCCATGATTCCGACGGTGGCGTGAGTCGGCAACAGGCCCATGAGAATGGTTGCCCCGCCCATGCCGGAGATCGTGACGATCAAGGCAAAGCGGCGGCCGTATCGGTCACCGATCCGACCGAAGACGATGCCGCCGATGGGGCGTGCGAGGAATCCGGTGCCGAGAACCGCGAGGGAGCTCAGGACTCCGGCCGCGGGGTTGTCGCTGGGAAAGAACAGAGGCGACAGGTAGGCGATGAGGAAGGTGAAGACCATGAAGTCGTAGGCCTCGACGGCAGTTCCGAAGAAGCCTGCGAGCGACGCCCTGCGGGCCACGCTCGGTGACGGCGCGATCTCGGGTGAGTTCATATCGATCCTGTTCGGTTGTGTCCGGTGTGCTCACCGGGGAAAGTTCGGTTCCGATTCACACTCGACGTGTTCCGGCCTCGTCCAGGCCGCTGCCGGGCACGTAGCCGAGCAGCGTCCGGGACTCCGACACGAACGGAGTGGTGACGCGGTCGGAGATCTGCCAGGCGGCAGCCGATCCGGACCGCACGTATTCGACGTCGTAGTAACCCACGAGCCGCTGCGACGGTGATCCCGGAGCGTCGAACGAGCCGAACCATTCCATGTGGATTCGGCTCGTGGCGCGATCGCCGTCGATGGTGATCTGCGGGAGGTGCATCAGATGGATACCGGTGAACGGAGCGTCCTCGCAGAATGCGCGGAGGGATTGCCGGCCCTGGACGAACGTACCCTTCGACAGTTCCGGACCCCCATCGCGTGACCGGTAGATCCCGTCCGGCGTGAACAGTGACGACCAGGTCGCTCCGTCTCGATCGTCGAAGGAACGCGCGTAGAGGCCCTCCAGTTCCAGGATCGCCAGGCGATCCTCCATCGCCCGGATCCTGTACTCGTTGTCCGTGGCGCTTCCGTGCAACGTCGTGGGTGGCACTTCATCCTCCTGAACTGGGGCAACAGCGGCAAGATTCGACATGCGCACGAAACGATCCATGACCAAGGTCGAGCCGGGACGCAGTCGGCGGAACGGTGGTCGGCACGACATTTGGGCGGTCCTCGCAGCGTTCGCCGACGCGACCGCACCCGGCACCCGACGACCGTCTGCGGTCGTGAGGAACCACCACCGACCCAGTGACTGCCGTCACAGTAGCCATTGGCTACGCTTGCGTCAATATGTGTCGGCATGTTGTTCCGCCGAGCGGGATGACAGGGCGTCGGAGATTCGCAAAGATGAGGTGTGACATCGGAACACCGCTCGGTCGCCGTCTGTACCGGCAAGCGGGATTCGTCACGCGAATCCCGCTGTCGCTGATCATGATAGGGTCTGCGCCATAATGGAGCACCTCAGTGAGACCGCCGCTTTCGCCGACGACGTCTGGACCACGCCGCAGGTGGCGAGCTTCCTGGGTATCAGTCGTCAGGCGATCAACAAGCGTGTCCGGAGCCGGAAGATGCTCGGATATGCGGGCGACGGGGTGACGCTCTTTCCCTTGTGGCAGTTCGATACCGAGACCCACACGATCCATCCCGAGGTCCCCGAGTTCCTCGCGGCCTTCGACGAGGACATCGAACCTGCTGCGATCGCCCTGTGGGCGATCACGAAGGTCGACGGATTCGATCGAACGCCCGTGGAACTGCTGCTGGATCCCGAAACCAAGGACGACGCGCTGCGGTTGGCCGGCACCTGCACGACCGACGCGATCGAGGAACATCCTGCCCTGCAGGCCGAGCCCGCCCCCGAAGTCGCGGAGAAGAAGGTCGCCGAGTGGAGACCCACCCGGCCAGGGGCGTCCGGAGCGCAGGAGGCCATCCTTCGCGCCGCCGCGGATCTCTTCGCGCGTAAAGGCCCTGCGAAGGTGACGCTCCGGGAGGTCGCTGCCGAGGCGGACGTGTCGTACGGATTGATCCACCGTTTCTACCGCACCAAGGAGAACCTGCTGGTGGCGGTGATGGAATTGCTGGTCGGCTACGGCGGCGACCGCCTGACCGCGGAGAAGGATGCCTACGACGCGATCGACAACTCCATCGGCGCAGACCTCGACGCCGGTCAGTTCGGCCGGATGCTGATGTGGTCGATCTTTGAGGGCATCGAGCCGGACCGGCTGCTCGGCGAAGCGCGGTCGCGTGGATACCGCCAACACATCGAGGCGCTGTGGAAGAACCCCACCCCGCCGCAGATCCGGGGCGAGTTCGATCCGAGCGTGCTGGCGGCGCTGGTCGGTGTCATCGGCTCGGTGTGGGATCTGTACGAGCCGTACATGATCGAGCTCTCCGACAACCGGTGGCGCAGCCGCGACGACCTGCGCCGAGAGGTCAGCGACCTGCTCAAGTTGCTCGTCTACGCCGCTCGGCCGGACCGCTGACCGAAGAGAAAACGCAAGAACAGGCGGACGGCCCCCGAAGGGATCGTCCGCCTGTTCCGTCGAGAGGGCGTTGTCAGGACGGCATCAGCAGCACACCGCGGTCGAGCCTTCCGTTACGGGCGTCGTCCACGAGGGACTCGAAGCTCTCCAGCTCGTAGGTCTTGGTGACGAGCTCGTCGAGGAGGAGTCGGCCGGACCGGTACATTTCCACGTACTTCGGGATGTCCGCGCCCGGGCGTGAGGAGCCGTAGCGACATCCCAGTACCGAGCGGTCCATGTAGAAGGTGGTGGCCGGTACCGACAACTTGGCCTCGGGCCCGGCGACACCGAGCATGATCAGCTGCCCGCCCCAGTCGAGCATCTCCATCGCCTGGCTGGTGATGGCCTCCCCGCCGACGCAGTCGAAGACATGGGTGGCGCCGCCGTCGGTGAGATCCCGGATCGCGGCGACGGTGTCGCCGGCGGTCGCGTCGACGAAGTGGGTGGCGCCGAACAGGGTGGTCTTCGGCTCCTTGTCGGGGTTCGTGTCGATGGCGACGATCGTCGTGGCCCCGGCGATGCGGGCGGCCTGGATGACGTTGAGACCGATGCCGCCGGCTCCGATGACGACCACCGAGTCGCCGGGAGCGACACGGGCACGGTTGAACACCGCTCCGGCGCCGGTGAGCACCGCGCAGCCGATCAGGCACGCCGTCGACAGCGGGACCTCCTTCGAGATCGGCACTGCCTGTCCGGCCTTGACGACGATGCGCTCGGTGAAGGTCGACAACGCTGCGTAGTTGTGGATCGGGGTGCCGTCGAGTTCGAAGGGGGTCTCTCGATTGCCGAACGAAGCGCGGCACATCGTGGGGCGTCCGGAGGTGCATGCGGCGCACTGACCGCAGGTCGCCAGGGTCGACAGCACGACGTGGTCGCCGACGGCGGGAGTGCTCACACCCGGTCCGACGGCCTCGACGATACCGGCGCCCTCGTGCCCGAGGATGACGGGTGTGGGGAAGGGGATCTTGCCGTTGACGACGCTCAGGTCGCTCTGGCACAGGCCGCTCGCGACGATGCGGACCTGAACTTCACCGGGGCCGGGATCGCGGACGGTGACACCGTCGACCAGCTTGTTGACGGTGCCGTCGAAGACGATGGCTTTCAATTCTCGACCTCGCTGTCAATGTGAACCCACCCGGGCGGTGCGAGGACACGCAGCGGGATGCGGGCGGGAAACGAAGGGGTGGTGGGAAATCCGGGGCCACCGAAGTGGCACCTGTATCGATGTCGGTGATGCTATGGCCGGCGGGTCCGACCGTCAAGCGTGGCGTCGATGCCGCCTTCATCTGGCGAAACAAGGCGAAGTCCTCAGCATGTTGACGTAAACGTAGCCAATGGCTACAGTGATGCCAGTCACGGCATGTGGTTGCAGTGGCCCCGGCTACTGAGCGGAGGATGCTCTGCCGGAGACCGGTGAACGGGCGTGCCCACGCATGCCTGTCGAGTGCGATCCGTGAAAGCCCTCGTCGTGGAAAGTCTTCTGCGCAGGTGCCGAAAGTGCCTCTGTTGCAACAGTTCAGGAGGATGAAGTGTCGCCCATGGCGTTATCGATGAAGCCGACGGGGTGGTTCCAGATCGGTTGGTCCGCCGACCTCGAGATCGGCGATGTGAAGCCGCTGCGTTACTTCGGTCAGGATCTCGTCGCCTATCGCACCCAGAGCGGTCGCCTGGTGGTTCTGAACGCATACTGCGAGCACCTCGGCGCCCACATGGGCCACGGTGGCACGGTGGCCGGCGACGACATCCAATGTCCCTTCCACGGCTGGCAGTGGAGCCCGGAAGGTCGCAACACCTGCATCCCGTACCAGAAGGCCACGAACCGGGTTCGCAGGATCGGTACCTGGTCGACCGTCGAGCGCGACGGGATCATGTACATCTGGCACGACGTCGAGGGACGCGACCCCCTGTACGACGTGCCCAGCATCTTCGACCTCTTTCCGAACTGCGGTTCGGCGAGCGACTACCACGAGCCGGGGGAGGCCGGCCGCTTCGAATCGGCCGAGTTGCCGATCCACCCGCAGTACGCCGCAGAGAACGGCGTCGACTTCGCGCACTTCAAGTACGTCCACCGCGCCGACGAGATCCCGACCGTCGTCCACCGCGAGTTCGGCGAGTACGACTTCAAGACCGAACTGGCGCTGAACTTCAAGCGTCGCGGCGCCGACGGGGCATTCGAACTCGTCGAGGGCCGGACCAGGGCGTCGCTCCTCGGTCTGGGACTGGGCTTCTCGTACGCCGACGGCGTCGGCGCCATCTGCTCGTTGACCGCGGTGACCCCCGTCGACGACGAGCGCTCGATCGTGCGCTTCTCCGCGTGGGCGAGCAAGGAGGACGGCCAGGGCGACGCGCGAGTGGCGAAGCGACAGCGCAATGCCATCGGCCAGCTCGAGGCCGACATCGCGATATGGGAACACCAGCGCTACACCGAACCGCCGGGCCTGGCGACCGCCGAGGCCGCAGGTTTCCGCGACATCCGCCAGTGGGCTCGCCGCTTCTACCCCGAAGGCCACCTCGGCCACGGCGCCGCCGAGCAGACCGCAGGCACCGACGAATTCCAGGTGGACAACGGCTCATGAGACCGACACTGACAGCAGAACACGAGGCCTGGCGCGCCGAGATCCGCGAGTTCCTCGACGCCGAGTTGCCGAAAGAGCATGCTTTCAATCCCGAATTCGACGACGCCCCCGAACAGTGGGCGATCGCCGTCGAATTCAGCAAGAAGATCGCCGCCAAGGGATGGATCGGCCTGACCTGGCCGAAGGAGTACGGCGGCAAGGGGTTGACCCCGATCTTCAATCAGATCTTCCTCGAGGAGCTGTACGCGGCCGACGCGCCGCTGATCAACTCTGTCGGCATCTTCCTTGCCGCCGGCACCATCCTGGTGGGTGGCACCGAGGAACAGAAGAAGCGGCTGCTGCCCGACATCGCCAACATGCGCACCCTCTGGGCCGAGGGCCTGACCGAACCAGGTGCCGGTTCCGACCTCGGCTCCCTGCGGACCAAGGCCGTCAAGGACGGCGACGACTGGGTCATCACCGGCGAGAAGGCATTCACCTCCTGGGGACCGATGTCGGACGTGCTGTACGTGGCCGCCCGCACCGACCCCGAGGCGAGCCTGAGCGCCGGCGTCAGCATCTTCGTCGTCGACCTGAACAGCCCCGGCGTCACCCTGCACCCGATGCGCAACTACGGCGGCGGCGTCCAGTCCAGCACCTTCCTCGACCACGTTCGCGTGCCGGCGTCCTCGCTGATCGGTGAGGAGCGCAAGGGCTGGCAGTACATCATGCGTGCCTTCTACGCGTCGGGAACCGTCGAACCGATCTACGCGATGCAGGAAGCGCGGCTGCGCGACCTGCTCGAGTACTGCAAGGCGATCCCCGGCAAGCTCGACGACCCGCACGTGAAGGCCGACCTGGCCGAACTCGCCGGCATCGTCCAGACCCAGCGTCTGCTCGCCTACGAGATCATCGGCGACAACGCGCACGGTCGCCAGACCCCATGGGGCGGTGGCGTCCAGCAGGTCGCCGCCAAGGAGTACGAACCGTTGTTCGCGCAGATCTACGACCGGGTGCTCGGCCCGACCAGCCAGCTGCGGTCGGGATCGTCGTACGCCCCCCTCAACGGAAAGCCCGAGGCGTGGTACCGGCAGTCCTTCGCCAACCACGCCGGAGGAACGTCCCAACTCAAGCGGATGGTGCTCGCGACGCGGGGCCTCGGCCTGCCCCGATAGGAGCTGAAGATGGAATTGGCATGGGGCGAGGACTTCGCTGCCCTCGCAGATGTGAGCAAGTCGGTGTTCGCGCGGTACTCGC
The DNA here is from genome assembly GCF_048381395.1 of Rhodococcus shunpengi. Classification (NCBI taxonomy): domain Bacteria; kingdom Bacillati; phylum Actinomycetota; class Actinomycetes; order Mycobacteriales; family Nocardiaceae; genus Rhodococcus; species Rhodococcus shunpengi. The sequence continues at coordinate 715,279 of NZ_JBLWIU010000012.1, forward strand.
CGCTCGAGGACCGATCCAACACGGTTCCGTTCGCGGACCAGGTCGTGCAGTTCGCCGAACTCGGCTGGCTGCAGCTCGGTGACCCGACCGGCGCCGACGCCGACAGCCCGTCGCTCGCGACGATCGCCGGCATCTTCGTCGAGGCGGGACGGACGCTGGCCGCCACTCCGCTGCTCGAACTGACGATGTCCCGCGACACCGCGCTGGTGATCGGCACCGACGAGGCGACTGGCCTCGCCAAGCGCATCGGCAACGGTGAGGTCGTGGTGGTCCCGGTATTCCCGTCTCCCGAGTGGGGTTCGGCGGTGACCTACGAGAACGGCACGCTCGACGGGGTCGCGCTGGCCGTGGACCACGCGGGCGACGCCGACAGCTTCCTCGTGTACGCACCCGGTGCGGAAAGCGTTGTGGCCGTGGTGGAGGCGAGCTTCGCAACCGCTGTCGAGGCGATGCCGAACATGGGCGGGTACCCGATGTTCGCGGTGACCTTCGACAAGGTGCCGGTGGCCGACGGTGCCGTGCTGGCCCGCGGCGCCGACGCCGACCGTGCCGTCGAGGTCGCAGAGCAGCGCGCAGCGGTGTTGCGCGCGGCACAGCTCTACGGCGCCGGACTGAAGCTGCTCGACATCACCGTGCTGTACGCGCAGCAGCGGCACCAGTTCGGTGGTCCGATCGGACGCTTCCAGGCGGTGCAGTACCTGTGCACCGACCTCGCGATTGCTGCGCACTTCACCTCGGTGCACGCCCGGTCGGCGGCTACCGCCCTCGACGCCGGTCTCGATGTGCAGCCGCACATCGGTCTGATGCGCAAGCAGGCGGCGAGGGCCGCGCAGGAGATCGTCCACTCGGCGCACGAGGTCCACGCCGGCATCGGATACATGATCGAGTCGAACGTGCACCTGTTCACCGACGCCGCCAAGCGCTGGCAGTTCGATTTCGGTTCTGCCGCACGCAACGACGCGGATATCGTCGATGCTCTCGACCGCATCTACACCGGGACCGGCCGATGAGCTACATCGACTACCGCGTCGACGACGCCGTCGCCGTCATCAGCCTGAACCGTCCGGACCAGCACAACGCGCAGGACGCATCGCTGTTGCAGGACCTCGACGCCCGCTGGCAGGAGGCCGCCCGCGACGACGACGTCAAGGTGATCGTCGTGCGTGCCAACGGCGACAACTTCTCCGCCGGCCACGACCTGAAGACCGTGGCCCCGGGATACTTCAAGGAGGGTAAGACGACCCTCGAGAGCGCCTACGGGTGGGAGACCGAACACTACCTCGGTTTCTCCCGCAAGTGGCGCGACGTGCCGAAGCCGTCGATCGCGGCGGTCCAGGGTGCCTGCGTCGCAGGTGCTCTCAACGTCATCTGGCCGTGCGATCTGATCGTCGCGGCCGACAACACCTACTTCAGCGACCCCGTCGTGAAGTTCGGTGTCGGTGGTGTCGAATACCACGCGCACACCTGGGAACTCGGAGCTCGCCGTGCCAAGGAGATGCTGTTCACGGCCCGCAGGTTCACCGCGGCCGAGGCGTTGACCGCGGGCATGGTGAACCGCGTGGTCCCGCTCGATGAACTCGACACGCAGACCATGGGCCTCGCGCATGAGATCGCGCAGATGGATCCGTGGGGACTGGCCACCGCCAAGCGTGCCGTCAACCAGACTCTCGACATCATGGGTCAGCAGGCAGCCCTGCAGTCGGCCTTCGACATCCACTGGCACGGGCACGCGAACGCCTTGCTGCGCACCGGATATCCGCTCTTGACGCCCGGTCCGCTCCCGTCGGGAGCGAACACGAAGGAGGAGAAGTCGTGATCTCGGACATCGCGCCGAACGACGTAGTCTCCCTGTGGGATCTGCTGGCCCTGCGGGCGGAGACCACAGGTGACGCCGTCGCCCTCATCGACGAGCACGATCGCCGCATGACCTTCGCCGAAGTCGTCTCCGTGGCCGAGCGTGTCGCGGCCGGACTCCTGGCCCGCGGGATCGAACCCGGCTCGACGGTGAGCTGGCAGTTGCCCACCCGCATCGAAACCGTCGTACTCAGCCTGGCGCTGTCGCGTCTCGGCGTGATCCAGAACCCGATCATCCCGCTCTACCGGGCACGTGAGGTCGGGGCGATGCTCGCCCAGTGCGAATCGGAATGGCTGATCACTCCTGGGCAGTTCCGCGGTTTCGACCACGGCGCGATGGCCGAAGAGTTACGTGCGGCGAGCGGGTCCCGTCTGAACCTGTTGACCGTCTCCTCCGAGTTGCCCGACGACGATCCGGCCACCCTTCCTGCCGCGCCGGTCGGTCGCGACGAGGTGCGCTGGATCTACACCACTTCCGGAACGACATCGGCACCGAAGGGTGTCTGCCATACCGACGGCACGCTCATCGCCGGCGGCGTCTCCCTCGCCGACGCGATCGGTGCGACCGCGGAGGACGTCGGCACCATCTTTTTCCCGTACGCGCACATCGGTGGTCCCGACCTGCTGATCGCGTCACTGGCCACCGGTATGACGCTGGCTGTCATGGAGGTCTACGAGCCGGGCGCCGCGGTGGATCTGATGCGTCGTGCGGGCGTGACCATCACCGGTGGTTCGACCCCGCACTACGCCCTGCTGCTCGAGGAACAGCGGAAGGATCCGGGCACGCGGGTGGTTCCTACCCTGCGCATGCTGGCCGGTGGCGGAGCGCCCATGCCGGAGAAGTTGTTTCGGGACGTACTCGCCGAGGTGGGCATCCCGATCCTGCACGCCTACGGGATGACCGAGTGCCCGATGATCACCTCGGCCCGGATGAGCGACAGCATCGAGCAACTGGCCACCACCTCCGGACGCCCCGTTCTGGGCTGCGAGGTGCAGATCCGTACCGAGGAGGACGACGTGCTGCCCACCGGCGAGGTGGGTCGAGTGTGGCTGCGGGGCCCGATGCTGTTCAAGGAGTACCGCGCCGACGGCGAGATCATCCGTCCCTTCGATGCCGACGGCTGGATGTTCACCGGCGACACCGGAAAGCTCGAGGAGGAGGGTCACCTGGTCCTCGTCGGTCGGGAGAAGGACCTGATCATCCGCAAGGGAGAATCGATCAGCCCCACCGAGATCGAAGAGGTGCTCGCGGCGCATTCCGCGGTCGCGGACGTCGCCGTCATCGGCCTGCCCGACGACCGGTCGGGTGAGCGCATCTGCGCTGTACTGCAACTGCACGACGGTGCAGCCGATCTCGACGTCGACGACATCCGTACGTACTGCCGGGAGGCCGGTATCTCGCCGGCGAAGTTCCCCGAGGACGTCGTGATCGTCTCGGAGATGCCGAAGACCCCGACGATGAAGATCCGCAAGCAGCACCTCCGGCAGTCCGTCATCGACCAGCGGGCACTGTCCGGCGCGGCCGTCGACTGACACGGCCCCCGTGCCCGCCCCCGAATCCGAGAATTGGAAGTTCCCATGCCAGGACGTAGCTTCATAGAGCGCGCCGTCGAGTGCGCCGACACCAATGCGTTGCGGATGGCGCTGTACCAGGCGACCCGCGACGCGGAGATCGCCGCGATCACTCCCGAACGCGTCTTCGGCCCGACGACGGACGCGATCGTGTTCTCCGACGAGGACACCGCGCTCATCCGGGCGAAGGCCGTCGAATACCTGCTCTCGGAGCCGGACGAGTCGGCGCTGCCGGTCCCGTCGCGGGACGAGATCGTCGAGCTGCTCGAGATGGCGGAAGCCCGCACTCTCGGACCCGACGATCTGATCATGCGGCACAAGCTCCCGGCCTTCTCCGATCTGCCCTATCAGGCACAATGGCACGGGGAGAAGGTGATTCCGGAGGGCTACCACGTCGCGATCGTCGGTGCCGGCTTCGCCGGTATCGCCATGGGTGTGCAGCTGGCGAATCTCGGCGTCCCGTTCACGATCTACGAGCGTCGCGTCGAGGTCGGCGGGGTGTGGAGCATCAACACCTATCCCGACGTACGCGTCGACACGGTGAGCTTCACCTACGAGTACGCCTTCGAGAAGAAGTACCCGTGGACCGAGTATTTCGCCCGACAGTCCGACGTGCGCGCGTACATCGACCACGTGGCGCACAAGTACGGTGTGTACGAGCACATCCGGTTCGGCTCCGACATCACCCAAGCCCGCTTCGACGAACCGACGCAGCGCTGGACACTGACCGTGCAGGGCGAGGAGTCCGTCACCGAGGTCGAGGCGAACGTTGTCGTCGCCGCCAGCGGTGTGTTCGCGACGCCGCGTGAACTCTCGGTGGAGGGAGTCTCCGACTTCACCGGTCAGATCGTGCACACCGCCCGGTGGAACGAGGACGTCGAGTACGCCGGCAAGAAGGTCGCCGTGATCGGCAACGGCTCGACGGGTGTGCAGTTGCTGTCGAAGATCGCCGAGAAGGCCGAATCCGTGACGGTGTATCAGCGCACACCGCAGTGGATCTCGCCGCGAACCAATTACGGCGTGCCGATCTCCGACGAACTGCAGTGGCTGATCCAGAAGATGCCGTTCTATTGGAACTGGAACAAGTACGTCGCCGGCCTGGCCACCATCGACCTGCGCAACGTGCTCATGCCGGACGCGGAGTGGATCGCGAACGGGGGGCAGATCAGCAAGCGCAACGACATGCTGCGCGAGATCCTGGTCGGCTACATTTCGGCACAGGTCGACGGCCGACAGGATCTCATCGACAAGCTGGTCCCGGACTACCCGCCGATGACGAGACGTCCGGTGGTCGACAACAACTGGTACGCCTCTCTGACCAGAAACAACGTCGAACTCGTCACGACCCCTATCGCGCGGATGACCGACACGGCGATCGTCACCTCCGACGGGGAGGCCCGCGAGACGGAACTCGTCATCGCCGCGGTCGGTTTCCAGACCGAGAAGTACATCTGGCCGACACAGTACTTCGGCCTCGGAGGTGTGACCCTCGAGGACGTGTGGACCGCGCAGGGTGCGCAGGCGCACCTCGGCATGACGGTGCCCGGCTTCCCGAACATGTTCATGCTGTACGGCCCCAACTCGCAGCCGGTGGCCAGCGGTGCGGGTCTGCCGGTGTGGTTCGAGGTCTGGACCGGCTACATCGCCGAGTGCATCGTGGGGATGCTCGAGAAGGGCCGGGCGTCGATGGTCATCCGCAAGGACGCCTTCGACGAGTACAACGAGCAGTTGCACGAAGAGGCCAAGAAGCTCATCTACCTGATGCCGAACTCGGCGATGGAGAAGAACTACTACGTCAACGAGTTCGGTCGGCTGCAGATGAACGCGCCGTGGAACGGCGAGAAGTACTACGAGCTGTGCGAGAAGCCGGACGAGTCGCACTACGACTTCACCGACGCGCAGTAACGCACTCTCCTCCGAAGTGAAGTTCACTCTGGAGTATCCCGGCGACGTCGCGGGTGCGGAGCCCTGCTTCCGCGAGGGCGCCGTGCTCGCCCGGATCGCCAGGGGCGCAGAGGATCACGGTTTCGAGGCACTGTGTCTCGCCGATCATCCGGCACCGTCTGCGAAGTGGTTCGACGCCGGCGGACACGACAGCTTCGAGCCTGCGGTTGCGCTGGCGTATGCGGCTGCGGCCACCACGTCGCTGAAGTTGATGACCAACCTCTACGTGTTGCCCTTCCGCAATCCGTATCTCGCCGCCAAGGCGTTGACGACCTTGGATCTGCTGTCCGGGGGACGCCTGGTCGTCGGGGTAGGGGCGGGATACCTGCGGTCGGAGTTCGCAGCACTGGGCGTGAACTTCGACGACCGCGCCGCACTGTTCGACGAAGCGATCGACGCCCTGCGCCGTATCTGGATGTCGCCGTCCACGCCGGTGACCGGCGACGGTTTCGGCGGGACGGGACAGATGCGTCTGTACGGTCCTGTGCAGCAACCGCATCCACCGCTGTGGATCGGTGGGAACAGTCGTGCGGCGATCCGGCGGGTGGTGACGGCGGGGGAGGGGTGGTGCCCGGTCGTCGGGTCCGAGGAGATGACCTCCTCCGTTCGGACGGCATCGATGACGGGCGTCGACGGCCTGCGTCGCGCCGTGGGGCGCGTGCGGGACGAACTGCTCCGTGCCGGCCGGGACCCGGCGCAGATCTCGATCCAGGTGGAGGCTCCACCGGTCGATGTCACCGACTCCCACTCCGTGATGCGGTTCGTCGAACGCTCCGACGAATTGGCGAAGGTCGGTGTCACGCACCTGTGTGTGCATGCCGACGCCAGATCGGTCGAAGCCGCGTCGGAATTCGTCGCGGGATTCGGAGAGCAGATCCTCCGGCCGCTGGCGGGTTGACGCCGGTCGTCCCCCCCCGGCAGGTCCGACGTGCTCACACCGATCCGACATTGTCAACGGAAAGATTCCACCGCACGAAACCGTCGGGTTCCTAAATGCTCACCTGCCGTCGCGATTTCGCGGGCCCGCCCGCCGAGGTGATCGGTATTTTCCGGACCGGATCGAAGGCAATCGAAAATTCGGCGGAGTTGTTGACGCAAACGTAGCCGATGGCTACAGTGAGTCCGGTCACAAGTCGTACGGATAGATGTCGTCGTTCACGAATCCGATTCGCTCGTCGTCCGGCATATCCCGAAAACGACCGACAACCACCCCTGCACCTCGTTACCGAGGACCTGATGTTGAGGAGTCGATGTTGAGCACGCGTAAGTCGAACTGGGGCCGTTGGGGCGAAGCGGACGAGCTGGGCGCCCTCAACCACCTCACGCCGGAGCGGGTCCTCGCCGCCCTCCGCCTGCCCAAGACGGGCAAGACCTACAGTCTCAGCATTCCGATCCAGCGATCGGGCGTGCCGAACCTCGAATACCGCGGCATCCCGCAGCGCCTCACCCTCACCAACCATCAGGACGAGGCGATGGCCCTCGCCAACGGTGGTGTCCCCGGCGTCGGTGCCAACGAGGACCAGCTCGTCATGCCGTCGCACACCTCGACGCACATGGACGCGCTGTGCCATGTGTACTCCGAGAACAAGATCTACAACGGCTACCCCGCCGACCAGGTCACCCCGTACTCGGGTGCGGCCAAGTGCAGCATCGACAAGGTCGGCGGCATCGCCGGCCGCGGCGTCCTCATCGACGTCGCGGCGTCGAAGGGTGTCGACCTGCTCGAGCCCGGCTACGTCATCACCGTCGACGACCTGCAGAAGGCGTTGGACGACCAGGGTGTCGAACTGCAGACCGGCGACCTGGTGCTCATCCGCACCGGATGGCTCGAGGACTACCTGGTCAACCAGGGCGAGATGATGCCGCAGCCGGGCATCGGCCTCGAAGCTGCCGCCTTCCTCGCCGAGAAGGACGTCGCGCTGGTCGGTTCCGACAACGCCGCGATCGAGCCCATCCCCTTCGACCAGAACGTCTACCTCGGTGGACACATCATCCTGCTCGTCGAGCACGGCATCTACCTGGTCGAGAACATGAACCTCGCGGAACTCGCCGCAGACCGGTGCTACGAGTTCCTGCTGACCATCGGCGCGCTGAAGATCACCGGCGGCACGGCGAGCCCGGTCACCCCCGTCGCCGTCGGCTGACCGAACCCCCTCACACGAACAGGACCCCCGGATGACTGCGAACACCGAAGCTGCCGTACACACCTACCGCACCTCCCACGTCGGACTGTGTGTCTCCGATCTCGCCAAGAGTCTTCGCTTCTACTGCGACGGACTGGGTTTCACCAAGATCATGGAATACGACATCGACGAGCAGATCCCCGAAGTGGATGCACCGTGCAGCCTCACCTCGTCCTTCCTGGAGAAAGACGGCCTGCGCATCGAACTGCTGTCCTACCGGCAGCCCGGCGTGATCGGCACCCCGCCCACCCGGCGTAACCATCTGGGCATGACCCACCTGTCGTTCTTCGCGGACGACATCGACGCCGCAGCCGACGCGCTGTGCGAATACGGCGGCACCCTGGTGCCGGAGACCCGCGCCGGTCTGAGCGATCCGACCGCACCGCAGTTCGTGTTCGTCGCCGACCCCGACGGCAACCGCGTCGAGCTCATGCACATCCCTGCCGGTACCCCCTGGTGACCGGACCTGCGCCGGATCACGGCTTCCCCTCGATACATCGCTGAATGCGTCACGGCCGACGAACCTCCTCCATCGCCGGACCGCACATCCCGACGTAGTCACGACCAAAGGACTTTCATGACCGCCCCCGACACCACACGCGATCCACACCTCTGGGAACCCAAGCGCAAGGTCGACGACCTCGAATGGTTCCGCACGAAGTACGCCGAAGAGCGTGACAAGCGCCTGCCGAACACCGGTGCCGATACCTTCCAGGCGATCGACTTCGAAGGCAAATTCGCGGACTACGACGCCGACCCGCACGCGGACGGTCCGCGCACGACGCCGCCGCAGACCGCCGACCTGGACATGCTCGTCATCGGCGCCGGCTTCATGGGCATCAGTACCGGCATCGAGCTGAAGAAGATCGGTGTCACGAATTTCAAGATCCTGGACGTCGCAGCAGATTTCGGCGGCACCTGGTACTGGAACCGTTACCCGGGCGTGCGTTGCGACATCGAGTCGTACATCTACCTGCCGTACCTCGAGGAGACCGGGTACATCCCCACCGAGCGATACACGCGCGGCAGCGAGATCTTCGCCTACACCCAGTCCCTCTGCACGCAGTTCGGCCTGTACGAGCACGCCCTGTTCCAGACCCGGGTCACCGAGATGGAATGGGACGAGGACACCGCGCGGTGGACGGTGCGCACCGACGGCGGCGATGTGTTCCGCGCCCGCTTCGTCTCCACGCAGAGCGGCCTGTTCAGCCGCCCCCAGCTGCCCGGCATTCCGGGCATCGAGAAGTTCGCCGGCCACAGCTTCCACACCAGTCGGTGGGACTACGGCTACACCGGCGGCGACACCACCGGAAATCTGACCGGTCTCCGCGACAAGCGCGTGGCCATCATCGGCACCGGTGCCACCGGCATCCAGGCCATCCCGCACCTGGCCGAGCATGCGAAGTCGCTGGTCGTCTTCCAGCGCACGCCCAGCCAGATCGCGCCCCGCGAGAACGCCCCGACCGACCTCGAATGGTTCAAGGCGCTGCCCGCAGGGTGGCAGAAGGAGCGTCGTGTCTCCTTCGACAAGTGCGCGATGGACCGCGCCACCGTCGACTGCGACGTCGACGACGGCTGGATCAAGTTCGCGAAGTACCAGATGCGCAAGATCTACGAGGCCGGCGGTGCGGAACCGACCCTCGAGCAGTACATGGACGCGATGGAGCGCTCGGACTACGAGTGGAACGAGATGTTGCGCGACCGGGTCGACGCCATCGTCAAGGATCCGGCCAAAGCAGCCAAACTCAAGACCTACTACCGCACCATGTGCAAGCGACCGGGCTTCAGCGACGACTTCCTTCCGGTGTTCAACAAGGAATCAGTCGACATCGTCGACACCTCCACCACGCCGATCGACCGGATCACCGAGAAGGGCATCGTCGTCGGCGACCGCGAGTACGAGGTCGACCTCATCATCTACGCGACGGGCTTCCAGCAGGGACGCACCTGGACCGACAAGGCCGGCTACGACGTGCTGGGCCGCGACGGCAACCGGCTGTCGAAGAAGTTCGCCGAGGGCGCCAGCACCTACCACGGCTTCCTCAGCAAGGACTTCCCGAACTTGTTCTTCCTGGGATTCGTTCAGTCGACCCAGGTTTCGAACATCTCGAATCTTATCGACAACCAGGCCCGGCACATGGTCTACATGGTCGGCAAGTGCCTGAAGGAAGACATCCGGGCCATCGAACCGACCGCCGAGGCCGAGGCAGGTTGGAACGCGACCATTGCCGAACACGCGGAGATGCGACGGGAATGGAACCTCTCGTGCACTCCGGGCCACTACAACAACGAGGGCCGTGTCGACGACAAGCGCAGCACCCTTGCGGGCGGTCTGTACGGACCCGGCTACGAATATTTCGAGATGCTCGAGAAGTGGCGCGAGGACGACACCTTCGACGGCATCGCTGCGACCCGCTGAGCCGGCGGCATACCGGCAGGAATTCTCGAGGGCCGCGGGCAGCCGACCTCTCGGCTGCCCGTGCGTCCGGTTCACGAAAGTAGGAGAGAGTAATGACGTTGACTCCGGTGCGACTCGGCTACGCACTGTTCACCATGGTGGATCCGTCGCGCGGCCACGAAGTCGAGTACAACCGCTGGTACGAGCGCGATCACCGCTACTCGGGCTGCATGGTCGGTCCGGGCTGGTTCACCGGCAGCCGTTGGGTCGCCACGAAGGCTCTGAAGGACCTGCGCTTCCCGGAGACCGGACCGGTCGCGACGAAGACCGAGGAGGGTTCGTACCTTGCGATCTACTGGGTACACGAGCCCGATGCGGAAGTTGCAGACGCTTGGGCGCAGAAGCAGGTCGGCGAACTGTACGCCGCCGGCCGCGGCTTCGCCGAGCGTGAGCACGTCCACACCGGCCAGTACCTGCCGGACTCGACCGTCTCTGCGCAGGAGGACGGCGTCCCCCTCGAACTCGCACACGATCACCATTACGGCGGCCTTGTCACCGTGATGATCGAACCAGCAGAGGGCGTCGACCGCGCCGCCGCGATCGACATGATCGACAACGGACCGGCCAAGACCCTGGTCGGCAAGGGTGCCGTCGATCTGATAAGCAGCTGGCGAATGAAGCCCTGGCCCTCCGACCACAACGTGCCGATGAAGATGGGCAACGACGGCGGAACCACCGACCGCATCCTTCAGATGCTGTTTCTCGAAGACGAGCCGACCGCGAGCTGGCAGCACATCGTCGACTACGCCACGGATATCGAGAAGTCGGGTGCGGGCAAGGTCACCTTCGCATCGCCGTTCGTCCCGACCGTGGTCGGTACGGACAAGTACACCGACGAATTGTGGTGAGACCCGTGTTGAGCGGTGAGAAGATCCTGGTGACCGGGGTGACCGGGCAGATCGCGTTCCCGATCGCGAGGACGCTGGCGGCCGAGAACGAGGTGTGGGGACTGGCGCGGTACAGCCGGCCCGACGACCGGCAGCGGGTGACCGACGCGGGAATCATCCCGGTCACCTGCGATCTCGGCAACGGCGACTTCGACGGTGTACCCGAGGATTTCACGTACGTCGTACATCTGGCGGCGAGTCTGGCTCCGGGTTGGGATTACGACGCCGCGATCCGCGCCAACGCAGAAGGCACCGGACTTCTCCTGCAGCACTGCCGATCCGCAAAGGGCGCCCTCGTGATGTCGACCCATTCGGTCTACCGCCCGCAGGACGACCCGATGTACGTGTTCACCGAGCAGTCGCCGCTGGGGGAGTGCAACAGCACCCACACCCCGACCTACTCGATGTCGAAGATCAGCCAGGAGGCCACCGCGCGGTTCGCCGCGCGCGCCTTCGGCGTCCCGGTGACGATCGCTCGGATGAACGCCTCGTACGGCCCCAACGGGGGACTGCCGGCCATGCACGTCGACGCCATCGCCGACGGCCGGCCCATCACCACCCGCTGGGATCCGTGCATGTACAGCCCGATCTACGAGGACGACATCAACACCCAGGTCGGTGCTCTGCTCGAGGCGGCGTCCACACCTGCGCTCATCGTCAACTGGGGAGGCGACGAACCGGTGAGCGTGCAGGAGTGGGCGGCGTACGCAGGCGAGTTGATGGGGGTGGAGCCCGTCGTCGACGTGGCTCCGATCGAGGGAACGCTGCGCGGATCCATCGCGGACACCACGCTGCGTGCCTCCATCACCGGGCCGTGCACGGTGGATTGGCGTGAGGGCATCCGTCGCACCATCGCCGCTCGCCATCCGGACAAGCTCGTCGAGACCGCCCGCTCGTGAGCATCCTTTCGTAGAACACCACTGTTTGTAGACACCACAGGGGAGATGACATGCCGACAGTGCACGATGCGCTGCCCGCCGAGCGGACCGGTACGCCGGCGAGCCCGCAGCTGCTGGAACGCCGCGCGATGTTCGCCGCGACCGAGATCGACCCCGCGCTCGGGGTCACGGCGGGCGATGCGGAATTCGCGGGTGTGCCGTGCCGGACCGTCCGGGCCGGCGACCGGGCCACCATCCTCTATCTGCACGGGGGCGGATACCGGATGGGCAGCCCGGAGGCGTACAACGCCTACGCGGCGAAGATCGCGGCCGGCGCCGAGGCCACTGTCGTCCTGCCGCGGTACCGGCTCGCGCCGGAGAACCCGTTCCCGGCCGGGCTGCGCGACGCCCTCGCGGTCTACGAGGCACTCACCGCCGAGGCGGAGGGACCGATCGTCCTCGCCGGTGACTCGGCGGGAGCCGGTCTCGCCGCCGCGGTGATCGTCGCGGCGAAGGCGAGTGGTCTGCGCACTCCCGACGGGTTGATGCTGTTGTCGCCGTGGCTCGACCTGCACTGCTCGTCGCCGTTCTACGAGACCGCGCCCGATGTCTTCTTCCCGCTGGCGACGGCGGAGTCGGCACGCGAGGACTACCTGCAGGGTGCCCCTGCCAGCGACCCGCTGGCCTCGCCGTTGCTGGCCGACCACGCGGGATTCCCGCCCACGCTCATCCAGGTCGGAGGCAACGAGGCGCTGGTCGGTGACGCGCTCGGCCTGGCCGAATCGCTCGCGAACGCGAACGTCACCTGCACGCTGGAAGTGGTTGCGCAGCAAGGGCACACGTGGCCGCTGATTCAGCCCGACCACAGCGCCTCCGTCGCGTCGATCAAGTCGTGCGCCCGGTTCGTGCGGGCACGTGCAGATGAGCAGTCCACATCCAGCTGACCGAGGAGACGAGATGAACGACTTCACGAACCGTGTTGCCCTGGTGACCGGCGCCGCCAGAGGGCAGGGCCGCTCGCATGCCGTCGCGCTCGCCGAACGCGGGGCCGACATCGTCATCTGCGACCGCTGCGAGGACAGTGACGCGGTCGCATATCCGTTGAGCACCAAGGACGATCTCGAGGAGACCGTGCGCCTGGTCGAAGCGACCGGCCGGCGGTGCATCTCGGTCCAGGCCGACACCGCAGATCGGTCGGCCATCGAGGCTCTGGTCCGTCGGGCCGAGGAGGAACTCGGAAGGATCGATATCGCCATCGCGAACGCCGGGGTTTCGGCGGCCGCACCCGTCCAGGACCTTCCCGACAGCCAGTGGTCCGAGGTCATCGGCACGAATCTGACGGGTGTGTTCCACACCGTGGCCGCCGTCGCGCCCGGGATGATCGAGCGAGGCTACGGGCGGATCGTGACGATCGCGTCGATGCTCGGCCGCGCCGCAGCTCCGGCCCAGGCCGCTTATTGTGCGTCGAAGTGGGGTGTCATCGGGATGACCAAGAGTGCGGCGCTCGACCTGGCCCCGCACGGCATCACCGTCAACGCCGTTGCTCCCGGCAACATCTCGACCCCCATGGTGCACAACGACGCGCTGTACCGGATGATGCGTCCCGATCTCGAGAACCCGACGCGCGCCGACATCGAACCGATCTTCGCGAGCCTCCACGGACAGCCCGTGCCGTTCCTCGAGCCGGAAGAGGTGACCCACGCCGTGCTGTTCCTCGCGGCCGAGGCGAGTGCACACATCACCGGAACCGTCATGTCCGTCGACGCCGGCGCGGCGGCGCGGGTCACTGCCTGAGGTCGCACCGACCCGACAGCGGAGCGCGAAACGGTCAGCAGAGCGCGCAATAACGCGCACCTGTGACCGCTTCGCGCTCCGCTGTTTCGGTCGAGGGCGGTGATTACCGGAGGAAGTGCGCGTAGTCCCCGCGCCGCTCCGCCTTCAGCGTCGTGTTGAGCACCAGCCGGGTCTGGAGGCGGATGTAGTCGTCGAGGGTGTAGATGGACCCGAAATGCCAGTGCTTGAGCGCCCACCCGTGGGCGAGGAGCAGGATGTCGAACACCATCAGGTCGACGTCGATGGGCTCCATGATTCCGGCGGAGATGCCGTCGTCGAGGGCGGAGCGCAGCGGCGCCGACGTCTCGACCTCCAGTTCCTTGATCCGGGCACGACCGGCAGCGTCGAGCGTGCGGCTCTCCCGGTAGGTGAGGACGGTGGCGTCGAGGTTCTCGTCGACGATCTCGATGTAGCGGCGGATGCCGGCGGCGAGCCGTTCGACCGGGTCGTCGCCGGCGGCCTCCATCGCAGGTTCGATCTGGTCGCGGAAGGTGTCGAGGATCGAGACGATGGTGGCGAGGAGGATCTCCTCCTTGCCGCCGAAGTACTTGTAGATCAATCCGACGCTGACGCCGGCCTCGTCGGCCAGCGCCTGCATGGACATCTGGTGGAAACCGGTGCGCTGCATGACCTGCACGGCGGCGTCGAGGACCTGCTTGCGGCGGGAGCTGGTACGAACTGCCCGCACGGCCTCTTCCACGGGAAGTGCATCGTGGTCGGTGGTCATAGGGGCTCCTCGTCGCTTTTCGGTCCGATTCACAGTACCGAGTGCTCAGCGGGGTGAATCGTGCAGCTGGGACGGTCGTCAGATCCCGAGATCCTTCGCGACGATCGTCTTCATGATCTCGGTGGTTCCGCCGTAGATCGTCTGGATACGGGCGTCGACGAAAGCGCGTGCGACGCCGTATTCGCGCATGTAGCCGTAGCCGCCGTGCAGTTGCAGGCACCGGTCGGCGACACGCACCTGCAGTTCGGTGGCCCACCACTTCAGACGCGCGGCGCGGGCGGCGGTGAGCTGCCCGGCCACGTGCTCGGCGATGCAGTCGTCGAGATAGGTGCGGGCGATGTCGAGCTCGGTGGCCAGCTCGGCGAGCACGAACTGGGTGTTCTGGAAGCTCGACACCGGTTTCCCGAAGGCTTTCCGTTCGCGGACGTAGTCGAGGGTCTGCGCGAGGACACCCTCGGCTGCGGCGACCGCGCCGATCGACAGCGACAACCGTTCCTGCGGGAGGTTGTGCACCAGCTGGTAGAAGCCGCGACCTTCGTCGCCGAGGCGGTTCGCGACCGGCACCCGCATGTCGGTGAACGTCAGCTCGCTGGTGTCCTGGGCGTGCAGGCCGATCTTCTCGAGATTGCGCCCGCGGGCGAAGCCGGGGGTGTCGGCCTCGACGACCAGCAGCGTCAGTCCCTTGTGCGGGTCGTCGGAGGTGCGGGTCGCGACGACGAACAGGTCGCCGTTCTGACCGTTGGAGATGAACGTCTTGGCTCCGTTGACGACGTAGTGATCGCCGTCGCGCACCGCGGAGGTGCGGATGCCGGTGAGGTCGCTGCCGGTGCCGGGTTCGGTCATGGCGATACCCAGCACGGTCTCGCCACTGACGACGCCGGGCAGCCAGCGTGCCTTCTGTTCGTCGTCGGTCAATTCGGTCAGGTAGGGCAGCACCACGTCGTTCTGCAGGGAGAACGCGATGCCTGCCGCGGCGTTGCCGGCGCGGTTGACTTCCTCGATGAGGATGGCGTTGTACCGGAAGTCGTCGACGCCGGGACCGCCGTACTTCTCGTCGACGGAGAAGGCGAGCAGTCCGAGCTTGCCGGCTTCGGTGAACAACGACCGGTCGAGGCAGCTCGCGTGCTCCCAGTCCTCGTGCACGGGCGTGATCTTGTCGCGGACGAAGTCGCGAGCGACCTCCCGGAACTGCTGGTGCTCGGTCTCGTATTCGAGGCGTGCATTCATCGGGTGATCCTCGAGTCGGTGGGGGCGGTGAACAACCCTGCGGCGAACTCGTCGGCTGCCGTTCGGGTTGCCTTGTAGTGCAGTTTCTTTCCGGTGGCCGAGACCGGCAGCGACTCGACGAACCGATACGCTCGCGGTCGCTTGAAGGTGGACAGCATCGGGTGCTCGCGGCAGTGCGCGTCGAGGACGTCGGCCGTGACGTCCGGGTTGCCGGCGACGATGTACGCGACGACGATGCGTCCCCACCGGTCGTCGGGCACGCCGACGACGAGGCAGTCGGACACACCCGGATGTGAGTTGAGCGCTTCCTCGACCTGCACCGGATGGACGTTCTCACCACCGCAGACGAGCATGTCGTCCTTGCGCCCGACGATGGTGACGAACTCTCCGGCGTCCCACGTGGCGAGGTCGCCGATGTGCAGCCACCCGTTGTTGAACTTGGCCTTCTCCTGGTCGGGGGAGTCGAAGTAGGCGTTCGAACCCTTGGGGGAGCGGACGATCACCTCTCCGACCTCTTCGCCGTCCTTGGCGACGACGTCGTCGTGGTGGGCGAGCCGGTCCTCGTAGATGTGGACCACGCGCACGTCGTCGTCGGTGCAGGCCCGACCCGCGGTGCCGGCATGTTCGGGCAGATCGGTGGGGCGCAGGAAGGTGTTCCAGAACCCTTCGGTGCTGCCGTAGCCGTTGAAGATCCGCGGGTTGAGGACCTGTTGGTAGCGCAGTGCCGCTTCGCGTTCGAGCGGCGCACCCATCGTGACGATGCCGCGCAGCGACGACAGGTCGCGCGGACGGGCCTCCTGCGCGGTCGCGAGCATCGCGAGGTTGGTGGGTGCTCCGATGAGGAAGGTGAGGCCGTGCTCGGCGACGAGGTCGAGGACGCGGTCGGCGTCGAAGGTGCGCAGCGGCACCACTTCTCCGCCGATGTAGAAGACCGGGTTGGGTCCTCCGGAGTACAGGCCGCCGCGGTGGAACCACGGCGTCATGTTGAGCGTCTTGTCCTCTGGGCTCAACGGGAAGTGCATGATGACGTCGTGCGCGCTGAAGATCTCGATCATGCTGTTGAGCGGCACACCCTTCGGCATGCCAGTGGTGCCCGAGGTGTAGAGGCGGGTGGTCTCGTCCCACACCGTCCGGTGCAACGGCGGGAGCGCGATCCGGTCGGCAGCCAGGTGCCGGTAGCGGATGACGGTGGCGCCGGATGTGGTGACGGGTTCGCCGTCACCCACCGCGACGATCACCTCAGGAGTGTGAGCGGCACGTTCCAGTGCTTCCTGCACCATCGGGGTGAGTTCGGTGTCGTATACGAACACCTTCGGGGCGCTCTTGTCGAGGATGAACGCGGTCTCGCCGGCTGCGAGCCGGAAGTTGATCGGAGAACCCACGGCGCCGACGGCCTGCGTGGCGAGATACAGCTCGGCGAACTCGACACTGTTGAACAGCTGATAGGCGACGACGTCCCCGGCCTGCACACCCGCATCGGCCAGACCCGTGGCGACTCGGTCGACACGCTCGCCGAGTTCGGCGTAGGTCAACCGGGTTCCGGTGTCGGGATCGGTGATGGCAACGCGGTTCCCGTACCGTCCCAGGTTGCGCCGGAAGCCGTTGAGATACGTGAAGTCGTTCTCGAAGTACTCCCGGTAGGCCCGGGCGTTGTACGACGCGCTCATGATTCGATCTCCCCTGACGATGTCGGTCAGCCGGCCATGGTGAGGCCGCCGCTGACGCTGATCACCTGGCCCGTGATGAACGATGCGGATTCGGATGCGAAGAACAGGACGGGTGCGGCGACCTCTTCGGGTCGCGCGAGTCGCCGGAACGGGATGGCCTTGATGAGAGCAGCTTTGAGCTTCTCCTCCTGGGCCTGGAACAGCGGGGTGTCGGTGGGGCCGGGGCACACGCAGTTGACGTTGATGTTGTGCCGGGCCATCTCGCGGGCGAGCGACTTGGTGAGGGCGATGACGCCGCCCTTCGCCCCCGCGTAGATGGATTCGCCGGAGCTGCCGACGCGACCTGCATCGCTGGCGAGGTTGATCACGCGACCGCCGTTTCCGGCGTCGATGATGCCGGGCAGGAAAGCGCTGCAGATGTTCACCGGGCCGAGATAATTGATCGCGACGACCTTCTGGGCGAACTCCGGTGTGGCGTTCAGGAACTGGTCGGTGCGGTCCCAGCCGGCGGCGTTGACGATCACGTTGGGCACGCCCACCTCGGCATGGGTGCGGTCGCGGAGCTCGTCGACCTGGGCGCGGTCGGAGATGTCGACCGGCAGTGCCGTGATCAGCTGGGGGTATTCCTTGGCGGTGGCCTCGGCGGCCGCGAGGTCGAGGTCGGCGGCGACGACGCGATCACCCTGCGCGGCGAAGCCGAGAGCGATGGCCTTGCCGATTCCGGAACCGGCGCCGGTGACCAGTGCGATGTTGCTCATGGGAGGTCCTTACGGGTCTGGGAATTCGGGTCAGGCCTTGACGTACTTCGCGAAGTCGGCGGGACGCTTCTCCGCGAATGCCTTGGCACCTTCGAGTCCTTCGTCGGACTTGCCGAACAGGTCGAGGGCCGACATCGCGAGGTTGCTCAGGCCGGCCTGGTGGTCGGTGTCGGCGTTGAAGGACTGCTTGAGGAACTTGATGGCCGTGGGGCTCTTCTCGGCGATCTCGGCGGCGACGGCCTTGGCCTCGTCGAGCAGCTTGTCCTGTGGGACAACCCAGTTGACGAGCCCCCAGCGCTCGGCTGTGGCGGCATCGTACTGGCGGCACAGGTACCAGATCTCTCGTGCACGCTTCTCGCCGACGACACGGGCGAGGAAGGCCGAACCGAAACCGGCGTCGAACGAGCCCACCTTGGGTCCGGCCTGGCCGAATCGGGCGTTCTCCGACGCGATCGTGAGGTCGCACAGCACGTGCAGGACGTGCCCGCCGCCGACGGCGACACCGTTGACGGCGGCGATGACCGGCTTGGGGATGTCGCGGATGAGCTTGTGGAGGTAGCCGATCTCGAACATGCCGCTCTCGGTGGGGCCGTAGTCGCCGGTCTCGGCGCGCTGCTTGACGTCGCCGCCGGTGCAGAAGGCCTTCTCGCCGGCGCCGGTGAGGATGATGGCCGAGACGCGGCTGTCGGCCCAGGCCGAGCGGAACGCCTTGATCAGTTCTTCGACGGTCTTGCCTCGGAAGGCGTTGTATCGCTCGGGTCGGTTGATCGTGATGATCCCGGCTGCGCCGTCGATCTCGTAGGTGATGTCTTCGAAGTCGGTCATGGGATCCCCTTCATCGCTGCAGGTAGAAGCCTGATCGAATGGTCATTCCCTGCGAGTGAATGACTATTCATTTCTCATGAAGCTACATTCACGATTGGGGTGTGTCAACCGTCACATGGAGACGCGACCTACTTGGGTGGATCTGACCTCGGATTTCGGGGGTGAACCCACCGAAATCGACATCCGTGCGTCGTAACGACGCCGGGTGGTACTCCGACACCAGTTCAGAAGGGCACAGCGCGTGTGCGGTCGAGAAAGTAGCGGCACACGGGCCCCGGTGTCGGGTTGAAGGAGAAACATGAAGTTCGTCGTCCCCTACCTGCGCGTCGTAGCGGGGATGTTCGCCGCCATCACGCTGTGGCTGGCGATCGTGGAAGTGCTCAACGGCAACCTGGCCGACGCGATCCTGTTCCTGGCATTCGCGGCCGGCCTGGGGTATCTCGCGATCGGCAAGCCCCTGCGCGACCGCCGCAGGCGCATCAAGGCCGAGCAGGACGCGATCGCCGCACGTGCCGAAGCCGGCCACCGCGCGTTTCTCGCGGGGGATGTGCACGCCGCGATGGCACCGCCGCCCGAGCCGCCGAAGCCCCCGAGGATCCGCCGCGGAGTGGTCATCGCCGCTGCCGTCGCCGGACTGTTCGTCCTCATGGGAATCATCAGCGACATCTCGGACGGGCTGGACTCACCCACGAAAGACGACGTGAGTACCACGCCTCGCGCTGCCGCACCGACGACCACCACGCCGTACACGACGTCGGCCGCCACCACGGCGCGGACCGTCGCTCCGGAAGCCACTCCCGCGACGAGGATCTCCACCACGCAGGTCGCGGCGGTCGCGTCCACCGCGGTGATGCCGAATGTCGTGTGCATGGATCTCCAAGCGGCACAGGACACCATCCAGGCCGCCGGCGTGTTCTACTCCACGAGCGTCGACGCGACCGGTCAGGGACGCGCGCAAGTATGGGACAGGAACTGGGTCGTCGTCGACCAGACTCCCTCGGTGGGAGCATCGATCGGTGAAGGCGACCCAGTGCTGTCCGTTCTGAAAGAGGACGAATTCAGCGGGTGTTAGGCCATCGGCTGCTCCGTGCGGGAGAGATCCTCGATGGTCTTCGACGAATGTCGGCCGCCCCTCGGGAATCCCACCGATCCCGGCCGTAGGGCCTCGACCCGAAGACCGGCCATCGCGGCCTTCAATCCGAGATCCTTGATGGTCGAGGCGATTCGACCGGCATACGCCTGTTCCTTCGGGGTGTCGTCCCGTTCGTGGAACTGGACGACGCCGACATGTCGGCCCAGGCTCACACCGACGCCGTTGAAGCCGAAATCGAGATTCGCGGGCTCCTCTCCGGCGATACGGCTGAGAACTGTGTCGGCCGCAGCCAGGCCGGTGGGCAGGGCGGACTGGCATGCCATCCGCACCGGCTCTCCCGACGGCGCCGCGCAGTCACCGGCGGCGATCACGCGATCGTCGTCGATGCTGGTCAGCGTTTCGTCGGTGAGGATCCGGCCGAGTGCATCCGTCCTGAAGCCGCTCGTCCGAGCCAGTTCGGGAACGCCGAATCCTGCGGTCCACACGGTGATCGCACTCTCGAGGACGGTGTCGTCGTCGAGCGTGAAGCCGTCGGGTCCGACGCGGGTGACCCGCGCGTTCTCGATGATCTCGACCTGCAGGTCCGCGAGCCGTTCGTAGGTTGCGGCACGAGCCTTCTCGGACAGCATCGGACCGATGATGCCGCTGCACACGAGGCGCACGCGACGTCCCTGTTCGGCCAGCTCGCCGGCTGTTTCGAGCCCGGTGAGACCGGCACCGACGACTGTGATGACGGCCTCGGGTTCGAGGCTGCTCAGCGCGTACTGCAGGCGTTCGGCATGCTCGAATTCGGCCACCGGAAAAGCGAATTCCTCAACGCCGGGAACGGTGGACCGTCTTGTGGCGGTACTTCCGACGGCGTAGACGAGGTAGTCGTAGTCGACCGTTCCGCCGGATGCGAGATGGACGGTGCGCGTGCCGGGTTCGATGCGGGTCACGGTATCGACCAGAAGGTCGACTCCCTTCGCCAGCAGTTTGCGGTAGTCGCCGGACGCATGGTGATTGCCGACCGCGAACTGGTGCAACCGGGTTCGTTGGACGAAGTGCGGCCGGGGATTGATGACGGTGACCGCAGCCTTCCTGCTCATGCGGTTGGCGGCGACCGTTCCGGCGTATCCACCGCCGATGACGACGACACGGGGGCGGGTGTTGAACATGGCTTCTCCGATCCGTTCGTTGGCTCTGTAGGGAGCCCTCGTCATCTAGGACCGGACAGTCACGTCGTTTGTGACATGCCGCGCCGAACAATCGGCAGGATTCAGGGTCGTTGCAGGTCGCGGAGCTTCTGGCCGAGCATCCGCACATCGGCCACTGGCCCCAGGTGGGCGAGCTTGTCCGGGTTGATCATCACCCGGACCGCGCCGATCTTCCCGTCCGTGACGTCGAACGTCATGACCTGCACGATGGCGCCGTCGGCGTCCCGCACGATCAGGCCGGGGAGCCTGTTGATCTCGCGGGGTTCGAGCGACATTCCGAGCTGGCCCATGGGCGAGACGAACGAGGCCAGCAACCGCATGACCTTCTCGCCGCCGACCACGACCCTGCGGATGGCGGGTGCCTTGCCACCGCTGTCGGCGACGAGTTGCACATCGGCGGCCAGTAGGTCGCGCAGGGCGTCGACGTCACCGTCTTGGAACGCCGTGAGGAATCGAGCGGTGAGCTGTTCGTGCGCCTGCGGATCGGTGTCGAACCGTGCCGAACCTTGATCGACGTGGCGCCGTGCCCGCACCGCGAGCTGCCGGCACGCCGCTTCGGAGCGGTCGACGATCCCGGCGATCTCGGAGAAGCCGAATCCGAATGCCTCGCGCAACACGAAGACGGCTCGTTCGAGCGGACTGAGGCGTTCGAGCAACACGAGCGCTGCCGTCGAGATCGATTCCCGCAGTTCGGCTGAGCGCGCCGGATCGTCGTAGGGCTCCTCGAGTATCGGTTCCGGCAGCCATTCACCCACATACCGTTCGCGCCGCGCCCGCGCCGATTCGAGCATGTTGATCGATACCCGGGTGACGACGGTGGACAGGAAGGCTCTGGCTGAATCCGGTTCGGCGCCCGAGGTTTCGTATCGCACCCAGGTCTCCTGGACCGCGTCCTCGGCTTCGGTCACGCTGCCGAGGATGCGGTAGGCGATGGCGAACAACAGTGGACGCAGGTTCTCGAACTCTTCGACGCCGCTCACGTCGGCCCCTCCCGTAGACCCGTGCTTCGATCACAGCACTCCACCCGGGTTCACGCAACGAGGATGAATTCGATCAGGAACGAAGCGGGCGCCCTGCGGGCGGCTGCCCTCGACCGATCGGAGACCCTTCGGGTCCCTGAGTCGTCGTCCCTTTCCCCAAGGCTGCCCGGTCGCCATGCCCCGATAGACCGTCTCGGCCAGCACGGATAGCCCCACGTCGCGGAGGACGTGCGGCTCGCACTGGACCCGGTCGTTCGTGTCGACCCGCACGATCGGGTGCTCCACCACCAGCTGTGGAGACGAGGGATACTGGTGCCCAGTCGGTTTCGAGACAGGGAACGGCCCCGGCTCGCAGCGTCGGCGCGCTGACGTCGGACTGTGGGAGACGAGCGACGAACTGCGTCGACGTGCCTCGGCTACCGGAACGGCCCTCGTGCGCGACGATGCAGGTGAAACGCCTCGAGCCCTCCGATCACGGTGGATCGGAGGGCTGGGAAGTCAGGACGTCGGGTGTGAACCCGGGGGAGCGGGTATGTGTCGGCCGGCGCGGACGAATGCGCTCGCGGCTCGTTGCTGGAATACGCCTCTCGAGGGCGTGTGGATAGACTCCACCCTACGGTGCATGACAGCTTCCTTCTGTCGTGTGCCCAGACCCCGGTCCGGTGTTGGCGCACCTGCCGGGGTCGACCTGTATTCAGGTCGGTGGAGGGATGGTCGCACGGGTGTGCGAAGTCGTCAACTCGAACACACGTTCTGTCCGTGCCTGCCCAGGGTCATGGGACGCGTAGCGATTCATCCGAATAGCGCTCCTTGCAACGATTGCCGCGCTTGTTCATGGATGGACCAGTGGTTCGGATGTAAAACCGATTGTCAGCCGTCATCGAATCCAGCGCGGCCTATGGTGAGACTTCTTCGCGTCGCGTCCCAACTTCCCACACGTGCGCCTCGAGGTGGCACAGTGCGGCACGGCCGACATCCGGGAAGAAAGGGGACTCGAGTGGGAGCTGTGCGACGCACGGTGGTGGCGACCGCAGTCGCGGCCGCAGCCGCGGTAGGTGTATCGACGGCGCAGGCAGCCGCGACTCCTGCAATCGACACCGTTGTGAACGGTGCACTGTCCGTCACCCCGCTGTGCCAGGGAACCATCGACGCGCTGATCATCGCGTGCACCGAACTCGAGAAGCTGACACCGCACTTCCCGCTGATGCTCGACCTGAACCCGAGGGGTACGCATCTCGTCGTGCTCGGAGCCGGACTCACTGAGGACGGCAAGATCCGGCCGGTGCTCGAAGAACGGCTCGAGGCAGCTCTCCGTGCAGCGCAACGCTACCCGGAATCTCCGATCGTCGTCACCGGTGGCGTGCCGCGCAACGGCGTCACCGAAGCGCAGGCCATGAAGGACTGGCTGGTCGTGCGAGGCATTACGCCCGAACGCATCACCGAGGAATCGCAGTCGACCTCTACCGTCGAGAACGCACGCTTCACCAATGATGTCCTGCTCGAACGGCGAGCCACGGGCGCTGTGCTCGTGACGAACCGCGACCACCTCGAACGCGCGATGATCAACTTCCGGCAGGCGGTCGACGCGCGCATTCCGGTCGCAGGCATCGTCGCAGCGTGAGCGCCGGAAGTATCAGTTCAGAGCGTTCGCCTTCCGCGTCAGTACCTGACTGATCTCCGAAGCATTCTTCGCCAGTTCGAAGTTGACCCACCCGGCCACTTCCCACAGGGGTGAAGGTTCGGGCATGAGTCCGACGATCGTCGTCTCGATGTCGGCAGTTTCGAGAAGTGCGGCCCATTCGGTGCGAAGAGCCTGGATGCGGTCGGTCGAGCCGGACCACTCGTAGGCGTCCGGCCCGACCGCAGTTCCCCCACTGCAGACCTCCACTGTGTTCGTCCACCACCACTCGATGTGCCAGAGGAGCCACGCGATCGTGGGCTCGGGGAGAGCCTCGGCCGTCTCGTCCGGCCAGTCGGCGACGAGACGACCGTCGACCCATCGAACGCCCACGCAGTTCGACGACGGCTCCCAGTGCACGGCAGCCTCGTCGATCCGCGGCAGGACGTGTTGTTCCGTGAAGAGCCAAACCAGGTCGAGTTGCTTCAACAGCGTGCGCGTGGCGAGTGGCAGGGTGTCCGAGGGCATGCACGCAATCATCGCGGACATAGCGGACACATGCTCGATGTCGACACCGTGTATCTGTCCCCGGAAGTGTGCAAACGTTGCTGTGCAGTTATCCGCCTTTACGCGGCCGGTGTCGCCACTCCCAGCGACAGCGCGCCGAAGAACTTCGGTGTCTTCTCCTCGTAGAAGGTGTCGAGTTCGCGGATCTCGAACCCCGCCCCGCGGATGAGGTCGGCGATCCGTCGTGTCAGATGGCAGCCACCCGCGACGCGCTTCTGGATCGGTTCGAGCCGGTGCTGCCACCGCCGGACGTTCTCGTCCGGGGCGAGTCCGTGTTCGACGAAGTGCAGGGTGCCGCCCGGTGCAAGGACGCGCCGTACCTCGCGCAGAGCCGCGTCGGCATCGGGGATGGTGCACAGCGTCCACGTCGACAGTGCGCTGTCGAAGGTGTTGTCCTCGAACGGGAGTGACTGACCGTCCAGGCCGGATCGTTCGATGTGCACGGGGGAACCGTCGATGCGCGGACGTGCGAGCTTCCATCCGAGGTCCGCGGGTTCGACGGCGCTGACCGCCTCGACGGTGGTGGGGTAGTAGGGAACGTTGAGACCGGATCCGAATCCGATCTCGACGACGCGGCCGCTCAGGCCGGCGCACACTCGTTTGCGGTTCGCTTCGGTGAACGACGGTGCACAGGCGATGTTCACCAGTCGCGGTACGACGTGATCGTTGTAGAGGCCCATGGCAGTCCCTTCGCCTCGTGGCGTCTCGATCTGCTCGATCCATCATGACACCTGGCCGGCCGAACGGAACCCCTCGTTCCTGCCGCACCGAACGCGCTGTTAAGTTACCTTTACATGTAAAGCGTGCTTTACGGTGAAGGGAGCGGTGATGGATAGCGGAGGTGCCGGATCGGCGGTGGGGCGGAGCAAGTGGGGCAAGGTGCGGGTCGGTTCGCGGTGGATCGGCGCGGTACCGCCGGCGATCGCCCTCGGAATCCTGGCCACAGCCGTCCTGGGAGCGGTGGTGGCCGCCCTGGGGTTGGTGCCCGACTATCCCGTGGCCGCCGGTGTGGCGGTCGCGCTGGCGACCGCACCCTCACTGTCGGCGCTGGCGTGGGTGCTTCTCGTGGATCGGTCGACCCTCGAAGGTGCCGCGGACCGGCCCGAGGATTCGGTCGAGGCGTCCTGGTACGAGAAAGCCGCCTCGGGCGCTTTCACCGACATCCTTCTCGTCACGGGGCTGGGATGTACTGCTCTGGCGTTCGCTCCGATCGAGGTCGAGGGTCTGCACGCGCTGATGGCGGTCATTCTCGTGGCCTTCGCGTCGTTCGGTGTGCGCTACGCCGTGCAGCGTCGGAAGGGCTGAGGGTGCGCAACTCGCTCGCGGCCCTGCGCGCGGAGAACGGATGGTCGCAGCAGCGGCTCGCCGACGAACTCGGGGTCTCGCGCCAGACGATCATCTCGATCGAGAAGGGACGATTCGACCCGTCGCTTCCACTGGCGTTCCGCATCGCGCGTCTGTTCGGGCGTCGCATCGAGGACATCTTCGTACCCGACGAGGAATAACGGAGTGGCAGAGCGGATTCCCCGACAGAACCCGCTCGGCCACTTGCCCGATCACTTGAGCGTACTACCGGCGTCAACCGTGAGCGTGAGTCCGGTGACGTAACGGGACTCGTCGGACGCCAGGAACAGAACGGCATTACTGATGTCTTCCGGCTCCACCCACCCCACGGGCAGGACGTGCATGAATTGCGTGGCCGCCTTCATGTCCTCCGGACCCGGGTTCTCGAGGTCGGGACGGAACATCTTCATGGCACCCTCGTTCATGAACATCGGTGTGTTCACGTTGGTGGGGTGCACGGTGTTGACCCGGATGGAGTGCTGCCCCAGTTCGACGGCGAAGGTACGCATCATGCCGACCACACCGTGCTTCGCGGAGATGTACGGACCCATGGTGGGGTAGGCCTTCAGTCCCCCGACCGAACTCGTGAGGACGATCGATCCACCGTTTCCGCCCGCAATCATGTGCGGCACTCCGGCTTTGATCGACTTCCACACACCCGACAGGTTGATGTCGAGCATCTCCTGCCAATCGAACTCGTCGGTCTCGTGCAGCATCGCTCCACCGGTGCCGATTCCGGCGTTGGCGACGATGATGTCGAGACGGCCCAGTTGTTCGACGCCGTTGTCGACGGCGGCCTTCACCGCGTCGAAGTCGCGGACGTCGGCCTCGGCCGTGACGATCCGTCGGTTGAGACTCTTGACGGCTTCGACCGTTTCGGCCATGTCCTCCGGGGTGGACGGTTCGATCTGCGCGTTCTCCCGGATCGGGCCGCAGATGTCGAGTGCGATGATGTCGGCACCCTCCTGCGCCAGCCGGATGGCGTGACTGCGTCCCTGTCCGCGTGCGGCTCCGGTGATGAACGCGACCTTGCCTTCGACTCTTCCTGCCATTGAACACCTCTCACTTCGTGCACCGTCCAGTCGGGCGATGCAGAGCCATGGGATTGCCGGGTTACTGCGTGCTGCGGGTGAACTCGATGTGCAGATCGACGAGCCCGCGCAGGAGGAAGGTGGGTTCGTAGGCGAACGCTCGGTCGTCCTCCGGGCCGTGTGCCTGCTCGCTGAGGCGGATGTCTTCCATCCGATCGAGCAGACGGTTGAGGGTGACGTGCCCTTCGATGCGCGCGAGCGGGGCGCCGGCACAGGTGTGCAGGCCGCGGCCGAATGCGATGTGATCGTGCGAGTTCTTCCGATCGAGCCGGAACTCGTTCGGCTCCTCGAACTTACGCGGATCACGGTTCGCGGCGGCGAGACTCAGCATCACGACCGACCCGGCCGGTACCTCGACGTCGCCGATGGTCGTGGTCTTGCGGGCGAGTCGGAAGTCCACCTTCGTGGGACTGTCGAAGCGTAGCGATTCCTCCATGAACGGTTTGATGAGACTGCGGTCCTCGCGCAGGATCTTCTGGTACTCGGGGCGTTCGCAGAGCACCCGCAGCGACGAACTGAGGAGTTTCGTCACCGTTTCCTGGCCGGCGGCGAAGAGGAATGTCGCAGGTCGGACGACCTCGAGGAGTTCGGGTATCGAACCGTCCGGATAGGTCGCGGCAGCCAGACCGCTGAGGATGTCGTTGCGGGGTTCGCGACGACGGTCGGCGAGATACTTCTCGAAGCGTCCGTCGAGGAATTCGAGGGGGTTGATCCCGACGGGCTCGTGGTCGAGCGCGCCGACCCGCGTGCCGGGCCGTTCACCGGCGCCGAGTACCCACCGGAACTCCTCGCGGTCCTCCTCCGGAACGCCGAGCAGGTCGGTGATCGCCATGGTAGCGAAGGGCTTTGCATAATCGCCGAGGAACTCGCATCGGCCCTCGCCGATGAATTCGTCGATGACGTCGTCGGCCAGTCCCCAGAGGTACTCCTCGTTCTCCTTCAGTCGTTTCGGGGTGAGGAGTCGTCCGAGCAGTGACCGGGCGCGCGTGTGGTCGGGTGGGTCCATCGTCACCATGTGCTCGAAGATCGGGAACTGGTGACGGTGGGCTTCGATCTGTTCGGTGATGTCGTCGCCTTCGGGTTCGAAGGGCAACGGCGGGAACGGACCTCCGATCGAGTTGACCGCCGACAGTGCCTCGCTGTTCTTGAACCCCTCGACCACCTCCTGATAGCCGGTGACCACCACGACCCCGTGGTGAGGTTCCCGATACACCGGATTGCGACTGCGCACGTGGTCGAAGTACTCGAACGGACTCTGGGCGATCTCTCCGTCGGTGAAGTAGTCGGAGGATGCAAGGTCGGTCATCGGATCACGGACCTTTCGGGGAGGAGGGGAGGTTCTCGACGATGCCGATGGCCTGCCGAGGGCAGGCGCTGGCGGCGGAATGGGCCTTGGGCCAGAGGCTTTCCGGAGGGTTCTCGTCGCAGGTCGCGATGTCGTCGTCGGGGAGATCGAAGATCTCGGGTGCGATCTCGATGCACAACGCGTGTGCTTCGCACAGGTCTCGATCGATGTGCAGACGCTTCGGTGATCCCGTCATCGGCGCTCCAGGAGGGGGATGTGGGTTCGAACGGTGACGGTGTGGCCGGGCTGGGTGACCGCCACCGGGGTAGGGTGTAACCGTGTTACCTAGGTCACGATAACGTGGTTACCGTTTGACGGCAAGGATGTTTTCACGATGGGTGTTATCGCTATCCCGAATGGGCCGGACGAGGCGCGATCACGCCTGCTCGAGACCGTGATCGAACTCCTGGAGGAAGGTGGCTACGACGCCGTCCAGCTGCGCGAGGTCGCGCGCCGGACGCGCATGTCGCTGTCCACCGTCTACAAACGGTTCGCGACACGCGAGGAACTGATCCTCGCCGCCATCGAGCACTGGATGAAGGAGAACCACGCCGGTCTCGTCGAGCAGCCGCGCGCGCCGGGTGAGCGCTTGCATCCGGCGATGATGCGCGTCATCCGAGCCATCTTCGAACCGTGGGAGAAGAACCCCGCGATGCTCCTCGCCTACTTCAGGGTGAGAACGGCACCCGGTTGGGAAGGTCTGCACATGCGAGGCTTCGACGAAGTGATTCCCGTCGGAATGGCCGTTCTGGAGGATGTCGACCCGGTCTTCGTGGAGGAGTCGATGTCGATCCTGTCGAGCGTCGTTTTCGGACTCGTCGGCCGCTGCCTCGAAGGGCAGATCGAACTCGCCGAGATCATGCCGACGATCGATCGTGCGGTGTACTGGCTGACCACGGGGTACGAGGCCACGCAACGCGAGGGCGGTCAGGGCGCCTGACTGCGGACTCGTACCCCTGTCGTCTTCTTGACCGGCATCCAAGACGCCTTTATCGTCATCGTGACGCCTTCTTGAATGGCGTCCAAGAAATGTGGTGGAGAAGCGGAGAGGGCGCACGTCATGGAAATCGGTGGGTCTGCCGAGCGGCACGAGGCCGTAGCGGTGCAGCGGCGCGAGGTCTCGTTCGTCTCCGGCCAGGACGAGTGCGCGGCATGGCTGTACACCGCACCCGATCTGAACGGTCCGCGCCCCATGGTGATCATGGGGCACGGGCTCGGAGCGGTGCGGGAGATGCGCCTGGATGCCTACGCGGAACGGTTCGCCGCCGCGGGGTGGTCGGTGCTGGTATTCGACTACCGTCATCTCGGGGCCAGCGGCGGGGCGCCGCGCCAGATCCTCGACATCGGCCGGCAACGCGCCGATTGGCGCGCCGCCCTGGCCTACGTGCGCACACTCCCGGAAGTCGATGTCAACCGGATTGCCCTGTGGGGCAGCTCGTTCGGTGGAGGGCATGTCCTTCAGGTCGCCTCCGAGGACACCCGTATCGCGGCGGTCGTGGCGCAGTGTCCCTTCACCGACGGTCCGGCGTCGTTGCGCGCGCGGATACGGACCGGCCCGCTGAGCGTGGTGGCACTGACAGTGGCGGGCATCCTCGACACGATCGGGTCGTGGTTCGGTGCGAAGCCGATCCTGTTGCCGATGGCAGGGACGTCCTGGATGCCCGCGTTCGTGGCCTCGCCCGACGCCCTCGCCGGCGCTTCCGCACTCCTGCCTGCAGGGACCCGGCTCTCGCGGCGCACCAGCACGGTGTTGACACGGCTTCCGTCGGTGCGGGCTCAGCTGTCGAAGAACATCGAGCTGACGGAGATCGACGGTAAGGAAGAACCCGAGACCGGAGCCGGCCGCGACAGCATCTGGGGTGTACTGCGCGGTCCGAACGGCGAATTCGAGGCTGCCAACGCCCTCGCTGCCCGGTTGGCACTGCGTCTTCCGCTCGATCGACCCGGTCGCGCGCTGGCTCGTTTCAGCACTCCGACGTTGCTGTGTGTCTGCGACAACGACGCGGCCGCGCCCGCGAAGACCACGAAGCGTCACGCACAGGGCCTGGCGCACGTGCAGGTTCAGAGCTACGTGTGCGACCACTTCGACATCTACGTCGGTGAACACTTCGAACGTGCTGTGTGTGACCAAATCTCTTTCCTGGAAAGGCAATTCGGCCACACCGCACAGTAGGTCGCTCCGAGTTCGCGGACGAAGGCCGGGGGCTCAGCCGGTGGCTGCGGCACGACTGCGAGCGCCGTTGAGCAACGTCTCGATCACCGCGCGCCGCTGAGCCTGATCCGTCGGGTGCATCAGCAAGCCCTCGACCACGAAAACGCCGATCGCTACCAGCGGATCGACTTCGTCTGCGGGCACACCGAGCTCGATCAGCTCTGCCCGGAACAACCCTTCGGCCAGCGTGTGGAACTGCTCGTGCCATTGCTGAACGGACGCGGACTTCTCGGCGCGTGTGTGCACCGTACTCACCAACCGCCCCAGCTGTTCCAATTCTTCGACCAACCACAAGAGTCGATCGGCCAGCCCCGAGCCCAGCATCTTGCTGTAGGAGGCCATCGAGTCGGCCAGAACCGCATCCAGGACCGCGATCAATATCGAGTCCTTGTCCTGGAAGTACCAGTACAGCGTGTTCGACACGACTCCGGCGTCACGGGCGATCCGCGTCATCGATGCCGCGTCGTATCCTTCCTCGACGAACAACCGCCGGGCGGCTACCACGATCTCTGCGCGTTTCTCTTCCCGATCCTGCGGACGTCTGTTGCGGGGCATCTCCAGTCCTGACCTAGTTCCCGCCCCGATGCTATCTTGGCCGACCCCCAAGAGCGGGTTTCGGTCGACCGTTCGGAACGAGGTCCGTAGTCGTCTCGGACAGATGATGCGGCAGGCGAGTTCGAGCAGCCCCTCGGTACAGATCGGTTCGTACTTCGGGTCACTCGACTTCGGCGAGTCCGTACTCGGGTCGTCCTACCGGCCGGTACACGGTGATGGCGATACCGGACGAGGTGGTGCGCGATTCGACGAGATCGAACTTCGTGTCGCGACCCCCGGTGGGGAACAGTCGCCGCCCCTGACCGAGGACGACCGGGAACGTGATGAGGCGGTACTCGTCCACGAGATCGTGTTCGAAGAGGGTGTGGACCAGACGGATGCTGCCGTGCACCTGCAGTTCGCGTCCCGGCTGCTTCTTCAGTTCCGCGACCGCAGTGGGCACGTCGCCGTCGAGGACGGTCGTGTTCTGCCACTCGGGGTCGGTGAGCGTCGTGGAGGCGACGTACTTCGGGAGGGTGTTGAGTGCACGGGCGACCGGATCGTCGGGATCGGTCGAGTTCGGCCACGACGCAGCGAAGACGTCGTAGGTGTTCCGGCCCAGCAGGAACGCATCGACCTTCGAGAACACCTCGTCGATGAACGTGCCGGTGTCCTCGTCGAACAGCGGCACCACCCAACCGCCGCGTTCGAAGCCGTCGCTCCGGTCCTCATCGGGGCCGCCCGGTCCCTGGGCCACACCGTCGGCCGATACGAAGGTCGTCACCGTGAGCTTCATCGTCGTCCCCTTTCGAAGGTTGTCGCCGAATACAGACCCGGGAAGCGCGGAGAACTCATCGCTTGCATCCCTCCGGCACGGAAGGTATCTCTGGACGCAGCGTCGCGTGTCGATGACGGACTGCGTCAGGCATGGAGGCGCGGGACCACAAGGAGTTCTCCTTGAGTATTGCGTTCAACCACACCATCGTCGCGGCCGACGACAAGCAGCATTCGGCCTACTTCCTCACCACCCTGTTCGGGCTGCCCGACCCGGTGCCCGCCGGGCACTTCCTCGCCGTCGAACTCGCCAACGGCGTCACCCTCGATTTCGCCGAACCGCCACCGGACGTGGAGTATCCGCCGCAGCACTACGCATTCCTGGTGTCGGAGGAGGAGTTCGACGAGATCTATGCTCGGATCCTCGAGCAGAAGATCGAACACTGGGCCGACCCCCGGCAGTCGGCGCACGGCATCAACAGGAACGACGGGGGTCGAGGAACCTACTTCCTCGACCCCGCCGGTCACTTCATGGAGATAATCACGCGTCCCTACGGTTGGCGCCCCTGAACCGTCTCCGCTCGAGCCGTCTCGGCCGCAGCGCGTCGCCGTGCCAGCACCGTGCAGGTACCGGCGATCGCTGCGGTCAACGCACCGGTCGCGAGCAGCTGCGTGCGGGCAGCGGCGTCGAACAGGGCGAGCACCGCGATGCCGGCGAGCAGACCGAGTGTCGCGTACGACAGGTACGGAAAGCCCCACATCTTCAGCGGCAGTGCATCCTCGGTGCCGTTGCGGCGTGCGCGACGACGGAGCACGAGGTGCGAGACCGCGACGAACGTCCACAGCACCAGGATCGTGGAGCCGACGGCGTTGAGCAGCAACGGCAGCACCCGGTCGGGGT
This sequence comes from Rhodococcus shunpengi, assembly GCF_048381395.1. Lineage (NCBI taxonomy): Bacteria > Bacillati > Actinomycetota > Actinomycetes > Mycobacteriales > Nocardiaceae > Rhodococcus > Rhodococcus shunpengi. The sequence continues at coordinate 747,747 of NZ_JBLWIU010000012.1, forward strand.
AGAGATAGTTCAATCCGACCGTGACGAAGCCGAAGGCCACCGAGGCGAGCACCGCATTACGGGGAACGCCGTTGGACGACAGTCGCCCGAAGACGGGATGTGCGGATCCGCGGTGCGACAGCGAGAAGATCATCCGGGAAGCGCTGAACAGCATCGCGTTGAGCGAGGAGAGCAGTGCGACCACGACGATCACGGTCATCACCGCGGCGGCGCCCGGGACGGCCCCGGCCTGCAGCACGGCGACGAACGGACCGGTCGCGAGATCCTCGGAGGTCCACGGCAGGATCGTCACCATCACGAGCACCGACCCGATGTAGAACACGAGGATGCGCCACACCAGGGTGCGCACCGCGCGGCCCACGTTGCGCCGGGGATCGGCGGTCTCCGCGGCGGCGATCGCGATGATCTCGGTGCCACCGAAGGCGAAGACCACGATGAGCAGGCCGGCGGCGATACCCGCGATGCCGGTGGGAGCGAACCCGCCGTGCGCCGTGAGGTTGGAGAAGCCGGTCGTCTCGAAGGTGGGCATCCACCCGGCGATCATTGCGACACCGATCACCAGGAAGCCGAGGATCGCGGCGATCTTGATTGCGGCAAACCAGAATTCGACCTCACCGAAGCGGCGCACGCCGACGAGGTTCACGCCCGTCAGCACGACCATGTAGAACAGCGCGGACGCCCACTGGGGGATGCCGGGCAGTGCCACCGCGGTGATCGCGGCGGCGCCGGTGGCCTCCGCGGCGATCACGATGATCACCTGCACCCAGTACAACCAGCCAATTGTGCGCCCCGCGACGGGGCCGAGGGCGTTCTCGGTGTGCTCCGAGAACGCACCGCTGGCCGGGTTGGCCGCGGCCATCTCACCCATCATGCGCATCACGAACACGACGAGAACGGCCGCCACCAGGAACGAGATCAGGATCGCCGGGCCGGCAACGGCGATACCCGCCCCCGACCCGACGAACAGACCGGCCCCGATGGCGCCGCCGAGGCTCATCATGACGAGCTGGCGGGGCCGCATGGCGCGATGCAGACCGGCGGTGTTCTGGGCGCCGGTCGTCGTCCCTGCGGTGTTCTGGGCGCCGGTCGTCGTCGCCGTAGCCAGGGTGTCAGTCATCGATGCGCTCCCCGGCCGGGACCAGCTGGTCCAGTGCGATCTCGAAGGCCGTCGCGGCGAGCCCGGTGAGCTCGGTCGACCGGTCGTGGCAGCGGCGCAGTGCCGTCTCGATGGTGGTGGACACATCGCCGAAGATCGCGGCGTCGGAGACCTCCACGTCGCCCTCCATGAGCTGGGCGAAGGCCCGGGCCATGCCGCAGTTGGCGATGAAGTCGGGGATCACGGCGACGGACTTGTCGGCGTGCTCGTAGGTGGGGCCGTAGAAGATCTCGTCGTCGGCGAACGGGACGTTGGCGCCGGAGGCGATCGACTCGAGTCCCGCGGCGACCATGCGGTCGACCTGCTCGCGGGTGACGAGGCGGCTCGCGGCGCAGGGCAGGAAGATCTCGGCTCCGAGATCCCAGATGCGGGCGTTCACCTCGTCGAAAGGGATCATGCGGTCGCTGCGCAGGGCGTTGCCGTCGCGCTCGAGCAGCAGGGTGCGGACCTCGTCGAAGGACAGACCCTCGGGTGCGAGGATGCCGCCGTCGCGGTCGATGATGCCCACGATCGAGGCGCCGGCCTGGGCGAGATAGTAGGCAGCGGCGGCGCCGACATTTCCCCAGCCCTGCACCACGACGCGCTTGCCGGCGAGGTCGGTGCCCCGGTAGACGAGCTGATGGTGGCGGACCGACTCGGCGACGCCGTAACCGGTGATCAGATCGGCGACAGTGTATTTCGTGCTGGTGGCGGGGGTGAACCGCGCGTCCTCGACGACCTTCGCGACGCCGAGTCGTAGCTGGCCCACCCGCTGGATGCGCTGGCGCTCGTCCTTGCCGAAGTGTCCGTTGACGACACCTTCCTGCGGGTGCCACAGGCCGTTGGACTCGGTGAGAGGAACGACCTCGTTCATTTCGTCGACGTTGAGGTCGCCGCCGGTGCCGTAGTAGGCGCGCAGCAGGGGCGTGACGGCCGCGAACCAGCGGCGCAGCACGCCTTCCTTGCGGGGGTCGGACGGATCGAAATCGATGCCGGACTTGGCACCGCCGATCGCGGGTCCGGAGACGGTGAACTTGATCTCCATGGTCTTCGCCAGCGACTCGACCTCGCGTCGGTCCAGGCCGCGGCGCATGCGGGTGCCGCCGCCGGCCGCGCCGCCCCGCAGCGAGTTGATGACGACCCAGCCCCGGGCGGTGGTCTCGGTGTCGTGCCACTCGAAGACGATTTCGGGGGCTTTTTCTTCGAATCGCGTCAGCAGGTTCTTCATGGCGAAAGACTGTGACGGCAGTAACAAATGCTGCGCAACTGTGCTTCGGCGAACTGTGCAGCGTGCGGAGGGTTCGGATGCCCGAAGCGCTTTTTTCTGTGCAATCCGGCTAGCGGGGGACGGATTGTGGACGTGATCGGTTCAGCGGCGGTAGGCCGGTGCCTTCGCGGATCGTTCCGGCTCGAGGGTGCGGAGCAGCGGCATCGCCCGGTAGTGCACCACTTCCGACAACACCATCACGCTCGTCGACCGCGCGACGATCGAGGAGCGGTTCAGTTCGATGAGGGTCTGCTGGAGGCCGAGATGCGATTCGGCCCCGATCCGGCACAGCACGTCGCCCGCGCCGGTGGTAGCGAACGCTTCGAGCACGCCGGGGATGCGCTCGAGGACCTCGGTGACGTCTTCGAGCGCGCCCTGCACGATCTCCATCGTCACGAACGCCTGCACGTCGAAACCTGCTGCGGCGAGGTTGATCCGGGGTTCGTAACCGGCGATCACCCCGGTGTCCTCGAGGCGTCGTAGGCGGGCCGAGACGGTGGCACGCGCGACCTTCAGCCGACGGGACAGTTCGAGCGCGCCGATCTTCGGGTCGGCGTGCAGGGCCTCGAGGAGAGCGAAATCCAATTCGTCCAGTTGCACGGGCTCGCGCATCGCGGTTCCTTCCCATCGAGCGCCGAAAACTAGCCCGATTGTATAGGTGAACGCGCGGATTCCGGCGAATTCCAGTCAGTCGGACCAGTTGCCGAAGGCGACGTTGCGTCGCACCTACGGGTGGGTTTCTCCTGGTGACACACGACACAACGACTGTGCCGCAGTGAGCGGCAGGAGGTTGCAGCGATGACTCTGGAATACACCCTGACCGACAGCGAACGACTCGCTCAGCTCGACGCCGAGGAACTCCGGCGCCTGGTCGGTCTCGTGGAGTACGACAGCGAACGGGACCCCTTCCCCGTCAGCGGCTGGGACGCCGTGGTGTGGGTGGTCGGAAACGCCACGCAGACGGCGCACTACTACCAGTCCGCCTACGGCATGGAACTCATCGCCTATTCCGGACCCACCACCGGCAACCGCGACCACCACGCCTACGTACTGCGCAGCGGCGCCGTGCGATTCGTGATCAAGGGTGCGGTGGATCCGGACAGCCCGTTGATCGAGCACCACCGCCTCCACGGTGACGGCGTGGTCGACATCGCCCTGCAGGTCCCGGATGTCGACAAGTGCATCGAGCACGCCCGGAAGCAGGGGGCGACCGTCCTCGAGGAGCCCTACGAGATCAGCGACGAGAACGGTGTCGTCCGCATCGGCGCCATCGCGACCTACGGCGACACGCGGCACACGCTCGTCGACCGGTCGCGCTACAACGGCCCGTACCTGCCCGGCTACGTCGAACGCACCTCGACCTACCGCAAGCGTGAGGGTGCGCCCAAGCGCATTTTCCAGGCGCTCGACCACGTCGTCGGCAACGTCGAACTCGGACGCATGGACGAGTGGGTCGACTTCTACAACCGCGTCATGGGTTTCACGAACATGGCGGAGTTCATCGGCGACGACATCGCGACCGACTACTCGGCGCTCATGAGCAAGGTGGTGTGCAACGGCAACCACCGCGTGAAGTTCCCGCTCAACGAGCCCGCGATCGCGAAGAAGCGTTCGCAGATCGACGAGTACCTCGACTTCTACCGCGGACCGGGCGCACAGCATCTCGCCCTGGCGACCAACGACATCCTCACCGCGGTCGACCGGCTGCGTGAGGAAGGCGTCGAGTTCCTCGCGACCCCCGACGCGTACTACGACGATCCGGAGCTGCGCGCCCGTATCGGTGAGGTCCGGGTGCCGATCGAGGAGCTGAAGAAGCGGGGCATCCTGGTCGACCGCGACGAGGACGGCTACCTGCTGCAGATCTTCACCAAGCCTGTCGGCGACCGCCCGACCGTGTTCTTCGAGCTGATCGAGCGCCACGGCTCGCTCGGCTTCGGCAAGGGCAACTTCAAGGCGCTGTTCGAGGCGATCGAGCGGGAGCAGGCCGCGCGCGGCAACTTCTGAGTCCGGTCCTAGACGAGCTGACCGAGCCGCGTGCGCAACGCGTGTTCGGTCTGCCGGATCGCCGTTCCCACAATGGGTTCGATGAGCATGCCGAGTGTGCGGCCGGCGATCCCGCCGGGCAGCCGGTAGCCGAAGTCGACGTCGAGCCGCGTCGCGTCGCCGAGGTCCGTGAAGGTCCACGACGACGCGGCGCGGAATCCGGCGATCGAGTCGAGGACGATCACGCGATTGCGTTCCCACTCGACGACTTCCACGCGCGAGTCGAGATCCTTGGGGCCGATCCGCATCGTCGAGTCGTAGACGGCACCGAGACCGGAGACCTGTTCGCCCACGGGTTGGAAGCGGGCCACTCCGAACATCCAGTCGGGGACGTTGCGGTAGTCGTCGACGTAGGAGAACGCGAGGTCGACGGGGATGTCTGCGACGGCGCTGTGGCGGACGTGAATCATGGCTGGAGCCCTTCACGAGAAGTTGTCTGTTACTCAATGTAGCGGGTAACGGGCCGCTCCGGAAGAGATTCGAACCCGTTGCTCTAACGTCCGATAAGTGTTTGAATGCCGTGACGCACGTCACACACACTTTCGGCTCAGGAGGCTCGGGTGAAGACGAAGGCAGCAGTCGTCAAGGGAATCAACCAGCCGTGGGAGATCGAGGAGATCGATCTCGGCGATCCCGTCGCAGGTGAGGTGCAGATCCGCCTCGCGGCCTCGGGTCTGTGCCATTCCGACGAGCATCTGCGCTCGGGGGCGACACCGCTTCCGTCCTTCCCGGTCCTCGGTGGTCACGAGGGCGCGGGTGTGGTCACCAAGGTGGGCCCGGGAGTACGGGGTCTCGAGGAGGGCGACCACGTCGTCCTCGCGTTCATCCCCGCTTGTGGCCGCTGTCGGGCCTGCGCCAAAGGCATGCAGAACATCTGCGACGAGGGTGCCGGCCTGCTCACCGGCCAGGCGATCTCCGACAAGACCTACCGCGCGACGCTGAACGGCGACCCGGTGCTGCAGATGTGCCTGCTCGGCACGTTCGCGCCGTACGTCACGGTCAACGAGGCGTCGGTCATCAAGATCGAGAAGGACATCCCGCTCGAGAAAGCGGCACTGCTCGGCTGCGGTGTCGCGACCGGCTGGGGTTCGGCCACCGAAATCGGCGGCACCAAGCTCGGCGACACCGTGGTCGTCATCGGTGTCGGCGGTGTCGGCATCAACTCCGTCCAGGGCGCGGCACACGCCGGGGCGCGGTTCGTCGTCGCGATCGACCCGGTCGAGTTCAAGCGGCAGAAGGCCAAGGAGTTCGGCGCGACGCACGTCTTCGCGTCGATCGAGGAGGCCGCACCGGTGATCGGCGAGATCACCTGGGGCCAGATGGCCAACGTCACCGTCATCACCGTCGGTGAGATCACCGGCGACATCATCGGTCCCGCACTCGGTCTCACCGCCAAGGGCGGACAGGTCGTGGTCGTCGGCATGGGTCACGCCACCGATTCGCAGGTGACGATGAGCCTGTTCGAACTGACGCTGCTGCAGAAGCGCCTGCAAGGGGCCATCTTCGGTGGCACCGGCCCGCGCTCGCAGATCCCCAAGCTGCTCGAGCTGTATCGCAACGGGCAGCTCGACCTCGACAACCTCGTCACCAAGACCTACAAGCTCGAGGACATCAACGAGGGCTACGCCGACATGCATGCCGGCAAGAACCTCCGCGGCCTCGTCCTCTACGGCGAGGACGATTACTGATCCTGCGAGCGGCTTTCGATCCTGCGAGCGCCGACGTCGCCGGAACCGTCCCTTACGGTGTTGAGCATGGACACGCGTGAGGATTCGGTTTCCGGCGACGTCGGCTCTTGGCGGGACTACGGCCCGACCGACCTGCCCAAGCCGCTCGTCGCTGCGCTCGAGGCGTTCGCCGAACGCGGCTACGACGGCACGTCCATTCGTGAGGTCGCGTCGCGGTCCGGCCTGTCGGTGCCGGGGCTGTATCACCACTACCCGTCGAAGCAGGCGCTGCTGGTCTCTCTCACGACCACCGTGCTGCACGACCTGCTCGCCCGCAGCCGGCAGGCGATCGCCGAAGCCGGACCCACCCCTTCCGAGAAGTTCGACGCCGTCGTCGAGTCGTTGCTGCGCTTCCACATGTTCCGCCGCGACCAGGCGTTCGTGGCGTCGACCGAGATGCGCAGCATGGAACCCGAGGCACGCCGCGCGTTCGTCGCCCTGCGCGACGACCAGCAACGCATGATCGACGAGATCGTCGAGGCCGGTGTCTCCGACGGCACGTTCTCCACGCCCTATCCGAAGGATGCCAGTCGTGCGGTGACGACGATGTGCGTCGCGGTGGCGAGCTGGTACCGGCCGGACGGTTCGCTGTCGCCCGACGAGATCGTGCACCGCTACCTGCAGGTCGCGCGGAACGCGGTCGGAGCGAAGTAGTCGAGCACCCCTTCCGGGCTTGACCCGGTGGCGGGGATATGCCACCGTGAACTCGACCGAGCGATCGATCGGTCGGTACGGAAGGAGCTCAGCATGGCGGTCGACCTGTCCTACTCGGATCACGTCCGGGACCTCATCGCGCGGACCGAGCAGTTCATCCGCGACGAGGTGCTTCCCGTCGAGGACGCCCACGGTGGCGACATCACCGCGGCCGGTGGCGACGCGATCCGGGCGGATCTGCAGAAGGCCGCCAAGGCTGCCGGTGTCTTCGCTCCGCACGCGCCCGTCGAATACGGCGGCCACGGCCTGAACATGTCCGACCGCGCCCCGGTCTTCGAGGCCGCGGGCTACTCGCTCTTCGGCCCCACCGCGCTCAACATCGCCGCCCCCGACGAGGGCAACGTGCACATGCTCGCGCACATCGCCAGCGACGAGCAGAAGCAGCAGTTCCTCGCGCCCCTCGCCGCCGGCGACGTGCGCTCGGCCTTCGCGATGACCGAGCCTGCCCCCGGTGCCGGCGCCGATCCCAACGCGCTGAACACACGCGCCGAGAAGGTCTCCGGTGGCTGGAAGATCAACGGCCGCAAGCACTTCATCACCGGCGCCGACGGTGCCGGATTCTTCATCATCATGGCCCGCACCTCGGGTGAGCCCGGTCAGCGTGGCGGCGCCACGATGTTCCTCGCACCCGCCGACACCGCGGGCCTGAAGGTCGGCCGCCACATCAACACCCTCGACCGCTCCATGATCGGTGGCCACTGCGAGGTCGACTTCGAGGATCTGTTCGTCCCCGACTCCGCCGTGCTCGGTGAGGTCGACCAGGGCTTCGCCTACGCGCAGGTGCGCCTCGGCCCCGCCCGCATGACGCACGTGATGCGCTGGCTCGGTGCCGCCCGCCGCGGTCACGACACCGCCGTCCGTTACGTCGCGGAGCGTGAAGGCTTCGGCTCCCGCCTCGGCGATCTCGGCATGATCCAGAAGATGATCGCCGACAACGAGATCGACATCGCCGCGACCCGCGCGTTGCTCGTGCAGGCGTGCTGGGAACTCGACCAGGGTTCGCACGCCTCGAACGCCACGTCGATCGCCAAGACCTTCGCCGCCGAGGCGATCTTCCGAATCGTCGACCGCTCCGCTCAGATGTGCGGCGGTCTCGGTGTCTCCGAAGACCTTCCGATCGCCCGTCTCACTCGCGAGGTCCGCCCGTTCCGCGTGTACGACGGCCCGTCCGAGGTGCACCGCTGGGCCATCGCCAAGCGTGCCGTCGGAGCCGTCCGCAAGGCAGCCCGCGAGGCCGCGAAATGACCGCCGTGCACGAGGGACTCGACCTCGCCGTCCTCGAGCGCTTCCTCGCCGATTCCGGTGTGACCGTTCACGGTGAACTTCGGGCGGAACTCATCTCGGGCGGCAAGTCCAACCTCACCTACGGGCTGCGCGACGAGAAGTCCCACTGGGTGCTGCGTCGCCCTCCGACCACGGGTCTGACGCCGTCGGCGCACGACGTCGCCCGCGAGTTCCGCATCACGTCGGCACTGAAGGGCACCGGTGTGCCGGTCGCGCCCACCGTCGTCCAGTGCGAGGACGATTCGGTGATGGGTGCGCCGTTCACCGTCGTCGAGTTCGTCGACGGACGTGTGGTGCGCAGCAAGGCCGACCTCGATGCGCTCGGTGACGACGAGATCGACCGCTGCGTCGGTGAACTCGTGCGCATCATCGCCGAACTGCACAACGTCGACTTCGAGGCCGTCGGTCTCGGGGGACTGGGCCGGCCGGACGGCTACGTGACCCGGCAGGTGAAGCTGTGGGCGAGCCAGTGGGGCCGGGTGAAGACCCGCGAACTGCCGGATCTCGAACGGTTGCACGCCGCGCTCGCCGAGTCGATTCCGGAGTCGCCCGCTCCGTCGATCGTCCACGGCGACTACCGCATCGACAACACCATCCTGGACTCGACCGACCCGGCACGCGTTGTCGCCGTAGTGGACTGGGAACTGTCCACCCTCGGCGACCCCCTCACCGATCTCGCCATGATGTGCGTGTACCGGCATCCGGCGCTCGACGACATCCTGGGCTTCCCGGCGGCATGGTCGAGCGAACGACTGCCGGCGGCGGACGATCTGGTGCAGCGCTACGCCACGGCGTCGGGTCGCGACATCGCCAACTGGAACTTCTACATGGGTCTGGCCTACCTCAAGCTCGCCGTCATCGCCGAGGGCATCAACCACCGGTGGCGTGCCGGAGCGACGATCGGCGACGGTTTCGACCGTGCCGGTGAAGCCGTGCCGGACCTGGTGGCAGCAGGACTCGCAGCATTGAAGGGAGCCCACGCGTGACCAGCGCGCTCGTGACCGGCGCCTCGAGAGGTATCGGCCTCGGTATCGCAACCCGTCTCGCCGAGCGCGGCTACGCACTGACGATCAGCGCCCGTGGCGCGGAACGACTCGAGAGCGTCGCCGAGCGGCTGCGGGAGGCCGGTGCCAAGGAGGTACGCGCCGTCGCAGCCGATCTCGCCGATCCGGAAGCCACCGCCCGCGTCGTGGAGACGCATCGCGAGGCGTTCGGGTCGATGAAGGCCCTGATCCTCAATGCCGGTGTCGGCACGGCAGGTCCGATCGCCGAGTTCCCGGCCCGGCGGTTCGACAAGACGGTCGCCGTGAACCTCAACGCTCCGTTTGCGCTCATCCAGGCGTCGCTGCCGTTGCTGCGCGCCGAGGCGGAGAACGATCCGGCGCGCGGATCGAAGATCGTTGCGCTCTCGTCGATCACAGGTGTCTACGCCGAGGCCGGTCTCGCCGCCTACGGTGCGACGAAGGCCGCGTTGATCTCGCTGGTGGAGACGCTCAACGCCGAGGAGTCCGGCAACGGCATCTCGGCGTCGGCGCTCGCACCCGCCTACGTCGACACCGACATGTCCGACTGGATCAAGGACAAGATCCCGGCCGAGTCCATGATCGAGGTGAACGACGTCGTCGAGATCGTCGACGCGCTGCTCAAACTGTCGTCGCGGGCCGTGGTGCCCAAGCTCGTGCTCAGCCGCGCGGGCGCAGGTCTCTACACCGCCTGATGCTCTACACGGACTGTCGTTCGGAGTCGGTCGACCGCAATCGCAGGTCGACCGGCTGCCCGTCGGACGGGAACGGCAACGACGTGAAGTCCAGCGGGGCCACGTAGCCGGCGTCGACGTGCCACTCGAAGCGCAGCAGCAACTGGTGGACGATCGCTTTGACCTCGACCCCGGCGAAATGCATGCCGAGGCACTTGTGCACGCCCCCGCCGAACGGCTCCCACGCGTAGCGGTGCACTTTGTCCTCGCGTCGATGCTCCGCGAAGCGTTCCGGATCGAAACGTTCGGGCTCCGGCCAGTACTCCGCCATGTGGTGCGTGAAGTGCGGTGCCACGGAGGCATACGTGCCGGCCGGCACGAAATGTCCCCGGACCTCGGTGTCGCGCACGGCCCGTCGCGCCAGGACCGGGACCGGGGAGACCAGCCGGAGGCATTCCTTCATCACCAGATCGAGGCTGCCGAGCGCGTCGAGATCGGCGTGACTCGGGGCGGCGGTGCCCAGCGCGAGAGACTCGCCCCGGCATCGGTCCTGCCACTGCGGGTGTTGCCCGAGATATTGCATCATCGTGGAGATCGTGATGGTCGACGTGTCGTGCGCGGCCATCAGCAGGAAGATCATGTGATCGACGATCTCGGCGTCGCTGAACCGTTGTCCCGCTTCGGATTCGATGTGGCACAACACGGAGAAGAGGTCGTCCGTCTCCCGCGACCGTCGTGCCGGTAGATAGTGCCGGAAGAAGTCTTCGAGCACCCGGCGTCCGTCGAGTCCGCGCTTCCATCTGGTGCCGGGGACGGGATACCGGACGATCGAGGTCGCGGCCTGCACACAGTCGATGAACGCCTTCTTCACCGCTTCGATCTCGGCCGGTGTGGAGTCCTCGGCGCCGCCCATGAAGATGTCGGTGGCAAGGTCGAGGGTGAGTGTCTTCAGTGCGGTGTAGGCACGGAATCCGTCGGTGGGAACCCATTTGTCGAGTTTCTCGGTGATCGACGGATTCATGGCCTCGACGGTCTTCTCGAGGCGTGACCGGGTGAATGCCTGCTGCATGATGCGGCGGTGCCGGAGATGTTCCTCCGAGTCGAGGAGCATGAGGCCACCGTGGAAGAACGGCCCGATCAGTGCCGACCAGCCGTCGCCGTTGGCGAAGGCCCGGTTCTTGTTCTGCAGCACCTCCTGGCAGGCGTCGGGTCCGAGGACCGAGATCCAGCGTCGGCCGGCCGCCGAGAAGCAGGACACCTCGCCGTAACGGTCCCAGTGCTTCTGCATCATCGCGAGGGGATCGCGGATGTATTCGAGGACGTGCCCGATACCGGGTATTCCCGATCGTCCCGGGACCGGGCGCAGAGGGGAGTGGGCGGGGGGAGCCGCCAGGATCCGGGTCACGACGAACCTCCAGTTCTGCGGATATCTGACAGGGAGCCCTGTCAGATTAGGGTGTAGTCTGCGTCACATCTATCCGGTCTGTCAAGATCGGTCCCATGACTTCCCCCGCGCCCCGCCGCTACGCCGGTCTGAGCGGCGAACAGCGTGTCGCCCTGCGCCGCGAAGCCCTGCTCGAGGCAGGACTGGAACTGTTCGCGGCCTCGGGGAAGAGCGGCGCCACCATGACCGCCATCTGCGCACACGCCAAGCTGACGGAGCGGTACTTCTACGAGAGCTTCGGCAGCAGGGACGATCTGCTGCGGCAGGTCCTCGACAAGATCGCCGACGAGGTGCGCGAAGCCGTACTCGCCGCGCTCCGCACCGGCACGGGCACACTCGAAGACCTCGTGCGGAATGCCATCGCGTCGTTCGTCGCGATCCTCACCGACGACCCGCGTAAAGGCCGGGTCTCGCTCATCGAGTCCGCCGGCTTCGAACCCTTGCGCACCCACAGGCGAGCGTCGCTACGCAGTTTCGCCCAGATGGTCGCCGACGAAGCGACCCGAATGTACGGTGACCGGGCATGGCCGCCCGAGCGCGGTGAGATCAACGGATTGCTGTTCGTCGGCGGTCTGGCCGAACTGGTCACGGCGTGGTTGAACGACGAGCTCGCCATCTCGCCCGACGAGATCGTCGACGCGGCAACACACCAGTTCCTCTCGACGGCCCACCGGTAGAGCCTGCCGCGGTGCGGTCAGTCGTCGCGACCGCGGTGCGGTCAGTCGTCCCGACCGCGGTGCGGTCAGTCGTCGCGACCGCGGTGCGGTCAGTCGTCCCGACCGCAGTGCGGTCAGTCATCACCGTTGATCTCTTTCTCCTCCCCGCGTCGGCGCAGGAAGTTGAAGCCGGGCACACCGACGATCGCCTGTCGGACGTCCTTCGCGACGAGGAGCAGTTCGTGGATCTCGGGGGAGACGGTGTCGAGCGTCGCCATGATGGGCAGCACGGCGTCGACCCGCTCGGTGATCTCGGGGAGTCGGTCGATGAGCCTGATCGCGGCGCGCAGTTCCTCGGGTGAGAACTCCTCGACGAACTGGGTGGCCAGGGGAGCGGCTCGTTCGGCGAGGGGCTTGTAGGTCTCGAGCAGTTCCCCGGCGGCGTCGGAGCTGCGGCCTGCGGATTCGACGACGATCCGCGCGTCTGCCGCGACCACCGTCGCATCGCGCACGACCCCGCCCGTCGAGTCGATGATCTCCGTGGCGCGCGTGACCGCATCGGCGGCTTCCTCCACCACACCGATGGTCGAGGCGATCACCTGGGTCGCTTGCGCGACGGCCACCGACGCTCCCTCGACGATGTCGGTGGCGTCGGTGACCACACTGTCGATGCGGCGGATCAGCGATTCGACCGAGCCGATGAGCGATTCGGCCTCGCCGAGCAGTCCTTCCACCCGCGCCGGGAGCGACAGCGCGAACTCGGCGGTCTCGCGGGTGCGTCCGAGCACGGTCCGGGTGACGTCGACGATGGAACCGGCGACCGAGAGTCCGAGCGCGGGCACAGGCAGCGAGATCATGTCGTCATAGTGCAGTACGTCCGATCGTCGTGATCACGGACCTCACATTTTCGGCGTCCCGTTCGTCTACCCGGTACAGAGCACACACCGGATGGAAGGATCGAGGCCGTGACCGCATTGCGCACCCACACCGTCATCGACACACCGATCGGCGAGCTGACGTTGGTGAACACCGACGGCGTCCTGAGCGGCGTGTACATGGCCGAGCATCACCCCGCGCCCGACCGCGCCGGTTTCGGCGAGCAGGTCACCGAGGGGTTCGACGAAGTGATCACCCAGTTCGGCGAATACTTCGCGGGTCGCCGCACCCGGTTCACCGTCCCCATCGCTCCCGTCGGAACCCCGTTCCAACGCGAGGTGTGGCAGGCGCTGACGACGATCGAGTACGGCACCACGCGCACCTACTCGGAGATCGCACTCGCTCTCGGCCGGCCCACCGCGGTACGGGCGGTCGCTGCGGCCAATGCCCGTAACCCGCTCTGCATCATCGTCCCGTGCCATCGCGTCATCGGTAGCAGCGGCAAGCTCACCGGTTACGCCGGTGGTCTCGAGCGCAAACGCTTCCTGCTCGACCAGGAGGCGCGGGTGCTGAGTTCCGCCGAGCCCGGTGTCGCCGGCGATACCCATGTCCCTGCCTGATCACCTACCGCGGGCGAGCCTGCCTCCTTTCGACGAGGTGGTCACCCGTCACGGCGCGACGGTCCTCCGGGTCTGTCGCGCACTGCTCGGAGCCGTCGACGCCGACGACGCCTGGTCCGAGACCTTCCTCGCGGCGTTGCGCGCCTACCCTGAACTGCCACCGGGCAGCAACATCGAAGCGTGGCTCGTCACCATCGCGCACCGCAAGGCCGTCGACATCCACCGTGTGCGCGGGCGGACGCCGGTGCCCACCGAGAACCTTCCCGAACCCGCGTCGGCCACGGGAAACCCCGGTGAGGGCGACGACGAACTGTGGAGCGCGGTCGCCGAACTTCCCTTCACGCAGCGTGCGGCGCTGGTCTACCACTACGTCGGAGGCCTGCCCTACGCGGAGATCGGCACGATCCTCGGCAACAGCCCGGCCGCGGCACGTCGCGCGGCGGCCGACGGTCGGGCGGCGTTGCGTCGTCGGATCGAACACGGAACAGGATGTCGCTCATGAACTTTCCACAACCCTCGGTCGGATCGGCCGATCTCGCGTGGTTGCGGGAGAAGCTCGTACTCGACGCCGAGGCGGCCGGGTTGCTCGATGTCGCGTTCCGCGTCGTCGACACCCCCGTCGGTCCGCTCCTGCTGGCCACCACCACCGTCGGGCTCGTGCGGGTCGCCTACGTCGCCGGCGGATCCGACGCCGTGCTCGACGAACTCTCCCGCCGGATCAGCCCGCGCGTTCTCGACGCGCCGGGTCGGCTCGACCCGGTGGTCCGGCAGCTCGACGAGTACTTCGCCGGTACGAGGACACATTTCGACGTTCCGCTCGATCTGCGTCTCGCCGACGGATTCCGGCGCGAGGTGATCACGCGACTGCCCGAGATCGAATACGGGCGCACGGCGAGCTACGCGGAGATCGCCGCCGCGGCCGGGAGCCCGCGGGCGGTACGGGCGGTCGGAACGGCGTGCGCGAAGAACCCGCTGCCCGTGGTGGTGCCGTGCCATCGGGTGGTACGCAGCGACGGCAGCATGGGGCAGTACGTCGGGGGAGTCGAGGCGAAGAGGGCACTGCTGCAACTCGAGTCGGTCGCGTGATCACCACCCTCAGGTTCCCGGTGGCCGAACCCGTTGCGGTGGGTCCGATGCTGGCGTCGCTGCGAAGCCACACCGTCCCCGGCTACGAACACCATGACAGCGCCACCGGCACTCATCACCGCGCGATCCGCACGACCGGCGGAGCCGCGCACGTCGCCGTCCGCTTCGACGACCCGGCGACACCCGACGGCGGGAGAGGCGGGGACGTGCGACATCTCGAGGTTCACGTCGAGACCGCAGGTCGTGCGGATGTCGAGGAGGTCGGCGAGACGATCCGTCAGTGGCTCGATCTCGGCGTCGACCCGTCCGTCGTCGATGCGGCATTCGAGTCCGATCCCGTGCTCGGACCTCTCGTGCAGACCCATCCCGGTCTGCGCGTGCTCGGTACCACCGACTGGTTCGCCACCGCCGTGTCCACGGTGCTCGGGCAGCAGGTGAGTGTCGCTGCGGCATGCACATTCTCAGGACGTCTCGTCGCGGCCTTCGGCGACGACGCACCCGGTGGGCTGCGGTGCTTCCCTGGGCCGCACCGACTCGCGACGGTCGAGCAGAGCGACCTGCGTGCCGTCATCGGCACGACACAGTCACGTGCCCGCACCGTCTCCGAACTGGCCCGGGCCGCGGCCGACGGGGTGGCGCCGGAGCAACCCTCGTTCGCGGCAGATCTTCTCGCGCTCCCCGGGATCGGTCCGTGGACCGTCGACTATCTCGCTCTACGACTCGGCGACCGCGATGCGTATCCGTCCGGCGACCTCGTTCTCCGACGAGCCCTGCAGGTGGAGAGCGCACGCGAAGCCGCCGAGCGCGCCGAACGATGGCGGCCGTGGCGGGCGTACGCCGTCATGCATCTGTGGACACACGCCACCTACTCACCGCCCGCATCCTCGGCGTAGACGTTGCGAACGGCGGTGTCCATCGGGAAACGAACCTGCGTGTCGCCGAACATCAGGCGCGTCGCCACCTCGACGGAGGCGGTGATGTGCGACGACGCGAGTTCCGGATTGCCGGTGTGCACCACCACCTCGTCGTGCTGGAAGAACACGAGATCGCCGGCTGTCGGGTCGGGATCGGTGGTCAGCCGCCGTCGCAGTTCCGCAAGCACGCACAGCGCCCACTCGGCCGCGGTTGCCTGCACGACGAAGTTCCGCGTGAACCGCCCGCGTGCATGCGCATCACCGTGCGAATGGAATCCCTCCGGAGCGGGTGGGCACGCACGGCCCAACCACGAATGCACCACCTCGCCACGTTCACCCGCACGGGCGGCACGTTCGACGAAGTCGACGGCGGTCGGGAAGCTGCGACGCAGCACCGTCAACAGGGCGCGCGCGTCGCCCGATGTAGCCCCGTAGAGCACGCCGAGCACCGCGACCTTCGCCTTCGCGCGGTCGCCGCCGAAGGACGCCGCAGCGACCGGGGCGTAGAGATCGTCCGAACCGGCAGCCGCGACCATGCGCCGATCGCCCGACATCGCCGCCAGGATGCGCGGTTCGAGCTGACCCGCGTCGGCGACGACGAACGACCGGCCCGGATCGGCGATCACGCTCGATCGCAGCGCCTTGGGGATCTGCAGGGCGCCACCGCCGCGACTCGCCCACCGGCCCGACACGACGGCGCCGGGAACGTAGACCGGGCGGAACCGGTCATCACGGACCCAGGTGTCCAGCCAGTGCCAACCGTTCGTGCTGTACAACTTCGACAGCTCACGGTGCCGCAACAACAATGGCACCGCGGGATGGTCGATCCGCTGCAGCACGTGCTTGCGGGTCGACTCGACGGTGATGCCCTCGCGGCGGAACGCCTCGAGCACCTCGCTGTGCGAGGCGGGATTCACGGTGCGGCCGAAGGCGGCGCTGATCTCCTCGACCACCTCGGCGATGCGGCTCGGCAGGTCGTAGCCGGTCGGGCGCGGCCCGAGGGTGTCCTCGAGGAGGCGACGATGCGCCTGCGCCGAGAACGGCAACCCGTCGAAACCCATCTCGGCCGCTGCGAGCGTGCCGGCCGATTCAGCGGCGGTGAGCAGCTCGAGGCGGGCGTCGCCGGAGATGCGGCGCCGCTGCTCGGCGAACTGCTCGACCACCGCCTCGACGTCGATCTCGGGTGTCGCATCGAAGAGACCGGGCCGCTCGTCGACCGGCTCCTCCGCAGTGGGCGGGCTCAAGCCCTCGCGCACGGCGAGGATGGCACCGGTGGTGGCGAGGTCGTGGCATCGCTGCACTCGGACCCCGGCGCGGAGCAACTCGGGATAGACCGTTGCCGTCGAGGTCCATACCCAACGCGGTCGCGATTCGGCTTCGATCGTTGCGACTGCATCCGGGAATTCGGGGTACTCCCGTACCGGACCCAGCGGCGCACCGGATGCGTCGACCTCGACGATGCTTGCACCGCGACGGCCCCGGCCGTCCGCAGGATGAGGAACGACGACCGTGCGCACCCATACAGTGTGCTCCATCACGGCGGCAGACTCCGACGCGCGGTAACCCCTCGATTCACCCTTGAAATCACCCGTATCGAGAGCGACCCGCGCGAGGACCGCCACTACCGTGGTGAGGGAGGGACTCCGCCGCTACCCCCGACGCGCGGCGGGGTCCCCCATTTCGTTCGCGGGCCAGTCGCTTTCGCCCGAATGCTCGGAGCTGCCGAAGTATCCGTCCGTATCCTCACGATCGTCCTCACCGGAGTCCACGCTGTCGTCCGAGCGAACCGTGTCGGCCGCGACCGTCGAACCCCGATCGTGCTGTCGCGACGGTCGCCACGGCAGACGCACGGGTGCGTCCGCGGCCCGATGGAAACCGACGCGGTCGTAGATCCACGTCACCAGGGCGCCGACGACGAGACCGAACACGAGTCCGACGATCGTCATCGTCACGCCGTGACCGAGCCCGGCGTCGGGTCGTCCGTCGAAGTAGAGGATGGACCGCACCGCGAGGTAGATCTGGTGCATGGGCTCGAAGGTCGAC
The DNA here is from genome assembly GCF_048381395.1 of Rhodococcus shunpengi. Classification (NCBI taxonomy): domain Bacteria; kingdom Bacillati; phylum Actinomycetota; class Actinomycetes; order Mycobacteriales; family Nocardiaceae; genus Rhodococcus; species Rhodococcus shunpengi. The sequence continues at coordinate 765,252 of NZ_JBLWIU010000012.1, forward strand.
AACCATTCGAACATCCGCGGGGTGGCCTCGATCGGGATGGTGCCGCCGGACGACGGCAGGCCGAGCACGATGAACACGATCAGGTTCACCAGTAGACCCGCTGCACCGAAGATCGACATCACCGCGAGGGACGTGATGCCCACCGCGGAGATCGCGAGTGCCCCGTACTCCCAGAGCAGCAACGCGCGCGGTGCCGGCATGCCGAGTGCGGTGGAGATCCACAGGTACAACGCCGAGACGATCAACGACATGACCACCGTGATGCCCCACTTGAGTGCCAGCACCTGCATGCGTGACATCCGGGTGGTCTCCCTCGCGATATAGAGGGGGCCGTATTCGGTGGGCACGAAACCGAGGGCACTGTCGACGACCGCGTTGATGATCGTGGCGCCTGTGAAGCCGGCCAGGATCAGCAGCAGGGTGTAGAAGAAGGCGGACAGACCCGCGCCCGTCCCGTCGGGCAGCGGCTTGTGCTCGACGGTGAGTGCATCGATCGGTTGGGCCAGGACGAGGCTGGAGGCGCCGGACAGTTGCAGGTCGGGTGCCGACTCGGCGAGCGTCGCCGTGACGGTTTCGGTGAGCTGCTGACCGACCGTGTCGTTCACCTGGGTCAGCGCGCGGTCGCCGATCGTCGTGACGATGCCCGTCGCGAACGCGCCCGTCCGGGGGTTCGTGTACAGGGTGATGATCGGTTTCTCGATGTCGCCGGGAACCACCGAGGCCTGCGCGAGGATCGAGATGCGTTTGGTGAAGTCGCTGGGGATGACGATCGCGCCGTACAGGCTGCCGTCGTCGAGTCCCTGGTTGGCGGCCGAGATCCCCATCCGTTGCAGATCGATCTCCTCGGGATCGATGCCGTCGAGGATGCCCTCGGTGATCTGGTCGCCGAAGTTCTGTCGCTCGTCCGATCCGGGCAGCACATCGCCGACGTCCTGATTGACGATGGCCATCGGGAACTGTCTCAGGTTCTCGCTCGGATCGAGGAGTGCGCCGAGATAGAAGTACGCCAGGGCACTCATCACCGCCGCGACGACAGCGAAGGGCGCGAGCCAGAAGCGGGGGCTGCGCAGGGTGCCGTGGTGCGGATCGGTAGTCGACCGGTTTGAACTCACCTGTCGATTGTGCACACAGGTGTGTGCTGTCGGAGGGCTCGAGTGCTCGAGTACACGCGGAGCGGGCCGGCGTGATCCGGCACTCCGAGGTCGTCACCCGCCATCGATCACCGGAGCAAGTCGCCGAGAGCCTCCGCCGCAGAGACCACGGCCGCCGCGAGTCGGGCTTCATCGGCGGCATCGAAGACCGAGACGCCTATCGCCGCCTGGGTACCCCCGGGACGGGTCGGCACCGCTGCCGAGATTCCGATGGTGGTGGATACGACCTCGCCGGCGGAGACCGCATAGCCCGTCTGCCGCGCCCGGGTCACTTCCGGGCGTTCGTCGGGGCGTGGCGGCATGGATCCGAGGATCGCCAGACCGGCCGAGCCTCGATCCAGCGGATGGACCTGGCCCGGACGGAAGGCGATGTGGACATCGGAGCGCCGGGGTTCGATCACCATGATCGCGCGCACCATGGTGTCGGACTCGCGGACGACGAGGTGGGCGGTGGCCTCGACGCTGTCGGCGAGGTCCTCGAGGATCGGGCGGGCCAGAGTTCGTAGGTCCTGCTCGACGGATTCGGCCAGTGTCACCAGGCCGGTGCCCAGCGAGATGCGCTTGTGGTCGTCGCGGCGGCACAGTCGGTGCGCCTCGAGTGTCCGGACGAGTCGGTGGGCGACCGTGCGGTGTACGTCGAGGCTCTCGGCGATCTCGCTGACCGACAGGCCGTGAGGGTTCCGCGCGAGCAGTTCCAGGATCTCCAGACCGTTGTGGAGCGTCTTGGACATGCCGGCATCCGGCTCGATCCGCGGCAGATCCAGATCCCCCGTTTGTGCAGGTACATCCCGCATTTGTGTCATGACCCCCATTACCTCCCTTGACGTCTGTGAACTGTAACACCTAGCATTTCCGTTAATCGCACACCGAGTGCGATTATCGCACACACGACGGATGGTTTTCGTACGACATGACACGGACCGACTACGTGGACGCGGCGGTTCTCGCCCACATCCACCAGCTCTACGGGCGGCAGAGCCACCTCATCGACGAGGGCTCTGCGCGCGAGTGGGCCGAGACGTTCACCGCCGACGGCGAGTTCTGCTCGCCGAGCTACCCCGCCCCCGTGGCAGGAACCGACGACCTTGCGGCCTTCGCCGAGCGTTTCCACGCCGGCGCGCAGGCTGCAGGAGAAGTGCACCGGCACGTCGTCACGAATCTGGCCACCTACCGCGTCGACGACGACACCCTCCGTGTGCGGGCCTATCTGCAGATCGTGGCCACCGTTCGTGGCGGCGAATCCAAGCTCGTCCGGTTCACCACCCTCGACGACCGCGTCGTGCGCACCGGCGGCGAATGGCGTATAGCCCGCCGCGTCGTCTCCCGCGACGACAGCTGACCGTCGCATCTCTTTCCTATTCGTTCCACATTCTCGGAGGAATCACCCATGACCGTTGACGCCCAGAACCCGGGCCGTACCGTCACCACCCAGATCGTCGCCCTCTACCCGGAGATGGCCGGCAAGGTTGCCGTCGTCACCGGCGCGGCTCGCGGCATGGGTGCCCAGTTCGCGCGCGGTCTGGCCACGCGCGGCGTGCATGTGGTCGGCGGCGACATCAACGACGTGCAGATGAAGGAGACCGCGGAGCAGATCAACACCGATCTCGCCGTCGAAGCCCTCGTCGAGACGCCCGGCACGGTGATCGGCGCACGTGTCGACGTGACCGATCCGGCAGAGCACGAGGCGCTCGCTCAGGTCGCGCTGCAGGAGTTCGGTCGCATCGACTTCTGGATCAACAACGCCGGCATCTTCCCGTTCGCCCTCGCCGAGGAGATCTCGAAGGAACAGATCGCGGCGACCCTGGACGTCAACGTCGAAGGCGTGCTCTTCGGTTCGCAGGCCGCGGCGCGGCACATGGAGCCCGGTAGCGCGATCGTGAACATGTCGTCGGTCTCGGCGCTGCGCGTGCGCAAGGGCCGCGGTGCGTATTGCGCCTCCAAGGCCGCCGTCGCCCATCTGACCGAATCGCTGGCAGTCGAGTTCGGCGACAAGGGCATCCGTGTCAACTCGATCGCTCCGGGTTACATCGACACCGAGATGACCCGGTGGGTCCAGGAGGACCCGGCCGCACTGAAGCACGCGCTCGACGTCGTCCCGCTGCACCGGCTCGGTGCCCCCGAAGAGGTCTTCGGACCGTTGCTGTTCCTGCTCTCCGACAGCGCCCGCTACGTCACCGGACATTCGATCGCAGTCGACGGTGGATCGCGTCATGTCTGACGGTGTCGCCGAATCCGTGTCGTACCCGGCGGTCGTGCTCGTCACGGGCGCTGCCGGCGGGATGGGCGCCAATCATGCCCGCGCGCTCGCTGCGCGGGGAACGCACGTGTGCCTTGCGGATATCCACGACCCGTCCGAGGTCGTCGAACAGATCGAGGCAGCCGGTGGTTCCGCGTCGGCGCACACGCTCGACGTGTCCGACGCTGCGGCATGGGAGAGGGTCGTCGACGAGATCCGCTCCCAGCGAGGAGAACTCGGCGGATTGATCAACAACGCCGGAATCTCGCGACGCCTCGAGTTCATGGACACCCCGGACGACGTCTGGGAGAAGACCATGCGGATCAACCTGTTCGGGCCGTTCTACGGCATCAAGGCGGTTGCTCCGCTCATGCGCGACAGCGGCGGCGGCTCCATCGTCAACATCTCGTCGATCGCCGGGCAGATCGGGTACTTCTCCCCGGCCTACTCGTCGAGCAAGTGGGGACTGACGGGCCTGTCGAAGTCCGCCGCCGGCGGCCTCGCCCGCTGGAAGATCCGCGTGAACTCGGTTCATCCGGGCCTGGTCGGTACGGCACTGCTCGGCGGCGCCGACGCGTTCGTCGAGTCCGCACTCGCGAGCATTCCGACCGCACGCATGGCGAGCGTCGACGAGATCACCGATGCGGTGCTGTTCCTGCTCTCGGATCGTTCCACCTACATGACCGGCAGCGAAGTGACCGTCGACGGCGGCCTGACGTCCAACGGCCTCTACCACCGCATCATCGCGGAGACGGGAGATCAACTCTCATGAACGACGACATCATCGACGTCGTGGTGATCGGTGGTGGCGGTGCCGGTCTCGCGGCCGCAGTGTCCGCTGCCGAATCCGGCGCGAGCGTCCTGTTGTTCGAATCCGAAACCGAACTGGGTGGGTCGACGCAGCTCTCCGCAGGACTGTTCACCGCGGCAGGCACCAGTGTGCAGCGTGGTCTCGGTATCGAGGACTCCGCCGAGAAGTTCTTCCAGCACTACATGGATCTGAACCACTGGACCCTCAATCCGGGCCTGGTCCGTGCCTTCTGCGAGAACGCCGGGCCGACCCTGGAATGGCTCATCGGGCTCGGTGTCGACATCCCCGCACGCGAGTCGTCCAACGCACACATGCCGGGCCTGTGCCAAGCCGGCGTCGAGGACGTGTGGCGCGGCCACGTGCCCAAGGACCAGGGCTACGGACTCGTCCAGACCCTCGACCGTGCACGTCGCGCACACGGTGTCGAAGCGGTCCTCGGCACGCGGGTGCAGCGACTGATGGTCGAGGACGGCCGCGTGGTCGGTGTGGTCGCAGACGACATCGAGGTCCGTGCGCGCGCAGTGGTCGTCGCCTCGGGCGGGTTCGCGCAGAGCCGCGAACTACTCGAGCAGTACTACCCGTATCCGCTCGCGGCCGGTGACTCGCTGTTCGTCGTCGCGGGCCCGGGAAGCCGCGGAGACCACTTCGCCTTCGGTGAGCAGGTCGGATCGTCCATCGCCGGCCGGGACTGGGGGCTGACCATGCCCACCGCCTACTTCCAGCGGTACCACCACTGGCAGGCGGGCTTCCCGCCGAAGTCGCGGGTGTATGTCAACAGCACCGGGCGCCGGTTCATGGACGAGGACGCCTCCTACGCGGTGTCCGGCGGCCTCATGGACAGGCAGGGTGGTCCGGTCTGGGCGGTCTTCGACGAGAAGGCGCGCCTCGGACTGCCGGCCGGCTACACGGACTGGGATGCCGACCGCATCGCCGAGGAGGCCGAGGCCGGGCGCACTCTGCGCGCCGATACCCTCGCCGAACTCGCCGAACTCATGGGTGTGCCCGCCGACGCTCTGACCACCACGGTCGAGCGCTGGAATACTCAGTTGCCCCACGGCGTCGACGAGGATTTCCTGCGGCACCGCACCCTGGCGAACAAGGGCTCCACCTCGAACCCCGACCCCATTGCACAGGGGCCGTTCTACGCGGCGCGTATGCTGCCCGCCGAACTGGTGTGCACGCACGCGGGGCTCGAGATCAACAAGAACGCCGAAGTTCTCGACACGATCGGGAACGTCGTCCCCGGCCTGTACGCAGCCGGAGAAGCGGGCGCCGGCATCCTCGGCCTCCGCTATGTGGGCGGTGGCAACGCCGTCGCCAACGCATTGACCATGGGCCGCATCGCCGGCCGTAACGCGGCAGGGGCAGCTGTTTCCGGTGCCACGCCGCCCGCCGAACTCGGCGTGGCCGGCGTGTGACGCCGGCCGTCCCCTCGAACCCGTAAAGGAAAGATCATGCTCCGATCCGACGCGGTCCCCGCCGCAGGAAGTCCGCCACAGGCGGGCAATGCCGATCCGGCGCAGCCGAAGCAGTCGACCACGAAGGTGATCCGTGCCGCGGTCGTCGGCACCATCGTCGAGTACTACGACTTCGGTATCTACGGCTACATGGCGACGATGGTCGCCACCCTGTTCTTCGTCGCCGAAGACGAGACAGCTGCTCTGCTGGGAACGTTCGCGGCCTTCGCCGTGGCGTTCTTCCTCCGGGTGCCCGGTGGCATCTTCTTCGGGCACATCGGTGACAAGTACGGCCGGAAGAACGCCCTGTCATGGACGATCCTGCTCATGGTCGTCGCGACGGCGGCCATGGGCCTGATGCCCACCTACGCCACCCTGGGCGTGTGGGCGACGGTCATGCTCGTGCTCGCACGCTGCCTGCAGGGCTTCGCCGCAGGTGGCGAGCTCGGCGGCGCGAACGCATTCGTCTCCGAGTCCGCGCCCACCCGCTGGCGAGCCACACAGACGTCGCTGGTCAACTCCGGTACCTATCTCGGTTCGCTCGTCGCCTCCCTGGTCGCGCTCGGCATCACCACGCTCTTCACCGAGGAGCAGATCCTCGAGTGGGCGTGGCGTATCCCGTTCCTGCTCAGCGTGGTCATCGGTGTCGTCGGCATCTGGATCCGTAATCATCTCGAGGACACCCCGCAGTTCGAGGAACTCGAGGAAAAGGGTGAGACGAAGAAGCTGCCCATCGCGGAGCTGCTGAAGACGTCGGGCGGAAGCGTCGTCAAGATCATCCTGCTCGGTGCGCTCATCATCGGTGGCTACTACATCGCATCGGTATATGCCGCGACCTACCTGCAGACGACGGGCGGTCTGTCGTCGTCCGTGGCGTTCCTGTCGACCTGCCTCGCGCTGATCCTCGGCGTGATCACGCTGCCGATCTCGGGTTATCTGGCAGACAAGTACGGGCGCAAGCCGGTGCTGTTCGCGGGTAGCGCGGCTTCCGCAGTGGTGGGTGTCCCGATGTTCATGCTGATGTCCGGTGGCACTGTTTGGCAGGCCATCGTCGGCCAATCCGTGCTGTTCATCTGTGTGTCGGTGGTCAACGGTGCCTCCTTCGTCACCTACGTCGAGATGCTCAAGGCCTCGGTGCGATACAGCGGTATCGCCCTCGGAAACAACGTGACGAACATGTGCCTCGGTGGCACCGCACCGTTCATCGCGACGTGGCTGATCGACGTCACCGGGAACTCGCTGGCACCGGCCGGATACTTCGTCTTCTGCGCGCTGCTCACCCTCGGTGCGGTCTTCTTCATCGAGGAGACGAAGGGCATCGAACTCCGCACCGACTAGTCCTGTGGTGCAGCCGGAATTGTCGGAACCCGTCGGGGGCCGACAATTCCGGCATTCCCATATCCGGACCGCGTGGTCCGTGTTTCGATGTCCGGAAGACACGGGTCCCGGAGACACGGGGTGGAGGGGAACGATGGTGAACGGATTGCGACGGATACTGCGAGCCGGAGCGGTCGCCGCAGTGACAGGAGGGATCGCCCTCGGGTGCGCCGGCATCGCCTCGGCGCAGGACGAGTGGCCGGTCCAGCAGCCGAACAGTCCGATCTACGTCTTCGACACGGATCCCGGTGACTGGCTTGCCCCGGACGAGCTCGCCTACTGGAATCCGCTGGTGAACGAGCCGCGGCTGACCTCCCCGTTCGGTACGAACACCCGCATCGTGTGCCAGGGCTTCCACGGTGTGACGACAGACTGCTGGCAGGCCGACCTCGAAGGCCGCCCCCACAAGCTCACCCGTCTGCCCGCGAACCTGCCCAACGTGACGGGGTCGAGCGCACCCGGCGGAGGCGTCGGGCACTTCGTGTATCCGCTCTTCTGATCCGTACGGGGCGTCAGCGGTCGTCCCGTGAGCTCGGGGTGCCCGTGCTCTCGAGGTAGAGGAGCACCGCCCGTACCCGCCGACTGCGGTCGGCTTCGCGCGGCAGGTCGAGCTTCACGAAGATCGAATTGACGTGCTTCTCGACGGCGCTGACCGACATCGTCAGACGATCGGCGATGCCGGTGTTCGTCAGACCCTGGGCGAGGGCCTCGAGCACCTCGCGTTCGCGTTCGGTGAGGGCGGCGATGGGGTCGGTGCGGCGGGTGTTCGCGAACAGTTGCCGCACCACCTCGGGATCGAACGCCGTCCCGCCCGCAGCCACTCGTTCCAGGTCGGTGAGGAATGCCCCCACGTCCGACACGCGATCCTTGAGCAGATAGCCGACGCCACCCCACCCGTTCGTGAGCAGACCGGTCGCGTTCCGGTGCTCGACGTATTGCGACAGCACGAGCACAGCGACCTGCGGGTGCTCCTCCTTGATGCGCCGCGCCGCGTCGATGCCCTCCGTCGAGTAGGTCGGTGGCATACGCACGTCGAGCAGCACGAGGTCGGGCACCTCGCGCTCGACGACGTGATGCAGCTCGACGGCATTGCCCACACCGGCGACCACCTCGTGGCCTTCGTCCGCGAGCAATCGGGACAGACCCTCGCGAAGAAGGGTCGAGTCCTCGGCTATCACGATGCGCACGGGATCCTCGCTTCCACGACGGTCGGCCCTCCGCGAGGGCTGTGTACGGAGAACTGCCCGTCCAGCGCGGCGACACGGCGCGCGAGACCTGTCAGCCCGGAGCCCGTCATCTCGGCCCCACCACATCCGTCGTCGACGACCGTGACCGTCACGACGCGACCGTCCGCCGCGACGGTCACCGACACGCTGTCGGCGCCGGAATGCTTCGCCGAGTTCGTGACCCCTTCCGCAGCAACGTAGTACGCGGCTGCCGCGACATCGTGCGGTGGTTCCGGGTCGATCGACAGATCCAGGTCGACGGGGAGGAAGGTGTGCGCGGACAACCCTTCCAGTGCCGCGGCGAGTCCGTGTTCGTCGAGCGCGGCCGGGTAGATCCGCCACGCCACGTCGCGCAGTTCGGTGAGCAGTGCCTGCGCCTGGGCGACGGCGTCGTCGAGGTCGGCGACGAGATTCCCGCCGCCGCGTTCGGCTGTGCGACGCGCGCGACCGACGTCGAGTGCGAGCGCGACGGCCCGCTGTTGGACGTCGTCGTGCAGGGCGCGTTCGATCCGTCGGCGTTCGTCGTCGATGGCGGTGACGACGTCGGCGCGGGTGCGCTGCAGGTCGCGGAGGCGATGCTGCGTGGCGTCGTCGCCGAGCAGCCGCAGTGCCGTGCGGACGTCCCACTGGCCCACGATCATCGCCATCCGGACGGAGAGGTAGATCATGACGGCGGCGACGAGGAGCGAGACGAGACCGTCGGCGACGGAGATACGACCGCCGGCCAGCAGGACGATCGCCCAGCCCCCGTAGCCGGTCGTGGCGATCAGGACGAGCAGTACGACGATGCCGACGAGCGGACCGTAGGCCAGGCGGACGAGGAAGTATCCGGTCGGCTCCCGATCCGGGAGATCCCGTACGGCCTCGGCGTCGAACCATCGCACGAGACGGGTGCGGTCGCGTTCGGCCGCGCGGCCCGGTCCGTCGGTGGTGCGGCGGGCCGATGCCGCCGCACCCGCCACCGCGGTGACGATCCCGAGCAGGAGCCCGACGACGGCGCGGACCGAGGTCCCGAGTGAGCGCCGAAGGTGATCGATCACGGACCGACCCTAACGGGCGCGAATCGATCGGACACGGCGGACGGCGAACACCGCCACTGCCCCGACCACCGCGACGATCACGAGTTTCTGCAGCACATCCGCGTACGGTTCGACGACTCCCCAGTTCTCCCCGAGAAGGTAGCCGGCGAGTACGAAGATCGAGTTCCACAGTGCGCTGCCCAGAACGGTCAGGACGACGAAGCGGCCGACCGGCATGGCCTCCACCCCGGCGGGAACCGAGATCACGCTCCGCACGAGTGGCACCATCCGGCCGAGGAGCACCGATTTCTCACCGTGCCGGGCGAACCATTCTTCGCCGCGCCGGAGATCGGAGGTGTTCACCAGTGGGAGTCGCTCGACCACGGCATACATCCGTCTGCGGCCGAACGCGCGTCCGGCGAGGTAGAGCAGCAGTGCGCCGACGAGGGAGCCGAGGGTGGTCCACACGACGGCCGAGACGAGGGAGATCTCCCCACGCGAGGCCGCGAAGCCGGCGAGGGGCAGGATCACCTCGCTCGGGATCGGCGGGAAGAGGTTCTCCGCGGCGACCGCGAGACCGGCGCCGGGTGCTCCGAGCATCTCCATCAGCTGCAGCGACAGGCCCGCGAGGCCGTCGAGTTCGTCGGTGGGAGACTGCGTGAGGGTGTGTGCGAAGTTCATGTCCGGAACGCTATGAGCGGCGAACGTGCAGGTCGCTGCGGTTTTCCGCCGACTTCGCGGCGTTCGGGGTGCGGTTTTCCGCAGTCCTGCCGAATTCCGGTCTATCCACCGGATAGTAAATGGATGAATTATCCCGGATCTGCGGTACTGTGACCGCATGTCCGGACCCCGCGACCTCGACTACTGGTCCTTCGTCGAACTCGCGCAGGAGCGTCTGAACAGCAAGTTCGGCGAACATCACCGCAGCGCGACCGAAGTTCTGCTCACGCTCAACCGGGCCTCTGACATCGTCACCTACGACCTCGAGGCCGCCGTTCACCGTCCGCGCGGCCGGTCGTGGTCGGCCTATCGGCTCATGTTCGTCATCTGGCTTGCCGGCCCGATCGAGCCGAACGTCGCCGCGCGACTCACCGGGATGAGCCGCGCCGCGGTGTCGAACCTCGCGAAACCGCTGGTCGAAGCGGGAATCTTGGAGAAGACACCGGTCAGCCACGACGCGCGTTCGGTGCAGTTGTCGCTTACCGAAGCGGGGGAGAAGGAGATCCGCGACAGCTTCCGCGCGCAGAACGAGCGCGAGGAGGCCTGGGTGGAGGTGCTCACTCCCACTGAGCAGCAGATTCTCGTGATGCTTTTGAACAAGCTGATCACCAACCGCAGCCAGTTCGACGTGCGCGGACGCAACTGACGCAGCCTTGTGACCCCTCTGTGGTTGCGCTCACGCCCTCCGTTTAGTTAACGTATTTACTACTTCCAGGCGAGCGACCTTCCCTCGCACGCCCGAGATCCGCGAGGAGTCAGATCATGGCGTTCTACCGACAGCTCGGCGTCATCCCGCCGAAGCGTCACACCCAGCACCGTGACGAGAACGGCAACCTGTACTACGAAGAGCTCATGGGCGAGGAGGGCTTCTCGTCCGACTCGGCGCTGCTCTACCACCGGTACATCCCGTCGGCGATCGTCGACGCCACCGAGTGGAAGCTGCCCGATCAGACCACCACGCCGAATCACCCGCTCAAGCCGCGGCACCTGAAGCTGCACGATCTGTTCCCCGAGACGATCTGGGCCGAGACGGATGTCGTGACCGGTCGTCGTCTGGTCCTGGGCAACGCCGACGTGCGCATCTCGTACGTCGTGTCGTCCAAGCCTTCGCCGCTGTACCGCAACGTCGTCGGCGACGAGATGGTCTACGTCGAGTCCGGTGAGGCCACCGTCGAGACGGTCTTCGGCCCGCTCGAGGCGAAGGCCGGCGACTACGTGCTGCTGCCGATGGCCACCACCCACCGCTGGGTGCCCAAGGGCGACGCACCGCTGCGCGCCTACACCATCGAGGCCAACAGTCACATCGTCCCGCCGAAGCGTTACCTGTCGAAGTTCGGGCAGTTCCTCGAGCACGCGCCGTTCTGCGAGCGCGACCTGCACGGCCCGACCGAACTGATGCAGGTCGAGGAGGAGAACGTCGAGGTGCTCGTCAAGCACCGCACCTCGCACGGCGTCGTCGGCACCCGCTACCTGATGCCGCACCACCCCTTCGACGTGGTCGGCTGGGACGGCTGCCTGTACCCCTACACCTTCTCGATCCACGACTACGAGCCGATCACCGGCCGTGTCCACCAGCCGCCGCCGGCGCACCAGGCGTTCGAGGGCAACAACTTCGTCATCTGCAACTTCGTGCCCCGCAAGGTGGACTACCACCCGCTGGCCGTGCCGGTGCCGTACTACCACTCGAATGTCGACTCCGACGAGGTCATGTTCTACTGCGGTGGCGACTACGAGGCCCGTAAGGGATCGGGTATCGGCCAGGGTTCGATCTCGGTGCACCCCGGTGGTCACGCGCACGGCCCGCAGCCGGGTGCCTACGAGCGCAGCATCGGTGTGGAGTTCTTCGACGAACTCGCCGTCATGGTCGATACCTTCCGCCCCCTCGAACTCGGTGAGGGTGCGCTCGCGTGCGAGGACGCCGCCTACGCCGGCAGCTGGAACCGCAATGCAGGAGCGACGAAATGACTTTCGGACCTCTCCTGACCGGACTGTGCGACGACGCGGCGCTGTTCCCTCCGGGCAACGCCCCGCTGCCCGTCGCCGTCCCCGCCCACGCCGGACACCGCTCGTCCGCGCACGCACCCCTCGTCGGAGCGTTCGTCTTCCCGGCCGGTCGCCTCGGTGAACTCGCGGATCACCTCACGCAGCACCCGTATCCCGGCGAGCTGGCCCTGAGCCTGACCGCACCGACCGGCACCGCCGCCGTCCGACCTGCACTCGAGCAGGTCGACGCGATGGACTCGGTGTCCGTGGTGGCGCTCGAGATCGCGGTCCCCGCAGAACAATCCGTCGACGAACTGTTCGCGGCACTCGCCGAGATCTCCGTGGGCCGCCCGGATGTCGATGTCTTCGTGGAGGTTCCGCGCGACGAGCGTCGCGCCGAGATCCTCGCCCGTATGGTCGGCACGCCCTACGCGGCCAAGTTCCGCACCGGTGGCGTCGTCGCGGAGGCGTATCCCGACGAAGCCGAACTCGCCGCAGCTGTCGGCACGGTCGTCACCACGGGTGTGCCGTTCAAAGCGACCGCCGGTCTGCACCACGCGGTGCGCAACACCGACCCGAAGACGGGCTTCGAGCAGCACGGGTTCGTGAACCTGCTGGCCGCAGTGGACGCGGTGCTGTCCGGAGCCGACACCGACGAGGTCGCCTCCGTGCTCGCCGAACGCGACGGGGCAGTGCTCTCCGCCCGCCTCGGCGCCCTCTCCGACGACCGGGCCGCAGAGGTCCGGCGCCGTTTCCTGTCGTACGGCACCTGCAGCATCGCCGAACCGCTCGAGGATCTGCTCGGCCTCGGTCTGGTGCCCTCGACCGTTTCCCCGATCACCGAAGGAACGAACGCATGACCACCATCGCCATTCCGGAGGGTTCGCTCTTCGGTCTCGACAACCTGCCGTACGGCATCTTCTCCACGGCCGACAGCGAACCCCGCGTCGGTGTCCGCGTCGGAGATTCGGTCCTCGACCTGAGCCGTGTCTTCGAGGACGACGTCGTCTTCGCCGAGCCGTCACTCAACGCGTTCATGGCCCAGGGCCGCGCCCGGTGGGACGAAGTCCGCGCTGCGATCAAGGAACTCGTCGCCGGTGATGTCGCCGACGAGGCCGTCTTCGCCGTCACCGACGTGACGATGCACCTGCCGATCGAGGTGGCCGACTACGTCGACTTCTATGCGTCGGAGAACCACGCGTCGAACCTCGGCCGGTTGTTCCGCCCGCAGAACCCCGACCCGCTGATGCCGAACTGGAAGCACCTGCCCGTCGGCTACCACGGCCGGTCGAGCACCGTCGTGACCTCGGGCGTCGACATCGTGCGGCCGTGCGGGCAGCGCAAGGGCCCCAACGATCCTGCGCCGGTCTTCGGTCCGTCGATCCGCCTCGACATCGAGGCCGAGATGGGCTTCATCGTCGGTGTCGGCTCCCCGATGGGTTCGCAGATCACCCCCGACGAGTTCGCCGACCACTGCTTCGGTGCCGTCATCCTCAACGACTGGTCGGCCCGCGACATCCAGGCATGGGAGTACGTGCCGCTGGGCCCGAACCTCGGCAAGTCCTTCGCGACGTCGATCTCGCCGTGGGTCGTTCCGCTCGCCGCGCTCGAGGCGGCCCGCATCGACACCCCGGTGCAGGACCCGGAACCACTGCCGTACCTGAAGGGCACCGAGAAGTGGGGCCTGGACATCGATCTCGAGGTCGAGTGGAACGGGCACGTCGTGTCGCGCCCGCCGTACGCGCAGATGTACTGGTCGCCGGCGCAGATGCTCGCCCACACCTCCGTCAACGGCGCCGCGACCCGCACCGGTGATCTGTTCGGCTCCGGCACCATCTCGGGCCCGGAGAAGGACCAGCGCGGTGCCTTCATCGAACTCACCTGGGGCGGAGCAGAACCCGTACAGGTCGGCGACGAGACCCGCACTTTCATCGAGGACGGCGACGAGATCGCCATCACGGCCACCGCGCCCGGCCCGAACGGGACCCGCATCGGCTTCGGTGAGGTCCGCACCCGCATTCTTCCCGCGATCGGGGAATAGAGGAAGCAGGTCCGTGCGTCAGCCGGAGCGCCACCGGCCGGACCGATCGGCGATGTCCGGAACCCACGAGGTTCCGGGCATCGCCGTTTTCCGGGGTCGGTCAGTCGACCGAAAGAATGTCGCCCACAGAGCAATCCAGTACACGGCACAGGGCGGTGAGGGTCGAGAAGCGGATCGCGCGGGCGCGTCCGTTCTTGAGTACAGACAGGTTCACCACGCTGACGCCGACCTTGTCGGCCAATTCGGTGAGGGTCATGCCCCGATCGGCCAGCAGCTCGTCGAGATGACACCGGACGGCATGCTCGGTTTCCGGAGGCATCAGACGAGTCCTTCGTTGTCGCGCGCCATGCGGTTCCCGATCCGCAGCACCACACCCACGGCCGAGATCACCATGCAGAAGACGTAGGCGTACCAGAACTCCGGCCCGAGGGGCGCGTTCGAGAGGACCTCGTTCATGTCCACGTCCCGGATCAGCATGTTGGTACCCAGGGTGCGGGGGATCGTGGGGACGAAGATGGTCGCGATCGCCACGATCGAGGTGATCCACACGAGCCGGATGACACCCCGGTCGAACAACCGGCCCCGAGCGAATCGCACGACGATCCCGCTCAGCAGGGCCAGGGCTGCGAGATAGCCGAGGGTCTGCAACGCCTCTCCGGCGCGGAGGAAGCCGACACTGACGGGCGAGAGGGCGTCGGTCGGAACGTCGATCACCGTTGTCGAGGCGGTCTGCAGGTCGACGTCGGTCGGGCTGGACAGCACCGGCGCCGCTGCCGCGTCGTCGAACGTGACCCGCGCGGTCACGATGCCGTCGCCGAGCGAGCGCACGAGGTCGCGGACGTAGGTGAAGAGCACGATCAACGAGGTCAGCGCGAAGACCGTGAGGGACGCCCACAGATCGGTGCGGTCCTTCTTCGACGTCTCGGTGGGGGAGAGCGTGTCGGGTTCGGCGCCCGGGCCCTGGGGGCGGTCGGTGTCGTGGGTGGAATTCATGGTCGTCTCCGAACTCGCAGGACGGCGGGGTTATCGATTGTCGATACCATCGATAATCGTTATACATATCGACAAACGATATGTCCAGAGGCGACGGGCTCCCGCCGGTCCTGGTCGGAGCGGATCAGGGCAGGCGACGCTCGATCGCGTCCCGCGCTGCCAGTGCCTTCGCGCCGTAGTCGGGGAAGAGGTCGGGCGTCAGTCGCGAGGCCGGGCCCGAGATGCTGAAGCAACCGCGCACGGCGCCACCGCGCCCACGCAGCGCGACGGCGACGGCGGCGATGCCGTCGTGCAGACCCTGTTCGGTCACGGCGTACCCGCGGGCGCGGATCTCGGCGATCTCCTCGCGCAGCGCCGCCGGGTCGGTGACGGTGTGCTCGGTCAGCGAGGGAAGCTCGGTGGCGAGGAAGTCCTCGATCCGCGCGTCGGGCAGCGACGCGAGATAGGCCTTGCCGGTGGACGCGGCGTGCAGGGGCAGGCGCGTACCGAGCGCCAGGAAGGCGCGGAGTTGATGGGCGCTGTCGAGCCGCTCGATCAGGACCAGTTCGTTCCCGTCCGGCACGGCGAGATGGATCGTCTCACCCGTCTCCGCCTGCAGGCGGTTCAGTTCGGGCAGTGCGACCTCGCGCAGGTCGTCGCCGGACGACATCGCACTGCCCAGGCTGAACGCGCGGCCGGTGATGACCCACTGCCCGGCGTTCGCCGTCGAGGGCCGCAGCCAGCCGGCTTCGGCGAGGGTCCTGAGGCACCGCTGCACGGTGCTCTTGGGGACGTCGAGGCGCTTGCTCAACTCCGAGAGCCCGACCGGTTGCGTGGTCGCGACCTCCTCGAACACGCGGAGTGCGGTGAGAACGCTGTTCATCGGAACCTTTCGCGCGTCGTTGACGGCAGGCGTCACGGGTTATAGGTTGAGCCGGACCGCATCGTAGCACGGCGGTCCACAATGTGGACCAGACGCTGCGCGACACCGTCCGGCAGGACGTCGAGAAGGGACCCACCGATGACCACCACCACGCCCGTGCCGTTGCTGACCTCGCTCACCGAGTCCGGAGCAGGTGGCGACGACCGCAACGCCGTCCGCGTCGGAGACGTCTCGCTCACCCGATCCGAACTGATCGCGGCCGCCGCCGCGGTGGCCGACGAGGTCGCCGGTTCCTCACGGGTCGCCATCGACGCCACCGCGAGCATCGAGACGGTGATCGCCACGACCGGATGCCTCATGGCCGGTGTGGCCGCGGTGCCCGTGCCGCCGGATTCCGGCCCGGCCGAGCGCGCGCACATCCTGAAGGACTCGGGTGCGCAGGTATGGCTCGGCACCGCCCCCGACGACGTCACCCTGCCTGCGATCCCGGTCGACGCGAGCGCGCGTTCGTCGTCCTCGCACGCCGAGGCCGATCCGGGTAGCGCTGCGATGATCATGTACACCTCGGGAACCACCGGTGCCCCCAAGGGAGTCGTGCTCTCGCGGTCCGCCGTGGCGGCCGGTCTCGACGGTCTCGCCGAGGCGTGGAACTGGACGTCCGACGACACACTCGTCCACGGACTTCCGCTGTTCCACGTCCACGGACTCATCCTCGGTGTCGTCGGCGCGCTCCGGCAGGGCTCGCCACTCGTGCACACCGTGCGACCCAAGCCCGAAGCCTATGCGGCAGCCGGTGGTTCGCTGTACTTCGGTGTTCCCACCGTGTGGTCGCGGGTCGTCGCCGATGAATCGTCCGCTCGCGCACTGTCGTCCGCGCGACTCCTGGTGTCGGGCAGTGCACCCCTGCCCGTGCCTGTCTTCGAGCGCATGCTCGCCCTCACCGGCTCCGCGCCGATCGAGCGGTACGGGATGAGCGAAACGATCATCACGATCAGCACCCGCCACGACGGTGAGCGCCGGCCCGGCTGGGTGGGTCTGCCGATCGCCGGGGTCTCCACCCGCCTGCGCGACCAGGCCGGCAACCTCGTGGCGCACGACGGCGAAACCCTCGGCCGGCTGGAGGTTTCCGGTGCGACGCTGTTCGACGGCTACCTGAACAATCCCGAGAAGACCGCGGAGTCGATGACCGAGGACGGCTGGTTCAGGACCGGCGACATCGCCGTGATCGACGACCAGGGCTTCCACCGCATCGTCGGCCGCGAATCGGTCGACATGATCAAGTCCGGCGGCTACCGGATCGGCGCCGGCGAGGTGGAGCATGCGCTGCTGAACCATCCGGGCGTGCAGGAGGCCGCGGTGGTGGGTGTGCCGGACGACGATCTCGGACAGCGGATCGTCGCCTACGTCGTCGGGGATCTCCGTGATCCGAGCGAACTCTCGGACTTCGTCGCGCAGACCCTCTCGATCCACAAGCGTCCCCGCGAGATCCGTACCGTCGACGCTCTTCCGCGCAACGCCATGGGCAAGGTGCAGAAGAAGATCCTCGTCGAGGATTACCTCGCCGGGAAGTGACCGGTTTACCCGATCCCGACTTCGTCGCCGACGGTGATGTCGCCGGGAGTCAGGACGGTCGCGTAGACACCGATGCACGGCATCGGCTTGCCCTTCGGCACATTGGGCACCTGATGCGCGTGCGTCACCTCACGCAGCATGTCGCGCCGCGCGGGAACCTCCTGATGGGGGAGCGTCACCATGACGCACCGCGCGGTGCGCTTGTGCGGTTCGAGGACCACCGAGCCCACCGACACCCGTCGGCCGATCCATTCGTCCTCCACGAAACCGGTCGTGTCCGGAGTGTCGACGACCAGCTGCGGCCGGAACCGCCGCAACGCCACATCGGCGGGGTCGCCGGTGCCGAGCGCCTCCACCGCGGATCGGGAGACGAGATGCAGCGGCGCCTCGTCGTAGGTGCGGTCGCGCGGTTCGAGCCGCACGTCGTGACCGACCAGCTTCGACAGCAGGTCGTCGACCTCGGGATCGTCGCCGCGCACCACCGTGCCGTCGGCCAGCGTCAGTTCGAGTGCCGCCGGATCGCGGGGGTCGTCGTCGCTCAGAAGTCGCGCCGAGCAGGTCAGCAGCAGCCCGTAGCGGCGGAAACGTTTCGCACTCGCGATGTTTCCGGATTCGGCGTCGACCAGCGCCCACAGGTGATCGCCGCGCAGGCCGTCCGCTTCGATCGCTGCGGCGTCGATCCGTTCACCCCCGAACGACTTCACCGGATAACGCCACAACTGATCGATACGCACGACTCGCGAGCATACGGGGACCGGAGCGGCCGCGGGGCGGGCCCGATCCGTCGGTCCGAAACACGCCCGGGTATGACCTGAACCACAGTGTGGCTAGGGTGACGGTCATGACGGAGAACACGACACGACGATGGGGCCTGACCGTCCCGCTCGACGGCATCCCCCTGCCCGACCAGCGACGCATCATCGAAGAGCTCCCAGACCTCGGGTACACGGACGTGTGGTCGTCCGAGGCCGGCGCCGCCGATGCGTTCACCCCGCTCACCCTGGCGAGCGTGTGGGCTCCCGGCCTGCGCCTGGGTACCGCGATCGTCCCCGTCTACACCCGCGGCCCCGCGACGCTGGCCATGTCCGCCGCGAGTCTCGCCGCGGCCGCACCCGGCCGCTTCGTGCTCGGGGTGGGCACCTCCTCCGACGTCATCGTGGAGAAGTGGAACGGCATCCCCTTCGAAGAACCGTTCAAGCGCGCCCGCGACACCCTGCGGTTCCTGCGTGCGGCCCTGTCGGGGGAGAAGGTCTCCGAGAAGTACGACACCTTCGCGGTCGACGGCTTCCGGGCCGGCGTCGTACCCGACCCGATGCCGCCGGTACTGCTGGCAGCACTACGGCCGGGCATGCTGCGTCTGGCCGGACGTGAGGCCGACGGGGCCATCATCAACTGGCTCTCCGCCGACGACGTCCGCACCGTGGCGCCCTACGTCCACGAGGGCGGCGAGAACAAGGAGATCGTCGCGCGGATCTTCGTGCTCCCCGGCTTCGACACCGAGACCGCCCGCGCCATCGGCCGACGCATGATCGCCGCCTACATGAACGTCCCCGTCTACCGGGCCTTCCACGAATTCCTCGGCCGTTCGGACGATTTCGCCGGCATGTGGAAGGCATGGGCGGAAGGCGACCGCAAGGCCGCCCTCGAAGCGATCCCGGACCACGTCGTGGACGCCCTCGTGATCCACGGCGAACCCGAGGCATGCCGCGAGCACGTGGAGCGCTACGTCGAGGCGGGCGTGACCACCCCGGCCATCGCCCTGGTGCCCTCGGGCGATCCCGCGCCGATGATCCGGGCGCTCGCTCCGCGCTGACGACCGGACGTCACGATTCGATGTCGGCGGTTAACGGCACCGGAGGATGACGCGACAACTCCTGCAGATGCGCTGTGCAGGAGGCGAGATGGCCGAGCCGACATCGAGTCCGGACCCGAACACGATCACTCGTGTGACCGTCGTCGCCGATGACGGAGTGTCGTTGGCCGCCACGATGACCGGACCACGGGATGCGGATCTGACCCTCGTGTGCCTGCACGGGCACTGCCAGGACGCCGCGAGCTGGGATGCCGTCTGCGAATCGGTGGACATGCCGGGTCTGCGCATCGTCCGCTACGACCAGCGAGGACACGGTCGTTCCGGGACCGGCGACGCCACCGCGTGCACGGTCTCCGGGATGTCGGACGATCTCGATGCGGTGCTCCGGACCCTCGCGCCGGACGGACCGGTGGTGCTGGTGGGATATTCGATGGGCGGCATGGTCGCGCTGTCCTACGCCCGTCGTCACCCCGATGCAGTCGGCGGCCGCATCGTGGGTGCGGGTCTGATCGCCACCGCCGCATCGGGACTCGCGGACGGCGGTATCGGACGCTATCTACGCCATCCCGCCGCCTCCATCGTGCACCGGGCGGTGTCGCGCGTACCTCGCGTGATGGAACTGTCGAAGCGCGCCGGAGGCCGCGTGTGCACGGTCGCCGCCCGCAGGCGCACGGAGGAATCGTGGTTGCGGGTGGTCGGGTCGGCGCTGTCGAACGAGACGTCGGTCGTCACCTGGTCGCGGCTGCTGGCCGACTTCGCGGTGCTCGACGAGTCCGCCGCCCTCGATGTGCTCGCGAGAGTGCCGGTGGTCGTCGCGGCGGGCACGGAGGACGTCTTCGTGCCTTTGTCGTTGTCGGAGGCGATGGCGGCGCGACTGCCGCACGCGAACCTCGTGCGGTTCGTCGGTGCCGGTCACCGGGTTCTCGCCGACCGTCCCGAGGAGGTCGCTCGCGCGCTGTCGGATCTGCTCGGGCAGGTCCGCGCCCCGGAACCTGTCGGCCTGGAACCCGTCGGCCTCGCTCAGCGTGAGCCGACGAGGGTCGCTTCCTGATCGGCGAGCAGTTTCCGGGGGACGAGCGCGAGCACGAGCAGCGCCACGGCGACCGCAAAGCATGCGACGAACCCGATGTGAGGTGCGGCGAGCGAGATGACGAAGGGCACCGCGAAGCCCAGATAGATCAGGCAGTAGAAGACGGCAACGGTCTGTGCCAGCTCGTCCGGCGGAGCGATGTGCTCGACGGTGACGAGACCGGAGACGAGCAGCATGCCGTACCCCCCGCCGAGGAGGACGGCGGTGACGAGGACGGCGAGCACCGATACCGGGCCGTCGCCGAGCACCGCGACGCCGGCGGTCACGAAGCCGAGCACCCCCAGGCCCACCCCGGTCCACACGCCGCGATCCTCACCGTGCCGGGTGATGCGTCGGGCCACGGGCTGGATCAACGCACCGGTGAGCAGGGTCAGGGCGGCGACCACACCGGTGAACGCGACGGCCACGCTGTCCACCCGATCCGAGACGATCGGCGGCATCGTCGCGAACGAGACGGTCGCGCATCCGAAGACCCACGGAGCCCACGGCACGACACCCCACCGGAAACGCGGGGACGACAGGGTGGACAGGCGCCACGAGCCCTGCACGGTGCGGGGCCGGTGCGCGTCGGGGACGGCCCACACCAGCACCACCGCGACCACCATCAGAGCGATGTGCACGAGATAGGGCAGGCGGTCGGGAGTGGGGAGCCACTGCGCGATGAGACCGGCGAACAGGGCACCGCTGCCGAATCCCGCCGACAGTGAGACGGCGGCCCGGCGCGCTCCCACACCCGGACCCTCACTCAGTTCCTTCATCCACGCGGTGCCGGCTCCGAACGCCATCCCGGATGCCAATCCGGCGAGGACCCGGCCGACATACAGCAGCGCAGGGATGTCGGCGCCGAGAAGCAGGACGATCGACGACACGATGCTCACCGGGATCATCGCCCGGATCACCGGACGACGCCCGATCCGGTCGGCCACGCGCCCGAAGTAGAGCAGGGCGGGAATCAACCCGAGGATGTAGGAGCCGAGCATGGCGGTGAACGAGTCGCTGCCGAGTCCCAGGTGGTCGCGGTAGACGAGCTGCATCGGGGCGAACTGATTGGCGCCCCAGCTCACCGCGAACACGGCGAACGCGAGACGAGCCCAGGACGGAATCATTCCCCGATCCTCTCAGGCCAGTTCCGGCGGGAAAGTATCAACTCTTCACACCGCGGCGACCGGCTTCCTGTGGAGTGTGGACGTAGGAGGGGACCGGAGCCGGCCATAGCGTTCTCGTCGAACGCAGACCAAGGAGGGCCAGTGGCGGTAGACGGTCGATCCCCGACGCTCGACACCGAGCGCACCGGCACGTGGACCGGCGCCGACGCGCGGTCGATCGCCGCCGTGGTCCGCAACCGCGAGGTCCCTGCCCGCCGGGTCGTCGAGGACCACCTCGCACTGATCGCCGAGCAGAACACGCGCCTCAACGCGATCGTCACCGTCGCGGCGGAGAGCGCCCTCGCCGAGGCCGACGCTCTCGACCAGCGCCTCGACCGCGGCGAGGTGGCCGGTCCGCTCGCCGGGGTGCCGTTCACCGCCAAGGACCTCATCGCCACCGCAGGCATGCGTACGACGGCCGCCTCGAGGGCGCTGGCCGACAACGTCCCCGTCGTCGACGCACCGGCCGTCGCCGCGATGAAGGCGGCCGGCGCGATCCTCGTCGGCAAGACCAACACACCCGAATTCGGAACCTCCGGGCTCACCGACAACGAGATGTTCGGACCGGCCGTGAACCCGCTCGGCAGCCTCGAGTCGCCGCGCTCACCCGGCGGATCCAGCGGCGGCGAAGCCGCGTCCATCGCGTCGGGCATGAGCGTCCTCGGGCTGGGCACCGACTTCGGCGGGTCCGTGCGCTGGCCCGCGCACTGCACCGGCCTGTGCTCCATCCGCCCCACCGTCGGCCGCGTGTCCGCGGACGGTCAGTACCCGGGGGTGCTCGTCGGCGATCACGTGCGGGCCAATCCCACGACGGTGCACGGCGTGCTGCAGACCGTCGGACCCATGGCGCGGAACCTCGACGACCTCGTCCTCGCCCTGCGTGTGATCTCCGAACCGCACGTCGCGTGGACCGATCCGGCGACCGTCGACGTCGACGCTCTGACGATCACCTGGGCGGACGGGGACGGCACCGTCCCCGTCGTCGACGAGATCGTGGACGTCGTCCGGGAGAGCGCGCGGCGCCTCGGTGCGCATCCGTACTGCGGGTCGGCGCTGGTCGAGGGGAACGAGCTGTTCGGGCGATTGCGGGCCACCCAGACCCACACCGACATCGACGCGCTGGCGAGTCCCGACCGGTTCGGCGCCGTCATCCGCGACCTGCTGTCCACGGCCGGTCGCGCCGAGCACCGGGAGGTGGAAGGCCTCTGGGCGTGGCGCACCGCGCTGATCCATCGTCTGCTCGCCGAGATGGGCGACGTGCTGGTGCTGCCGGTCGCGTCCATCGGGGCGCCGCCGCTCGGCGACGATCGTTTCGCTGTCGGCGACCGGCTGCTCACCTGGCAGGAGGCGCTGGCGAGCTGCCGCACGATCAGCGTCACCGGCTTCCCGTCCGTCGTCGTCCCTGTCGGGCGGACGAGCGACGGCATGCCCATCGGCGTGCAGATCGTCGCGCGCCCCTTCCACGACCACGTCGCGCTGGCCGTCGCCGCGCGTCTGTGACACACCGGTAAGGAGGCCGCTGTGCGGGACATTCTCGACGAGCTGTCGCGATGGTTCGACGACGGCGAGACCTTCGCGCTCGCGACCGTCGTTCGCACGTGGAAGTCGTCGCCGCGCGAACCCGGCGCCGCGATGGCCGTCTCGCAGTCGGGTGAAGTGGTGGGCAGTGTCTCGGGAGGGTGCATCGAAGGCGCCCTGTACGACATCGCGGGTGACGTGCTCGCCGACGGGCGCGCACGGACCGAGGTCTTCCGCGTCACCGACGACGACGCCTTCGGCGTGGGCCTCACCTGCGGCGGCACCATCGAGGTGTTCGTGCAGCGGGTGGATGCCGCAACCTATCCCGAGTTCACCGAGGTGGCACGGCGGATCGGGGCGGGAGAGCCGGTCGCCGTCGTCACCGACCGCGAGTCCGCCGGCCATCGTGTGGTCACCCTCGACGGGGACGACGGCACCGATCCCGAAGCCGAGGTGCGCCTGCGCCTGTCCTACGGCGATTCGGAGGTCTACGTCGACGAGGTGTGCGGGCAGATCGTGGAGATCTTCGCGCCGCGACCGCGGATGTACGTCTTCGGCGCCATCGACTTCGCGTCCGCCCTGTGCACGCTGGGGAAGTTCGCCGGTTATCGCGTGACGGTGATCGACGCCCGGCCCGTCTTCGCGACGCCCGCCCGGTTCCCCGACGCCGACGAGATCGTGGTGGCGTGGCCGCACATCTTCCTCGAGTCGGCGCCGATCGACCCCACCACGGTCGTCGCGGTCCTCACCCACGACGAGAAGTTCGACATCCCGCTGCTCGAACGCGCCCTCCGCTGCGAGGCCGGATACATCGGGGCGATGGGCAGTCGCTCCACGCACGAGCGCCGCGTCGCCCTGTTGCGCGAGGCCGGTCTGTCGGCCGACGAACTGGGACGACTGCACTCGCCGATCGGACTCGACCTCGGGGCGCGTACCCCGGAGGAGACGGCCGTGTCGATCCTTGCCGAGATCCTCGTGAGCACGCGCGGTGCCACCGGGCGCAGCCTTGCGACACTGCGCGGACCCATCCACCGGGTGCCGGCGGGACGCGCTGCCCGACCTGCGGATTGTCCGCCTGCGATTGACGGTGTTGCGGCAGCCCTCTAATGTCACGTGTCTCCCATGCGGGGGTGAACGACTGGCAGGTGGACGGGTAGTGCTGTGACGGTGCGCAAGGCTGAGAAACCGGGGCCCAGCGCATCCGAACCGGGACGCAGCGCAGCCGATCCGGAGGACAGCGCAGCGGTCGTATTCGAACCGTGCCCGCTCGCAGACGTCGTCTCCTCGGGTCTCCTCGTCGCACCGACGGTGCTTGCCGGTGACGTCTCCACGGCGCGACCTGTCACCGGGGTCGCGGTGATGATGCTCCCCGAGATCGGTCCCTGGCTGCGTCCGGGGCTGCTGCTCGTCACCTCCACCACCGTGCTCGCGCGACTCGCCGTGCCGGTCGCCGACTTCCTGGCACGGCTGGACCGGAGCGAGGTCTCGGCACTCGTGGTCCGGCTCGACGCCGGACATCCCCTGCCCCAGGGCCTCACGGACGACGTTCCCCTCCCGGTGCTGACGACGCCGGAGGAGGTCGTCGCGGATCATCGGCTCGCGCGGGCTCTCCGCGACATGGCCGTCGCTCAGGTGGAAGCGGTCTTCGAGGCGGATCACCTCCGTCGCGGCCTCCTCGAGATCGTCATGGCGGGCGGTGGGCACAGGGCGCTCGCCGAAGGCATCTCGCGCCGGCTCGGCGGGGCGGTCCTCATCACCACCCCGGACGGACGCCAGACCTACCGGGCCGGGAGGGAATCCGACTTCGCGTGGCTGTCCTCGACGGCGGCTGTCGACCCGACTGGCCGGGTGCGCACCGATTCGATCGAGGGCGGTCTCGGTCTGCACCGCTTCGGCGACGAGTACGTGGCGATCGCCGCGATCTCCGCCAACGGTATCGACCACGGTCGGCTCGTATTCTTCTGTCCTGCACGTGATCTCTCCGCCCCGGATCTGTATCTCGTGGAGCAGGCGGCGACGGTGTGTGCGCTCGTCGTCAGTCGTGAGCTCGCGGTGTCCGCGGTCGAGGAGAAGCACCGGGCCAACTTCGTCCGGGACCTGTTGCGCGGCCGCGCCGGTGAACCCGAACAGGTGATCGTGCACGCGCAGATGTTCGGCTGGAATCTCGACCGCCCGGTGGTGGTGGTCGCCGTCGAACCCGATCGCGTGGACGACGATTCCTCGGCGGCACCGGCGCGACTGCCCGTCGTGGAACGGCAGGCCCGCGCGTTCGCGGGTGCGCTGGCCGGGCGCGATTCCGGAGCGTCCGTCACAGCTCTGGCGACCGAGACCGTCGTACTCATGGGTGAGGGCAGCGACACGATGACCCTCGTGCACGAACTCGTCGCCCTGGTGCGCGGAGCCGGCGGGGGAGGGCGTCGGCCGTTCGGTGTGGGGGTTTCGCGTGCGTCGTCGTCCACCGACGACCTGCCGGCGCTCTACGCGCAGGCGCGCACGGCACTCGAAGTGGGACGCAAGATCTCCGGTCCGTGGGCGGTGACCCATTTCGACGATCTGGGTGTGTACCGGTTGCTGAGCCTCGTCGAGGACACCGAGGAACTCGAGTCGTTCGCGCGCGAGACGCTCAAGGAACTGACCGACGGCACGGCCGAGGCGCAGGACATGTGCCGTACCCTCGAGGTGCTCCTCGCCACCAACATCAACATCGCAGAAGCCGCGCGCCAGTTACATTTTCATTACAACACTCTGCGCTATCGTGTGGCGAAACTCGAAAAGATCCTCGGTCCCTTCACTGAACAGCCCGAACTGCGGTTGGACCTTTCGCTCGCGCTCAAGATCATCGCGATGCGCGGAATCGATTCCTGACGATCAACCACCGATCTTGCCAATTTCGGAGGGTCGCTCATGGCAGATTCCTCCCACGCCGGGCCGGAGCTGCTCCGTTAGCGTTTGCGGCTACCGAAGTACACGTGTGATCGGCAACACAGGCGTAACAATCCACGTGAACTCTATCGGCACCCACACTCTGCTGAAAGGTCCGATATGCCCATCTGGACAGTGCACGGAGACGGCAAGAACATAGAACCGGGTCAGGTCGTGGCGCCGATGGAGCGCCTGAGTTGGGGACGCACGATCGGTCTGGGCGGTCAGCACGTGGTGTCGATGTTCGGCGCCACGTTCGTCTTCCCGATCATCATGGGTCTCAACCCGCAACTCGCAGTGATGCTCTCGGGCTTCTGCACCCTCTTCTTCCTCGCCGTCGTGAAGGGCCGGATCCCCAGCTATCTGGGAACCTCCGCGGCGTTCGTCGGCGGCATCGCCGCGATCTACGCCCAGGGCGGCTCGCCGTCGGAGGTCACCGGCGCGATCATGGTCTCCGGACTCGTGCTCGCCGCGATCGGTGTGGTGATCCACTTCCTCGGCGGCTCGCTGGTCTTCAAGATCCTGCCGCCGGTCGTCACCGGCGCGGTGGTCATGCTCATCGGCTTCAACCTGGCGCCGGTCGTGGCCGGCACCTACTGGCCACAGGACCAATGGGTCGCACTGACGGTGATGATCGCGCTGATCGTGGGTAGCGTCGTGCTGCGCGGATTCCTCGGTCGCGTCGCCATCTTCCTGGCACTGCTGTTCGGCTACGCACTGTCCTGGGTTCTCGACCGCATCAGCGGACCGATCACCTCCTACGACGCCGGCGCCGACGCCGTCACCGAACACTTCCGCGTGAACTGGGAAGGCGTTGCGTCCGCTCCGTGGTTCGGTCTGCCGCCGTTCACGGACGAAGCCGCCGGTGTCGTCGGCATCCACGCCCCGTCGTTCAGCCTCACCTTCATCGTGCTCGTCCTGCCCGGTGTCATCGCCCTGATCGCCGAGAACGCCGGACACGTCAAGGCGGTCGCCGAGATCACCAAGACCGACCTCGACCCCATGATGGGACGCGCACTGGCCGGTGACGGTCTCGCCACGGCCCTCGCCACCGGTGTCGGCGGTTCCCCGACGACGACCTACGCGGAGAACATCGGCGTCATGGCCGCGACCCGCGTGTACTCGACGGCGGCCTACGCGGCAGCCGGCGTCATCGCCATGCTCCTCGGCTTCTCCCCGAAGTTCGGTGCGGTCATCTCCGCGACTCCGGGCGGCGTCCTCGGCGGTATCACCGTGGTCCTCTACGGCATCATCGGCCTGCTCGGCGCCAAGATCTGGAAGGAGAACGGCGTCGACTTCGGCGACCCGCGCAACCTCATGCCCGTCGCAGCCGGCCTGATCATCGCGATCGGCGACACCAGCCTCCAGTTCACCGATACGTTCTCGCTGAGCGGCATCGCGCTGGGCACCATCGTCGTGATCGGTCTCTACCACCTCTGCCGGGTCATCGCTCCCGAGGACATCGCACCCGAGGACCCCGATACCCCATCCGAACAGGGAGAACCGGTTCGGACGGAGCCCGATCCCGACGGCGAGAGCGGCGCGGGAAGGGTGAAGGAGTTCGCGTGACCTCTATTACATCTGACATTGTCGACCGGTGAGCTTTGTCACTTCTCCACGAAACGTCGATCGCACTATGCGGGCAGGATCTGTTCAATGAAACCGTCGCCACTCACCTATCACCGACCGCGGTCGATCGATGAAGCCTGCGAGATCCTCGCTGGGGTCGCGCACGAGGGCAAAGTGCTCGCCGGCGGCCAGTCACTGATTCCGCTGCTGTCGATGCGCCTGGCGGCACCGGCTCACCTCGTCGACATCGGATCCATTCCGCGCCTCGATGCGATCTCCGCTTCGCCGGAACTCGGCGTCACCTTCGACGCGCTCACCACCCACGCAGCGCTCGAATCCGATCCGACGGTCGCGCAGGTCCAGCCCCTGCTGGGCCGCGCGCTCCGCCTGGTCGCACACCCGACCATCCGTAATCGCGGAACGACCGTCGGATCGATCGTCCACGCCGATCCGTCCGCGGAGATGCCGGCCGTGCTGTCGCTGCTCGGCGGAACGCTCACCGTCCGCTCGGTGCGCGGAGTCCGGCAGATCCCCGCCTCGGAGCTGTTCGCCGGCCCGCTCGAATCGACCCTCGAAGCCGACGAGATCGCGACCAGCGTGACGGTGCCGGCGGCGCGTCCGGGCACCGGCACCGCCATCGACGAGATCGCACGACGCCACGGCGACTACGCCCTCGTCGGCGTGGTCGCGCAGGTGGAGGTCGAGGACGGCGCGGTGACGTCCGCCCGGATGACCTACGTCTCCGCAGGAGAGCTCGGGCAGGTCGTCGACTACACCGACATCCTGCGCGGCGCCTCGGCGCGCGACGAGCGCGACCCGCTCTGGCAGCAGGTCGCGGAGAAGGCACGCGAGACCGTCGAGACGGAGGCGGACATCCACGCCACCGACCGCTACCGGTCGCAGCTGGTGGCGGCACTGACCGGCCGTGTCGGCTTCGCGGCGGCGCAGGACGCGATCCGTGACGACACACGGGTACCGATGCATACGGGAGGAAGTCGATGACGAGTTCGATCCACAAGGGTGGTCGCGACGCCTCGCGGCGGACCGTCGCCGAACAGGTCGACGAGATGCAGGCGGAGACCGGCGAGCACCACGTCGCCGTGACCTTCACTCTCAACGGCGTGACGCAGACGGTCGTGCTGCCCTCGCGCACGCTGGCATCGGACGCGATCCGTCATCACCTCCGCCAGACCGGCACCCACGTGGGATGCGAGCACGGTGTGTGCGGCGCGTGCACGGTGCTGCTCGACGGCAAGCCGGTGCGGTCGTGCCTCGTGCTCGCCGCGAGCCTCGAGGGCCGCTCGGTGACGACGGTCGAAGGGCTCGTCGAACCGGACGGCACCCTGCATCCCGTACAGGAGGCGTTCGTCGACTGTCACGGTCTGCAATGCGGTTTCTGCACACCGGGATTCGTCACCACGATCGCCGCCTTCCTCGAGGAGAACCCGTCGCCCACCCACGAGGAGGCGACCGAGGCGATCGCGGGCAATCTGTGCCGGTGCACGGGCTATCAGAACATCCGGGCGGCCGTGTTGCGCGCCGCCGAGATCAAACGTGAACGGTCCGGAGGCTCACCGCTCGGCCCCGACAGCGAGGCGGCCCGTGCCTCGCTCGACGCCAAGGTTCGCGGCACCACCGCTCCGGTCGGAGGAAAGGCAGGACGAGCATGACCAGTGTCTCCGATTCGCCCGTCTCCAACTCCACCTCGACGAGCACGACGACCGACCTCGCTCCCGCCGACATCGGCGGTGCCACCGAGTCGGGCAAGTCGTTCGGCAAGCCCATCCCACGCGTCGAGGACAACCGGCTCGTCAGCGGCAACGGTCGCTATCTCGACGACCTCGGGCACGGCGCTCTCGCTGCGGCCTTCGTCCGGTCGCCGCACGCCCACGCTCGCATCCTCGACATCGCCGTCGACGCGGCGCTCGAACTGCCGGGCGTGCACGCCATCTACACCTACGACGATCTCGAGGCCGACTCGCCCGAGATGGCCGAGAACCTCCCGCTGCTCATCCCACACCCCGCGATCACCGCTCCGCGCAACGGATATCCGCTCGCGAAGGACGAGGTGAACCATGTCGGTGAGGCGATCGTGATGGTCGTCGCCGACAACCGGTACATTGCCGAGGACGCCTGCGCGCTGATCGACATCACCTACGAGGCACTTCCGGCCGTGGTCGGTGTCGACACCGCACGCAACGCCGAGCACGTCGTCCACCCGGATGTGCCCGACAACGTCGCGGCGCATCTCCAGCACGGTTTCGGCGACATCGAGGCGGAACTCGCCGCGGCACCGCACACGCTGACCCTCGACCTCGAGATCGAGCGTTCGGCGTCGATGCCGATGGAGGGCAAGGGCGTCTACGCACGCTGGGACGACGACGAGAAGGCGCTGACCTTCTGGACGTCCACCCAGACCTCGACCTCCGCCCGCGCCGCGATCGCAGCGCGACTGGGCATGGCGCACAACAAGGTCCACTGCATCGCCCCCGACGTCGGTGGCGGTTTCGGTGTGAAGATCGTCCACCCGTGGCCCGAGGAGGTCATGGTCACCTGGGCCGCGCGCAAGCTGGGACAGGCCGGGATCTCCAACGAGGTCAAGTGGGTCGAGGACCGGCGCGAACATTTCGTCTCCAGCGCCCACGAGCGCGGGCAGATCCACGAGGTCACCGTCGGGTTCGACGACGACGGCCGGTTGCTGGCCTTCGACTTCTCGATCTGGCACGACAACGGCGCCTACCTGCCGTACGGAATCATCGTGCTGCTCAACACCTCCACCCAGGTACTCGGCCCCTACAAGCCGCGCGCCTTCCGGGTGGACGCCTACTCGCTGTACACCAACACGGTCATCGTCACGCCCTATCGCGGCGCGGGACGGCCCCAGGCGGTGTTCGCGATGGAACGGGCGATGGACGCCATCGCCAAGCATCTCGGCAAGGATGTCCTCGAGGTCCGCGAGACCAACTTCATCCGCCCCGAGGAGATGCCCTACGACTTCCATCTGATCTTCCAGGACGGTCGCCCGCTCATCTACGACAGCGGTGACTACCAGGCCGGGATGGACAAGCTCAGGAAGCTCATCGGCTGGGACGAGTTCGCGGGGTACAAGGAACGCGCCCGCGCCGAGGGCCGACGCGTCGGCATCGGTGTGGGAGCGTACGTCGAGGGCACGGGACCGGGCCCGTACGAGGGCGCACACGTGCTCATCGAGACCTCGGGCAAGGTCAAGGCCGCCACAGGCCTGACGACTCAGGGCCAGGGGCACCAGACCTCCTTCGCACAGATCGTCGCGGACGATCTCGGTGTGCCGGTCTCCGACGTCGAGATCGTCACCGGCGACACCCGTCGATTCGGTTACGCGGTCGGCACGTTCGCCTCGCGCGGTGCCGTGATGTCCGGTTCCGCCTTCCATGTCGCCGCGCAGATGGTGGCGGAGAAGGCGAAGAAGATCGCCGCGGACCACCTCCACGCCGACGTCGCCGATCTCGAACTGTGCGAGGGGCACGTGTGCGTGGTGGGCACCGAACCCGGCGCCGAGGGCACCTCGATCCCGCTCGGTGTCGTGGCCGTGCTGTCGAACCCGCTCCGCTACGCCTTCGACGATGCGTCCCGCCGCGCAACGGGATTCGCGAACGCCGAGACCGACATGTCGGTGCCGCCCGTCCTCGAGGGTGAGCAGCCCGGCCTCGAGGCGACCGGCTACTATTCGCCGCCCACGTCGACGTTCGCATCGGGAATCCACGCGGCGATCGTCGAGACCGATCCCGTCACCGCCGAGATCCGGGTGCTTCGGTACGCGGTGGTGCACGACTGCGGCAACGTCATCAATCCGCGCATCGTCGAGGGCCAGGTGCAGGGCGCGGTCGCGCAGGGCATCGGTGGCGCGCTCTACGAGAAGATCGTCTACGACGAGCACGGGCAGATGCTCAACGCGTCGTACATGGACTTCCTCATGCCTTTCGTGACGGAGATGCCCGATTCCCTCGAGATGGACCACACCGTCACCCCGTCCACGCTCAATCCTCTCGGAATGAAGGGCGCCGGCGAGGCCGGTGTCATCCCGACCTCGGCGGTGATCGCCGCGGCCGTCGAGGACGCGGAAGGCATCCCGATCACCAGCATGCCGATTTCCCCCTCGGAGTTGTTCGAGCTGCGTCTGACCCACGCGGCGTCCCGAAACAAGGAGAACGAATGAGAATCGCCGGTACCGCGCAACTGCAGGCACCCCCCGACGTGGTGTACGACAGCCTGCAGGACGGCCGTGTTCTCGCGGCGACGATCCCGGGCGTGCAGTCGCTCGAGCAGATCAGCGACAACCACTACAAGCTGTCCATCACCGCCGGGGTGGCCTCCATCAAGGGCACCTACGACGGGGAAGTGGTGCTGTCGCAGCAGAATCGTCCCGAATCGTTCGTCATGACGGCGTCGGGCTCCGGTGCTCCGGGAACGGTCAAAGCGGACGTGGCGGTGCGTCTCGAAGAACGTGACGGCGGCACCGTGCTCACCTACGACGCGGACGCGGTCGTCGGCGGCATGGTCGGGGGCGTCGGGCAGCGGATGATCACCGGTGTCGCGAAGAAGATGGCCGGCGTGTTCTTCAACGGCATCGACGGTGTGATCGCCAACGGTCTGCCGGCGGCACCGAGTGCGCCCGAAGCCGCAGCCGTCGCGGGCGTGAACGGAGCCGAGGTGGCCGAGGTCGCCGAGGGTGCGGGCGTGAGAACCACCGCGCTGCCCGTGGCTGCCGCCGCAGCAGCTGCACCGGAACCGGCCGGAACGCCCTCGGCAGCAACGGTTCTGCTGTCGGCAGGAGTGGGCGCCGGTATCGCGCTGGCGGGCGTCGCCCTGGGAGCGATCCTCGCCCGACGCTGACCTTTCGTCGAATCTCCACGGCACCCCCGGGCCATCACGGCCCGGGGGTGCCGTCGTCTGCAGGTGGCAGGTGCCCGAACTCCGAACTCCAGGCGGCGAGTTCGGCGAGATGTGACAAAGAAACACCGCCGCTCAGGGGGTGGAATGTCATCAGACGTCAGGTGGGACACCGGCGAGACGAACCCAGGAGGAAACATGGGATCCAGGAAGATTCGGGTCGGCATCGATACCGGCGGAACATTCACGGACGTGGTCGCGGTGGACGACGAGTCCGGCGCCATCGTCACCACGAAGACCCCGTCGACACCGCAGGATCCGGCCATCGGCTTCCTCGCCGGCATCGAGAAGGTCCTCGCGCAGCTCGGCGAGACCGGCGACGCGATCGACGCCGTCAGCCACGGCACCACCGTCGCGACCAACAAGCTCCTCGAAGGCAAGGTCGGCACCCTCGGATTCATCACCACCGAGGGCTACGAACACGTCCTCGAGATCGCCCGCCAGTCGGTCCCCGACGGCTACGGCAACTCCTACTTCTGGGTCAAGCCCGACCGCATCGTGCCGGCCGACCGCGTCCGCACCATCCGGGGCCGTCTCGCCTACGACGGCAGCGAGATCCGTCCCCTGAACGAGGACGACGTCCGCGCCGCCGCCCGCTTCTTCAAGGACCGCGAGATCCTCACCGTCGGCGTGTGCCTCATGCACTCCTACGCCAACCCCGAGCACGAGCGCCGCGTCCGCGACATCCTCATGGAGGAGTACCCGGAGGCGACCGTGAGCATCTCCAGCGAGGTGCTGCGCGAGTACCGCGAGTACGAGCGGTCCATCACGACCCTCGTCGACGCCGCGGTCAAGCCCAACATCCGCAACTACGTCAGCAACATCGCGAACCGTCTGCGCGAGTTCTCCTCCGCCGAGGGCGAGCAGCGCGACATCCCGTTCTACGTGATGAAGTCCAACGGTGGCGTGCTCTCGGCCAAGGAGGTCGTGCACCAGCCGATCACCACCGTGCTCTCCGGCCCCGCGGCCGGTGCCCTGGGTGCGGCCCTGATCGCCGGTGTCGCGGGTGTCGACCAGGTGCTGACCTGCGACGGTGGTGGTACCTCCACGGACGTCACCGTGGTCGTCGGCGGCGAGCCGGCCCTCACCACAGAAGGTCGCGTGGGTGTCTACCCGTCCAAGATCCCGATGATCGACGTGGTGACCGTCGGCGCCGGTGGCGGCTCCATCGCCTGGATGACCCCCGAGGGCACCCTGCGCGTCGGCCCGCAATCGGCGGGCGCCGATCCCGGGCCCCTGTGCTACGGCAAGGGCGGCAACGAGCCGACCATCACCGACGCCCACGTCCTGCTCGGCCGCATCCCTCCCCACCTGCTCGGCGGTGAGATCCCGCTCGACACCGAACTCGCCCGCAAGGGCGTCGAGGAACTCGCACACCGTCTCGGCCTCGAGTTCGAGGCGTGCGCCACGGGCATCCTCGAGGTGTCGGCCTGGAACCAGGCCAACGCGCTGCGCCAGATCACCGTCAAGCGCGGTCTCGACGTCCGCGACTTCACCCTGGTGACCTTCGGCGGCTCCGGTTCGCTGTTGGCCTGCCGCCTCGTCGACATCCTCGGTCTCAAG
Organism: Rhodococcus shunpengi; assembly: GCF_048381395.1. Lineage (NCBI taxonomy): Bacteria > Bacillati > Actinomycetota > Actinomycetes > Mycobacteriales > Nocardiaceae > Rhodococcus > Rhodococcus shunpengi. The sequence continues at coordinate 799,249 of NZ_JBLWIU010000012.1, forward strand.
GACGTCCTCGTGCCGCTGAACCCGGGCAACGTCTCGGCCTTCGGTCTGCTCACCGTCGACGTCCGCAACGACTACGTGCAGACGCACGTCAGCCGCCACGATCGGCTGGAGATCGACGAGCTGCAGGCCGGACTCGACGCCCTCGCGGCCGAGGCCGAACGTGCCCTCGAGGACGAGGGATTCGGACCCGACCAGCGGCAGTACGCCCGCTCGGCGGACCTGCGCTACTTCGGCCAGGCATTCGAGGTGCGCGTGCCGGTCGGCGACGGCCCCATCACCCAGGAACTGATGGACGAGGCGGCCGAACGCTTCCACCAGACCCACCGCGAGCTCTACGGCTACGACTTCCGCAACGATCCCCACCAGCACGTGGAATGGGTCAACCTCCGCGTCAGCGGCATCGGACCCATCAAGCGACCGGAACTCGCCGAAATCGCACCGGGCACGGGTGCGGACGCCGCTCTCACCGGCACCCGCGAGGCGTACTTCGACGAGTGGGTCACCACCCGCGTGTACGACCGCGCCCGCCTCGGCGCCGGCGACGAACTCGAAGGTCCCGCCGTGATCGAGGAATTCAGCTCGACCATTCCGGTCCACCCCGGATTCCGCGCTCGCATCGACTCTTTCGGCAACATCCGCCTCACCAAGACATCCGACTCGAACGGAGCCACCCGATGACTGCGACTCTCGAACCCGCCGCGGCCACGACGCGCAAGCCCTTCCGGCTGACCGACGCTTCGGGCACCGCTCCCGATCCGGTGCTCGTCGAGATCGTCGCCGGTTACCTCGCCAGCGTCGAGATGGAGGTGGAGACCTCCATCTCCCGGACCTCGCGCTCGCCGATGATCCGCGACGCCCACGACTTCCGCGCCGGCATCCACGACCGCAACCTGCGCAAGCTCACCGGTCGGTCGTACTCGGCGCTCGTGCATCCGGTGGCACGGGACTTTCCGCTCGAGACGATGAAGCCCGGCGACGTCTTCTTCCACAACGACGTCTACCTCTCCGAAGGCGGCATCGGCCACCTCCCCGACCTGTGCGTCACCGTCCCGGTCTTCGCGACCCGCCCCGGCGACACCGAGCCCTCGGTGGTCGCGTTCGTGCAGGCCTTCGGCCACCACGACGACATCGGCGGTTGCTGCCCCGGTTCCATGCCCTCGGGTGCGACCACGGTGTACGAGGAGGGACTGATGGTCCCGCCGATCAAGCTGTGGGACCAGGGTGTTCCTAACGAGGCGGCGCTGCGGATCATGACCCGCAACTCCCGCATGCCCGACTCGCTCGCCGCCGACCTCGACGCCGAGTGCTCGGCGTGCCTCATGGGTGCGCGCCGGTTGTCGGAGCTGTTCGAGCGCTACGGCGTCGAGACCGTCGAGGCCTGCTTCGACGCGATCCTCGACGCGACCACGGAGACGTACCGCCGCGAGATCCTCAGCAAGATTCCGGTGGGCACGTACACCTGGGAGGACTACGCCGAGCACGACGGTGTGGACGAGCCCATGCTGCACGTGCAGCGCATCACGCTCACCAAGACCTCCCCGGAGGACGAGGGCGGTGAGCGTCTGATCCTGGACTTCAACGGCACCGGTCCGCAGGCGAAGGGCCCGATCAACCACTGCGGTGACTACGCCGACGGCAACTTCCTCATCAAGTGGCTGGCGCCGATCCTCCGCAACCTGGCCGACACCCCGGACCGCATGGCGGAGCTGGACGTCAACGAGGGCGTCGTGCCGCTGATCGAGATGAAGTTCCCGGAGCCGGGCACGCTCATCACTCCGATCTTCCCCGCTCCCACCAACGCTCGCACGTTCGTGATCCTGCGTCTGCTCGGTGTGCTCTCCGGTGTGGTCGCCAAGGCGGTCGACGGCAACATGCCCGCCGACCAGGAGACCATCCGCTACACCGGTGTGTACGGTGAGGATTTCGACGGCCACTCGTACCTCATGCGTGAGGTGCTCGGCGGCGGCTCCGGCGGCCGGCACTACGCCGACGGTGAGGACACCATCCACGTGGTGCCCGACTCGCGGAACCTGCCCACCGAGTTCACCGAGAGTCGTTTCCCGTTCATCGTCGAGAAGCTGGGTCTGGCAATCGATTCCGGTGGAGCCGGTCGCTACCGCGGTGGTCTCGGCTACGAGAAGCACATCCGCATGCTCAAGGACGCGAACTTCATGTCCATCGCAGACCGTTCGATCCTCGCGTGCTGGGGCGTCAAGGGTGGCAAGGCCGGCAAGCCGTTCTCGGTCACCCTCGATCCCGGCGGCCCGAACGAGCGCGAGTTCGACGCTCTCACCGATGCCGAGCCGATCAAGGCCGGCGAGGTCGTGCGCATCCGCACCACCGGCGGCGGTGGCTGGGGCGACCCGCTCGATCGTCCGATCGACGAGGTGGTCCGGGACGTGCTGTGGCGCAAGGTGTCCGTCGAGGGCGCCCGCGACGACTACGGCGTGATCCTGAAGGACACCTCGGCCGACGAGCCCGCCGCCGACGTCGAGGCCACCGAGGCACTGCGTGCGCAGATGCGCGCCGAGCGCGGCGAGGAGGAGCCCTTCTTCGACCGCGGTCCCGGTTACGCCCGCCTGTCAGGTGGCGCCGAGTTCGCCGAGTACGACTTCATCGGCAACTGATGTCGACGACGGCCCATCTCTCCCGCGGCACCGATCTCGCAGTGATCGGTGCCGCGGGGAAGACCGGAACGGCTGTCGTCGCGGCGCTGGACACAGCAGACACGACCCCCGTCCGCCGAGTGGTACACACCGCTCGACGGGCGGGGGATCGTGCTGTCGACCTCGAGACGGGTGCCGGGCTCGTCGACGCGCTGTCGGGCTGCCGTGGCGTCTACTTCATCGCCCCGAACATGCACCCCGACGAACCGGCACTGTTCGAGCGGTTCCTCGGGGCGGTGGCCGAGGCCGGGGTGGATCACGTCGTCTACCACTCCGTGGCTTGGCCGTACACGCCGGCGATGCCGCATCACCTCGACAAGGCACGCTGCGAGGACATCCTGCATGCTTCCGGGATGCGGTGGACCGTTCTGCAGCCCTGCGCGTACACGGAGAACTTCGCGTCCGTGCTCGACGGATCGGTCGACGCACTCGACGTCCCCTACGACCCCGACGCGCCGTTCTCGTTCGTCGCTCTGTCGGACGTCGCGGCGGTAGCGGCACGTGTCCTCGTCGAGGGTGCGGACGTCCACCACGGCGCCACCTACGAGCTCGGGGGACCGGACGCGGTGAGTGTGCGTCAGCTGTGTGCGGTCGCCGGGCGGTCGGTGAAGATCGAGCAGGTGTCCGCCCCGGTGTGGATGGGGCGCCACGGCCGCGACCTGCCCGCGGATACCCGGGAGCGTCTGGCGGCGATGTTCGACTTCTACGACGATCACGGCTTCGTCGCAGGGAGTGCCGTCACGGCGGCGCTGCTCGGTCGGGAGCCTGCCCGCGTCGCGGATCTCGTCTCGTCGATGCCGCGCCGGTAACTCGCGGGTGGTGTAGGAAAGGGAACGTGACGGATCGCTCTGCGGACGGCCCCGACGCCGTCGACACCCTGCCCCCGCCCGTGCTCATCGCTGTCGACGAGGCCAGCGGTATCGGGGTACTCACCCTCGACCGTCCGAAGCAGCGCAACCCGCTGTCGGTAGAGACGATGCGCGAGGTCATCGCCGGTCTGACGGCGCTCGCGGCCGACTCGAAGGTGATCGTGGTCCGCGCGGAAGGCCCGGTGTTCTCGGCCGGGCACGACCTGCGGCAGATGATCGGACGCACGCTCGACGAGGAACGCGCGATCTTCGAGACGTGCAACGAGATGATGCGGACGGTGCAGTCGATCCCTCAACCGGTGATCGCATCGGTGCAGGGCACGGCGCTCGCGGCGGGATGCCAGCTCGTCGCGTCGTGCGATCTGGCCGTCGCCGCTGCGGACGCCCGCTTCGGCACTCCGGGTGTGCGAATCGGGTTGTTCTGCTCGACGCCGATGGTCGCGGTCAGCCGCGCGATCGGACGCAAGCGGGCGCTGCAGATGCTGCTGACCGGCGACACCATCGACGCGCAGACCGCCGCCGACTGGGGGCTGGTGAACTACGTCGTCGAACCGGAGACGCTCGAGACCGCGACCACCGAGCTCGCCCTGAAGATCGCCACGTCGTCCCCCGCGACGATGCGGATCGGCAAGGAGGCGTTCTACCGGCAGATCGATCTGCCGCAGGAGACGGCCTATGCCGCGATGGCGGAGACGATGGCGTCGAACGCGATGATCGACGACGCGCAGGAGGGGATGACGGCCTTCCTCGAGAAGCGCGCACCGGTCTGGAAGGGCCGCTGATCCCGAGCGATCGCTAAGTCTGGACTAGTTGATTGGACGTCCTATAAAGTTCGCTGCATGACCCCCGATCCGCGTCAGAGCACCGTCGACGGCATCCTCCACCGCACCGCCGCGCGCTATCCCGTCCGCGTCGCGCTCCGCTTCGGCGACCGGCAGTTCACCTACCGGGAACTCGACGACGCCGTCACCCGCGCCGCCGCGCATCTGCTCTCGTTGGGCCTGTCCCAGGGCGACCGCGTGGCCGCCTACGGCACCAACTCCGACGGTTACGCGATCGGATATCTCGCCGCTGCCCGCGCCGGGCTGGTGCACGTGCCGATCAACTACGCGCTGCGCGGTGAGGAATTGTCGTACCTGCTCGGCCAGTCGGGGGCGAAGGCCGTGCTCGTCGACCCGGCGCTGCGGGACAACCTCGACGCCGTCCTGGCCGACGTACCGGCCGAGACCGTCGTCCCGCTCCGCGACGCCGACGACTCCCTGGTGGCGGTTGCGCAGACCGGCGACGTGCCGACGCTCGACGTCGCGGTGGCCGACACCGACCTCGTCCAGCTCCTCTACACCTCGGGCACGACGTCGAAACCCAAGGGCGCCATGATGACCCACCGGGCGCTCACCTTCGAATACATGTCGTCGATCGAGGCGCTCGACCTGTCGGCCGGTGACGACCCGCTCGTGTGCATGCCGCTCTATCACTCCGCCGCGATGCACGTCTTCCTCATCCCGTACTTCGCGGTCGGCGCGACCGTGCGGCTGCTGCCGGCACCCGACGTCGCCGAGATTCTCCGGCTGGTGGAGGAGGAGCGCATCGGATCGCTGTTCCTCGCCCCGACCGTGTGGGTGCCGCTGACCAACCACCCCGACCTCGACACGCGCGACCTGTCGTCGCTGCGCAAAGCGCAGTACGGGGCGTCGATCATGCCGGTCACCGTCCTCGAGCGACTCCGCGGACGCTACCCCGAGCTCGGCTTCTACAACTGCTTCGGGCAGTCCGAGATCGGTCCGCTCGCCACCGTCCTCCGTCCCGAGGAGCACGACGCGCGTCCCGCCTCGTGTGGCCGGGCGGTACTGTTCGTCGAGACCCGCGTCGTCGACGCCGACGGCAACGACGTCCCCGACGGCGAACCCGGCGAGATCCTGTACCGCTCACCGCAACTGTGCCTCGGCTACTGGGAGAACCCCACCGCGACCGAGGAGGCCTTCCGCGGCGGCTGGTTCCACTCCGGCGACCTCGTCACCCGCGACGCCGAAGGCTTCATCACCGTCGTCGACCGCATCAAGGACGTCATCAACACCGGCGGCATCCTCGTCGCCTCGCGTGAGGTCGAGGACGCGATCTACACGCACCCCGCCGTCGCCGAGGTCGCGGTGATCGGCACTCCGGACGAGAAGTGGATCGAAGCGGTGACCGCGGTGGTCGTCCTCAAGGACGGTCACGAACTCGACGAGCCCACCTTGATCGACCACGTCAAGCAGCACCTCGCGCCGTTCAAGGTGCCCAAGGCCGTTCGCTTCGTCGATGTCCTGCCGCGTAACCAGAGCGGCAAGCTCCTCAAGCGCGAACTGCGCGGATCCTGACCACTCCGAACCGAACACTGCGAAAAGGAATCCGAACCCGATGCCGAAGAAGCACGTCGCCTCCTGGTACGACGACGAGGTCTCTGCCGTCTACGATCTCGCGCGCGAGTTCTTCGATCGCGAGGTCATGGGCAAGGCCGAGAAGTGGGATTCGCAGCGTCGTATCGATCGTGAGGTGTGGCTCGAGGCCGGCAAGCTCGGTCTGCTGTGCTGCTCGATCCCCGAGGAGTACGGCGGGGGCGGTGGCACCTTCGCGCACGACCTCGCGGTGTTCGACGCGCAGGGCTATTCCGGCGATCTCGCGTTCGGCAACTCCGTGCACAGCGGCATCGTCGCGCACTACATCCTCGAGTACGGCAACGAGGAGCAGAAGAAGGCGTGGCTGCCGGGCATGGCCACCGGTGAGATCCTCGGCGCCATCGGCATGACCGAACCCGGCGCGGGCTCGGATCTCAAAGCGATCAAGACCACCGCGGTGCGCGACGGCGACCACTACGTCGTCAACGGCTCGAAGACCTTCATCACCAACGGTTCCTCGGCCGACGTCATCGTCCTCGCCGTCAAGACCGACCCGAAGGCCGGCGCCAAGGGCGTGTCGCTGCTCATCGTGGATCTCCGTGACACCCCGGGCTTCTCGGTGGGACGCGTCCTCGACAAGGTCGGCCAGCACGCCGCCGACACATCCGAACTGTCGTTCGTCGACGTGCGTGTGCCCGTGACGAACCTGCTCGGCGAGACCGAAGGCCTCGGCTTCGGTCAGCTCATGGCGCAGCTCGTGCAGGAGCGACTGATCATCGGTGCGCAGGCCGCCGGCGCGATGGACCGGGCCGTCGAGGAGACCGTTCGCTACACCAAGGCGCGACAGGCCTTCGGGCACAGCCTGTTCGAGTTCCAGAACACGGCTTTCGAACTCGCCGAGTGCCAGACCATCGCCCGCACCTGCCGCATCTTCCTCGACCACTGCATCGAGCAGCACCTGAAGGGCCAACTCGACCCGTCCGACGCTGCGATGGTCAAGTACTGGCTGACCGACAAGCAGTGCGAGGTCATCGACCGATGCGTGCAGCTGCACGGCGGCTACGGCTACATGCGTGAATACCTCATCGCGCGGATGTACGAGGATGCCCGCGTCCAGCGGATCTACGCCGGCGCCAACGAGGTCATGAAGCAGATCATCGCGCGGGCGCTGTAAGCGCTCGGTTCGGAACTACCCGGCGTCCGGTCCAGTCGACACTCGGCTGCACCGGGCGCCGAGTCGTTTCCGAATGCAGGATGTCTCAACCGGCCGTGTTGGTCAGGAACTCTCGGATCGCCGCGGTGAGTTTCTCGGGCTGGTCTTCGGCCAGCAAGGTGTAGCTGTCGTCGATTTCGACGAGTCGCGCGTCGGGGAAGGCCTCGGCGAGGCGTCGTCCGTGATCGCGGGGCATCATGCGGTCCTCGGTGGCCCACACGACCAGCACCGGACCGGAGAACTGCGCCGCCTTCGCAGCGATCTCGAGCAGTTGTTGCTTGGGCGGAGCCGAGGGCGCGTACTTGGCGAGATCGCGCCGGATGTTCCGGTCGACGGTGGCCGGGTGGAACCAGGCATCCATGACAGGTCCGGGTACCGGACGTTTGCTCATCCATCCCCAGGTGCCGGGTCCTCGTCGCCCGAATTTCGTGGCGAGCACCGCCATGAGCAGGCGCACCCCGCCGGGAATCCTGACCAGCGGCAGGAGCAGTTTGACCGGGCCGGGAGGGTAATTGTCGAATGCCTCGCACGCGGCGAGCACCAGTCGCGAGACCCGTTCGGGATTCGACACGGCGAGGAAGGCCTGGGCGCCGCCCCAATCGTTCTGGATCAGCGTGACGTCACGCAGATCGAGGGCCTCGAGGAACTCCCCGATGAGATGGCCCATTCCGACGAGGGTGAGGTCTGCCTCCGGACGCATCGGTATGCGGTGCGAGCCGAGAGGCCAGGTCGGCACGATGCATCGGTAGGTGCCGCGGAGTTGTTCGACGACGTGCCGCCACCCGGTTCCGTCCATCAGTAGACCGTGGATGAACACGAGAACCGGTCCGGTGCCGCCGGTGTCCTCGTACTCGATCGTCCCTGCCGAAAGCTCGATGTCGAACACGCGATCCCCCTTCGCGTCGAGTGGTCGAGATATTTCCACAACTCCGCATCGCTCGCCGACATTTCCCGCATCCGGCAGACGTATTCGTCGAACAGAACTTCTTCAGCCGGGATCGCTTTCGGTGAAATCCGCCCGCAGAAACCGGGGGTGCGTCAAGATCACATGACTTCCGTTATCTGGCGACAGTAAGGACATCCGATGCGACATCGCGCCCGTGCTGCAGTGATCACCACCTTTGTTGTCCCTGCGGCTGTAGTGATCCCAGGAGTAGCAGGAGCAGCGGAGGCCGAGGACGTCCGCTATTCGTTCTCCGTCGACGGAACGAGCGTGACCAACACGATCGTCAACAACACCGGCGAGGAGTTGATCTGCTCGACCTCTCTCGGCAACGCACCGGACGGGGTGCTGCCTCCGGTCTGGGAGGTCGTCGGAGCCGGACAGTCCCTCTACGAGCAGGGGCCGGTAGCGCCGGGAACCAGCACGCAGGTCATTGCGGACGTACCTGCCGGCTCCTACGTCGCGTTGGCATCGTGCGGCAATGCTGATTCCACCGCGATGTGGGCCTCGGACTATCCCGGTATCGAGGAAATCCTCGCGCTGTTCCCGCTCACGTCCTTCGCGGTCGAGCAGGGAGCCACGGTCGTCACAGTTCCCGCTGAGACACCCGACGTACCCGTACAGCAGTCGTCATCCTTCGGCAGCAGCCAACCCGAATAATTTTGTGACAGAGCACTTTTCGAGCACTGCCGGTTGACCACGACTCGACGGTGGGTGCGTTCGGCCCTACCTCACCACGGGCGGCTGGTGGTGAGGTACTTCGCCATCTCCTGGCTCTGCGCGCGGTGCATGCGGCGGTGCTCCGCCCGCTCGTCACCGGACTCGTTGAGCTTGCGTTCCTCGTCGGATTCGGGCAGCACCGGCGGCACTTGCATGGGGCGACCGCCGTCGTCGACCGCGACGAAGGTGAGGAAGGCGGTGGCGGCGATGCGTCGCTCACCGCTGCGCAGATCCTCGGCGGTGACCTTGACGAAGACCTCCATCGAGCTGCGTCCGGTCCAGGTCACGAACGACTCGAGGCACACCGAATCGGACGGGCGGACGGGTTCGAGGAAGGCCACGGAGTCGGTGGATGCCGTCACAACGGAGGCGCGACTGTGACGGGTCGCCGAGATCGACGCGGTCATGTCGATGTCGCTCATCAGCTTCCCACCGAACAACGTGTTGTGGTCGTTGACGTCGTTGGGAAACACCCTGCTGGTCTTGACGACTCGTGATTCTCGGCAAGGTTTGGCCTGCACGCCGAAGGTCCTTTCGTAGATCGTGCTCGCGGCGGGATCTCCGCCGGACGCACCCCTACAAGCCTACGACTGCTGCGCGGAAATCGGCGCAGGCCTGGTGTGATACTCGACAATCCTGGTCAGCATCGCGGTGAGCTGTGCGCGTTCGGCTGCGTCGAGGGGAGCGAACGCCTCGTCCTGCGCCGCGGTGAGCATCCGGTCGAGATCGAACAGTCGTCGGCGCCCGCGCTGGGGGAGGGTGATGATGTTGCGTCGCCGATCGGTGGGGTCGGCGGCGCGTACGACGAAACGACGGTCGACGAGTGCGTCGACGGCGGCGGCGACGTCGCTGCGATCGAGTCCGCAGCGACGGGCGAGGTCGATCTGACTGGACGGACCGTATTCCTCGAGGGCGGCCAGGATCCGGTAGTGGTGACCGCGGGCATCGGCGGAGTCGAGGCGATCGAACACGACGCGATGCACGTGTCGCGCCGCCTGGGTCATCAGATAGCTCGGGAGGTGTCCGAGCCGATCGGGGCCGGCCGCGTCGTGGGTGGCGGACATGTGACCGAGTCTACGAGGACGGGCGCGTCGGATCGAGACCCCGTCACCGCCGACGATGGTCGGTGATCGGGGTGCGAGGCCCGCGCTTCGGAACCCGCGCGTACCCACCGGACTCCACGATCAGTCGCACTGCCCGATAACGCTGCGGGCGTAGGGGTTCGAGATATTCGATCATGCCGGGATCGTCGAGGGGTCGGCCGAGCAGCGCCCATCCGACCACCTTCGCGAGGTGGTAGTCGCCGACGGAGAGCGCATCGGTGTCGCCGAACGCGCGCTGGGCGACCTCCGCGGCCGTCCACACGCCCACTCCCGGAACGACCCGTAGTTTCCGTCGGGCGTCAGCGGGCGATTCGTGGACGAGCCGTTCGAGCGAGTCGGCGACCTGCGCGCACCGCACCACGGTGCGTGCACGGCCGGGGTCGACGTTCGCCCGATGGAACTCCCAGGACGGTACGGTCCGCCAGGTCGCCGCGGAGGGCGGCACGCGCATGCCCTCCGGGGCCGGACCGGGCGCCGGATCGCCGAACCACGTGACGAGACGACGCCAGGACGCGAACGCCGCCACCCCGTGCACCCGCTGTTCCAGGACGGCCGGCACCAGGGATTCGAGCACCCGGCCCGTGCGGGTGATGCGCAGGGCGGGCATGCGCCGGTGCGCCTCGACGAGCAGGGGATGCTCGGGTACGAAGCCGGACGGGTCGTCGTCGGCGCCGAGCAGCGCCGGAAGCCGATCGACCAGCTCGGATGCGCCCGGGCCCCACGCCAGGCACCGCGCGCCGTGCGGACCGTCCTGGGTGAGTCGGTACGTCACGGCACCGGTGTCCATGCGGGAGGTGCGCCAGACGGCGCCTGCGACGACGCGATGACACGGATCCCACGGCCCGCGTTGAAGCGGCCGCAGGGTGCGCACCACATCGACGGGCCACGGCACGCGCACGCGGGTGTCGAGGGGTGTGCCTGCGCCGGGCGAGCCGTGTAGTTCTCGCTGTTCGGACACGGTCACCGCCCTACCGTACTCCGCGCACACGGGCCGGGTCGCCGCCGACTGCGACGACCCGGCCCGTGACGAGGTCGGAGCGGTTTGTCGGGTGACTACGTCACTCGTCGGACACGGTGGTCATGCCCAACCGGTTCATGTCGGGAACGAACGGCTGGTGTGCGAGGAGCCCGCCGTCGACCTTGATCACCTCACCGTTGATGCCCCGGGAGTCGTCCGAAGCGAGGAACAGGAACACCTTGCCGAGCTCGGTCGGGCCGTTGAGATCCGGACGCATCGTGTGCCCGACGTAGATGTCCTTGATCTCCTGCGGCAACGCCTGAGCCGGGGGAGTGGTGGTGGTTCCGGGGCAGATCGCATTGCAACGCACCCCTTCCTTTCCGTACTGCGTCGCGGTGAACTTGGTCAGGGCGATGAGTGCGGCCTTGGTGGCGCCGTAACCGGTGAGGCTGCTGTCGCCCGCGAACGCGTGCGTGGACGACGTGTTGACGATCGTCCCGCCGTTCTTGCGGAGGTACGGCAGCGTGTGCTTCGTGAGCAGCATGGCGGCTCGGACGTTGACGGCCATGACGTTGTCCCAGACCTCGATGGCCATGTTGGCCACGTCGCCGTCGTCACCGGGGAAGATGCCGGCGTTGTTGATGACGATGTCGGGAGCACCGAAGTAGTCGACGGTCCGCTGCACGAGGTTCTCGATCTGGTCCTCGTGCCGAAGATCGATTCCGACCGCCAGCGCGGTCTTGTCGCCGTGACGTTCGTTGAGGATCGCCGCGAGGCGTTCGGCGCCCTCCACGTTGATGTCGGCGACGACGACACGCGCACCTTCGGCTGCCAGCTCAGTGGCGGTGGCACCGCCGATGTTGAGGCCTCCCGGTTCGACACTGGTTGCACCGGTGACGATGGCGACCTTTCCCTCTACACGACCCATCTTGCTCACTCCTTGTCGAAATATGTTGTGGACTTACAGGTCCAGTACCAGGCGATCGCCTCGACACCGGGATACGCAGATCAGGATGTACTCACCCGCAGCCTGTTCCTCCGGCGTGAGGATCTCGTCCCGATGGTCGGGAACCCCCTCCAGGACCGTCTGCTCGCACCGTCCGCACATGCCTTGCTGGCAGGAGGACAGGACGTCGACGCCGTTGGATTCGAGCGTGTGGAGAATCGAGCGGTCGGCAGGCACCGTGAAGGTGCGGTTCTGCTTGGCGAGTACCACTTCGAAGGCGGTATCGCCGGTCGCGGCCGACGGTTCGGCGGGGACGAACCGCTCGGTGTGAAGCGTTCCTGCGGGCCATGATTCGAATCGCTGCTCGACGGCTTCGAGCAGACCTGTGGGGCCGCAGCAGTAGGCGGCGGTGTCGTCGCGAGGCTCTCCGAGAACTCTGTCCAGATCGATGGGGCCGGATGTGTCGTCGGAGAAGAATTCGACGCGATCGCCGTAACGGGCGAGTTCGTCGCGGAAAGCCATCGAATCGGCGGTCCGGCCTCCGTAGGCCAGACGCCAGTCGGCACCGTCTGCGTGGGCCCGGGCGATCATCGGCAGGAGGGGAGTGATCCCGATCCCGCCGGCGACGAACAGATAGCGCTCCGACTCGACGAACGCGAAGTTGTTGCGGGGTGCGCCGACTCGCAGTTTCGTGCCGGCTTCGACGGACGTGTGGATGTACTCCGAGCCTCCGCGACCCTTCCCGGCAGGTTCTCGGAGGACGGCGATTCTCCACACGTCCGGATCGGACGGGTCGCCGCACAGTGAGTACTGGCGGACTGCTCCCGACGGAAGAAGGACGTCGATGTGCGCTCCCGGGGTCCACATCGGCAGATGTGTGCCCGTCACCGGGCGAAAGACGAGAGCCTTGACGCCGGTGGCGACGGTATCGACCTTCTCTACGACGACGTCGATGTCGCCGTCGTTCGCGTCGCGGGTTGTCACGCGACGTCCTCCTTTCTGTCGGGGTCGAAAGGTGTTGTTACGCCCGGTCCCACGTGATCGGGAGCTCGTGGACGCCGAAGATCCGGGCGTCGTTCTTGAGCCGGATGTCCTCGGCGGGCACTGCGAGTCGCAGCGTCGGGATGCGCTCGAGCACGATGGAGAACACCACCTGCAGTTCGAGGCGGGCCAGCGGAGCGCCCAGGCAGGTGTGGATGCCGTGACCGAAGGTCAGGTGGCGGCTCGCATCCCGGTGGAAGTCGAGGCGATCGGGCTCGTCGAACACCGACGGGTCGCGGTTGCCGGCCTCCGTCGAGAACATCAGCAACTCGCCCTTGGCGATTCGCTGACCGGCGATCTCGATGTCCTCCGTGGTGGTCCGGGGTAGGCTGCCGATGATGTCGAGATGGCGGAGCAGTTCCTCGACCGCCTGGGGCATGAGCTCGGGGTCCTCGCGCAGCTCGGCCAGCTGCTCGGGGTGCTCGAGAAGGGCGAACAGGCCCAGGCCGAGCATGTTGCCCGTGGTCTCGTGACCGGCCATGAGCAGGAAGGTCGACATACCGGCGACGTCGATGATGCTGAGATCACCGGACTCGATGTGCTTGACGAGGAGGCTGACCAGGTCGTCGCCGGGGTTCTGCTGCTTGATGGTCACCAGCTCGGCAAGGTACGTCATGACATCGCCGATGGCGCCGGCGATCTGCTCGGGAGTGCTGTCCGCTGCAAGGACGGCACGGGTGCGTTCCTGGAAGAAGTCGTGCTTGTCGTAGGGGACGCCGAGCAGTTCGCAGATGACCAGTGAGGGCAGCGGCAGGGCGAGGGCGTCGACGAAATCGACGGGCTCGTCGGACTTCAGCATCTCGTCGACGAGCTCGTTCGCGATCCGCTCGATGTTCGGGCGCATCGCCGCCATGCGACGAGGGGTGAACTCCTTGGCCAGGATTCGGCGCAGATCGTCGTGCTGCGGCGGATCCATCGCTACGAAGAAGCCGGGAACGGCTTCGTCGCCGGCGTCGCCGCGGGAGGAGTCGTCGATGCCGCGCACGCTCATCCGGGGGTCGGCGAGCACCGAGCGGACGTTGTTGTAGCCGGTGATCAGCCAGCCGGGCGTGCCCTTGAAGTCGACCTTCTGCAGATTGTCGTCGCTGAACGAGTCGTACTTGTCGTGGGGCGCGAACGGGCAGGTGCGGCCGAACGGGAAGGTGGGGTGCTCTGCGTTTGCAGTGGTGTCCTGGCCGATGACGTCGTCTGCCGGTGTGGTCGTCATGTGTGCTCCTTCGATGGCGGCGGGAGTGTGCCGTGACTTCCGGCCCGGGATCCGTACAGCGAAGGACGTGTGGTGCTGCGGGTTCGACCGATTCGGAAGGGCAGCCCGTGGAATGTGACGGGGGGCACATGAGCAGTGAACGCTCATATCGTGGCATGTCACCGATGGAACGTCAATGAGTAGTTCGAAGATTTGCTGCGATGCAACGGGACGTCGATGGGTGCAGCCGTCCTCTCGGAGCAAAAAAGTGCTGTACAAGAGGGTATTTCGGGTCCAAGTGGGCGTCGTGATGGACCGGGTCGAGGGGGAGTAGCGGTGCGCGTGTTGGCCGTGAGGATGTCTCGCGGCGCACGCAGAGTTAGTACTGACTCTGATTTTCCCCGTTGTGCTGCCCCGAAAACGGGTCCGCCGTGCACGACGCGCCGCGCTTCCTGCGGGACTGCAGGAGAGCGGGAGGACGTCGTGCACGGCGGAAGCTCGTGACTGTCGATCCGGGGTCGGGTCAGGCGGTGGCCCGCTGGAAGTGCGCCAGCAGATCGGGGTACTTCACCAGGTGTGCGCCACCGTTGAGATCGAGACTTTCACCCGTGAGCCAGGACGCGTGCGTCATGTAGACGGCGGCGTCGGCGATCTCCTCGGGAGTACCCGACCGGCCGAGCGGGGTGTTGGCCAGATAGTCGTCCTGGAGCCCGGGAACCGACATCGACGGTGTGGTCAAGGGCGTCATGACGATTCCGGGCGCGATCGCATTCACTCGGATGCCTCGCGGGGCCAGTTCCAACGCTGCGACTTCGGTGAGCATCGCGAGTCCGGCCTTGGCGGAGCAGTAGGCGCTCATCCCGGTACCGGGCTGGCGTGCGTTCAGCGAGGACAGCGAGATGATCACTCCGCCGTCGTCCATCGCGCGGGCCGCGTGTTTGACCACCAGGAACGCTCCGGTGAGGCAGACATCGACGACGAGCCGGAACTTCTCGACGGGCAGATCGGTGACGGAACCGGCGACGCTGAGTCCGGCACTGTTCACGGCGATGTCGAGCCGGCCACGTCGCGCGCGTACGGATTCGAACAGTTCCTGGACGGAACTCTCGTCCGTCACGTTCACTTCTGCCGCCTCGTGCGGTTCGCCGAGTTCGGCCGCGAGTTCTCTCGCGGCGGTGATGTTGCGGTCGGCGACGGTCACGGTCGCGCCGTCGTTCGCCAGCGCCCGGGCTATCGCGGCACCGATACCCGAGGCGCCACCTACGACGACCGCACAGCGTGCATCGTTCGGGGGCATGTTCTTGGTTCCCTTCCTGGAGGGAGATGGAATGTGGGGGTCATGAGGACCTGAGGCCGGCCGGGAGGACCATGGCGTGTGCCAGGGTGGACAGTTCCTCGGCGATACCGGGCCGCTCGCGGAGCTGGGCGTTCTGCGAGACGTCGGTGACCACGCCGATGACGGCCTGGGCGAGGGCCCGTGCATCCGCTGCCGAGAGGTTCTCGGCGATGGCGCAGATGGCCTCGACCCATTCGGCGACGTACTCGCGCTGGGTCTCCCGCAGTGCGGCCTGTTCCTCTTCGGAGAGATACAGCAGGTCGGTGGTGAGGATGTGCATGATCCGGCCGTGCACACCCAAGGCCTGCCGGATGTAGGTGCCGATCAACGAGTCGAGCACCTCGTGCGACGAGGTGGCCTGGGCGAGCGCGTCGGCTGTCACGTACAACAGGCCCTCTGCACCTCGCTCCAGGATCGCTCGCAACACCTGGGTCTTACCGGTGACGTGCTGGTACAGCGTGGCCACGGACATCTCCGAGGCCTTGGCGATGTCGTCGATGCGCACGTCGTAGAAACCGCGCTCGACGAACAGCTGCGAGGAGGCTTCGAGGATCCGTTCACGACGTCCCGCCGGCCGACGGGGCACCGGTGTCGGTGCCGGTGTGGCGTCGGGACCGAGCTCGGGCAGGGCGCAGGCGATGATCGCCCGGGCGATCGCCGATTGGATCTCGATCAGACGCTCGGGTGGGAGCGTGCCCCGGATGGTCGGGGTGTTCGAGTACATCGTGAGGACCGCGAAGCCCAGCAGTTCGGCGTTGTGCGCGCTGATCTCGGGATGCGCGGCAGTGATCCTCGCAGCGATACGGTCACGATTGGCCGAGAAGTAGTCCCGGAAGACACGGCGTTCGTCCTCCTGGAGGTGCCGTTGCTCCCGTCTCCACAGAGTGGCCTCGTCACCGTTCGCCGTGAGATCAGCGAGTCCGTCGAGAAACAGATCGAGCTGCTCGAGAGGTGTCGCGCCGTCCTCGTCGGCGCGATCCGCGAGCTCGTCGACGAGCGCCACCTGACTCATCAACGCCTGCACGAGGATGTCGTGCTTGCCTTTGAAATGCCGGTAAACCGCGGGCCCGGTGAGTCCCACCGCCGCACCGATCTGGTCGATGCTCACGTTCTGGTACCCGAGATCCTGGAACAGATGGGTCGCGGCCCGGACGATCTGCTCGATCCGATGGCCGCCGCGGGTGGAAGCGGGAGCGGTTGCGGCACGGGGCGTCGTCGAACGTGCCATCTCAGTTCTCTCCGGTGGGCTCGATCATGGGACCAGTTTCGCATCCCCGGGCGGATCGGACTCGGGCCACGCCACCACGGCGGTTCCCGCCAGTGTCCGGGTTCCGTCCGTCAGTACCGCGGTCAGGTCCAGCACGGCACGTCGTTCACCGTCGACCGTCGCGATCTCCTTGATCGTCGCGGTCAGCGTCGGTTCGGCGAGCACCGGGGTGATGGCGGTGAACCGCGTCGACAACTCGCGGATACTGCTCTGGGGGAACCGGTCGGTGAGCAGGCGTCCGAGATAGGCCATCGACAGCATGCCGTGGGCGAAGACGTCGTCCATTCCGGACGCACGCGCCGAATCGATGTCGATGTGGATGGGATTGTGGTCGCCGGACGCGCCGGCGAACAGTGCCAGCGTCGTGCGGGTCACCGCGCCGGGCCGCAGCTCGGCGACGACCTCGGTGGCGGTGGGTGTGGACGAGGTCATTTCTTACCTCCCGGATTCTTGATGACGCTGACACTCTCGAGCTCCGCTACGACGGACCCGTCGCGGGTGACGGTGCTGCGGCGGACGAGGAAGTCGAGGGCGCCACCCGCCTTGGAGTAGGCATCGACGTACGAGGATTCGAAGGTGACCGTGTCGCCGGCGTGGACGTCGGCGAAATAACGGAACCGCTGTTCACCGTGGAGGACGTTGCCGAGATCCACGCCGTGCGCCACGAGATCGGCGAAGACGTTCGAGTTCTCCAGTTCGAGACCGAACAGGAAGGTGGGAGGCGCGAGTACGTCCGGATGACCGGCGGCGACTGCGGCGTCGCGATCGCGGTAGATCGGGTTCTCCTCACCGATCGCGATGGCGAACTGCCGGATCCGGCCCCGTTCGACGTCGGCGACGATCGGAGGAACCTCGACATCGAGGATTGCGTGATCGAGAGACATCAGACCGCCTTCTCGTACAGGGTGACGACGCATGCGCCACCGAGACCAAGGTTGTGCTGCAACGCGATTCGAGCGCCGTCTACCTGCCGGTCACCGGCCTGCCCGCGGAGCTGCCAGACCAGTTCGGCGCACTGGGCCAGACCGGTCGCGCCGAGGGGGTGCCCCTTGGAGAGGAGACCACCGGACGGGTTGGTGACCACGCGGCCGCCGTAGGTGTTGTCACCGTCGAGGATGAACTTCTCGGCGGTGCCCTCCGGCGTCAGGCCGAGGCCTTCGTAGGTGATCACCTCGTTGGTGCTGAAGCAGTCGTGCAGTTCGACGACGGGAATGTCCAGCGGATCGACTCCGGACTGCTCGTAGACCTCCGCGGCGGCCTTCGCCGTCATGTCGTAGCCGGCGACCCGCATCATGTCGGTGGTGTCGAAGGTGCCCGGCAGGTCGGTCACGAGCGACTGGGCGCGGATGCGGATGCTCGCATCGAGTCCGTGCGCGCGAGCGAACTCCTCGCTGCACACCACGGCGGCCGCTGCGCCGTTCGTCGGCGGGCAGCACATCAGGAGCGTCAGCGGTCCCCAGATGTGCTTCGAGGACATCACGGTGTCGAGATCGATCGGATCGCGGAAGACGGCGAGGGGATTTCGCGCCGCATGAGAGCGTGCCTTCACCGATACACGTCCGAAGACCTCGGACGAGACTCCGTAGCGCGCCATGTAGGCGACACCTGCACCGCCGAACATCTTCGCGGCCATCGGTGCCTGTTCGTCGCCGCCGGGCATGGAGACCGCGATGTTCTCGCCGCGCTCGGTGGGGCTGGGGCGATCGCCGTAGGCGTTGACGAGCGCTCCGGGCTGCATCTGTTCGAAGCCGAGGGCCAGTACGCACTCGGCGGCGCCGGAGGCGACGGCCTGGCGGGCCAGCCACAGGGCGCTGGAGCCGGTCGAGCAGTTGTTGTTGACATTGACGACGGGGATACCCGTCATGCCGATCTCGTAGAGAGCGTTCTGCCCGGAGGTCGAGTCGCCGTAGACGTATCCCACGAATGCCTGTTGTACGTCGGCATATTCGAGTCCTGCGTCCTTCAGGGCCGCGGTTGCCGCGGCGGCTCCCATCCGGTCGTAGGTCTCGCTCTTTCCGGGTTTGGTGAACGGCATCATTCCGACGCCGCTGATGCAGACATTGCGCATGGTCTGCCTTTCGATCGAAGCGGGTGTGCGATGTTCGGACTTCAGCAGACTATACATATTCGCCATTAACAAGAAGAGGAAAAAACCAGCAAAAATGGACGTTGACTCCCTTCAAACCTGAAGTTAGTATTCACCCCAGTGACTGGAGTCACACGATCTTCACAGCGTCGGCCTCGCGGTATCCGGAGGTCGGGCTTTCGACGCGAACACTCAGGAGGAAACACGTGAGCGGCCAGAAACTGCAGGACAAGGTGGCACTGGTCTCCGGCTCGGGCCGCGGTATCGGTCGAGCCGTCGCCGTGAAGCTGGCGTCGGAGGGGGCCCGGGTGGTGATCAACGATCTCGATGCCGAGCCCGCGAAGGAAGTGGTCGCAGAGATCGAGGCACTCGGAGGCCAGGCCGTCGCATGCGTCGGCAGCGTCACCGACCCTGCGTTCGCCGATCGCTTCGTCGCCACCGCCGTCGACAACTTCGGTGGGATCGACATCATCGTCAACAATGCCGGCTACACCTGGGACAACGTGATCCAGAAGATGACCGACCAGCAGTGGGCGGACATCATCGACGTGCACCTCACCGCGCCGTTCCGCATCCTGCGCGCTGCCCAGCCGGTCATCAGCGCCGCGGTCAAGGCCGAGCGTGCCGCCGGCACCGAGGTGCCGTGCCGCAAGATCGTCAACATCTCGTCGACGTCGGGTCTGCTCGGCAACCCCGGCCAGGCCAACTACTCCTCCGCCAAGGCGGGCATGGTCGGTCTGACGAAGACGATCGCCAAGGAGTGGGGCCGGTACAACGTCACCTCCAATGCCGTCGCCTACGGCGTGATCAACACCCGCCTCACGTCGGTGACCACCGAGGCCAAGACCATCGACGTCGAGGGCCGCGAGATCAAGGTCGGCGTGGATCCCGCCGTGATGGAGGCCGCGACGAAGCAGATCGCGCTCGGCCGGGCCGGCACCGTCGAGGAAGCTGCCGGTGCCGTCTACCTGCTGTGCAGCCCCGAGTCGAGCTACATCACGGGCCAGGTCCTCGTGTGTGGCGGCGGGCTGTGACCGAGGCCCCCAGCATGCAGGAGCAGGCCGTGGACGACTACGAGGACGTGACCTACGAGGTCTCGGACGGTGTCGCGGTGGTGACGCTGGATGCGCCCGAACGGCGCAACGGGATGCGGGTCCGCATGCTCGTCGACGTGCTGCGCGCACTCGACCGGGCGGATCGCGATCCCGACGTGCGCGCAGTGATCGTCACCGGCGCGGGCGAGGCATTCTCGGTGGGCGCCGCACTCGACGGCCCCGAGACGTTGACGCGCGCCCTCGTCGAGGACGTCGACGGTCACACACCCACCGGTTACCGCGAGCCCGCCGGACGTATCAGCGAGCGGATCTTCGAAATGCAGAAACCGGTGATCGCCGCCATCAACGGGCATGCGATCGGCGGAGGCGCGACCATCGCAGCGGCGATGGACATCCGGATCGCGAGCGAAGACGCACGATTCGGGTTCGTGTTCACCCGGCGTGGCGTGGTCCCCGAGGGTGCCTCCTCCTGGTTCCTGCCCAGGCTCGTCGGGATCGGTCGGGCCACCGACTGGATCCTGTCCGGACGGGTGTTCGACGCCGCCGAGGCGTACGAAGCCGGATTCCTCACACGGGTGGTTCCCGCCGACCGGGTGATGGTGGAGGCCAGGGAATACGCGGAGCAGTTCGTCCGCGACACCTCCCCGACCTCGGTCGCGCTGTCCAAGAGGCTGCTGGCCTCGGGATGGATGCACTCGCACCCGGCTCGGGCGGCAGCGGACGAATCCCGCACGTACGCCGGACGAGTCGACTCCGCCGACGCCCGTGAGGGGATCCTGTCGTTCCTCGAACGCCGGCCCGCGGTCTTCCCGCCGCTCGATCCGACTCCCGCCGAACGATTCTGACACTCCCTACGGACCCCAGGAGCACCATGACCACCGACCCGTTCACCGTATGCAAGTACGGGGCCGACGCGGAGGGGACACACGACTTCGCCGGCATCCACAATTTCAACGAGAGCGTCTACTTCAACTTCGTCGACCCGGTCTCGCAACTCGGTGGACTGGTCCGGATCGGTAACAGGCCGAACCTCGGGTACAGCGAAACCTCCGTGCAGTTGACTCTCCCGGGAGGTGCCATCGCCTTCCGGGCCGGCCGGACCCCGTGCGAGACCAACGACGAGTTCTCCGGTCAGGGACTGGAGATCGTGATCAAGGAACCCACCCGGACCGCCGAGATCACCTACCGCAACACCGTCGCACGTGTCGCCCATCCGTCGATGATGGCCGAGCAGGGCCGCATCGCCCTGAAGAACGCCCCCTCGGAGGAGTGCGAGATCTCCCTCACCTACGAGGCGACAAGCCCCATGTTCGTCATCAACGGGGACGGCGACGGCGACTGCACGCCGGGCAGTTCGACGATCGCCAGCGATCACTACGAACAGTTCGGGCACCTGTCCGGAACCATCCGCGTGGGCAGCCGGACCTGGGTGCTCGACAAGGTCACCTCCTTCCGCGATCACTCGTGGGGACCGCGGGAGTGGGCCTCGTACACGGGCGAATGGCTGGCCGGATGGCTCGCCGACGGTACCGCCTTCAGCGCGTACGGCGAGTACGAACCGTCGGGCGTGCGTGTCAGTGCGGGCGCGGTGCTGACCACCGACCACGTCGCCCATCCGATCACCGACTACAAGGTCCTGACCGATTACGCGGGCGAATCCACCTACAGCGGAAGGCATGTCGGCATCATCACCGCCGAAGGCCTGCCGACGATCGTCGTCGACGGATCGATCCGGCACTTCGTGCCGGTCACGCAGCGTACCGAGGACCGTGCCGTGCGCATGGCACAGATGACGGTCGACCTCGCCGAAGGCCACGGCGGCTGGGCCGTCGCCGAATTCCTGCGTCCGATCAGGCCGTAGGCGCGGCTGCCGCCCGTATCGGATCGTCATCGAGGAGCACTGTCATGTACCCAGGACGTCACGCTGTCGAGCACCCCGACCGCCCGGCGGTCATCATGGCCTCCAGCGGAGAGATCGTCACCTACGCGGATCTCGACACCCGGGCCAACCGGCTCGCCGCGTTGTTCCGGGCGCAGGGACTGGCGGCGGGCGACCACATCGCCCTGTTCATGGACAACCATCCCGACATGATCGTGGCGATGTCCGCTGCCGAACGCACGGGACTGTTCTACACACCGGTGAACTCCTTCCTCTCCGCCGTCGAGGCCGCCTACATCATCGGCGACTCGCAGTCCCGACTGGTGATCACCACCGCGGCGAAGTTCGATGTTGCGCAGAAACTTCCGGATCTGTGCCCGGCGGTACGGACATGGCTGCTGGTCGATGCCGACGCTGTGGCCACCGAGCCACCCGCGCCGTTCGAGTCGTATGCGGGCGCCGTGTCGGAATTCGACGGAACTCCGGTACCGGACGAGCGGTTGGGTACGCCGATGTTCTACTCGTCCGGCACCACCGGACGGCCGAAGGCGATCAAGCGGTCCCTTCCCGATGCGCATCCGGGACAGATCCTCGACATCGAGGATTTCGGACGCAGACTCTTCCACCTACGGGAAGGGATGCGCTTCCTGTCGCCGGCGCCGCTCTACCACTCCGGACCGCAGTCCTCGGTGGCGATCGGTATCCGCCTCGGCGCGACGATCGTGGTGATGGAGAAGTTCGACGCTCGCGAGTATCTCGCACTGGTCGAGAAGTACCGCATCACCCACTCGATGGTCGTGCCCACCATGTTCTCCCGCATGCTCAAACTCCCCGAGGAGGAGCGGAACCACGACGTCTCCTCCCTCGAGGTCGTCGTGCACGGTGCGGCACCGTGTCCGGTCGCGGTCAAGGAGGCCATGCTCGACTGGTTCGGTCCCGTGATCTACGAGTACTACGGCGGCACCGAGGCGAACGGCATGTGCGGATGCACCCCGCAGGAATGGCTCGAACACAAGGGAACCGTCGGCCGGCCCTACATGGGTGAACCGGTGATCCTCGACGACGACGGACACGAATGCCCGCCCGGTGTCCCGGGAACCATCTGGTTCCGGGGCACGGGAAGCACCTTCGAATACTTCAACGACCCGGAGAAGACCGCCGAGGCGCGCAGCGCCGACGGAACGATGTCGAAGATCGGCGACATCGGTTTCCTCGACGAGGACGGTTTCCTGTATCTCACCGATCGCCAGGCCTTCGTCATCATCTCCGGTGGAGTGAACATCTACCCGCAGGCGATCGAGAATCTGCTCGTCACCCACCCGAAGGTTCTCGACGCCGCGGTGTTCGGCGTCCCCGACGAGGACTTCGGTGAAGCCGTCAAGGCCGTCATCCAACCGGTCGACCCCGCGGACGCCGGCCCCGCTCTGGCGTCCGAACTCTCCGAGTTCTGCCGATCCGAGCTCGCGAAATTCAAGTGCCCCAAGTCGTTCGACTTCATCGACGAGATGCCGCGGCTGCCCACGGGCAAGCTCTACAAGAAGGGTCTGCGCGCCGCGTACTGGACCGAACCCGCCGCCGCATCCCGCTGAACCATCTCACCCAGAACAGGAAGTTCCATGCCCCACGACGTTTTCGTGTACGACGCGATCCGGACCCCGCGCGGAAAGGGCCGCAACGGCGCGCTCAACGGCGTCAAGCCGATGTCCCTGATCACCGGACTGATCGAAGCGATCCAGGAGCGCAACCCGTCGCTCGACCCCGCCCGCATCGACGACATCGTGCTCGGCGTCGTGAGTCCACTGCGTGACCAGGGCGCCGACATCGCGCGCATCGCCGCGGTCAATGCCGGCCTGCCCGAAACCGTCGCCGGCGTGCAGATGAACCGCTTCTGCGCATCCGGCCTCGAGGCGGTCAACACCGCATCGCAGAAGGTCGCATCGGGTTGGGAGTCGCTCATGCTCGCCGGTGGCGTCGAGTCGATGTCGCGCGTGCCGATGGGCAGCGACGGCGGCGCGTGGGCCAACGACCCGGAGACGAACTTCACGACCGGTTTCGTCCCGCAGGGCATCGGCGCCGACCTGATCGCGACCCTCGAGGGCTTCACCCGTGAGGACGTCGACAGCTTCGCCGCCGAGTCGCAGCGCCGCGCCGCACAGGCATGGGACGAGGGCCGGTTCGACCGCTCGGTCGTCCCCGTCCGCGACAAGAACGGCATCGCGGTCCTCGAGCGCGACGAGCACCTGCGCCGCGGCACCACGGTCGAGACGCTCGCCGGGCTCACCCCGGCATTCGCCGGCATCGGCGCGGCCGGCTTCGACGCGGTGGCACTGCAGAAGTACCACTGGGTCGAGCGCATCGATCACGTGCACACCGGGGGCAACTCGTCGGGCATCGTCGACGGTGCAGCACTGGTCGCGCTCGGTAACGAGCAGGTCGGCAAGGACCTCGGTCTGACCCCGCGGGCCCGGATCGTCGCGGGTGCGGTCAGCGGCTCGGACGCGACCATCATGCTCACCGGACCGACACCCGCCACCCGCAAGGCACTCGCGGTCGCGGGACTGACCGTCGACGACATCGACCTGTTCGAGATCAACGAGGCGTTCAGCTCGGTCGCGCTGCGTTTCATGAAGGACCTCGACATCCCGCACGAGAAGCTCAACGTCAACGGCGGCGCGATCGCGATGGGGCACCCGCTCGGAGCAACCGGCGCGATGCTCATCTCGACCGTCATCGACGAGCTCGAACGCCGCGACCAGCGCCGTGCGCTCGTGACGCTGTGCGTCGGCGGTGGCATGGGTATCGCCACGATCGTCGAACGCGTCTGAGCCCGAATACTTCTCCTCCGCGACCTCCAGAAAGCTGTGAGCACACGATGACCCAGATTGCAGAACCCACCAGCGCAGAGCGTATCGGCACCATCCTGTGGGAGCAGGGCGACGACGGCATCGTCGTCCTGACCTTCGACGACCCGAACCAGTCCGTCAACACGATGAACGCCGCGTGGTCCGACTCGTTGAACCGGGTGCTCGACCGCCTCGCCGAGAACAAGGACGTCGTCACCGGCGTCGTCATGACCTCGGCGAAGAAGACGTTCTTCGCGGGCGGCGACCTCAACGACATCTTTGCTGCCACCCCCGAGCAGGCCGGTGAGCTCGCTGCGTTCGCAGACGGCGCGAAGGCCATGCTGCGCCGTATCGAGACCGCAGGTGTCCCGGTGGTCGCGGCGATCGCCGGCGCTGCCCTCGGCGGCGGACTCGAGATCGCCCTCGCGTGCCACCACCGGATCGCGGTGCGCGCGAAGCCCGTTCGAGTGGGCCTGCCCGAGGTCAACCTCGGACTGCTGCCCGGCGGCGGAGGCATCGTCCGCACCGTACGGCTGCTCGGCCTCGGCCCCGCCCTCGACAAGGTGCTGCTGACGGGCGCGTCGTTCACCGCAGACAAGGCGCTCGAGATCGGCCTGATCGACGAGATCGTCGATTCGGCCGACGACCTCGTCCCCGCCGCGCGTGCCTGGATCGCCGCGAACCCGGACGCGACCCAGCCGTGGGATCGCAAGGCACCCATCCCGGGCGGCACCGCGTACTCACCGTCCGTCGAGACAATGATCCCGGCTCGTGTCGCCGCAGTGCGCGCCGCCGCGAAGGGCGCGCCCAACCCGGCACGCGAGGCGATCCTCGCCACCGCGGTCGAGAGCACGCAGGTCGGCTTCGACGTCGCGTCCGCAATCGAGACCCGTTACTTCGTCGGCCTCGCCACCGGGCAGATCTCCAAGAACATCATCCAGGGCACCTTCTTCGACCGGCAGGCCATCGCGTCCGGCGCGAGCCGACCCGAGGGCTACCCGACGCACAAGGCCACGTACGCGGCAGTGCTCGGCGCCGGCCTGATGGGCGCGGGCATCGCACTGTCGTGTGCGCTCGTCGGAATCAAGGTGGGTCTCAAGGACGTCGACCTCGCCGCCGCCGAGAAGGGCAAGGACTACGCTCGCCGCTTTCTGTCCAAGCAGGTGAAGTCCGGTCGCCGCACGCAGGAGTCGGCCGACGAGATCCTCGCACTCATCACGCCGGTCGCCGATGCGGCCGACCTCGCCGGTGCCGATCTGGTGGTCGAGGCCGTATTCGAGGATCCGGCGCTCAAGAAGACCGTCTTCGGTGAGGTGCTGGGCGTCGTCGCGCCCGACGCGGTGCTCGGTTCCAACACCTCGACGCTGCCGATCACGGACCTCGCCGCCGGCGTGGACCGCCCCGAGGACTTCATCGGTCTGCACTTCTTCTCGCCGGTCGAGCGGATGGATCTGCTCGAGATCATCGTGGGGGAGAAGACCAGCGACGCGACGCTCGCGAAGGCGTTCGACATCGCGCGGCAACTGGGCAAGACGCCGATCGTTGTCGGTGACGGTCGGGGCTTCTACACCAGCCGCGTGATCCTGCAGCGTCTCACCGAGGCCGCCGCGATGGTCGGTGAGGGTATCGACCCGCAGTCGATCGAGCAGGCGTCGGTGCAGGCGGGCTACCCGCTCGGCACGCTGGCGCTGCTCGACGAGGTCACCTCCGCGCTCCCGCTGAAGATCCGCAGCCAGTTCCGTGAGGTCGCGGAGGCCGCGGGTACACCCTTGCCCGAGCATCCCGGCGACGCGGTGCTCACCGCGATGGTCGAGGAGCTCGGTCGCCCGAGCCGTGTCGCGGGTGCCGGCTTCTACGAGTACGAGGACGGCAAGCGCGGCGCGCTGTGGTCCGGTCTCGCCGAGCGCTTCCCGGTGAACGGTGAACGCGCCGACCTCGACGAGCTGAAGGACCGGCTGCTGTTCGCCGAGGTCCTCGAGACGGTGCGCTGCCACGACGACGGCGTCCTGCGCTCGACCGCCGACGCCAACGTCGGGTCGCTGCTCGGCATCGGATTCCCCACGTGGACCGGCGGCACCAGCCAGTTCATCGCGGGTTACCCCGGCGGCACCGCGGCGTTCGTGCGGCGCGCGCAGGAACTGGCCGACAAGTACGGTCCCCGATTCACGCCCCCGGCGTCGCTGACGGAGGGCTGACCGGTGCGCAGGGACATCTACACCGACGAGCACGAGGCCTTCCGGTCCGCCTTCCGGGCCTTCCTGGACCGTGAGGCAGTGCCGTACGTCGAGGACTGGGAACGTGAGGGGACGGTCGACCGTGCCTTCATCAACGCCGCCGCGAAGTCGGGATTCCTCGGCTTCGAGTTCGACACCGCCTACGGTGGTCTGGGCATCACCGACTTCCGGTACAACGCCGTCATGACGGAGGAGGTCGTCGCGTCCGGAATGGCCGGCGACACCTTCAGCATGCAGAACGACATCATCGTGCCGTACCTGAGGGACCTGACAACCGACGCCCAGAAGGCACGTTGGCTTCCGAAGTTCACCAGCGGCGACTGCGTCACCGCCCTCGGCATGACCGAACCCGGCGCCGGTTCGGATCTGGCATCGATCCGCACCACCGCACGGCGGGACGGCGACGAACTCGTCATCAACGGCACGAAGACGTTCATCACGAGCGGTGCCACCTGCGACCTGGCGATCGTGCTGGTGCGCACCGGTGAACGCGACGGCCGCGGGACGTCGTTCGTGGCCGTCGAGGCCGGAACCCCCGGCTTCGAACGTGGCCGGCCGATGCACAAGATCGGGCGCAAGGCCCAGGACACCGCCGAACTGGTCTTCACCGACTGCCGGGTCCCGGTCTCGAACATCATCGGCGAACCGGGACGCGGATTCGGATCGGCGGTGGCCAATCTCCCGCGCGAACGCCTGTCGATCGCCGTCTCGGGCGTCGCGTCGGCCGCGCACGCACTGAGCCTGGCTCTCGATCACGTGCGCGACCGGGTCGCGTTCGGCGCTCCGCTGTCCGAACTGCAGTCCGTTCGGATGGCCATCGCCGAGATGCACACGGATGTCCAGGTGATGCAGCACTACGTCGACAAGTGTGTGCTCGCGCTGAACGAGGGCGAACTGACCGCGGACGATGCGGCCGGAGCCAAGTACAAGGCGACCGAACTGCAGTGGGACGTCGTCGATCGGTGTCTGCAGCTGTTCGGCGGCTACGGCTACATGGAGGAATACCCGATCGCCCGGATCTGGCGTGACGCGCGTATCCAGCGGATCTACGGAGGAGCGAACGAAGTGATGAAGGATCTGGTGGGTCGAAGGGTGGTGGCACGATGACCGGGCCGCTCGCAGGACGTGTCGCTCTCGTCACCGGGAGCTCGCGAGGCCTCGGACGATCCGTGGCCCTGCGGCTCGCCCGCGACGGCGCGGCCGTCGCCGTCAACTACCGCCGTGAGGCCGATGCCGCCGACGAGGTGGTCGGTGAGATCACCGCCACCGGCGGCACGGCCCGCGCCTACCGGGCCTCGATCGACGACGAGGTCGCCGTCGAGGCGATGGTCGAATCGATCCGAAACGACCTGGGTGCGGTCGACCTGCTGGTCAACAACGCAGGCTCGGCCAGCCGGGGACTCGACGTGGCGACCACCACCCGCGCGGAGTTCGAACAGCTGCTGAACGTCCACGCGCTCGGCCCGATCCGCCTGATCCAGCTCGTCCTGCCGGGGATGCGGAAGGCCGCGTCCGAGCCGGACGGCCGCGGGGACATCGTGATGATCTCGAGCACCACCACCGCCTCCGCGCCACCGAACTCGGCGCCGTACACGATGGCGAAATCGGCCATGGAGACCTGCATCCGGACCCTCGCCCAGGAGGAACGTCCGAACGGCATCCACGCGAACATCGTCGCGCCCGGCCTCATCGCCACCGAGATGGGCCGACGACTCGTCTCCGCGTCGCGCGGCACCGACATCGCCGAACTCGACGCGTCGTCCCCGTTCGGTCGTGTGTGCCGTCCTGAGGACGTCGCCGGTGCCGTGGCCTTCCTGGTGTCACCCGACTCCGGGTACGTCACCGGTCAGCGTCTCGTCGTCGACGGCGGCGGACCGACGGCGGTGGTGTTCTGATGAGCGTCACGGACATCTATACCGAGGTGACGGGCATGCGTAACGAATTCCTCGACGAACTCACCGCCGAGCTCGACCGCGCCGTCGGTGCGGGCGGGTCGCTGACCCTCACCGACGTGGACCTGCGCGGCGAGGGGAACTCGTGGGAGACCTATCTCGTCACCGCGACGTGGACGGCGGGCACCGGCGATTCGACCGCGACCTACGCGGTCAAGCGTCAGCCGATCAGCGGCATCGTCGGCGATTACGACGTCGCTCGTGAGGTCGCGCTTCTCGAGGCCGCAGCCGGCATCGGGATGCGCGTTCCGCAGGTGATCGCCTACTCGGTGCCCGAGACCGGTCGTGGATGGTTCGCGATGGAGAAGGTCGAGGGCCTGATCCCGATGCCGAACACCGTCTCCCGCGTGGTTCCCGACAAGGAGACCCGATGGAGGCTCGGGCTGGACGTGGCCCGGGAAATGGCACGCCTGCACGCCGCCGACCCGCACGGTCTGAACCTGACCGCGCTCGGTCCGGTTCCGGAACCGGCGGACACCGGTAAGCACGAGAACGACAAGTGGCACCGGGTCTATCGGGACGTCGTCGACATCCCGATCCCGATCCTCGATCTCGCGTTCGCATGGCTGGATCATCGGCGCGATGCGGTCTCGGGTCGGGTGTCGCTCGTGCACAACGATTTCCGGATCGGCAATCTCGTGGTCGAGGACGACACGATCACCGGTGTCCTCGACTGGGAGACCGCGCACTTCTCGGACCCGACCGCCGACATCGCGTGGTTCGCGCAACGGACCTCGCGCGGGCGTTCCCCGTTGTTGTGCAAGCTCATCGAGAGCGAGCCGTTCCTCGACGAATACGAGGCGGCCGGCGGTTGGCGTCCGCGTCCGGACACCCTGACGTGGTGGACGGTCCAGTCGCTGGTGAAGACCGCCGTCGGATGCCTGCAGGCCGTCGACATCTACTCGCGCGGGGAACGTGACGAGTTGCGGTACGCGAACATGGCGCACAGCGTCTACTACAGCCTCGGCTGGCTCGGACAGATGCTGCGCGACGGGGAATGGGGACACTGACATGACCGTCTACTCCACCGATCCGCAGCAGGTGCTGCGCACGATCAGGGACACACTCGTCGAACGGGTCGCGCCGGACGTCACCGGCGGTACCGCCCGGCTGGAACTGGCCGGTGTGGTCGAGGCACTCGACAATCTCGTCGCCCGCCTCGCATGGGATCCGGACGGGCTCGCACGCAGTCTCGAGCGCACCGAGGAACTCGCCGTCGCGCTGGGCCTGGATCCTGCCGGGAGCAACGACGTCGATGTGGCGACCCTGCGACGACGCCGGAGCGAGGTCGCCGACACCCTCGCCGCGACCTACCGCTCCGGTGCGAACGGAGACGAGATCGTCTCGGCGGTGAGTCGTTTCACCGATGACGACGTACGGGACCAGATCTCCGTGGCTCTGCGGTCCGGTCTTCCGGACTGACGGGCCCATCGGCATCTCGCTACCTTCCGACCGCAACGATCGAGGACGGCATCCATGCGCGTGCACGACCTGCTCGACCACTGGGCACGACGATTTCCGGACGAGGTCTACGTCACCGACGGGACCCGCACGCTCACCTGGCGTGAGATGCAGGACTGGACTCGGCGGGTGGGGAACTGGCTGGCTGCCAACCTCGAACCCGGTGATCGATTCGCCGTGCTCGACCGCAATTCGCTCGAGATGATCGCGCTCTACTTCGGTGCCTCACGGGCCGGTGTCGTCCCGGTTCCTCTCAACTTCCGGTTGGCTCCGGCCGAATGGAAGTACATCGTCGAGGACGCCGGATGTGTGCTCGCCGTCGTACACGAGGACTACGCCGAGGCCTTCACCGAAGTGGCCCCGGCCGAGACCACGGTGTCGATTCTCCGCGGCGGAGGCGAGGCCGTGATGGGATTCGCCGGCGACGTGCTCTCCTGCGGGACGGGCGATGTCGACCGCGACGTCCCGGAGGACGCGGTGTACCACCAGATGTACACGAGCGGGACCACCGGTAAACCCAAGGGTGCCATGGTGTCCCACCGGGCTGCCTGTATCAACGCGATGCAGATCCAGCTGGCACTGGACGCGAATCGCAAGCGCACACTGTGCGTGATGCCGTTGTTCCATGCGGGTGCCGCACTGCAGGTGCTCGCATACACGGCCGGGGGTTGCTCGATCCGCGTGGTGCGCGACTACGACCGAGCGGGCGTGCTGCGGGCGATGTCCGAACTACGCATCCAGCTGCTGACGCTGGCACCGGCGATGATCCAGGAGATGATCGCCGATCCGGTCGTCGCGGAACTCGACTTCACCGCCCTGGATCTCATGGTCTACGGCTCGGCGCCGATGGCGGTGGAGTTGGTGAGAAAGGCCATGGACATCTTCGGGTGCGACTTCGCGCAGGCCTACGGGATGACCGAATGCTGCGCAGTGGCAACCATCCTCGCACCCGAGGACCATCATCGTGCGCTCCGGTCGGATCCGGGCATCCTGGCCTCCGCAGGACGCGCCGTCATCGGCTCGGAGATTCGTGTGGTCTCGAGCGACGGTCACGAGTGCCCGACCGGCACGGTGGGGGAGGTGGCGGTCCGTGGGCCGCAGCTCATGAGCGGGTACTGGAAGCTCGAGGACGCCACCCGCGCGGTTCTCGACGGCGGATGGCTCCGTACCGGCGATGCCGGATATCTCGACGACGACGGCTTCCTGTACATCTCCGACCGCGTGAAGGACATGATCATCTCGGGAGGGGAGAACATCTACCCTCGTGAGATCGAAGAGGTCCTGTTCGGGCTGAAGGGCGTCGCGGACGTCGCCGTCATCGGTGTCCCCAGCGAACGGTGGGGAGAGAGTCCGGTGGCCGTGGTGGTCGCTGCCGAGGTCGCCGAACTCACCGAGGAGATCGTGCTCGCGCACTGCCGCGCGCATCTCGCCCGGTTCAAATGCCCCGTCTCCGTGGTCTTCGCGGACACCCTGCCGCGCAGCGCGGTCGGAAAGATCCTCAAACGCGAACTCCGTGCGCCGTACTGGGAGGGACACGGCCGCAACGTGAATTGATCCCCCTCGCCCATCGGCCGGTGCCCGTCGCGTTCCCGACGCGACGGGTCACCGGCTGTTCGTCGTGCAGTTGAACCCGAACATGCAGTACCGCAACGTAATCGGAAGTCGCGGAGATAGCGTGTTCCGTTGCGGTTCCCGGCACGGTCGGGTAGATATGTGATCCAGCGCATATCGCGCGGTCTCTCAGCGTGCAGTCGATGCATGGTCCGAACGCAAGGCGCGCTCGGTGGCTCGCTCAGCAGCACGTGTCCTTGCTCGAGGAGTGCATAGAGTGGACATTTTCCCTTTTCTCATCATCGGATTGGTGGCGGGCTCGGTATACGGTCTCGCCGCAGTCGGACTCGTCCTGACCTACAAGACGTCCGGCGTGTTCAACATCGGCCACGGCGCGTTGGCCGCCCTCGCCGCCTATTCGTTCTACGTGCTCGAGGTGCTGTGGGAACTGCCCTGGCTCGTCGCGGCGGCGATCACCGTGTTCGTCATCGGACCCGTCGTCGGGGTGCTCCTCGAATTCCTCGCCCGCCGACTGCAGGGCGCAGCCCTGACTTTGCAGGTGGCCGGAGTGGTCGGCATCCTGCTCGTCGTCCAGGCCGGCGTGGAGCTGATCTTCGGCTCCCAGAAGGTCCGACGGGTACCGCCCTTCCTGCCCGAGGGCAGCATCGAGGTCGGCGGCACCTTCGTGCAGTTCGAGGACATCGCGACCTTCGTGATCGCAGCGCTGGCGACGGCGGGACTGTGGGCGTTCCTGCGCTGGACCCGCACCGGCATCGCCATGAAGGCCGTGGTGCAGAACCCCGACCTGCTCGAGTTGGTCGGGCGCAGCGCCACCCGGGTCCGCCGCTGGGCGTGGATGCTCGGCACCGTGATGGCGTCGCTGTCCGGCGTCCTGCTCGCCCCGATCATGCCGCTCGACCCCGTCCAGCTGACGTTGCTGGTCGTCGCGGCCTACGCCGCCGCGGCGATCGGGGGATTCAGCAATCTTCCGGGCACCTTCGCCGGTGGGCTCGTCGTCGGTGTCCTCGCGTCCCTGGCGACGCGCTGGCTGACCGACGGCATCCTCGCCTCCCTGCCGGCCGCGCTCCCATTCGCCGTGCTCTTCGTCGTTTTGCTGTTCTTCCCGAAGAAGTACCTGGCCGACCGCACCGCGGTCCGGGTGCACCCGCGTCCGGCCTGGCGTGCCCCGCTCCGGCTCCAGGTGACCGCCGGCGTCGTCGTGCTCGCCTTCCTGGCGACCGTGCCGGCCTTCGCGGGCATCCACCTTGTGGACTGGACCGTGGCGCTGGCGATGGTCCTGGTCTTCCTGTCGCTGTCGCTGCTCGTCCACACCTCCGGGCAGGTCTCCCTCGCGCAGATCGCGTTCATGGCCATCGGTGCGGTGACGTTCTCCCATCTGCTGCAGGGTGCCGGTCTCAGCTGGCCGCTCGCCCTCGTCCTCGCCGGGGTCGTCGCGGTACCGATCGGCCTGGTGCTGGCGGTGCCGGCGATCCGGCTCGGGGGCCTGTACCTGGCCATCGCGACCTTCGGGTTCGGCATCTTCCTGCAGCAGATGTTCTACACCCAGGACTTCATGTTCGGCGCCGCGTCGTCGGGACTCGAGGTCCGTCGGCCGGTCACCCCGCTGGTCGACCTCACCTCGGACACCGGGTACTTCTACCTCGTCCTGGCGATCGTCGCGGTGGCCGTGCTCGCGGTGGCGGTGCTCGAACGAGGCCGGCTCGGCCGCCTGCTGACCTACATCAAGCAGTCGCCGAAAGCGGTGGAGGCCAGCGGTGTTCCGGCCGCGGTGACCCGCGTCCTCGTCTTCTGTGCGGCCGCCTTCCTCGCCGCGATCGGCGGTGCTCTCGCCGGGGCGGCCCAGCAGACGATCTCCGCGGACAGTTACGCCCCCATCGTGTCGCTGACGGTCTTCGTCATCATCGTGCTCAACGGCCCTGCGACCCCGTGGAACGGCATCGTCGCAGCCGCCGCCTACACGCTGGTCCCCAGCTACTTCCCGAGCACCGAAGTGGGCACCTATCTCCAGCTGCTGTTCGGCCTCAGCGCCATCGGCCTCGTTCTGCTCCCCCCGATCGGCCTGCCCCGCGCGGTGACGGAGTCGATCGACCGGTGGTTCCGCCGCCCGACAGACGACCGGAGCGAGTCGCCCGGGCGCGCCGCCGAGCGGAGCGAGTCGCCCGAGCGCCCTGTGCTCCCGGACGTCGCCACCGACGGTGTGGTCCTCGAAGCAAAGGACATCGACGTCGTCTTCGGCGGGGTCAAAGCACTCGACGGTGCTCGCATCGTCTGCCGGCCGGGGCGGATCACCGGGCTCATCGGCCCGAACGGTGCCGGCAAATCCACGATGTTCAACGCCGTGACCGGGCTGGTCGATCCGTCCTCGGGTTCGGTGACCCTCGGCGGCGCGGATCTCGGACGCAAGAGCCCCTCGGCCCGCGCACGGGCCGGGATCGGCCGCACCTTCCAGACGGCCGAACTGTTCGAGTCGATGACGGTCCGGGAGAACGTCGCGGCCGGTGCGGAAGGACGCACCGTCGGACTCGATCCGCGCACCCATCTGCACTCGTCGCCGTCCGAACGTGAACGGATCGACGCCGCCACCGAGGCCGCGCTCGTGGCATGCGGACTCGAGGAGCTGGCCGACCGGCACGTCATGAGCCTGCCCACCGGTATCCGGCGCATCGTCGAGGTCGCCCGCTGCCTCGCCGGCGGATATCCCGTGCTGCTCCTGGACGAGCCGTCGGCCGGTCTCGACCACAACGAGTCCGCCCGCCTCGGCGAGCTGATCCGGAAGGTCGCCGACGAACGCGGCATCGGAGTGATCCTCGTCGAGCACGACGTCTCCCTGGTGTTCGGCATCTGCGACGAGGTCTACGTCCTCGAATTCGGCCGGATCATCTTCGAGGGAACTCCGGCCGAGGCCCGGCGGTCGAGCGTCGTGCAGGCGGCCTATCTGGGCACCGAGGAGGACACCGCCGGCGCAGTCGCCGCGGCCGAACTGGAGGAGGTCAAGTGACGACATCGACGCTGGAGATATCCGCACTGACAGCGGGATACGGCCGCACGACCGTGCTGCGCGAGGTGAACCTGACCGTCGCACCCGGATCCGTCGTCGCCCTGCTCGGGCCGAACGGTGCCGGCAAGACGACCCTGCTGAAAACCATCGGTGGTCTGTTGGCCCCGATGTCCGGATCGATCCGGCTCGGCGGGCTCGACATCACCGGCCAGGGCGCGACGAAGCGTGCCGCAGCAGGGATCTGCCTGATCCCCGAAGGTCGCGGTGTCTTCCCCGGCCTTACGGTGCGGGAGAACCTGCTCCTCGCCGTCGACGGGCCCCTGAGCGACCACTACGACCTGGCCCTGGAGGTCTTCCCCGAGATCGGGCGGCGCCTGAACGCCAAGGCCGGAAGCCTGTCCGGTGGCCAGCAGCAGATGGTCGCCCTGGCCCGCGCATTCGTCCCGCGCAGTTCGATCGTCGTACTCGACGAGGTGTCGATGGGATTGGCGCCTCTGGTGGTCGACCAGATCTTCGCGGCACTGGCCGTGCTCCGGAAGGCGGGGAAGTCCGTTCTGCTCGTCGAGCAGTACGTCGGACGGGCACTCGCCGGCGCCGACGTGGTGCGCCTGCTCGATCGCGGACGCCTGTCGGAAGCACTCGAGCCGTCCGCCCTCGACGAGGACGAACTCACGAGTCGTTATCTGGGCATCGACGTGGCAACGGCCTGACCGGATCTTCCTTCCGCCTCGACCGGAGCGGAAGACGACAACCTACCAACTCTTTTCAGCAGAGGAGCCCTTGTGAAGAACACGATCCGAAGGTGCGTCGTGAGCGCGGCCGCCCTGAGCATGCTCGTCCTGGCGGGCTGTTCGAGCGCACAGGAGAGCGAACCTGCCGCAGCGCCCGAACTGACCGGGCCACCGATCGTCGTGGGAACGGTGTGCGGCTGTTCCGGTGTGTCCGCACCGACCCACGGGCGCGTGGACGACGTCGCCCAGGCCTGGGCGGACAGCGTCAACGCCTCGGGCGGTATCAACGGTCATCCCGTGAAGATCGTCGTCAAGGACATCGGGCAGGAACCGTCGAAGGCACTCGCCGCCGTCAAGAGCCTCGTCGAGGAGGAAGGCGCGGTCGCGATCGTCGGACCCATCACGGGAACGACCGGGTCGTGGCGTCAGTACGTCGAGGAGAAGGGCATCCCGGTGGTCGGAGGTGTGCCGTCCGACGGCACCTTCCTCGTCAGCGACGACTTCTACATCGCCGGGTCCCCGAACCCGGTGATCACCTACGGTCTGGTGAAGCTGGCAAAGGACGAAGGCACCACGAAGTTCGGTGTCGTGTACTGCTCGGAATCCCCGGTGTGTGCGGACTCCGATGCGCTGGCGGCGAAGTCCGCGGCGGACCTCGGTCTCGATTATCTGTCCGTCAAGGCCGCTGCCACCGCACCGAACTACACGGCCGTGTGCCAGACCATGAAGAACGAAGGCGTCGACGGCATCTTCCTGGCCCACATCGCCAGCGTGGACGTGCGGATCGCGGAGGACTGCCACAAGATCGGCTACAAGCCGCAGTTCTACACCTCCGCCGGGGCGCTCGGTAACGAGTTCGTGCAGTCCTCGGCGACGGACGGTGTGCTGTTCACCCAGTCCAACGCCCCGTACTTCGATCCGTCGGTTCCCGCGGTGGGGGAGGCGCACGAGATCCTGGACTCCCACTACGACGATCTCACCGACTCCGAGCAGTTCTCGGCCGTCGCCTTCGACCAGTGGATCGCGGGCAAACTGTTCGAGGCGGCCGCCGAGCAGGCACAACTCACCTCCGACTCGACCGGCGCCGACGTCACGCGGGGACTGCGCGAGCTGGACGGGGAGACCCTGGACGGCCTGGCACCGCCGCTGACCTATTCGGGAACCACCCGGACCTACCCGACCTGCTACTACGTCGGTGAAGTCCGTGACGGGGAACTGAAGGCGCGCAACGAGGGACAGACGATCTGCCTCGACGAGACCGATCTGCAGTCGGAACTGTTCGTCTCTGCCGGCTGAGAACACCTACCGTCTCTGCCGGCTGAGAACACCTACCGTCTCTGCCGGCTGAGAACACCTACCGTCTCCGCCGGCTGAGAACACCTCCTGCCGCTCGAACGGAACGGGCCGGATTCCCAGAGGGAATCCGGCCCGTTCGCATGGTCGGAGCAGGTCAGCCGATGCGGCGCTTCGTCGCGGTGAAGTCCGCCGGGTCGGGACGCTCGGTGCGGGCCCAGTAGTCGGCCACCGGCCACGGGGAGTTGGTGACGACCCGGCCGCGGGAGTTGCGGTAGTAGCTCGTCACGCCGTCCATCGCGTAGACCATCGTCGAGTTCGCCTCGTCGAGTTCGGCGTTGTACCGCTCGTACGGTTCGGGCTTGCACTCCAGCGCCGCGAGATCCTCGGACACGAGCCGGCCGATCGCCTCGACGACGTAGCGCACCTGGGCTTCGGCGATGGTGATGTAGCTGCCGCCGGGAGGATTCGTGTTCGGCCCGTACAGGAAGAACAGATTCGGGAATCCCGGGGTGGTGATGCCGAGATAGGCGCGCCCGTTGTCGTCGTCCCACATCTCGCGCAGCGAAGTGCCCTCGCGTCCGCGGATGTCCATGGGGAACAGGAACCGCTGCTGCTGGAATCCCGTGCACAGGATGAGGATGTCGATGTCGCGTTCCTCCCCGTCCGCCGTGACGAGTCCGGTCGGGGTGAGCCGCGCGACGCTGTCGGTGATCAACTCGACATGCGGCTTGCGCAGGGTGGTGAACCAGCCGTTGTCGATGAGAAGGCGCTTGCCGAAGGGCGGATAGTCGGGAAGGGTCTTGCGGCGTAGTTCCTCGTCGCCTGCGGTCTGGCTGTCGAGATAGGCGGTGAGATAAGCGCGGTAGGCGTCGTTGAGGGAACTGACGAGCTTGCCCTTCGTCTCCCGCTCCGGATCGACCGGCAGCGCGGCATAGGTCCGCTCGGTGTAGAGCCAGTACAGCCGGAAGCGGTACCAGCCCCGGTAGAACGGGATGTGGTCGAACAGCCAGTTCTTGCTGTCGTCGGTCTGCCGGAAGTAGTTCTCGTTCGGGGCGATCCACTGCGGCTGACGCTGCAGGACGACCATGTTCTCGACCTGGTCGGAGATCGCGACCACCAACTGCATCGCGCTGGCACCGCTGCCGACCACCGCGACGCGCTTACCGCGTACGTCGAGGTTCTCGGGCCACTGTGCGGAGTGGACGATCTCGCCGCGGAAGTCCGCGGCCCCTGCGAAATCCGGAACATTCGGAGTGCTGTGCAGCCCGGCTGCCGTCACCAGCGCGGTCGCGCGCAGTTCCTGCTTCTCACCGTCGGGACCGGTGACCGACAGGACCCAGTGCTGCTCGGTCTCGTCCCATGTGGCCGTCTCGACCGAATGACCGAACCGGATCCGATCGGTGACGCCGTACTCGTCGGCGACGTCCGAGACGTAGCCGAAGATCTCGTCGCGGCGGGCGAAGTGCTCGGACCAGTTCTTCGGGCGGAAGGAGAACGAGTAGAGGTCGCTGGGGATGTCCACCCGTGCCCCGGGATAGCGGTTCTCCCACCAGGTGCCGCCGAGGCGGTCGTTCCGCTCCAGAACGGTGTACGGGATACCGGCCCGCTCCAGGTTGATCGCGCAGGTCAGGCCGGAGATGCCGGCCCCCACCACGACGACACCGAAATCCTGCCGGTCGGAACGGATCCTCGAACCGACCTCGGTGGGGGTATAGGGAGCGAAACCGAGCTGCTCGGCGATCATCGGGGCGTAACGTTCGGAGACGGGCTCGCCCATGGCCGTGCTCATCAACCGGGCGAGCTCCGCGCCGGTCGGTGCCGGATGCGCGATCGGCTTGCCGTTGCACCAGTCCAGCACGGCGTCGGTCGCGGCTTCACGGATCTCCGCCTGGATCTGCGGGTCGAGACCACCGTCGTTGTGTTCCTCGTACCCCTTGGTGGGTGTCGGAACATACGGGGGCGACAGCCATTTCTCCTCGCCGGTCAATTGGTAGAGGACGGGGAGCAGGCACGGGATGTTGCCTGCAGCGACGGCTGTGCGCACGGTATCGCGGTCGAGTGCGGGATCCGGGGGGATTGCCAGGCTCATATCGCGTCCTTCCGGTTGTGGGACGAAGTAGTGGTACGGGAGGTCAGGGATCTCGAGGCGTCACGAAAGGTGCTCGAGGGAAGCCGTTTTCATCGAAGGCGACCCGTAGCGTCGCGGAGCGACGAGTGCTCTCGGGGTCCGGATGGGCTCTCTCCTGACGTGCTGTTAATCGTAACTATGGCAGTGTGCGGGAGTCAATGACGCGTCCACTAGGGATATCAGGGTCTTTAGTTAGTCACTGTTGTGGACTTGTAGCCGGGCGGTGCGATGGTCGAGCGTGTGCGAGGGCGCCGGCGCTGGATCGATTGATCCTTAGTCGTTACTAACACTACGGTCTTACGTGCCAGTAGAGAGCGGTATTGACGCAATGAATCGCTAGAGTTACGGTTCACAACCGTACCGGCTACCCGGGGTGCCGGGCCCGTACGAATCTCCCTCTCGAAGGATCGCTGTTCCCAGGGCGTGACTCCCTGCGCGCCGAATACGCTTCGATGTAAGTATCGGTTATGCACACGGAAAAGTACGAAATGCGCCTACCTGGGAGTTAGTACCTTGACATTAGCGGTAACTATGTTAGCTTGATCACACCGGAGCGCTTCGTGAATCTGCTTCGGGGGCTCCGTAGGGACCAAGAACGCCGGTTGCGTGGAAGACACTCGAATGGTGGGGCACGCCGCCGGATCACCTCCGCACGAAAGGCATGAAACATGACCGAGACGCTGAGCCCGGAGACGGTCGCCAGTAGCGCCCGTGAAGCCGACTACCTCCAGCGCGCGCGTTCCATCGCACCTCTCATCAGGCAGGAAGCTGCCGCCATCGAGCGCGAGCGCACCCTCACGAAGCCGGTTGCCGACGCCTTCGTCGAACAGGGCCTCCACGGAATGCTGGTCCCGGAAGAGCTCGGCGGCGGAGGGCTGCTGCCCAGCGAGGGCATGCGGGTCTTCGAAGAAGTCGCGAAGTCCGACGCCTCGACCGGATGGGCGTGGATGGCCAGCGAGTGGGGCACCGCCGGTGTCGTCGGATATCTCGCCCCGGATATCGCGAAAGACCTTCTGAGCCGCGACGAGCCGTTCATCGTGGCCGGCCAACTTCTTCCCCGGTACCCCGGTATCCAGGTCGAGGGCGGCTACATCATCGACGGCCGTTACTCGTTCGCGAGCGGCTCCGACCACGCGACCTGGGTCGGCGCCGGGTTCTTCGTCGCAGACGAGCAGGGGAACCCGATCCTCGGCGAGAACGGGCAGCCGCAGGCCCGTATCGCCCTGCTCCCCAGGAGCGAAGCGGAGTTCCACAAGAACTGGGACGTCTGGGGACTCGCCGGAACGGGCAGCCACGACTACACGATCACCAAGACGTTCGTCCCCGCCGAGCACACCACCCCGACGTTCGGTGGCACGCCGACCCGCTCGGAAACGATGTACAGGCTGACCAACGAATTCGCCGGCGGTCTGCCCCACGCCCCCATCGCGCTCGGAATCGCTTCCCGCGCGCTGGAACTGGTGGCCTCCCTGACGGCCAACAAGGTTCGCCCCACCTACTCGGTGCCGGTGGGCGAGGCCGAGATCTTCCGCATCGATTTCGGCCGCAAGGAAGCCGAACTGCAGGCCGCGCGACTGTACTGCTACGACGTCGTCCGCGCCGCCGAGGACGCCGTGAACTCCGGCCGACCGATCACGCCCGAGCACATCGCCCGCGCCCAGCAGATGCTCGCGTGGGTGCACGAGGTCTGCGCGGACGTCGTGACATTCGCCCACCGGTGGGGCGGCAGCGCGAGCATCGCCTCGACGAGCACCCTGGGCCGTTTCGTCCGCGACATGAACGTGGCGACACAGCATCTGCTCGTCGACCAGAAGATGCTGGCGGATGCCGCAACGGTCCTGCTGCCGATCTACGCGCAGGCCGAGGCCTGACCGATCGACCTCGCACTACGAACCCGGACGACCCGTGTCGTGCGGCCGGTCTCCGGTGAACTCCGGACCCGGCGCACCACGGGTCTCCGGGTTCGGTGCGCTGTGTACCCCCGACCGGCCCACCATCGGGTGGGCCGACGAGTGTGAGAGGCACCCACGATGGGCCATTACAAGAGCAATCTCCGCGACGTGGAGTTCAACCTGTTCGAGCTGCTCGGCCGAGACCGCGTGCTCGGGACCGGCCCGTTCGAGGAGGTCGACCCCGAGACGGCGCGGATCGCGTTGAGCGAGGTCGACCGCCTCGCCCGCGAGGAACTCGCCGCGTCGTTCGAGGATTCCGACCGCCACCCGACCGTCTTCGACCCGCAGACCCACACGGTCACCGTGCCCCCCTCCTATGCGGCGACCTACAAGACGTGGATGGATGCGGAGTGGTGGCGGCTGCGTGTGCTTCCCGAACTCGGCGGGACGAATGCGCCCAGTTCACTGAACTGGGCACTCGCCGAGTTCGTGCTCGGCGCGAACCCCACCCTGTGGACGTACGTCGGGTTCCCCACGGCCACACGGGTGATCTGGCGCCACGGCACCGAGCGGGACCGGAAGATCGCCCGAATCGCCGCGGAGAAGCACTGGGGCGCAACGATGATGCTCACCGAACCCGACGCCGGATCCGACGTCGGTGCCGGTCGCACCAAAGCGACCCCGAACGAGGACGGCACCTGGAACATCTCCGGTGTCAAGCGATTCATCACCGCCGGCGAGCACGACCTGACCGACAACATCGTCCACATGGTCCTCGCGCGCCCGGTGGGTGTCGAGGGCGCGGGCGGACCGGGAACCAAGGGCCTGAGCCTCTTCCTCGTCCCCAAGTTCCACTTCGACCTCGAGACCGGTGAACTGACCGGCGAACGCAACGGCGTGTACGTCACCAACGTCGAGAAGAAGATGGGCGTCAAGGTCTCCGCCACCTGCGAAATGACCCTTGGGGCGGACGAGCCGGCGCAAGGCTGGCTCCTCGGGGAGGTCCACGACGGCATCAACCAGATGTTCGACGTCATCGAGGACGCCCGGATGATGGTGGGGTCCAAGGCCATCGCGACACTGTCCAGCGGCTATCTCAATGCTCTCGAGTACGCCAAGGTGCGTGTGCAGGGATCCGACCTCGCCCGCTCGTCCGACCGGTCAGCGCCCCGCGTGACCATCACCGCGCACCCCGACATCCGACGATCTCTGCTCACCCAGAAGGCGTACGCCGAAGGACTGCGGTCGCTGGTGCTGTACACGGCGACCTGGCAGGACGAGATCGCACTGCGCAATGCGGCAGGAGAGGACGCGACGCTCGCCGAGGCGGTCAACGATCTGCTCCTCCCCGTCGTCAAGGGTTACGGCTCCGAACGCTCGTGGGTCGTCCTGGGCACCGAAACCCTCCAGACCTTCGGTGGATCCGGCTATCTCCAGGACTACCCGATCGAACAGTACGTACGCGACGCCAAGATCGACACCGTCTACGAGGGCACCACCGCGATCCAGGCGCAGGACCTGTTCTTCCGCAAGATCGCCCGGAACAAGGGTGTGGCATTCGGGCATCTGCTGGACGAGATCACCTCGTTCGCCGACGATGCCTCCGCCGCAACCGATCTTGCGACCGAACGCGACCTGCTGCTCGAGGCGGCCGACAGTGTCCGGGCGATCGTGGAGAAGATGACGGCCGATCTCGTCCGGTCGAATCCGACCGTCGCCGACGGGGACGAGCGCAATGTCTACAAGGTCGGACTCAACGCGACCCGATTGCTGTACGCGATCGGTGATCTGGTCGTCGCCTGGCTGTTGCTGCGCAGCGCCGCGGTCGCTCTGCGCGCACTCGGCGGTGAGGTCGATGCAGCCGACCGCACCTTCTACGAAGGCAAGATCGCTGCGGCCCGCTTCTTCGCTCGCAACATCCTTCCGTCGACGATCGCAGAAGCACGGATCGCCACCGACGTCGACGTCTCCGTCATGGATCTCGACGAAGCGTCGTTCTGACGTCATCCGCCCCGAGAACACACGATGCGCGCCCGATCGGATCGGGCGCGCATCGTCGTGTATGCGGAGACGGCGGTCAGGGCGTACCGACGGCCGAGTCTGCTACCTGCTCCTCCCAGTACGGTGCCTTCAGCCGGCGCTTGAACAACTTGCCGGTGTCCTCCCGGGGCAGGCTCTTCTCGAACACCACGACCTTCGGCACCTTGAATCGGGCAAGGCGCATCTCGACGTGGCGACGCACATCGTCCTCGGTGAGGGTCGCACCGGGATCGGGTTGGATGTGCGCAGCGATAGCTTCGCCGAACTCGGGATCGGGGATCCCGAACACCGCCGCGTCGGCCACTCCGTCGAGGCCGAGGATCACCGCTTCGATCTCGGCGGGATAGATGTTGACGCCACCGGAGATCATCATGTCGTTGCGGCGATCGCTCAGATACAGGAATCCGTCGGCGCCCACATGTCCGATGTCGCCCACCGTGACGTAGCCGTCGATCTCCATCCCGCGCCGCTTGGCGTCGTCACCCAGATAGGTGAAATCGGGCCAGGCGGAGAACGGCCTCAGATAGATGTCGCCGTCCTCACCTACGGGTGCATCGTTGCCGTCGGCACCCACGATGCGGACCGCCGCGTCGGACAGCGGCCTGCCCACGGTTCCCGGATGAGCGAGCCATTCCTCGCTCGTACAACACACGGCAGCACCGGATTCGGAGCCACCGTAGTACTCGTGGACGATGGGACCGAGCCAATCGATCACGGCGCGCTTGACGTCGGGTGGGCACGGTGCGGCGGCGTGGACGACCGAGGTCAGGGACGACAGGTCGTACCGTGCGCGGACGTCTTCCGGCAGCTTCAGCAATCGGACGAACATGGTGGGAACCACCTGCAGATGTTCGATCCGGCGTTCCTCGATCGTCCGGAGAAGGCCCTCCGGATCGAAACGCGGCATTATCTCCACATCCATCCCCAGGGCGAACGCGAACTGGAACTGGGTGTTCGGAGCGGTGTGGTACATCGGGGCGGCGACCAGGGTCGATCGCGCCTTCCCGAACGCGAACGCCTCGATGACGACGCCGTGCAGGGCCGCGACCTTCTCCGGCGGCGTCGGTCGCCGCAGGATGCCCTTGGGGGGGCCGGTGGTCCCCGACGTGTAGATGACGCTCATCGGGGGATCCGTGATCCCGGTCATGTGCGGTTCGTGAGCGGCGATCAGATCCTCGATGTTCGGGTACCGCCCCGACAACGGCGGGATATCGGTGCCGTAGGCGTCTGCCAGTACCGCCGGGACCGGGACCTCGACGATCCGCGCGTCGGAGGGCAACACGGATTCGACCTTCGACAACAGGTCGGTGTGCACCAGCACGACCCGGGCGCCGCTGTCCGCGAGTACGTGTCCGAGATCGTCGGTGTTGCCGTGCCAGTTCGCGGGAACGGGCACGACGCCGATCGCAGCGCCGGCGAGCGTGGCCTCGACGAAGCCGATCTCGTTGCGCATCACCAGTGCGTAGCGATCACCGTGCTCCACACCGAGGCCCGCCATGGCCCCGGCGATCCGTGCCGCCCGCTCACGGATCTGCGCATGGGTTCGGATGTCGTTGCCGCACCGGACCGTTGCCTCGTGGGTCAT
The DNA here is from genome assembly GCF_048381395.1 of Rhodococcus shunpengi. Taxonomy (NCBI): domain Bacteria; kingdom Bacillati; phylum Actinomycetota; class Actinomycetes; order Mycobacteriales; family Nocardiaceae; genus Rhodococcus; species Rhodococcus shunpengi. The sequence goes on from NZ_JBLWIU010000012.1 coordinate 843,624, forward strand.
CGCGGATCCTCCTCTTCGGCGCGCACGATGCACAGAGCGTCGACCGCGACCAGCCCGTCGTCGGTGACGAGGAGCGGGTTGATGTCGAGCGATTCGATCCACCCGTGGCACGCTGCGGCGAGCTTTCCGAAACCGACGAGCAGTTCCGTGAGCTGCTCCAGATTCCACGGGGCCGAGCCACGGTAGCCGTGCATCAGCTTCAGATCGCGGAACTCCTCGATCAGCTCTTCGGCGTCGATCCTGGTCAAGGGTGCCGGGCGCCCGCCGACTCGTTCGAGGATCTCGACCAGGATGCCGCCGATTCCCAGCACCACCATGGGGCCGAGTTCGCTGCGGCCCTCGATCCCCACCAGCAGCTCACCCCTGGCAGTGGTCATGGGCTGGACGGCGACGAGGTCGGGGACGGCGTGCCGATGCGCAAGTTCGCGCATGCGGCTCACCGTGTCCTCGAGGTCCGCCGCGTCGACGTTCAGAGCCACGGCGCCGAGTTCGGTGCGGTGCGGGACATCGGCGAGCTTCACCGCATAGGGGCCGGCGAAGTCCGGCGCGGCACGGCCCTCGGAGTCGACCGTGCAGTACGGCGCGGTCGGGATGCCGAAACGCTGCAGCAACTCCATGGCCTGCGAGAACGGGAGGAACCGTCGTCCATCACCGGTATCGATGGTGAGGACGGCCGGACGAGCGACCGGTGCGACGGGCTCGGCGAGCGGACGATGGACCGCTCGATCGCGCACGAAGGTGCCCATCGTCCGGAGACCGCGAAGAGTGCCCCGCAACCCGTATCCGAGAGCCACACTTCCGTCGTCACCGATCACTTCCTCGGCGAACGAACCGACCGGGCCCGCGCCGGCCGCGATGGCGACGGGTTTTCCGAACCGTCGTGCGGCCTGTACGACGTCGTCGATGAGGCGACGGTATACGGGGGAGTCGTCGGTCTCGCCCCACATGTTCACGAACACGACCGCATCGAGCTCGGGGGAACCGACATAGCGTTCGACGATGTCCGTCCAGAAGGTCGCGCCGAAACCGGTGGTGTCGAGGGGATTGGGGACGGTGATGCCGGGGATGGTGGTGCGGACCCACTCGGCGAGGTCGTCGAGAGGAGGCAGCGAGAGTCCTTCGGCTTCGGCCAGATCGTATGCGAGAGAGGCGAAACCTCCTGTTCCCGCGACGACCCCCACACGTTCGACGGTGTTCCACTTGGCGGGATCGAGCTGCCCGACGATCGAGAGCCGGTCGACGAGCTCCTCGAGGTCGTGTGCGAGCTGGATACCTGCCCGCCGGAACGCCACGTCGTAGGCCCACGCGTTTCCGGCGAGGGCGCCGGTGTGCGAGGCGGCCATCTGCTGGGTGCGGCTGCTCCGTGCGAGTTTGAGGGCCACGACGGGTTTGCCCGCGGCGATGCACCGCCGGGCCGCGCGGAAGAACGCCTCGGGGCGGCGGATGCCCTCCACGATGAGGCCGATGGCGGCGGTCTCCGGATCGGAGGCCAGGAAGTCGAGGTAGTCGGCGATGTCGGTGGTTGCTTCGTTCCCCGCGGAGATGAGGCGGGAGATGCCGATACCGGTGCGGCGACCCGCAGTGACCGCGACGCCTCCGATCATGGCGCCGCTGTGGGAGACGATCGATACGCCACCGGCCGGCGGGCGGTAGTCGGCCGATGCCGTCAGGTTGAGGCTGCGGGGAACGCTGATATACCCCAGGCTGTTCGGGCCGACGAGCGCCATGTTGCCGCGCTCCGCGGCGGCGACGAGCCGACGCTGCAACTCCTCGCCCTCCGGCCCGACCTCTGCGAAGCCGGCGGCGTAGATGACGAGTCCTCCGCAGTCGAGTTCTGCACACTCCTCGGCCAGCGCCACCGTGCGCTCGGCGGACATCACGGACAGCACTGCGTCGATCGGTTCCGGAATCTCCGTCACCGAGCGGTGGGTGGGCCGACCGAGGACCGTGGGTGCACTCGGATGGACGAAGTAGACCCGTGCAGCGCTGTCGAGTGTCGGCCGGATGAAGGGCGCGACCGGCGACTTGTCGCTCAACCCGACGATCGCGATGGTCGACGGGTTCAGCACACGTTCCAACGACGAGGTTGCGCGGGCATCGAAATGCTGTGTGCGCGAGGATTCGTCGTCCGAGATGAGAGTCATGGTCGGGGACCTCCGATCTAGAGGGATCGTCTGGGCGGAATGTCGGTGATACGGCGGGGTCGGGGCGAGGAGATGCCGGTGTCGGTGCCGCATCGGGCACAGGTTTCGCCGGCGTGGACCGGTCTCGGTGCAGGCCGTGGCGACTACTCCCCGGAATTTAACACCGTGAACACCCGTTATGGCTACACATGGTCTCTCAGCAAAAAAGTCCAGGGAAATGTCTTCCATAGTTAATGGTAACTATGTAACATCGCTCACAACCCGACTTGATGCGTCGTCGGGATTCGAACTCGATCTTTCGGAGGATCCATGGCCAGGAGCGAAGCGCTCGTACGTGCCGAGAAGATGTGGGTGGAAGGCTTCCCCGACCCCGCGACTGCGACGGTCGACGATCTGCGTGAGGCCTACGACCGGTTGTTCCTGCAGTTCCCCCTGCCCGAGGGGGTCGAACCGGTCGAAGGTGAGGTCGGTGGCGTTCCCGTCCTGTTCGTCACCGCCGAAGGCGCGGCACAGGACAAGGTCCTCGTGTGGTTCCACGGTGGCGGATACATCATGGGCAGCCCACGCGGGTTCCAGGAGCTCGGACACAACCTGTCGCGTGCATCCGGCGTGACCGTCGTCCTGCCCGACTATCGACGAGCACCGGAGAACCCGTTCCCGGCTGCGGTCGACGACGGTGTCGCGGTCGTGTCGGCTCTGGTCGCGCAGTACGGTGCCGGCAACGTTGCTGCCGGTGGGGACTCCGCCGGAGGCGGGCTCGCGCTCGCTGCCCTGACGGCGGTTCGCGACAAGGGCGAAAAGATTCCTGCTGCAGTCGTGTTCATCTCGGCAATGCTCGATCTCACGGCGAGCGGCAGCAGCGTGGACGAGTTCGACGGCCAGGACGTCGCGGTCTCGCGTGGCTCCATCGGCAATGTCGGCGAGGCGTATCTGCAGGGGCACGATCCGAAGGACCCCCTGGCATCACCGCTCTTCGCCGACCTGCACGACCTTCCGCCCGCCCTGTTCCTCGTCGGCTCCCGCGAGGTCCTTCTCGACGACTCGCGTCGGGCCGCGGCAGGAATCGTCGAACGCGGCGGCTCGGCGAGCGTGTCCACCTACGACGACATGGTCCACGTGTGGCCCCTGTTCTCGTCCATCCTTCCCGAAGGCATCCAGGCTGTTGACGAAGCCGGAGCGTTCATCAAGAAGAACCTCGGACTCTGACGGTCCGACACCAGGCCTGCGGGTGCCGCGCCGGCGGTGCGGCACCCGCGTCCCAAAGCGACGGTCGGGGCCGATATTTCCGACTCGTCCCGACCCGAACAGTACATACGAAAGGCGCCCGAGATGGCCGAACGACAACTCGACGATCTGGCGATGCGATTCCGCGACGCCATGTCTGCGGTGTGCACGCCCGTCGCGGTGGTGACGGCGATGGACGGTGAACGTCCCCACGGCACGACGGTCAGTGCATTCGCTTCGTTGTCGATGTCCCCACCGTCGGTCCTCGTCTCCCTCGATCGCGGTTCGGACCTGCTGTCCCTCGTCCTCCGCTCGAGCACCTTCGGCATGAACGTCCTGGGCAGTGCCCAGTCCGCGCTCGCCGCGCAGTTCGCCCGCAAGGGCACCGACAAATTCGACGGGGTGTCCTGGCGAGCCGACGCAGGAGTGCCGCGCCTGGCCGACGTCCCGCACTGGCTCGCAGCCGAGGTGATGGACGCCGTCGACGCGGCGGACCACACCGTCGTCTTCGGCCGGGTGGTGCAGGTCGCGAGTGCGGAGATCGCACCTCTGACCTACCACGCGCGGGTGTTCGGAACCCACGCAGCACTTCCCGAGACGGCCACGACCGGCGGTGGAGCGCAACGATGACATATGCGGAACAGGTCGAGAGCGCAACGGATTCCGACGCGGCGCTGCGGAGGGCCAGAGAATCCTTCGCCGCCGTGTTCGGGAACGGCCGGCTGTCGCTCGCCGAACTCCGGCACAATCTCGACACGATGATGCTCGAATCCGAGCTCGCGGAGGACGTCTCCGTCGAGGAAGTCGTCGTCGGCGGAGTCGAATCGCTGCGCGTGACGGCCGGATCGGACATCGACGACAACGTTCTCGTCTGGTTCCACGGTGGTGGCTACGTCATGGGCAGTCCCCACGGATACCGGCATGCAGCCGCGGCCCTGTCACGCGCTCTCGGCTCGGCGGTCGTCCTCCCCGATTATCGACTCGCCCCGGAACATCCGTTCCCGGCCGCACTCGACGATGCCGCTGCCGTGATCGATGCGCTCGTCTCCGAGTACGGTCCGGAACACGTTGCCGTCGGCGGTGATTCTGCCGGCGGTGGACTCACTGTGGCGACGCTGGTGCACGCCCGGGACCGCGGAGCAGTGCTCCCCGCGGTTGCGGTGGCAGTGTCGCCGCTGGCGGATTTCACCGCGTCGGGGGAGAGCGTCGCCACCAACCGCGACACCGATCCGGTCATCACGGAGCGTTCCCTCGGCATGCTCGCGGCGACCTACCTCCGCGGGCACGACCGGGACCACCCCCTCGCCTCACCCGTCTTCGCCGATCTGTCCGCGCTTCCGCCGATCCTGTTGCTGGCCAGCGACAGCGAGATCCTGCTCGACGACGCGGTGCGGATCGACCGGCGGGTGCGAGAGGCCGGTGGCGACAGCACACTGTCCGTCTACGCGGACACCTGCCATGCGTGGACGCTGTTCACCGATTTCCTCCCACGAGCACGCGACGGTGTCACCGAGATCGCCGACTTCGTCAGGAAGGTCCTGCCATGACCGTCAGCATTGCCGACGATGGTTCGGTCCGCCACATCCTGATCGATCGACCCGAGCGGATGAACGCCGTCGACAAGGAGACGCTGCACCGTCTGGCCGATGCGATCGAGGCCGCCGGCGACGATCCCGCGGTGCGGGTGATCGTGGTGTCGGGCACGGGCCGAGCCTTCTGTGCCGGTGGTGATCTCGACGTCGACGATCCGCTGTCGGTCGAGAACACCGCCGACACCTCCGACGCGGCCGCCCGCTGCATCGCTGCGATCACACGCGTACCCTGCACGGTCGTCGCGGCGGTTCGCGGACCCGCGATCGGGGTGGGTGTATCGATCGCTCTCGCTGCGGACATGACGGTCGTCCGGTCCGACAGCTACTTCTCGATGCCGTTCACCTCGATCGGTCTCATGCCCGACGGCGGTGCCACCGCTCTCGTCGCGGCATCGGTCGGCCGCGCGGTGTCCCTGCGCATGTCGTTGCTCGGAGAACGCGTGAGCGCATCCGACGCGTTCCGTACCGGCCTGGTCGCCGCGGTGTACGAACCGAATGTCTTCGAGTCGGAACTCGGTGCCCTGATCTCCCGGTTGAGCACGGTGTCGCGCGAAGCGGTCACGGAGACGAAATTCGCGATCAACGGTGCCACCCTCGACGAACTCGAGCGTGCGTTCGCCCGGGAACGCGAGGGTCAGATCCGACTGACCACGACGGACGAATTCCGCAATGCCGTCGAGGCATTCATGGCCAAGCGGACCAGGGCCGCAGAGCAGTAGAGGGGCAATCATGTCGATCGCTGATATCCGTCGGACGTTCCGTGTCGATGCGCGCTGCCCGGCCGGTGCCCGTGTCCGGCGTGCTGCCGCCGACGTCGCCACAGGCAGGACGATAGTCCTGCTCGATCCCGCTCGTGGGGAGTCGAGGCTGGTCGTGGCAGCCGAACACGCGACCACCGAATCGTTGGCGTTCATGATCCGGCACACCTCGGGATACGTGGAAGGCGCGGTATCCGAGGAGAATTGCGAACGACTTCATCTTCCGTGCATGTGGCCGTTCGGTGATACGAACAGTTCGGTACCGGCAGTGACCGTGGACGCAGTGGAGGGTGTGACCACCGGCATCTCCGCGGCCGACCGGGCCCACACGATCAGGACCATCGCGGACCCGCGGACCGGTCCGTCGGCGCTGTCCCGGCCGGGCCACGTGGCTCCCGTCATCGCACGGAACGGCGGAGCGGGATTCGCCGAATCCGTCGTGCAGTTGATGAAGGTCGCGGGTGTGCGTCCGATGGCCGCACTGTGCGAACCGGTCTCTCCCGTCGATCCGACGAGAATGGCGACCGAGAAGGAGAGCATCGACTTCGCAACCGACCACGCACTGACCTTCCTGTCGGTGTTCGACCTGGCCGTGTATTCCCACTGAGTTCTGCGATCCGACCTGTCGGCGCGCTCGCTTCGTTCGAGGAGTTCCCTTGTCCTTCGTCGTGACACAGCCCTGCTGTAACGATGCCGCCTGTGTCCAGGTGTGTCCTGTCGACTGCATTCGGCCGACCCCCGACGACCCGCAGTTCCGGTCCACGGAGATGCTCTACATCGATCCGAAGACCTGCATCGACTGCGGTGCGTGCATGGAGGCATGTCCGGTCGAAGCGATCCACCACGAGGACGAACTGCCGGAAGACCAGGTGCGCTTCCGTGAGATCAATGCGGAGTACTTCGAACGGCACCCCCTCGTCTCCTCCGGGATCCCGTACGAGAAGCCGACTTCGGCCAGGATTCCGAAGCAGGAAACACCGCTGCGGGTCGCGGTGGTGGGCTCGGGACCGGCCGGTATCTACGCTGCGGCCGAGTTGATGGGACGGATGCCCAACGGCAGCGTGGAAGTCGAGATGTTCGAACGGCTTCCGACGCCGTGGGGACTCGTACGTGCCGGCGTCGCACCCGATCATCTCGCCACCAAGGCCGTGACCGACGTCTTCCGGAGGATCACCGGCAAACCGGGACTCCGCTTCCATCTCAACGTCGAGATCGGCCGGCACCTCACACACGACGAACTGCTCGAGCATCACCATGCCGTCGTCTATGCGGTCGGTGCGCTCGACGATCGCAGACTCGATGTTCCCGGGGCCGAGCTTCCCGGCAGCGAAGCCGCCACGGACTTCGTCGCCTGGTACAACGGGCATCCGGACTACGCCTCCTGCCGATTCGATCTGCGCAGCGAGCGCGCGGTGATCGTCGGGAACGGGAACGTCGCGCTCGACATCGCCCGCATGCTGGTGACGGATCCGGACGATCTCGTCCGGAGCGACATGGCCGAGCACGCTCTGGAGGCGCTGCGTGGCAGCCGGATCCGTGAAGTCGTCGTGCTGGGAAGGCGAGGAGCGGCACAGGCCGCCTACACGACGCCCGAACTGCTCGCCCTGGGACGTCTCCCCGGCGTGGATGTCGTGGTCGATCCGGACGAACTCGAAGCGGGGCGCGTCCCCGAGGCGGAGGTGCCCTTCACCACGGATCTCAAGACCCGCGTCGCGCGCGAATACGCCGCAGCGGTTCCCGACCCGGCCCACAAACGGATCGTCCTCCGTTACCTGGCGTCACCGACACGAATCCTCGGGGAGGACCGGGTCGAGGGCGTCGAGATCACCCGCAACGAGCTCGTGAGAAACGACGACGGAACCGTCACCGCTCGCGCGACCGGGCATCGCGAGGTCATCGAGACAGGACTGGTGCTGCGGTCGATCGGCTTCCGCGGCAGATCGGTTCCCGGTGTGCCGTTCGACGACCGAGCGGGCGTGATACCCAACCTCGACGGCAGGGTCATGGATCCGCGAACCGGGAGTTCCCTACCCGGGGTCTACACGACAGGCTGGGTCAAACGGGGGCCGTCCGGGGTGATCGGCACCAACAAACAGTGCGCACACGATACGGTGACGGCGCTCATCGACGACTTCCTGGCCGGCCGACTTCCGGACCCGTCCGGTGACAACGGGCGCAATGCGCTCGACGAGCTCGTCCGTGACCGCCGTCCCGAGGTGGTCGACAGGAAGGGATGGCTCGCCATCGACGGCGCGGAGCGAGCACGTGGGCGAGAGACGGGGCGTCCGCGTGTGAAGATCACCGACATCGGCGAGATGCTCGAAATCGCGCAGGTCGGCGCGCCCGTGACGACCTCAGGAGCATGATCACGCGCGGGCGACACGGGCGACTTTCCTCCTGTCGGAGGGGAGGGATATGGTCGGGCGCATGATCATCGTGAGCACCGACGGATCCTGCCTTCGCAATCCCGGTGGCGCCATCGGGTGGGCGTGGGTCAATCACGAGGGGCCCAGCGCGTCGGGCGGTGAGCGTTCGGGCACGAATCAGATCGCCGAGCTCCGGGCGGTGCTCGAGGCACTGCGGGCGCATCCCGGCGCCGAGCCGATGATCATCGAATCCGATTCGCAGTACGCGATCAAGTGCGCCTCCGAATGGCTGCCCGGATGGAAGCGCAAGGGCTGGAAGACAGCCACCGGCGCGCCGGTGAAGAACCTCGAACTCGTGCGCGCCATCGACCGCGAGCTCACCGACCGCACCGGTCCGGTGCGGTTCCGCTGGGTGCGCGGCCACGTCGGCAACCACTTCAACGAGATGGCCGACACGCTCGCCGGCCAGGCCGCCCGCGAGATCGCGGCGAAGCCCGGACCGATCGAGGTGCCCAGCACGCCTGTGGTCGCGCACAAGCCACCGAAGCGCGCCGACGACGCCGAACTGACCTTGTTCTGAGTCAGTAGTAGACGGCGAGGCGGCCGTTGGGTCCTTCGACGCACGTCACCGAAGTATCGAAGACGCGCGTCAAGGTCTCGTCCACCAAGATCTCTTCCGGGGTTCCGAACTCGACGACCTTGCCGTCCTTCATCGCGCAGATCCGGTCCGCGTAGTGGCCTGCGAAATTGATGTCGTGAAGCACGATGACGACCGTGCGCCCCATTTCGACGGCCACCTTGTGAAGATGCTTCATCATCTGGACCGAATGCTTCATGTCCAGGTTGTTCAGCGGTTCGTCCAGGAGGATGTAGTCGGTGTCCTGGCACAGCACCATGGCCACATAGGCTCGCTGGCGTTGTCCGCCGGACAATTGGTCCAGGTAGCGGTGTTCGAGGTCGGTGAGGTCGAAGAACTCGATGGCGTTGCTGATGGCCTCCTCGTCCTTGCGGGTGAGACGGCCCTTCGAGTGCGGGTATCGGCCGAATCCCACGAGTTGCCGCACCGTAAGGCGGGTGACGAAGTGGTTCTCCTGGCGGAGGATCGAGACGATCTTCGCGAGGTCCTTCGATGCAGTGCTCGAAACGTCGTAGCCGGCAATCTCGATGGTGCCGGCGTCGGCCCCGAGCAAGCGGCCCACGATGGTCAGCATCGTCGACTTGCCCGCACCGTTCGGTCCGACCAGGGCCGTGATGCCGCCTGCGGGAATGGTCAGATCGATCTCACCGATCGTGACCGTCTTGCTGTACTCCTTACGGAGACCCTTGATCTCGATCACAGTCTGCCCTTCCGAAGAATCACGTAGAGGAAGGCCGAGCCGCCGACGGCCTCGATGATGATGGACACGGCACCCTCCGCGTAGAAGATGTTCTTCAGGACGAAGTAGGCGCCCCCCAGGATGACGAACCCGGTCAGGATCGCCACCGGGAACACGAAACGGTGATCGTGCGTGGTCGCGAACTGGTAGGCCAAGGTCGCGACGAGGAAGCCGAGGAACGTCAGAGGGCCGACGAGCGCGGTGGTGGTGGCCATGAGGACCGACACGAGAAACAGTACGAGCATGATCTCTCGGCGATGGTCCAGGCCGAGATTCGTGGTGATGTCCTTGCCCAGCGCAATGATGTTGAGTCTGCGGGAACGCCACCACAGTGTTCCTGCCGCCCCGATGCACAGCGGGATCGCCAGCGGTAGGTAGGACGCATCCGCATTGGACACCGACCCGAACAGTTTGGCGGTGAGGATGTCGAACTCGCTCGGGGTGAGCATGCGCTGCATGAAGGTCGCCACGGATCCGAGACCGCCACCCAGGACGATGCCGACGAGGAGCATCACCTGCATGTTCCCGTACTTGCCGGAGAGCAGCCATCCGTAGAGCATCAGCGAGAAGCCGACCATCAATACGACCATGAGTGCGAACTGCGGCACCCCCGTGAGCGCCGTGACGCCGACCGCGCCCAGGAAGAAGACGGCGGCGGTCTGGATCGCGACGTAGAGGGCCTCGAATCCCATGATCGACGGGGTGATGATGCGGTTGTTCGTCGCAGATTGGAACGAGACCGTCGCAACGGCCTGGCAGACGACGACGATCGCGATCACGACCAGGTTGGTCGCGCGCATCTGTGTGATCCGCCAGAAGCCCGCGGTCCCGAACGGCATCGGATTGTCCCAGGTCACGATACCCACGGCGATGACGACCGAGAGGAGCGCGAGAGTCCCCACGAGAATCCAGTAGCGGCGTAGCTGGCGCGCGGTCGCGAATGCGCCGGAGCCTGTGCGCTCGGCCCTTGTTGCAGTTGCGGCGGTCGGCGGGGCTGTGGGGATCGATGCCGTGGGGATCGATTCTGCCGGGGAGATCGAGTCGGTGATGTCAGACATTGCGGCGACTCCGCAGAAGCATGGCGATGAAGACGACGGAGCCGACGACGCCGAGGATGAGCGATACCGGGATCTCGAACGGCATGATGATCGTCCGGCCGATCAGGTCGCAGACGGTCACGATGGCGATACCGAGCAGGCAGACCCAGGGGAGGTTGCTGCGCAGATCGTCGCCGCGGAACATCGACACGATGTTGGGGACGATGAGCCCGAGGAAGGGAAGCGAACCGACCACGACGGTGACCACTCCGGTGGCGACCGCGATGAGGCCGGTTCCCAGCAGGATGATGCGGTTGTAGTTCAGGCCGACGTTGGTCGCGACGTCCTCACCGAGACCGGCGACGGTGAACCGGTCGGCGGCGATGAACACCAGGACCGCGACGATTGCGACGATCCAGAGAACCTCGTACTGGCCCTTGATGATCGACGTGAAACTCCCTGCGAACCAGATGCCCAGGCTCTGGAGTTTGTCGGTGGCGAGAGCGATGTAGGTGGTGATGGAGCCGACGACGGCGCCCAGCATGATGCCGACGATGGGCACGATCAGCGACGAGGACAGTTGCACTCGCCGGAGGAACAGGAAGAAGATCATCGTTCCGATGAAGGCCGCCACGACGGCACCGATCATCCTCGGCAGAAGACCCGCGGTGGGGACCACGATCATCATGATCAGCAATCCCAATCCTGCCCACTCCGTCGTGCCGGTGGTGGTCGGTTCGACGAAGCGGTTCTGGGTGAGCAACTGCATGACGAGTCCGGACATCGCCATCGCGGCCCCGGCCAGCACCAGGGCGATCGTGCGGGGGACGCGGGTGATGTTGAACATTTCCCAGCCGAAGTCACCGCCGAAGATGTCGAACACCCCGGTGAACAGTGAGGCGATCAGCAGGGCGCCGACGCCGAGGAAACCCAGCAGCAGTTTCCAGTCGAAAAGTCTTTCCCGCGTTCGGGACGGTAGGGCTTGGGTCGTCATTTCGGCATCTCTGCTCCGGAAGCACGTCGGCCGTGGACCCGGCTCGTGGCCGAGTCCACGGCGGTCGACGCTGTGGTTCAGTACTCGATCGCGCTCTGTGCGGAGATCACTTGTTCTCAGCGTTCTGCGCGTTCTTCTCGAGCAGGTCCGCCAGGGAGTTGAAGAACTCCGTGTACGTCTGGATGCTCTCGTTGGTGTAGGTGTCGGCGGGCAGGTAGATGATGTTGCCCTCCTGGACTGCCTTCACGTTCTGCAGTGCCTGGGAGTCGTTGATGACCGTGGTCGCCGGCACGTAGTCGGGGCCGCCACCGGTCGAGGTACCCGCGTCACGGTCCATGACGATGATCAGGCCAGGGTTGGATGCGGCGATGGCTTCGACGGAGATGTCGTCACCCTGGTGGTCGTCGGTGCCTTCGGGAACCTCGAGAGCCGGGGTGAGGCCGAAGATATCGAACATGGGGCCGATGGTGCGCCCGGTGCTCGGGGCGACGTAACCGATCTCGCCGCCGGAGACGATCAGACCCATCACCGACTGATCCGGGGAGTATGCGGCCTGGACCCGGGCGATCGACGCGTCCAACGCGTCGTTGAGTTCCTGTGCCTCCGCTTCCTTGGCGAAGATCTCACCGAGGACAGTGGTGCCGCGCTTGAGTTCCTCGGCGAAGTCCTCGCCGTCGCGCGGCGCGACCTCGACGATGGTGGCGTCCGGTGCGAGCTCCTCGAACTGCTCCCTGAACTGCGCGTAGCGCCCGCCGTTGATGATCAGGTCCGGCTCGACCGCGACGACGGCTTCGAGGTTGGGTTCACGATGCGATCCCAGATCGACGATGCTGTCGTCCTCGGTGTAGGAGATCGTCTTCGGCATCAGCGATACGGCGCCTGCGGCGAGGGGAACGCCCCACGTATCGAGCGTCTCGAACGTGCTGTTGTCGGTGGCGACCACGGACTTGGGCGGCACGGTGACGGTCTGCGTACCGAAGTTGTCCTCGACCGTGACGGTGGTGGCGGCGGTGTCGGACGACTCGGCGGCCGGGTCGCTCGAGCATGCCGTCAGGGCGAGGACAGCCAGGGTGCCGAGCACGGCACCTCGGTACAGGCGGGATGCATTCATCGATGTTCCTCGGTGTTCGCTCACAAGAAATGGATAGGCACTTAGGAGAGCCTATTTTCCGGTTAGCTTAACCTAACCTGGGCAATTGTCCTGTCCTGGATCGGATGTTGTCTGTGACCTGCTGTTTTCTGCTCGGCTGCCTTCGTCGCCATCGCTTCGGTACGGTCGCAGCGTGAACGAAATCGAACAGGTAGCGCAGTTCCGCCGGCGTCACGACATCGACGTCCTCATCGATGTTCACACCCACTTCATGCCGAAGAACGTGATGGACAAGGTCTGGGAGTACTTCGACTCCGCAGGTCCGCTCGTCGGACGGCCCTGGCCGATCACCTACCGGCACGACGAGGAGGAACGCGTCGCGCGTCTCCGCGACTTCGGGGTGCACCGGTTCACCGCCATGCTGTACCCGCACAAGCCGGAGATGGCGGCGTGGCTCAACTCGTGGGCGGCCGACTTCGCGGCCCGGACCCCCGACTGCCTCCACACCGCCACCTTCTACCCGGAGGCCGACGCGAAGGAGTACGTCGCGTCGGCGATCGAGGCGGGCGCGCGCGTGTTCAAATCCCACATCCAGGTCGGCGACTACTCGCCGCTCGACCCGCTCCTCGACGACGTGTGGGGCCTGCTCGAGGACTCGGGCGTGCCCATCGTCGTGCACTGCGGGTCGGGCCCGGCGCCCGGCACGTACACCGGTCCCGCCCCGATGCGGGAGCTCATGCGCCGGTACCCGCAGCTGACGGTGATCGTCGCGCACATGGGTCTGCCCGAGTACCGCGAGTTCCTCGACCTCGCGGAGCACTACGAGCGGGTGTATCTCGACACGACGATGGCGTTCACCGATTTCGTCGAGGAGGACACACCCTTCCCGAAGGATCAGTTGCCGCGCCTCGACACGCTGCGCCGGAAGATCCTGCTCGGCACGGATTTTCCGAACATCCCGTACGGCTATCTCCACCAGCTCGAGGTGCTCGAACGCGTCGCGCCCGACAGCGAGTGGATCCGCGCGGTGTGCCGCGACAACGCCGCCTCGCTGTTCGGGCTCGGCGAGTGACCGGTGTGCTCGCCGATCAGGCGGTGATCGAGCGTCGGATGATCTTGCCGGTCGCGTTGCGGGGGAGCAGATCCTGCGTGATCCGCCAGACGGTGGGGACCTTGTAGTAGGCCAGTCGCTCGGCGCAGAAGGCTCGCAACTCGTCCTCGGTGATCGTGCTGCCGGGTCGCAGCACGACGACGGCGGCGACCTCCTGTCCCAGATCCTCGTGGTCCACGCCGATCACGGCGCTCTCGACGACGTCGGGGTGCTCGTCGAGGCGCTGTTCGATCTCCGTGGGATAGACGTTCTCGCCACCGCGCAGGATGAGATCGGACCGCCGGCCCGTGAGCCGCAGGCGTCCGTTCTCGATCGTGCCGTAGTCGCCGGTACGCAACCATCCCTCCGGGGTGATGGCCGCGTCCGTTGCGGCCGGATCCTCCCAGTAGCCGAGCATTACGTAGGGACTGCGGACGCAGATCTCGCCCTCGGTGCCGTCGGGCACCCGTTCGCCGAACGGATCGCGGATCTCCATGCTCACCGTGATGATGGGGGAGCCGAGGGTTCCGGGGAAAGCCTCGATTTCCGGGGCCGTCGCCATGGCGATCGCGGTGCTGCACTCGGTCAGACCGTAGCTGTCCACCAGAGCCTGTCGCGCGAAGGGGAACTTCGCCTGCAGGCGTTGCTTGAACGCGGGGGAGGACGGAGCAGAAGCCAGCGCGAACGCAGTGAGCGAGCCGAGGTCGTACCTGTCGGTGTTCTCGTGCTCGAGCATGCGCGAAGCCATCGTCGGCACCGCACCCCAGTTGGTCACCCTCTCGCGCTCGATGAGCGTGAAGACCTTGTCGACGTCGAACCCGCCTTCCGTCATGACAGCGGCGCTCCCCGTTGCGAGTCGCGGCACCGCAAGGTTGTGCAGGCTCGCGATGTGGAACAACGGTGAGGTCAGGAGGTACCGGTTGTCGCTGGGCACCGAGTCGTCATAGGGGCGCTGCTGCATCGCGGCAACCAGCGCGTCGGAGTATCGGTGATAGTCGACGACGGCGAGCACGTTGCGGTGGGAGTGCAGTGCCCCCTTGGGACGCCCACTGGTACCGCTCGTGAACAGGATGACCGCGGGATCGTCCTCCTCCACGTCGGCCGACGGCAGTTCGGCGCCGGACGCGGCGGCCACGATCCGAGGCACGTCCTGCTCGGTGGTGAGCAGATCGAACCCGGAGACCTCTGCTCTCGCCAGCAACTCGGCGCGCTTGGCGTCGGCGACGATCACCTTGGGCCGAACCAGGTTCACGCCGTAGGCGATTTCGGGCGGCGTCCACCAGGAGTTGAGGCCCACTGCGATTGCGCCCAGACACTGAGCGGCCCAGAAGGTGATGATCCATTCGGGGGAATTGGCCGCGAGAAGCGCGACGCGGTCGCCCTTCTTCACGCCGTGCTCGTCGCGCAGGACGGTCGCCAGGGCGGCCACGGCATCGGCGTGCGCGCTGAACGAGAGGCGGCGATCGGCAGTCACGAGGTAGTCGCGGTCGCCCCATTTCCGGGACGCGGCGACGAGGTCGCCGATGCGGCGGTCGCGGTTGCGCATGACCTGCATCCGGTTGCCGCGCACGTCCTCTTCGACGATTTCGAATCGGCCACCGGGGCCGGTGAGCTGGGAAACGACCTGCTGCAACATCTGCTGCAGATCTGCTTGTGCTGTCAAGGATTCGCCTTTCTCGGTCCCGCACGGTTTCGTCGCGCAGCAGGGCGTACACAGGGGGATCGAAGAACTGTTTCGGGTGACCTGGTGCATCGAATCCTAGGCGCTGTGTCCACTGTCACAGATTTGTCCCGGTGAGTGAGAGTGGTCCAGGTCTCACTCTGCGGGGTGGCTACCTTCGCGACACCCGGCCTACCGTCCGGCGCCCCGGAATTGCGCTTCGGCCCAGACCGAGACCAAGGAGTCCATCGTCGTGAAACTCAGTGCTGCCTCGAAATCGATGGCGGGTCTGTTCGCCGTCGTAGTGGCGACGTCCGCTTGTGCGTCGGACCGTGGCGCCGACCCGTCGGCGGGCGCCCTCGCTCCGGCGGCAGCCGCCGCAGCTGCGGCGGCTCCCACGGCCGAGGAATCGTTCGGAACCCTCGCATCTCCGTGCGGGCCGGGTGATGCGGCAGGAAGCACCGACCAGGGGGTCTCGGATACCGAGATCCGCATCGGATACGGCGACGACCGGGGCTACTCGAAGAGTCCCGGACTCAACAAGGAGATCGGTGACGCCGTCTCCGCGATGATCGACTGGTGCAACGCCCAGGGTGGCATCAACGGCCGCACCATCGTCGGTACCCACTACGACGCTGCGATGACGCAGGCCAACGCCGTGATGCAGAACGCGTGTGCGAGCGAGTTCATGATGGTCGGTCACGGCTTCGCCATGGACCAGACCTCCGAGCAGACCCGGGTCGCGTGCAATCTCGCCGCTGTCCCCGCCTTCACCGTGTCCCCCGACGCGGCCAACGGCCCGATGACCTACCAGGGCGTCCCGTTCCCGGTCGACTACGCGAACGGCTCCCAGTGGTTCCAGATCGCCGAGATGTACCCGGACCTGGTCGGCGAGTTCGACGTCATCGACAGCACGATGCCCACGATCATCTCGGCGAGCACCAAGATCCGGTCCATCGCCGAGGCCGCCGGCTTCACCCTGAAGAACTGCGGTGTCACGCTCAACTACGAGGGCGAGTCGAGCTACGCGCCCTTCGCCGAGAAGTTCAAGCAGTGCGGCGTCAAGGGCCTGTGGACTTCTCGCTCTCCGGTGCCGGCCGAATTCAACTTCGTGAAGGCACTCGACCAGGCCGGCATCGACCCGATCCTGCTCGGTGAGGCCACGTGGTACGGCAACGCCGCCCAGGCATGGAACGGGGAAAGTGGTCTGCTCGACAACCTCCACGCCGGCATGACCTTCCAGATGATCGAAAACGCCGATGCCGTACCGGCCGTGAAGAAGTACGTCGAGCTCGTCACCGAGCAGGGCGGCAAGACCGCGCTGCTCGGCATGCAGGCCACCTCTTCGTTCCTACTGTGGGCGACCGCTGCGGACGCCTGCGGATCGGACCTGTCCCGTCAGTGCGTCATCGATGAACTGTCCCGAATCAACGAGTGGGACGGAGGCGGCCTGCACGCCGTCACAGATCCCGGGAACAACATGCCGGCGACCTGCGGGCTCGTCGTGAAGCTCACCGGCGCCGAATACACCCAGGCGTTTCCCGCGCAGGCCGGCACCTTCGAGTGCGACGACCGTTACCGCGTCGCAACCGATCCGAGCACGTGGGGCACCGAACTCGGACCCGACCGCATCGCGACGAAATACCTGAACCCGAACATCATCAGACCGACCGTCTGATCCGAGGGCCCGGTGCCGGCGAGGCGTGACACGCACTCGCCGGCACCCCGACCAGAGGTACTCGTATGGACACCTTTCTGACCTTCACGATCGTGGGGTTGGTGCTCGGATCGGTTTACGCGATCGCTGCATCGGGCCTCGTTCTCACCTACAACACGTCCGGCATCTTCAACTTCGCGCACGGTGCACAGGCGATGCTCGGTGCGTTCGCCTACTGGCAACTGCGCTACGGCTGGGGGCTGCCCACCCCCGTCGCGTTGCTTCTCGTCCTCGGCGTCCTCGGCCCGATGACGGGCCTGCTGCTCTACGTCGTGATCATGCGCGGGATGCGTGACACCGCCGAGGTCACCAAGATCGTCGTCACCGTGTCGATCCTGCTCGGCATGGTCTCGGTGTCGCACTGGTTCTGGCATCCCGAGACCGCACGCACCATGACGATGTTCTTCGGCGACCAGGCGAGAATCGACCTCTTCGGCGTCACCATCCGCTACCACGAATTGATCTGTCTCGCCGCCGCAGTGCTCATCGCCGTGGGATTGCGAATCATGTTCGTGCGCACCCGCGTCGGAGTGGCGATGCGAGGTGTGGTCGACGACCCCGATCTGCTGCGCCTGAACGGGCACGACCCCGACCGGCTCGCCGCGCTGTCCTGGATGATGGGTTCGACCCTCGCGGTGCTGGCAGGTGTCCTCGTGACACCGATCAACGGTGGCACCCTCGAAGCGAACATGCTGACCCTGCTCGTCATCGACGCGTTCGCGGCGGCGATGTTCGGCCGGCTGCGCAGCATTCCGCGTACCTTCGCCGGTGCCCTGTTCCTCGGCCTGGCAGCCACATACGTGCTCGCCTACTTCCCGACCGCGTGGACGTGGACGTCGAATCTGCGGGTGTCCCTGCCGATGATCGCGCTGTTCGTGGTTCTCGTCGTACTGCCGCAGGATCGGTTGCGCGGTGCCGTCACCCGTACCCGGGAGCGCTACCACGTGCCGTCGGTGCGCAAGGCGATCGCCTGGGCGGTCGCGCTCGTCGTCATCGTCTATGCCATCCGCCTGCTCATGGTGACTTCGGCGGTCACGACCCTCACGATCGGCATGACCTTCGCGATCATCGCGTTGTCGCTGACCCTGCTGACCGGATACGCGGGCGAGATGAACCTCGCGCCGGTATCTTTCGGTGCCATCGCGACGATCGTGGCCTTCCACTTCGGTATCTCCGGGAGCGGACTGGCCGCCCACCTGAACCTGTGGGGCGTGGCGCTCGGTGTCGCCGTCACGGCCGTGATCGGTGGACTCATCGCGCTGCCGGCCCTGCGGTTGCGCGGCCTCTATCTCGCCCTGGCCACGATGGCGTTCGGTGTGTTCCTGTCGAACATGGTGCTGCGCGACACCACCCAGCACGAACTGTTCGGTATCAGATTCTCGCTGTTCACCGACGGCAACATCGCGATCCCGCCGTTGAAGATCGGGCCGCTGGACCTGCGGAACGAGACGACCTTCCTCATGACGGTGACGGTGATCTTCGCTGTTCTCGGCGTGGGCATCATCGCCCTGCGCAACAGCGGCTACGGGCGCCGGCTCGCCGCGATGAAGGACAGTCCCGCAGCGGCGTCGATGCTCGGCCAGAGCCTGGTGCGGCTCAAGCTCGGGGTCTTCACACTGTCGGCGGGCATCGCCGGCCTGGGCGGGCTGTTCATGTCGAGTGCGATGGGCTCGGTGTCGAACGAGAGCTTCTCGATCATGGTGAGCCTGTCGCTGCTGATGCTCACCGTCGTGGCCGGTATCGGTTACGTCTCCGGTGCGCTGTTCGGTGGTCTGATGTCGGGTATCGGCTTCGCCGTCATCATGGTTTCGTTCTCCAACCTCGCTGCGGGACAACCGGAACTGGCCGGAATGTGGACCTTCCTCGGTCACGTCGCCGCAGTGAGCCCCGCGCTCATCGGTATCGGCGTCGCGGCCAACCCGAGCGGGACCGTCCACCAGATGGTGGAGGGCTACCGTCACCTGAAGAACGCGAAGCCCGTGCTGGTCGGGGGAGCCGCGGTGGTCCTCGTGTCGTACCTGCTCGCGCTCGTCGGCGTGCTCGACAACTGGTGGTTCGCATCGATCACCATCGCGACGGTGTTCATGCTCCCGGTCATGGGGCAGTGGCTGATGCCCGAGGCGGTGCTCGGCGCGGAGGAAGCACAACGTCGCGCGCCGCTGGTTCCCGAGCGGGTCGGAATCGACGAACCCTACAACGAGCAGGCACGGGACGAGATCGACCGTGAACTCGGAATCGACGAACTTCTGGCCGCACGTGCCGCCGGATCGGAGAAGGAACTGATTCCTCATGGCTGAGGCACCCATTCTGGAAACACGCGGAATCACAGTCCGATTCGGCGGACACGTCGCGGTCAAGGACGTGAGTCTCGGAATCGAACCGGGAACGGTGACGGGCCTGATCGGACCCAACGGGGCCGGGAAGACGACCCTGTTCAACACGATCACCGGCCTGCAACGGCCGACGGCAGGCAAGGTCTTCCTCGATGGTCGTGACATCACGTCGCTACCGCCCTACAAGCGGGCCCGCATGGGTATGGCGCGCACGTTCCAGCGTCTCGAGTTGTTCGTGTCGCTGTCCGTGCGCGACAACCTCCGAGTGGCCGGGGACATCCACAATGCCAACGGACGCAACAAGATCGATGTGGACGAGGAAGTCGACCGGCTCCTCGAGCTGACCGGTCTGGCCGATATCGCGAGCACCGACGTCTCGGACGTACCCACCGGACGTGCCCGCGTCGTGGAGGTCGCCCGCGCGTTGATGACGTCTCCGCGCGTGCTGCTGCTCGACGAGCCCGCGTCCGGGCAGACCGAGCAGGAGACCGAGGCCTTCGCCACGCTGCTCGGTGACCTGGCGAAGGACGGCCTCGCGATATGCCTTGTCGAGCACGACATCCCGCTGGTGATGAAGATCTGTTCGCGGATCCACGTGCTCGACTACGGAGCGGTGCTGGCAAGTGGTGTTCCGGACGAGATCAAGAACGATCCGGCAGTGATCAACGCCTACATCGGCACCGAGGAGGAAGCGGTATGAGCGTCGAACCGTTGCTCGAACTGTCGGGTGTCCGGGCCGGATACGGCGCGATCGAGGTGCTGCACAGCGTGGACCTCGTACTCGAACCGGGCGCGGTGGTCGCCCTGCTCGGGCCCAACGGCGGAGGTAAGACGACGACCCTGCGCGTGTGCTCGGGGATCCATCCGGTCTCGTCGGGTGAGTTCCGGCTGGCCGGCCGGGTCGTCAACGGAGTGTCCGCAGCGGAACTCGCACGTCTGGGGGTGTGCTCGATTCCCGAGGGGCGCGGCATCTTCCCCAATCTCACCGTCCGCGAGAACCTGTGGATCGGAACCGGCACCGGTGTTCCTCTCGCCGACCTCGAAGAGGTGGCATACACGCGATTCCCCGTTCTCGGTGAGCGTCGATCGCAGCTGGCCGGTTCGATGTCCGGCGGCGAACAGCAGATGCTTGCGCTGTCGCGGGCGCTCGGTACCCATCCCACGGTGCTGTTGCTCGACGAACTGTCGATGGGCCTGGCACCGCGCATCGTCTCCCAGATCTACGAGATCGTCGGCGAACTCGCCGCCGAGGGCGTGTCGATTCTCGTAGCCGAACAGTTCGCGCGAGCGGTGCTCCCGATCGCCACCAGTGCCGCGCTGATGTTGCAGGGCCGGGTGGTGCGCACCGGCGATCCGGCGGAGATCGAAGAAGAACTTTCCACCACCTATCTAGGAGGATGACCATGACCGCACTCGCCGACGAGCGACGTGAACAGTTCAAGAAGGACGTTGCAGCGCTGGGTCTCGACGTCCCCCGTCCGGATTCGGGAGGAAAGGCCCGCATCGTCGGCCTGGCCCTGATGGTGATCGGCGCCGTCGCGGTCTTCGTCGTCTACATTGCGTCGCTGACCCTCTCCGATACCCGTGACCTGCTGTCCTACCAGTTGCTCGCTCTCGGCTTCGTGGCTGTCACTCTGATCGGTGTGGCGGTCTATCTCGCCGCCGCGATCACTCGTGTCCTACGTCTGTGGCTGGTCAGACAGTTGCTCGAGAGCAGCACGCAGACCGAGCGGATCGCGCAGGCGCTCGCACGCAACGACTGATCACAGATACGCCGAACGCGACGACGGCCCATCCCGAAAGGGGATGGGCCGTCGCGTCTTTCGAATCCTCAGAGGTCAGCTGCCCGCAGCCTCGAGGCCGGTGGTGATGTCGGCGAGGATGTCGTCGATGTTCTCGATGCCCACGGCGAGTCGCACGAGACCCGGGGTGACGCCCGCGGCGATCTGCTCCTCGCCGGTGAGCTGCGAGTGGGTCGTCGACGCGGGGTGGATGACCAGCGAACGGACGTCGCCGATGTTCGCGACGTGGCTGTGCAGGGTCAGCGCGTTGACGAAGCGCTTGCCGGCGTCGATGCCGCCGGAGAGCTCGAACACCACGATCGCACCGGCGCCGCGTGGGGTGAGCTGCTGGGCGCGGTCGTACCACGGCGAGGACTTCAGGCCGGCGTAGGCGACGGAGGTGACCTCCGGGCGTCCCTCGAGGAACTCGGCGACCTTCTGTGCGTTCTCCACGTGCCGCTCGATGCGCAGGCTCAGAGTCTCGAGACCCTGCGAGATGAGGAAGGCGTTGAACGGGGAGACAGCTGCGCCCATGTCGCGCAGCAGCTGCACGCGTGCCTTGAGTGCGTAGGCCGGAGCTCCGAGGTCGGCGAAGACGACACCGTGGTAGCTCGGGTCGGGGGTCGTGAAACCGGCGTGGCGGCCCTGCGTCCAGTCGAACGTGCCGCCGTCGACGATGACACCGGCGATGGCCGTGCCGTGGCCGCCGAGGTACTTGGTGGCCGAGTGCACGACGATGTCGGCACCGTGCTCGAGCGGGCGGAGCAGGTAGGGGGTGGCGACCGTGTTGTCGACGATCAGCGGCAGCCCGTTCTCGTGGGCGACACCCGAGATGCCGGGCAGGTCGAGGATGTGGTTCTTCGGGTTGGCGATCGTCTCGCCGAAGAACGCGCGGGTGTTGTCGCGGACGGCCTCGCGCCACTGGTCGAGATTGTCGGGATCCTGGACGAAGGTGACCTCGATGCCGAGCTTGGGCAGTGTGTAGTGGAACAGGTTGTACGTGCCGCCGTAGAGATACGGGCTCGACACGATGTGGTCGCCGGCCTGCGCCAGGTTGAGGATCGCGAAGGTCTCGGCGGCCTGTCCGGACGCGAGCAGGAGGGCGGCGACGCCACCTTCGAGGGCGGCGATGCGCTGCTCGACCGCGTCCTGCGTCGGGTTCATGATGCGGGTGTAGATGTTGCCCGGCTCGGCGAGACCGAACAGCGCCGCGGCGTGATCGGTGCTGTCGAAGGTGTAGCTGGTGGTCTGGTAGATGGGCAGTGCCCGGGCCTTCGTGTCGCCGCCGGCGGGCTGGCCCACGTGGATCTGCTTGGTCTCGAAGCTCCAGTTCGCGCTGGGATCGGTTGCTTCAGGGGTGTCGCTCATGGCTCTGCTCCGGATTCGGGATGTGTTCTGATCGTCGACGTGCTGACCTTCGGGCCCCCACACACGACATCACCGTACGACGGTGTGGAGGGGGACAGGAACGGGTGCGGCGGTCAGCGGGCCCGGCACCCGCGGATACACGAAATGTGGGCACGACGGTGCGGCGACCGGCTCGCGCGCTCGTACGTCTTGCTCACGGTCCCGACAATAACCTGTCCGCACGATTCCGACCAGACTCATAGGGATTCACTCTCCCCGGGAAACTGACTCCTGAGTACCTACAGTCTGTGTGTACCCCTTCCGGTGTGACCGCTGTTACTGCTAACGTTCTGGAACAGATTCCAGTTTCGTGAGGCGCGCAGGGTCGTGGCCAGGACTTATGGAGGTGCAGTTGACCGCCGTCGACTCCGCGCTCGAGCCCGTCGGAACCTCGTCGAAGCGAGAACTTCCACCATCGATGGTCGATCGGATGACCCTCATCCTGGAGGCCTTCGACAGCCGCGGCGCCCTCACTCTCGAAGAGGTCACCTGTCGCTCAGGGTTGCCCCGTTCGACCGTGCACCGCATCCTCGACCACCTCGTGCGTCGCGACTGGATCGAGCACGCATCCTTCGGTTACTGCCTCGGCCCGCGTGCGCTCGGCCTCGGTGGCAGCGACACCGGCCACCGCCGTATCCGGGAGGCCGCTGCGCCGCATCTCCACGACCTGGCGATGCAGACCGGTGCCGTCGTCCACCTGACAGTCCTCGAGGGCAACGAGGTGCTCTACCTCGACAAGGTCGGTGGGCAGCTCGCGTCGAGCGTGCCGTCGCGGGTAGGTGGGCGGTTCCCCGCCTACGCCACCGCGGCCGGCAAGTCCATCCTCGCGTGGCTCGAACCCGAACGCATCGACGCGCTGTACGGCAAGGCGCTCGTGCCGTGCACGGAGCGCACCATCCGCGATCACGTCGCACTGCACCAGGAACTCAACCGCATCCGCAAGCGTCGTGGCGTCGCATTCGAACGTGAGGAGGCCGCGCGGGGCATCGGATGCGTGGGTGTCGCGCTCCGCGGCGTCGACGGCCCGGTTGCCGCCCTGTCGCTGGCAGCGGACGCCCGTTCGACCCGCCTGGAGTGGGTGGCGCCGATCGTCGCCGATACCGCTCGGAAGATCACGCGCACGCTGTTCCCGGAGCAGGAGCGCGACGACAGCCTGCAGGCCACCGAGAAGGTGGGCTGACGCCCTTCGGTTTTCGCCACGAACGGCTGTGCGCAGTTCTCGTTCGGATCCCTTCGGGGAGATCGACGAGAACTGCGCACAGTTCGTTATGGGCCCGTAGGCCGTGTCAGAGCAGGTGGACCTTCTTGTAGAGGATCTTCGAGGGTCCGCCGATGAGGCCGACGTTGTCGAGGAAGGTCATCAGCTTCGCGCCGGACTTGCGCACGCGATCGTGATAGTGCTTGTTGCCCTTCGCCTCTCGCAGAGCGCGCTCGCGGTCGAGGCCTGCATTGGCGTAGACGTCGGGGTGGATCATGCTCTTGACGACGAAGAAGACCACGAGCGCGGTGTTGAAGCGCTCTATCGCCAGTCGTGCGCGGCTCGCACCGGCGAGTCGGCGTGCGACCTCCTCGCGGGCGAAGCGGATGTGGCGCGCCTCCTCGAGGACGTGGATCTTCGACACCGCGCGGGTGACAGGCTGGACCCGCTCGTCGCGCATGAAGTCGCGCTGCATCATGTCGAGGATCTCCTCGGCAGCCATGACCGATGCATAGGCGTTGGCGCCCTTGAAGAAATGGCCCCACAGGCGACCGAGCTGGTGGATGTAGCGGGCCGGACCGTAGCCCGGCATGTTCAGCCGTTCGCCGGCGCGCGCGAACATCACCGAGTGGCGGCACTCGTCGGCGACCTCGGTGAGGGCGAACTGGACGTGACGCGAATGCTTGTCGCGGTCGTAGACGTCGCGCAGGAGCATCTGCATGAGCAGGATCTCGAACCACAGGCCGACGCTCGAAACGCTCGCGGCCTCGTGCTTGGTCAACTCGATGCGCTGTTCGTCGGTGAGCTCGTCCCACAGCGCGGTGCCGTAGAGCGTGCTCCATTCGGGGGTCATACCGAACTTGTCGTCGGGGACGGGGGCTTCCCAGTCCACCTCGACGACCGGGTCGTACGACTTGCGTGCGGACGAGGCGAGCAGTCGTCCGGCGGTTTCGTCGCGATCGGACAGTGCGACGCCGGGGATGAAGCCCTTGCTGGTCTCGCGGGTGAGCGATGCGGTCATGTCTCCACCTTTTTAGTGTGACGACTGGTAACTGTTATCTAGGTTAGCGTGATCACGCGCACAGCACAATGCCCGCGACCTGCGTCGCGGGCATCGAGAAAGAAAAAGGAGAGGAGGGCTACGAGCGCCGGGGTGCCCAGAAGGCAGAGATCACCGCGCCGACCAGCAGGATCGCGGCGACCGCCCACGATGCCTGCTGCAATCCGTCGAGGAAGGCGTTCTGTGCGAGTTCGGCGAGTTGCTCGCCCTGCGGACCCGCCTGCTCGGCGACCTGTATCGCGGCGGCGAGCGAATCCTGTACGGCGGACCGGGCCGGTTCGGGAATCATCGGCGCTACCGGATCGATGCCGTGCCCGTAGGCTGCGGCCAGGACGCTGCCCGTGATCGCGACACCGATCGCCGCACCGATCTCGCGGGTCGCGTCGTTGACCGCCGACGCCACGCCCAACTGGTCCTCGGGAGTGTTGGTGACGATCGCGTGGGTCGCGGGAGCCGTACAGATACCGACGCCGACACCCGCGATGCTCAGCGCGAACGCCACCTCGACGTAGGTGGAGTCGGCGTCGAGCAGGCCCATGAGGATCAGTGCGACGCCGATCAGCGCCAAGCCGGCGCTGAGCAGGATGCGGATGCCCACCCGCGTCAGCAGCGCGGGCACGGCGAGCGACAGGCCCATGACGACGAGGAAGATCGGCGTCAGTGCCAGGGAGGCCCGCAGCGGCGAGTAGCCCAGCACGAGCTGCAGGTACTGCACGATGAGGAAGAACAGACCGAAACCCGCGAGATACTGGAACGACAACCCGGCCGCGCCCACACCGAACGCCCGCTGGCGGAACAACCGCACGTCCAGGAGCGGCGCCTTCGACCGGAGTTCGACAAGGACGAATCCGACTGCCGCCGCGAGGCCCGCGATCATCGATCCGAGCGTCAGCGCGTCCGTCCATCCACGATGCGGACCTTCCATCACCCCGAGGACGAACAGGCCCACGGCGAGGACGACGAGGGTGCCGCCCCCGAAGTCGAACGGCAACGGCTGCGTCGAGCGCGACGAGTCGATGGTGAACGACAGGGCGACCAGCAGGATCGCGATGGCGGCGGAACCCGCGAAGATCACCCGCCACGACGCGTATTCGAGCACCAGTCCCGACAGAATCATGCCGAGCACGGCACCCGATCCGGCCACACCGGCCCAGATGCCGATGACACGTGCCCGATGAGCCTCGGCGAAACCTGCAGTGATCAGCGACAACGTCGACGGCATGACCAACGCTGCGCCGACACCTGCAACTGCGCGCGCCCCGATGATCCACAACGGTGCATCGGCGACCAGCGGCAACAGCGAACCGGCGGCGAAGACGATCAGGCCGACGATCATGACGCCGCGGCGACCGAGCCGATCGCCCAGCGCGCCGGCCGGGAGGAGCAGTGCCGCCAGTGCGAGGGTGTAGCCGTCGACGATCCACGTCAGCTGGGACTGCGTCGCGCCGGTGTCGACCGCGATGTCGGGCAGGGCCGTGTTGAGCGAGGCCATCGCCGCGATGACCACGGCGACGGCCGAGCACGCGACGGCGAGCAGCCGGATCTGGGCTCGCGTCATGCGAGGAGGTGCGGTGGTGGTCGCGGTGCTGTCTGACACGGGAGCCTTCCGGAGGGAGGGGAATGCCGGGACCAGAAACGAGACTGTCGGTATCGTAACTGAACCACCGGTCTCACACATGCTTCGCTCTCAGCGACTACAACTGGAAGCGTGAGCGTCGAACCCGAAGCAGAACCCCGCCGCGACGTCGAGACCCGGCCCGCCTCACCGCGCGACGAGGATCCGCGCCGCGTGCGTTCGCGCGCCCGACTGCTCGACGCCGCCACCACCCTCCTCGCGACCGGCGGTGCCGACGCCGTGACGATCGATGCGGTCACCGCCTCTGCCGGCGTCGCGCGGGCCACGCTCTACCGGCACTTCGCGAATGGAACCGAGCTGGTCGCCGCGGCCTTCGCGCGACTCCTCCCACCGGCACCCCCGGTCCCGGAGGAGGGCGATCTCCGCAGCCGCCTCGTCGAACTGCTCGCCGCACAGGCACGCATCATCGAGGAGGCACCCATCCCGTTGACGGCGATGTGCTGGATGGGACTCGGCCCGGGCCTCGGCGAACTCGCGAAGGAACCCGGACACAGCGAACGGCCCGAGCTGCAGTCGCTGCGCGAGATCCTCGTCGACCGCTACCGGTCATCGTTCGACCGTGTGCTCGCCACCTCCGAGGCCCGCCGCGAACTCGGCGACTTCGACTACGACCTGGCGCTGGTCCAGCTGCTCGGGCCGATCGTCTTCAACCGCCTCGCGACGCTCGCGCCCATCGACCGGCGCGCGTGCGAGCACATCGTCGACGACTTCATCGCCGCGCGCAGGGCCCGCCGGACGGACCTTTAGAGCCCCATGTCCTCGTCGCCCAGACCGTCCGCGCCCACGGCGGTCTTGTTCTTCTCCTCCCGGGGGCGACGCAGGACGTACAGCCGCGAATGCTGGAAGTCTCGCAGTCGCAGCGTGCGCACGGTCTGGAAGCGGAACTCCTCGCAGTCGGTGAGCGCGTCGGCGAGATTCTCGTCGACGAGGATCGTGCCCGGCCGCGCCGCACCGGTGAGGCGGGCCGCGATGTTGACGACCGAACCGAACAGGTCGCCGAAGCGCGGCAACGCCTGACCCCACGCCAGTCCGATCCGCAGGTCCGGATAGTCCTTCTGGGACCCGAACGAATCCTGCAGTTCGAGGGCGATGCGCGCGGCGTCGACCGGACGTTCGGCCGCGAACATCACCTCGTCGCCGACGGTCTTGATCACCCAGCCGTTGTGCCGGGCAATGACGTCGGAGACCTCCGATTCGAAGTAGTCGAGCAGCTCGCTCAGCGCGGCCGCGTCGATCTGCCGGGTCAGCCGGGTGTAGCCGACCATGTCGGCGAAGCCGACGACCAGCTCGTGCAGCTCCCCGGAATCCTGCGGGCGCGCGGCGGCCCGGGCGGTCGTGGCCACCAGGTGCCGACGCCACATGTGGCTCTGCAGGCTCACCGCGAGCTCGGTCGTGCGATCGACGATGTGGTCGACCAGCGCGCGGATCTCCTCTTCCTGCGGGGGAGTCTCCGCTTCCTCGTAGGCGGAGGCCAGTTGCGTGAAGACGTGGGTGTTGAGCAGATTCAGCTGCCATTCGGTCAGCCGTGACATCGACTGCCCGATCGACCGGGCCGCGGGCACCTCGAGGCGTTCGTCGACCGCGCCGCTCGCGATGATGGCGGCCGTCGCGCGCAGGGCCTCGACGTCGCCGTCGGTGAACATGACGACGTCGGGGTCGGGATCGACGGTCAGACCGAGGGCCTGCCACAGCCGTCGCACGCGCGCAGGCGCGAGCCCGCACAACTCCGCCACCTCGTTCAGGGTGTAGCGAAGAGGACCACCGAGCAGCGCGTTCTCCAGCTGTGACTGGATCACGGACAGCACGTCGGTTCCTGATGCGGGTGCCGGATCGGACGGGGTCACGCATCCATCCTTACCGTGCGCGGGGCCCGTGTGCGCGGCAGGTCATGTCGAACAGGTGTGCAGGCGTGTCGTACGGATGTGCGACAGTGACCGTCATCGAAGCCCTGCCGACCCGTCGGCGAACCGAGAAAGGACGTCGCATGTCGCCCCGCAGACGCGCGGACCACCTGACGGAGGAACAACTCGGAGAGCTCGGTGCTGCTCTCACCGAGGGGCGTCGCGCGACCGTCTACCTCGTCGAGGGCATCCCGAGTCTCGGCATCGACCCGGGGACGTCGGCGCGGGTGGTGTCGATCAGCGGCAGCACCGTGATGGTGCGGCCGAAGGGCGTCGACGACGAGTTGCCGTTCGAGACCGACGAACTGCGCGCCACCCGCGAGCCGGCCGGAACCAAGCGCGCACCGGCGAAGGCCGCGCGCACGTCCGGTAGTGCGAAGCCCGCTCCGGCGAAGGCTGCACCTGCGAAGGCTGCACCTGTGCAACCCGCGACCCCGCGGGCTACCGCCTCCAAGCCCGCTACCCCGAAGCCTGCTACCCCGAAGTCCGAGAGCCCAGCGGCCGCTGCGGTTCCCCGCGCCCAGGAGAAGAAGCCCGTGACCCAGACGACCCCCGCTTCGTCCGACGCTCCCGCCTCCCGGCCGTCGGCACCGGCGAAGCCGAAGGCCCCGGCCCGCAAGGCGAAGAAGGCACCGTCGATCACGATCACCGTCACGATCGACCCGGAGAACGAGTGGACGGTAGGGGTCGCGCACGGCACCCGCAAGGTCGGCAAGCCAGCGCCGGTCGCCCCCGACGCCGTCGAACGGGCGGTGAAGGAACTCGGTGACCCCACGGCCACCGAGGCCGTCCAGTCGGTGATCGAGGAGGCGCGTCGCGCGGCCGAGGAACGGGTCGCGCAGCTCAGCCGCGAACTCGAGGAGGCCCGTCAAGCTCTGGAAAGCTTGGGCGCAACCCGGAAATCCGGCGGAAACCTCTAGTACGCTCAGCCCGACGGCTGCCGGACGGCGCAGCGCAGGAGGGCCCCATGTTCAGAAAACTGGTTGTTGCAATCGCGAGCGCTGTCGCGCTGGTCGGAGCAGGTTCCGGGGTGGCGGTCGCGGCGCCTCCGGTCACCCTCGGCGGCGGTTCGGGAATCACGCTCGGAGACAACGGGCAGGACATCTTCGACTGCACACTCACCACGATCGGCAACGACGCCGCCGGTCGCCTGGTGGGTCTCACCGCCGCGCACTGCGGCTCTCCGGGCATGACGGTGAAGGCCGAATACGACCTCGCTGCCGGTTCGGTGGGTCGCATCGTGTCGACCAACGAGCGGCTCGACTACGCCGTCATCGAGTTCGACCGGGGCAAGGTGGTTCCCGTCAACCGCGTCGGCGACGTGACGATCACGGGCCTCGGCGCCCCCGCGGGCTTCCCGAACATCGCCTGCAAGGAAGGTCGCACGACGGGCAACACCTGCGGCATCGTCTGGGGCGACGTGTTCGGCTCGCAGGAGACGTGGACCCAGGTGTGCGTCATCGAAGGCGACTCGGGCGCACCGCTCGTGGTGGGCACGACGCTCGTCGCGATGGTCAACGCCTACCTGCTCGCGCCGTGCGTCGGTCCCGAGGTCGGAACGAACATCGACGTGATCATGGCCGACATCAACGGTCGGGGCGGGCCGGGCGCAGGTTTCCGTCCGATCTAGCAGCACCCCCGGAGCGCGAGGGTTCACCCGACCCTCATCCGCACACCGCACCGTTCGATGCGGAACCGACCAGCTTCGTGTACTTCGCCAGTACACCTCGGGTGTAGCGCGGCGCCAGTGGCTCCCAGCCCTGTCGCCGCGTTTCCATGTCCTTCTCGTCGACCAGCACGTCGAGCAGGCCGTTCGAGACGTCGAGACGGATGCGGTCGCCGTCGCGGACGAACGCGATGGGACCGCCGTCGACGGCCTCCGGGGCGACGTGCCCGACACACAACCCGGTGGTGCCACCGGAGAACCGTCCGTCGGTGAGCAGCAGGACGTCCTTGCCGAGACCGGCGCCCTTGATCGCGCCCGTGATCGCGAGCATCTCGCGCATGCCCGGACCGCCCTTGGGACCCTCGTAGCGGATGACCACCACGTCGCCGGCGGTGATGGTGCCGTCCTCGAGCGCATCCATCGCGGCCCGTTCGCGTTCGAAGACCCGCGCGGTTCCCTCGAAGACCGACTCGTCGAAGCCCGCGGACTTCACCACCGCTCCGCCGGGAGCGAGGCTGCCGCGGAGGATCGTGATGCCGCCGGTGGGATGGATGGGGTCGCTCAGGGCGCGCAGCACCTTGCCGTCGGGGTCCGGGGGAGCGATGCCGGAGAGGTTCTCCGCGACGGTCTTCCCCGTGACGGTGAGGCAGTCGCCGTGCAGCAGACCCGCGTCGAGCAGTGCCTTCATGATGACCGGGACGCCGCCGATGTGGTCGACGTCCTTCATCACGTGCCGGCCGAACGGTTTGACGTCGGCGAGGTGCGGCACCCGCGCGCCCACCCGGACGAAGTCGTCGAGGCTCAGATCCACCTGCGCCTCGTGCGCGATCGCGAGCAGGTGGAGCACGGCGTTCGTGGACCCACCGAAGGCCATGACCACCGAGATGGCGTTCTCGAATGCTTCCTTGGTGAGGATGTCGGACGCGGTGATGCCGCGCTTCAGCATTTCGACCACCGCCTGCCCGCTGCGCCGCGCGAAACCGTCGCGGCGACGATCCGTCGCGGGTGGTGACGCGCTCCCCGGCAGCGACATGCCGAGCGCTTCGGCCGAGGCGGCCATCGTGTTGGCGGTGTACATGCCGCCGCAGGCACCCTCGCCGGGGCAGATGGCGCGTTCGATCGCGTCGAGGTCGGTCTCGGACATCAGGCCGCGCGCGCACGCACCGACCGCCTCGAAGGCGTCGATGATCGTCACGTCGCGTTCGGTGCCGTCGGACAGTTTCGCGATGCCCGGCAGGATCGACCCGGCATACAGGAAGACGGCGGCGAGATCGAGGCGGGCCGCGGCCATGAGCATCCCGGGCAGGGACTTGTCGCACCCCGCGAGCAGCACGGAGCCGTCGAGTCGCTCGGCCTGCATCACCGTCTCGACGCTGTCGGCGATGACCTCCCGCGACACCAGCGAGAAGTGCATGCCCTCGTGTCCCATCGAGATCCCGTCGGACACGGAGATGGTGCCGAACTCGAGCGGATAACCGCCCGCGGCGTGTACGCCCTCCTTCACCGACCGCGCGAGGCGTTCGAGCGGGAGGTTGCAGGGCGTGATCTCGTTCCACGACGATGCCACGCCGATCTGCGGCTTGCCCCAGTCGTCGTCGCCCATACCCACCGCGCGGAGCATGCCGCGCGAGGCGGCCTTCTCCATGCCGTCGGTGACGTCGCGGCTGCGGGGCTTGATATCGGGTCGGTCCGTCATGACGTCTTCCTGGGGTCGCGGCCGGTGAGGGCGATGAGTCGGTCCTGGGGGGACGCGTCGTCGGGGACCGGGACGGGATCGGCGAACAGACCGCTCGAGGCGAGCATGTCCTTCTGCGGTTCGACGTCGGCGAGCACGGCGTCGACGAGTTCGGCGTCGAGAGTCTCGTCGGCACCGATGGCCCGGGCGAGATCCCAGGTGTGCACGGTGATGTCCGCGATCTGCTGCTTCATGTAGTCGAGGCACGGGACGGTGCCGTAGGACAGGTGGACCTCCTGAGCCGGTGACGCCATCGCCCAGGCGGCGGTCGCCTGATCGGCGAAGCGTGCCCATTCGGCGGCGAGATCGTCCCCGATCGGTTCGAGTGCGGCCTTCGCGTCGTCGAGGGAACGGCCGGAGAGCAGCGGCTGGATCCAGCGCTGTTCGTCGACCATGTGCCACACCAGGTCGGTGACGTCCCACTCGGTGTCCGGGGTGGGTGCGTGCCAGTCGCGGATCTGCGCGACACGGTCGTCGAACTCGCGACGTGCGGTTCGTTGCAGGGAGAGCCAGTCGGTCGCCATGGATCTCAGCCTAGGGCGCGGGCTGCTCGGATCACGGCGATTTCAACTCCTGCGATCATGCGCGGGATGCGGGACGATCGGGAGTCGCACCGTGTCGTCGTCGAGGAGAAGTACATGCCTGTCCCCACCGTCCAGCTCGCGCCCGGTCTCGTCGTCAGCGCCCAGGGTTACGGCGCGATGTCCGTCGCCCCCGCCTACGGCGAGGTGAATCTCGACGAGGCGCTCGCGACCCTGCACCACGCCGTGGATCTGGGCATCACCTTCATCGATACCGCCAACGTCTACGGCGACGGCACGAGCGAGAAGGTGGTCGGCACGCTGCTCGCCGAGCGGCGGGACGAGGTCCAGCTGGCGACGAAGTTCGGTCTCGTCGGTGCGGTCGGCGGTAAGGGCACCGCCAACCGTCGCATCAACGGCCGTCCCGAGTACGCGAAGCAGGCCATCGACGAATCGCTCGGGCGTCTCGGCGTCGACCATGTCGACCTGTACTACCTGCACCGTGTCGATCCGGAGGTGCCGGTCGAGGAGACGGTCGGTGCCCTCGCCGAACTCGTGCAGGCCGGCAAGGTGCGGCACATCGGACTGTCGGAGGCCACCGGCGACGAGCTGCGTCGCGCGCACGCCGTCCACCCGATCGCGGCGATCCAGTCGGAGTGGAGCATCGTCTCGCGCGACGTCGAACGGCACGTGGTGCCCACCGCCGCCGAACTCGGCATCGGCTTCGTGCCGTACTCGCCGGTGAGCCGCGGACTGCTCACCGATGCCTTCGAGCCCGATCAGGTCGCCGAGAACGACCTGCGCAAGCGCTTTCCGCGCTTCGACGCCGACGCCCTGCCGACCAACCTCGCGGTGCGCGAGGAAGTGCGGGCAGTCGCGAAGGAAACGGACGCGACGATCGCGCAGATCGCCCTGGCATGGCTGGATGCGAAGGGTCGCGAGTTCGGGTTGCCGTCGGTGTCGATCCCCGGCACCCGCTACGCGAGTCGCGTGACCGAGAACGCCGGTGCACTCGACGTGACGCTCACCGACGAGCAGGTCGCGCGGCTGGATCGGCTCGCCGACAAGGTCGCCGGTCCTCGTGCGGCCGACCCGACGTGGGTGTCGCTCGGACGTGAGTAATTAGCACCGTTAACAGACCGGCGCGTATCGTCCTTGTGACATGAGGGCATGGCTGGTCTGGGGTATCGGAGTCTTCGCCTACATCGTCGCCGTCCTCCATCGGACGGCGTTCGGTGTCTCCGGACTCGCCGCCACCGAACGCTTCGAGATCTCGCCGTCGGTGCTGTCCGGCTTCGTCGTCCTGCAGCTCATCGTCTACGCGGGGATGCAGATCCCGGCCGGTGTGCTGCTCGACAGATTCGGCTCGCGACGGATGATCGCGACCGGCGCCGTGATCCTCGCCGTCGGTCAGGCGATCCTCGCCGTCACCGAGTCGCTGCCGGTCGCGTACCTGGCCCGAGTGCTGGTCGGGGTCGGTGACGCCCTGACGTTCATCTCGGTGCTGCGGTTGGTGCCGGTGTGGTTCGCGCCGCGCCGGGTGCCCGTCGTCTCGCAGCTGACGGGCATCTTCGGCCAGCTCGGTCAGGTGCTGTCGGCGGTGCCGTTCGTCCTGCTGCTCACCGGCACCGGATGGACGGCCGCCTACGGCAGTGCTGCGGCGCTCGGCCTGTTCGCATGCGTGCTGGTGTTCGCGATCGTGCGCGACACCCCGCCCGGTGAGGCGCGGGAGGCCACCGCGTCGGGGCTGCGCGAGGTGATCGGCGGGCTCGGCACGGTGTGGCGGCGCCCCGGCACCAAACTCGGCTTCTTCACCCACATGGGCACGCAGTTCTCGGTGACGACCTTCGCGCTCATGTGGGGCGTGCCGTATCTGGTCTCCGCGCAGGGACTGTCACCCGCAGCGGCCGGTTCGATGCTGACCGTCTCGGTGGTCACCGCCATCTCCGCCGGGCCGATACTCGGCGTGCTGTCGGGACGCTTCCCGACCAGACGCTCGTGGCTCGTGCTCATGATCATCCTGGCCAGCGCGGTGACGTGGTCGGCGGTGCTCGCCCTCCCCGGACCCGCACCGGTATGGCTGCTCGTCGTGCTCGTCGTCGTCATCTCGGTGGGCGGCCCGGGATCGATGATCGGCTTCGACTATGCCCGTACCTTCAATCCCGGGACCGCCCTCGGCACGGCCAACGGCATCGTCAACATCGGCGGCTTTCTCGCGACACTGCTGGTCGTGCAGACGATGGGCATCGTGCTCGACCGGCTCGGCGGCTACACCTTCGACGCCTTCCGCGTCGCGTGGTTCGCGCAGTACCCGATCTGGGTGATCGCGCTCATCGGGGTGCTCGTGACCCGAGGGCGCGCCCGCCGCGAGGCCGGCATCGAAGCGCGTTCGCTGCGGGCCGTCGTGATCGATCGGCTCGGTCGCGGCAAGCGCTGACCCTCGGCCGAGGTCGTCAGCGACCCTTCCAGACCGGCTGACGTTTCTCGGCGAATGCGCGCGGTCCTTCCATCGCGTCCTCGCTCGTGAACACGACCTTCAACGCGTTGCGGTTGGCGTCCCACGCTGCGTCTCCCCAGTCGGGACTGTTGGCGGTCCGGTGGATCATCGCCTTCGATTCGCGGACGGCCACAGGGGCATTCGTTGCAATGATCTCGGCCAGTTCGAGTGCGACCTCCAAAGCGGTGCCGACAGGGGCAACCCGGTTCACCAGGCCCAGCTCCTTGCCCTGCGCGGCGGTGATGGGTTCACCGGTCAGTGCGAGTTCGAGAGCGACCTTGCGGGGGATCTGCTGCTGCATCCGGATCACACCGCCGGCGGCCGCGAACAGTCCGCGCCTGACTTCGGGCAGGCCCAACTTCGCCTCCTCGTCGACGACGGCGAGATCGCTTGCAAGGACGAGTTCGGTTCCGCCACCGAGGGCGAACCCGTTGACCGCCGCGATGGTGGGCTTGGCGCTCCAGTGCTGCACGTATCCGGCGAAGCCCCATTCGGGGTGGCCTTCGGCCGACGTATCCTCGCCCGCTGCAAGGGCCTTGAGGTCGGCACCGGCGCAGAAGGCGCGACCGGCTCCGGTGATCACGACGACTCGCACATCGTCGTCGTTGTTGGCTGCTTCCAGGTGGTTGCCGACTGCGGTGGCCAATGCACCGTTCACGGCGTTGAGGGCGCGCGGGCGGTTGAGGGTGATGAGTGCGACGTTGCCGCGCTTCTCGTACAGGGCCGCGGGTTCGGATGGGGTGGTCTGATCGGACATGGGGGCCTTTCGGATGGCTGCGGGCAGCAGCTACTTATCGATCGCTAAAGGCCTATCATGGTGTTGACGGCCGGTCAATCGATAACCGCGGGTGCGGGGAGGAGTGACGGGACGAAGAACGTCTCCAGTTTTGCCCGCAACTGCTCGAGCGAGCCCACGCCGGCGCCGATCGAACTGATGTAGTTCATCTCCAATTCCGAAATCCACTCGCACAGAAGTGTCAGGTCGACATCGGCTCGCATCTCGCCGGATTCCTGAGCTTCGAGCAGGATCGGTTCCCACAGTTCGCGGGTGAGTTCGACCGCGCGCCCGGATGTGGAGAGCAGACTGGTGGCCAGGGTGGCCTCCGCCGGGGACACCAGCCGGTGGATCATCGGGTCTCGCAGGCCGCGCCGGACGTTTCGGCAGATGCCTTCGACGATGCGTTCGCCGAAGGTCGGATACGAGCGGATCTTCTCGCGGGAGGGGGCCATGCCGATCCGGGCGCGGCGAACGATCGATTCCATGATCAAGGAATTCCGATCGGAGAAGTACCGGTAGACCGTCGCTCGCGACATGCCGGCAACGCGGGCGACGTCGGCCATCGTGGTCTTCGCGATGCCGAACTGCTCGAAGCAGGACTCGGCTGCTTCGAGGATCGCTGTACTCGCGTCGCTGGTCTCGGTGTCCCTGTTCGTTGCCACGTCAGCACCTTACTGTGCGGGCGTCATGCGACACTAGACTCTAAATGTCTCATGTGCCATATTGATGGCATGCAGCGTGAAGACAAGATCGAACTCACTCGTCGACTCATCGCGCACGTCGACAACAACACCACCGACTACGCGGACGAGATTCTCCGAGTGCCGTTTTCGGTGTTCAACGATCCCGAGCTGGCGGATCTCGAACGCGAGGCCGTCCGCCGCTTCCCGCACATCGTCGCGCACGTCGACGAGGTGAAGAACGCCGGCGACTTCATCACGACCGAGCTGATCGGCACGCCGTTGCTCGTGGTCAGGCAGCCCGACGGCAGTGTGAAGGCATTCTCGAACGTGTGCCGCCATCGCGGAGCGAAGGTCGAGTTCGAGGAGTCCGGCTGCAAGCGAATCTTCAGCTGCCCCTACCACAATTGGGCCTACGGGCGCGACGGTGCGTTACGCGGGATGCCGCATGCGGACGGCTTCGACGGTCTCGACCGTTCCCGGTACGGACTCGTCGAATTCCCCTGCGAGGTTCGCCACGGGCTCGTCTGGGTCGTACCGACCGTCGGAGCTGAGCTCGACATCGCCGAGACGCTCGGGGAGAAACACGATGCCGAGGTCACCGATACCGGCATGGGCACCTCCTACCAGGTCCGCAAGGAAACCTGGAAGCTCGACATGAACTGGAAGATCGCCGTCGACGGTGTCCAGGACTCGTACCATCTGTGCCAGTTGCACACCAAGACGGTCTGCAACTTCCTGGAGGGCAACATCACCGCTCTCGACGTCGTCGACCGCTCGTGGCGACTCGTTGTGGCGCGCAAGTCGATCACCGAGGTTCGCGACGCCGACCCGGATTCCTTCGACGTGCGCGACTATTCCCTCGCGAACTACACGATCTACCCCGGCACCATGCTGGTGACCGAGCCGAACCACTTCGAGGTCTGGACGATCGTTCCCGACGTCGACGACCCCAACGTCTCGTACTGCACCATCCGGCTGCTGTCTCCCGCAGAGCCCACCACTCCGCGCGAAGTACGGGTCCTCGAGAAGAACTGGGAACTGCTCATGGAGACACTCCACGAGGAGGATTGGTTCGTCACGAAGACGATCACCGACAACGTCGCCCACGGAAAGGTGGACGAACTCGTCTACGGCCGTAACGAACTGCCGGGACAGCTCTTCCACAGGATGATCACCCGGGATGCCGCCGCGATCGCCGAGGAACGGCGGAAGAAGGTTGGCACGTCGACATGACCGCAGCGGAATTGCACGAGTCGTCCCCCGAGCCGGGTGTTCTGCTCCTGACTTTCGACCGGCCGGCGACGCTCAACGCGATCTCGTTGCCGTTGCAGCGCCGCCTCGACGAGCGCCTCGACGAAGCGGCGCGCGACGACGACGTGCGGGCGGTGGTGATCACCGGTGCCGGTGATCGGGCCTTCTCGTCGGGCTACGACCTGGACGAACTCCGTGGGATGTCGTCCGAAGAGCAGCTCGAAGCGATGCTCGAACGCGAGGAGTTGTTGTGGCGTTATCTTCGCTTCCCGAAGCCCACGCTCGCGGCCGTCCAGGGCGTGTCGTACGGTGCGGGAACACTTCTCGCCGCATGTTCGGACCTTCGTGTCGGAGGACCGTCGACGTCCTTCACCGTGACTGCGGCGAAGTACGGGGGCGCAAACCTGACATGGATCCTCGACACGGTGATCGGCGCCGGCCAGACACGCGACCTACTCATGACCTCGCGTGCCGTTGCGGGCGACGAGGCGTACCGCATCGGATTGCTCACTCGTTATGCGGACAGTGGCCGCGTGCTCGACGAAGCGATTGCGGCAGCGAGACAGATCGCGGCGCAGTCGCCCGATGCGATCCGTGAGATCAAGACGCTGCTGCTCGCAGGGCAGGGAAGCGATCTGCGTAGTCGATACGATCGGGAGAACACCGTAGCGCGCACTGCGCTGCGCCCCCGGTCCATCGGCGACACGTTCGCGGGGTTCTTTTCGAACCCGCCCGGGGACCGAGCGAAAAGAGAGATCATGAGCGGTTCATCGCATTCGAGTACCTCGATCGACATCTGGAAGCCGGACTGGAACGATCCGTTCGATCCCACCGCGGAGGCCGACGACGAGTTCGCCGAACTGGTCGATGCGCTGCGGTCGGTCCAGGAAGCGTTCACCAGGTCTCGTCCGGATACTGTGTCCGCCGCCCGTATTACGCAGCAGTTGCGTTCCGTAGCAAAGGAATTGCAGTCCCTCGAAGTGGGGGAGGACGAGCAGATCTCGGGTCGTCGGTGGGATCTGGCGGGACGGGGTCAAGCCTTGGCTCCGCCCCTGCACATCGACGAGGTGACGGAGACCGCCGCTCGCGGACGGGTCACGGTCGGGCGTTTCTACTCGGGACGATATGCGATGAACGGCGGCGTCACACCGTTGATCTTCGACGAGATCATGGCTCGCCTGGCGAACGACGCGGGTCGGCCGTGGGCCCGCACGGCCTATCTGAACGTGAATTTTCGTGCCCCGGCGCCCCTACACGTCGAACTGCGCGTGGAAGCGGAGTTCGTGCGTCAAGAGGGCCGCAAGCGGTTCATGCGCGGACGGATGTACCACGAAGACGTGCTCGTCGCGGACGCGGACGGATTGTGGGTCGAGCTCAAACCCGAACAGACTCTGAACATTTCCGGAAGAGGAACGATATGAGTGGTTACTCGTTGCTGGAAGGGGTGCGTGTCCTCGAGGTTGCGCAACTGGCGCCCTCGTCGGTCGGCGGGCATCTGGCAGATCTCGGCGCGGAAGTCGTCAAGATCGAAACGGGTCCGCTCGGCGACCCGGTGCGGATCGGTGGGAGCCGGGCCGTCGGTGACGAGAACGGGCCCTCGTTCAT
Organism: Rhodococcus shunpengi; assembly: GCF_048381395.1. NCBI lineage: Bacteria > Bacillati > Actinomycetota > Actinomycetes > Mycobacteriales > Nocardiaceae > Rhodococcus > Rhodococcus shunpengi. The sequence goes on from NZ_JBLWIU010000012.1 coordinate 882,724, forward strand.
GCACCTGCGGTGGAATCGCGGAAAGAAGAGCGTCGAACTCGACCTGCGGACGGAGGAGGGCAAGCGGGCCTTTCTCGAACTCGCTCGTACCTGCGATGCGGTGATCGAAGGGATGCGTGGCGGCTACCTGGACTGGCTCGGAGTGGGATACGAGCAGCTGCGGGAGGTCAATCCCAGGATCGTCTTCTGCACCGTTTCCGGGATGGGCTCGGAAGGCCCGTACAGCACACTCGGGACCGGGGGGCCGACCTTCGACGCCTTCGCGGGCCTGCGTGAGGTCCGCACACCCGTGGACCCGCCGGTCGACGGTATCGCGGGCGGCACGACTCCACCCATCGCGATGTATGCCCTCGGCGCGTACGGGGCGATGGGATTGCTTGCGGCAGTGCACCGTGCGGGTCGTACAGGTCAGGGCTGCCGACTGGAGGTGGCCGGCATCGACATCGCCGCTGCATGGATGCCCGACCTCGTCGATGCCGAACTCAACAAGGACCGATCCCTTCCGCGTCCGACGTGGTTGCCGGACGGTCGCCTGCCCGATTGGCCTCGTCTCGAGGCGTACCGGACGAAGGACGGCGAAGCGATGCTGTTCGGTGCGCACGTCGAGAAGTTCTGGCGCAACTTCTGTGTCGCGGTCGACCGTGCGGACCTACTGGATATCGACCTCACGAGCACCGACACGGAAGCCTCCGCGCGCGCCGATCGCGTGTACCGGGAACTGCGGGAGATCTTCCTGCAACGGACCCGCGACGAATGGGTGTCGTTGTTCCTCGAGCACGATATTGCCGGCGGTCCCGTCAACTCGGTCGGCGATCTTCTCTCGGACCCGCATTTCCTTGCGCGTGCCGGCACCTACCGGGTCGAATACCCGGGGGTCGGTGAACTCGAATTCGTAGCGAGCCCGGTGCGTGTGGTGGGCGAGAAGTTCGCGCCGGATCTGCCGCCCGTTCTCGGCTCCGACACCGAGAGTTTCCTCGAAAACATCTGAACCGTAACAACTTCGAACATTCGAAGGCCCCTCCCTGCGCGCCGACCGCCGGGAGGGGTTTCCGTCGTCGTGCGGCCGAATTGTCCCGAAATGGCCGTTGTGCCGTTTGCCTATGAATGTTAGATTCAAGACCGACTCCAGTGGTGGGGATCACACGCGTTGTGAAGTGTGACGCACTCACGGTGGTCGTACAGCAATTCGGGGCGTTCCGTCGGATCGGACGCCTCGGCAGGCGGACAGGCTCGGAGTGGGCCGCGCCTTTTCCATGGTCGTGAGTGAGAGCTGGGTGCGCCGCCACGGCCGGCACGAGGAGACCACGATGAATCTGCCAGATCTGGTTCGATACTGGGGCAAGACCCGCCCCGCTCAGCAAGCGATCGTCTTCGGCGACACTTCGCAGACATGGGCCGAAGTCGATGCGATCACAGATGCGTTGGCGCGAGGGCTCGCGGCGCGAGGGGTGCGCAAGGGCGACCGCGTCGGCGTCATGATGCTCAATCGACCCGAACTGGCGCACATCATTCTTGCCACCCTCAAGCTCGGCGCGATCAGCGTCCCGCTGAACTTCCGTCTGGTCGGTAAGGAACTCGCTCCGATGCTCGTCGACTCCGCCCCGCGGGTGGTCGTGGTGGAGAGCGAGCTTGCCCCGCTCCTCGAAGTGGGCGCCAGGCAAACGGAGTTCGAGATCTTTGCGATCGGCGGAACGGACCATCGCCGGTACGAGGAGCTGATCGACCCGGGGGCGGCCCCGTCCGTCGATGTCGCACCCGCCGACCCGGCGTTCATCTGTTACACCTCCGGCACGACGGGCGTGCAGAAGGGTGCATTGATCACCCACCGTAATGCCCTCGCTCCCGGCATCGCTCAGGTCCTCGGCCACGGTATCTCCGGCAAGGACCGCGTCATGTGCTCCGCACCGCTGGTCTACACCGGTTCCGTTCTCTCGATCTTCATGCAGCTCGTGGTACTGCCCGGTTCGACGATGGTGCTGCTCCGCGAGTTCGACCCGGAGATCGCGCTCGACACCTTCGAGCGCGAGCAGATCACCGCGACCACCACTGTCCCCGTGATCTGGGAGCGCATGACGCAGCTACCCGACTTCGGTAGGCGCAAGCTGGCACAGTTCACCTTCGCCGGTGCGGGCGGCGCGCCCATCAGTCTCGATCTCCTCGACTTCTACAACAGCCGGGGGGTGCCGATGACCCAGGCCTACGGGCTGACGGAAGCGTCGGGCATGGCGTCGACCCTGAACTACGAGGACGCGCGGACCCGTCCGGGCTTCGCCGGTCTCGCTCTTGTGGGAACCGAGCTGCGGATCGCCGGGGCCGATGGCGGCTTCGCCGGGCCTAACGAGGTCGGCGAGATCCTGGTGCGCGGCGAGCACGTCATGCGGGAGTACTGGAACAAGCCCGAGGCTACGGCCGAGACGCTCGTCGACGGCTGGCTGCGCACGGGAGACCTCGGCCTGCAGGACGAGGGCGGGTACCTCAAGGTCGTCGACCGCAGCAAGGACATGCTCATCTCCGGTGGGCTGAACGTATATCCCGCGGAGATCGAGAAGGCCCTGCACGGTATCGACGGCCTGGTCGACCTCGCGGTGATCGGAGTCGAGGACGACCGCTGGGGGGAGGTGCCGATGGTCGTCTTCCACAGTGCCCGGCCCGCGCACGAGATCGTGCACGACATCACCGCGGTCGCGAGTGAGAATCTCGCCAAGTTCAAACGGCCGGTGCACGCGGTCGCGCTCGACGAACCGCTGCCCCGGACGTTCTCGGGCAAGCTCGCGAAGACGGTTCTGCGTGAGCGGTTCCAGGCACCGCCGACCGATGCGATCCCGGTGCCCCGGGATATGAAGACTGCCGACGAGCACTTCGCTTCCTGAGTCGGTTTCCCCGCTCCGAGAGGGCTTGCAACGTGAACAACATTCGTGATGTGGACATCGTCGAACTCATCGACAGATCTGCTCTGTCGTCTCTTCAGAAGCGTGTACTGGCCCTGTGTCTCGGTCTTGCGATCCTCGACGGTGTCGACGCACAGCTCATCGGATTCGTGATCCCTGCGATGTCCGAGGACTGGAGGATCGAACCGGCGTCGTTCGGGCTCGCACTGGCCCTGAGTACCGGCGCAATGGTCGTGGGCAGCCTGGTCTTCGGGTCTCTCGCGGACCGTTACGGCCGCCGCAGGATCATCATCGTATGCACCGTCGTCTTCTCGGTGTTCACCTTGGCCACTGCATTCGTGACGTCGATGGGAGCGTTGATCGTCCTGCGGGTGATCGCAGGTCTCGGGCTCGGCGGAGTGACACCCAACCTTGTTGCGATGGTCAGTGAATACAGTCCGGCCCGTACCCGGGCCACGATGGTGACCGTGACAGTTGCCGGCATGTCTCTCGGCGGATTCGTCGGCGGCTTTTGCGCAGCATTTCTCATTCCGAGGTTCGGATGGCAGTCGCTGTTCCTTCTCGGCGGTCTGTTGCCGTTGGTTCTCGTCGCTGTGTCGATTCGATGGTTGCCGGAATCTGTCAAGTTCCTCGTCGCCCGAGGGCAGACGGAGAAGGCGGCGGACATCATGGGGCAGATTGCGCCCGACGAGAAGGTTCCGGCAACGGCCCGGTTCGCGCAGGAACCGGCCACCGCGTCGAAGTCGTCCGTCGGTGCGCTGTTCCAAGGGGGCCGCGGCGTCGACACGGTTCTGTTGTGGGGCGTGTTCGTCATCAACTTCCTGGTCATCTACTTCCTGCTCAGTTGGATGCCGACGCTGTTCGGTGAAGGTGGGCAGAGTGCCTCGACCGCCTTGCTCGCCGCTTCCCTGTTCAATCTCGGCGGGATGACCGGTGCGCTGACCTTCGGACGAATCACCGACCGGATCGGTAACGGTTTCGTGGTGGTGATGGCCGGTTACACGCTCGGAGCAGTGTGCACGGGCCTGGTCGCGATGCTTTTGGGCAGCGGGTGGTTGCTTCTGGTAACGGTGTTCTTCGTAGGATTCGGCATGTCAGGCAGTTCCGCGGGCATCATCGCGATCGCAGCCACGGTGTACCCCGTCTCGGTCCGCGCGACCGGTGTCGGCTGGGCTATGGGTATCGGACGCATCGGTTCGATTGCCGGTCCTGCAGTCGGTGCGCTGCTCATCGCGGCGGGACTCGGTGCACGGAGCATTTTCCTTCTGACGATCGTGCCGACGCTACTGGCTGTCGTGACGCTCGGCATTATGGCGATCCGGCAGCGTCGCGCATCGGCTGCCTCCGGTCACGCGAGTTCGGTCTCTTCCCGAGTCGGCGCGTCGATCCGGTAGTTCTGTGCAGCACAGGGCTGTTCGTCGCCGAAGTCGTCGGTGACAAGCGGCCCTGTGCTGCGTTCGGCCGAGCCTGCGCGGCTCGTCTTGCGACTTTTAACTACTGCTATTAGATTAGGGGTCAGTCGGTGTCGCGGGTCACACCCCCAGGTTCGCCCCCTTCGCCGAATAGTGGATGGAGAAGACGAGTGCCGGTGAAGTTGTCCTACTGCCGCCTGTGCCCCGCCTCCTGCGGAGTGCGCGTGGAGGTCGAGGGGAATCGGATCCTCGGAATCACCGGCGACGGATTGCACCCGCTGTCGGGCGGCTACACGTGCCCGAAGGGTCGCCGCGGCGGCGACTTTCTCCACGGCCCCGATCGCCTCACCACGTCCGTGCGCCGCACCCCCTCGGGCGACTACGAACCGATCTCGATCGACGACGCCGTCACCGAGATCGCCGAGAAACTCGCAGCGATCACCGGCGAACACGGCGCCGACGCTCTCGGCCTCTTCATGGGCACGCAGCAGAACTTCGCTGCCCTGACCGGGCCGATGGCCCGAGCCTGGTTCCGCACCACTGGATCGCACAAACTCTTCTCCACGATGACGATCGACCAGTCGGCGAAGTGGATCGTCCAAGCGCGCATGGGGCAGTACCTCGGCGGACGGCAAACCTTCGATACCGCCGACGTGTGGTTGCTGGCCGGCACCAACCCGATGGTCTCCCTCAACGGTGGAGACGGCGACGGAGCGATCACCGGAAATCCCTCCGTGGCGATCCGGGGTGCCCGGGAACGCGGTCTGAAACTGATCGTCGTCGACCCGCGTCTCACGGAAACCGCCGCGCGAGCCGATCTCCACCTACGTCCCCGGCCCGGAACCGACGCTGCCCTGTTCGCAGGAATGCTGAATGTGATCCTCTCCGAAGGACTTCACGACCGGGAGTTCTGCGATCGGTTCGTCGAACAGCTCGACGTACTCGCGGCGAGGGTGGCACCTGCGACGCCGGAACGGACGGCGGCGTCGACCGGTGTTCCTGCCGCCGACGTGATCCGCGCGGCGCGGATGTTCGCGGAGGGGCCCCGAGGAATGGCGACGACCGGAACCGGCGTGTGCATGGGACCGCACTCGAACGTCGCGGAGCACCTCGTCGCCTGCCTGAACGTCGTGTGCGGACGTTACCTTCGAGAAGGTGAGACCGTGCCCGAGCGCAACGTGCTCGCACGGAGTGTGCCGCTGAAGGCCGAAGTTCGTCCTCCCTATCGCAGCTGGGAATCGGGTTTCCGCAGTCGGATCGGCGGAGTCGGCACGATGAACGGCGAACTGCCGTCCGGAATTCTGACCGACGAGATCCTCGAGCCGGGCCCCGACCGGATCCGGGCGCTCGTGGTGTCGGGGGGTAACCCGGCCCGGGCCCTCCCGGACCGCGAGAAGGCCGAGCGTGCCCTGCGGGACCTCGACCTGCTGGTGTGTATCGACACGAGAATGTCCGACACCGCGCGACTCGCCGACTACGTCATCGCCCCCACCATGGTGTACGAGCGCCCCGACCACACGCTGCTCATGGAGTTCTTCTTCTCCGAGCCGTTCGCGCAGTACACCCCGCGGTTGGTCGAGCCACCCCGGGGTGTCGTCGAGGACTGGGAATTCTTCTACCGACTGACCGTCGCATCGGGGCAGCGGCCCAAGTTCGCGGGACGGGTCCTGGATCCGGCGGTGCCCCCGACCTCCGAGGAGCTGCTCGAGATGTGCGCCGAGCGCGGCCGGATCCCGTTTGACGAGCTGACCTCGGCGCGTCGCGGAGTACGTGCGCCGCGGGTGGAGACGATCGTCGAACCACCGACCGAGGGTGGAGCGCACCATCGTCTCGCTCTGTGCCCCGACGACGTGTCTGCGGAAATCGATGCCGCACTGCAGGAACGGAATTCCTTCGCTGCATTTCCGCTCGAGCTGACGGTGCGCCGCGCCCGCGAGCTCATGAACTCGCTCGGGCGAGGCATCCCTGGTCTCGCGCGCTACGGCTACAACCCGGCCCACGTCCATCCGCGGGATCTGGAACGGTTCGGCGTGGCCCACGGCGACATCGTGCGCGTTCGTTCGCGTCGAGGGCAGATACGGGCGGTCGTGCACGCCGATCACACCGTGGCACCCGGCACCGTCTCGATGACCCACTGCTGGGGCGGTTCCGATTCCGACGCGGATCCACGACTCGGCGGCAGCAATGTCAACGATCTCACCGGCTACGACGACGTGCAGCACATCAACGTGATGCCGACGATGACCGCCGTGCCGGTAGCACTCGAGCGGGAGGTGGCCGGTGCCCACTGAGACCTCGACTCATACGGTGAAACCACGTATCTGCCCGCTCTGCGAGGCGACGTGCGGGCTGCTCTTCGAACTGGACGGACGCACCGTGACATCGGTGCGCGCGAATCCCGACGACGTGTTCAGCGCGGGACACAGCTGCGCGAAGGGGGTGGGCCTTGCTGCGCTGGAGAACGATCCGGACGTCGTGCGCACTCCGCTGATCCGGGACGGAGACCGCTTCCGCACGGCATCCTGGGACGAGGCGTTCGCGGAGATCGAAAGACGGCTGCTGCCGATCGTCGCGCGTGATCCGAACAGTTGCGCAGTGTATTCCGGGAATCCGGCCGCACATCACCTCGACCCGTCCCTGTACACCCTGCCGTTGATCGCGGCCATCGGAACACGGAACGTGTACTCACCGGCGAGCATCGACACGCTCCCGAAGAACTTCGCCAACACGCTGCTCTACGGCACCGGGCTGGGGATGGCGATTCCGGACATCGACCGGACGTCGTACCTGCTGATTCTGGGATCCAACCCGCTCGTGTCCAACGGCAGTACCATCACGGCGCCGGGAATCGGCAAGCGCCTGGAGGCGCTGCGCGAGCGTGGCGGCACGCTGGTCGTGGTGGACCCGGCGCGAACCCGCACCGCCGAGGTCGCCGACCTGCACCTGCCGATCCGTCCGGGTACCGACGCTCTGTTCCTGCTCGCGCTCGTCTCCGTGATCGCGGAGGAAAACCTTGCAGCACTCGGACGGTTGGCCGATCACGTGGACGGCGTGGAGGACGTGCTTCGGCTCGCAGCGCCGTTCACGCCCGAAGCGGTGGCCGACACGTGCGGTCTGGACGCCGGGCTGATCCGGCAGGTCGCCCGTGATTTCGCCGCCGCTCCTGCGGCGGTGGCACATTCCCGGATGGGTTCGTGCACCCAGGAATTCGGTTCGGTGGCGAACTGGATGGTCGAGGTTCTCAACATCGTCACGGGGAATCTCGACCGGCCCGGTGGGGCGATGTTCCCGACCCCGCCGGCAGGTGGACCCACCACGTGGCCGGCAAATCCCAAGGCGCCCCTCGTGTTCGACCGCTGGCGCTCACGTGTACGCGATATGCCGGAGGCGATGGGGGAGATCCCCGCTGTGTGCTTCGCCGAGGAGATCCTCACCCCGGGGCCCGGCCAGGTCCGGGCACTGATCACCATCTCCGGTAATCCGGCCCGGTCGGTGCCCAACAGCCGTGCCGTCGAGACAGCGCTGGCCGACCTCGAGTTCATGGTCTGTATCGACGGGTACCTCAACGAGACCACCCGCTACGCCGACGTCGTTCTCCCTCCTCCTCCGCTGACCACGCGCGGACACCACGACCTCGCGCTGACCCACTTCCAGGTCCGCAACGTGGCCCGGTATTCGGCGCCGCTGCTCGAACCCGGCCCCGGGGAGATGCCGGAATGGCAGATCCTGCTCAGGCTCACCGCGATCGTCCGTGGCGAACCGGGACGCCCCATCTCCGAACTCGACGACGAGGTGGCCGCCACCGCGATCCGCCGGGCAGCGAAACTGGCGGCGTGCGAACCCGAACACGTGGCCGCTTCGGTATCGGCACGTACCGGCCCCGAGCGACTCCTCGATCTCCGGTTACGCAGCGGCCCCTACGGTGACCGGTTCGGTGCCGTGCCCGACGGACTCACGCTCGAACTGCTCGAACGGCACCCCGAAGGTATCGACTACGGGCCGATGCAACCGCGGATCCCGGAGGTTCTGCGCACACCGAACGGCCGGATCGACCTCGTGCCGGACCGGCTGACCGTCGATATCCCCCGCGTGCGCGCGGCCCTGGAACAACCGGTGCCCGAACTGTTGCTGATCAACCGGCGACAACGTCGCGGCATGAACTCCTGGCTCCACAACGCGCTGCCCCAACCGGACAGCGGACAGTGCGCATTGTTCGTCAACGACGCCGACGCGCGTGAACGTGGCCTGGTGGACGGCGACGCAGTACGCATCACGTCGAAGACGGGATCGATTCTCGGCGAAGTGCGTATCACCGAGGAAGTACGCCCGGGGGTCGTGAGCCTGCCACACGGCTGGGGCCACCAGGGGGACGGGCTGGGAATCACGAGGGCCGCGTCCGCTCCGGGTTCCAATGTCAATGCACTGGTCGATGATTCGGTGGTCGAACCCCTCACCGGCGCCCCGATCTTCAACGGCATACCCGTCGATGTCGAGCGAGCGGAAGCAGGCCTCCGGTGAACGCGCGCAGTGACACCTTGAAGGGCACGACTGTCGGTGTGGTCGGAGCCGGAATGATGGGGTCGGCCATCGCCTACACGTGTGCGCGGGCGGGGGCCGAAGTCGTGCTCGTCGCGCGCACCCTGCAAGGCGCACGCCGGGGCCGACAATACGCAGAACGACGTGAGGCGCGTGCACTCGACTCGGGAACCACCGACGTTGCCTCGTCACGCGCATTGCTCGATCGCATCGAGATCACCGAACGCCTCTCGGACCTCGACCCCTCCGCGTTGGTGGTCGAAGCCGTGGCTGAGAACGTCGCCGTCAAACAGCAGGTTCTGCAGACGATCGAAGCGGTCACCGAGCCCGGCACCGTGCTCGCATCGACGACGTCGACGCTGCCGATCACGACCCTCGCGTCCAAGTTGTCGCGCCCGGAGACGTTCGTCGGCATGCACTTCTTCTCGCCGGTCGACCGGATGCGGCTGGTGGAGACGATCGTCGGTACCCGCACATCGGAGAAGACGTTGTCGTCCGCTCTGGAGTACGCGCGGCTGCTCGGAAAGACACCCATCGTCGTGCGCGACAGCCGGGGGTTCTTCACGAGCCGCGTCATGGAGCGATATCTCGACGAAGCGCTGATCGCCGTCGGTGCCGGAATCGACCCGGGCCTCGTCGAAGATGCGGCGAAGGATGCGGGATATCCGGTTCCCCCGCTGCAGCTTCTCGACGAGATCTCGCTGACCCTCAACCGTTCGGTGCAACGGGAGCAGCGTGCCGCCCTCGAATCGTCCGGCGGCACGTGGCGGACCCACGAGGCGGACAGGGTGCGCGACCACATGATCGACGCTCACGGCCGCGGCGGACGAGCCGCGGGCCGGGGTTTCTACGACTACGACGGCGACGGTACCCGGCTCGGGCTGTGGAGCGGGTTGCGCGAGGTATTCGGACCGGTGAAGGACATCCCGGTCGACGACATGCGCGACCGTCTGCTGTTCTCTCAGGTCGTCGAGGCATGCCGGTGCCTCGACGAAGGCGTCGTCACCTCCGACGCCGACGCAGACACCGGATCCGTTCTGGGCATCGGGTTTCCTGCCCACACGGGTGGGGTCGCGTCGTTCCGGCATTCGTATCCGGGTGGAGCCCGAAGCTTCGCGGATCGCGCGGGCCAACTCGCCGACCGCTACGGCGACCGCTTCCGTCTCCCGAACCCGGATCCAGCGCTTCGCGATCGATCGGAGAACTCATGACGTACGTAGTCACTCAGGCCTGCTGCAACGACGCCACGTGTGTCGCCGTGTGCCCGGTGAACTGTATTCACCCGACACCCGACGAAGCGCAGTACGCGCGCACCGAGATGCTCTACATCGATCCCGACACGTGCATCGACTGTGGAGCCTGCGCCGACGTGTGCCCGGTGGACGCGATCGTTCCCGACAGCGATCTCACTCCGGAAACGGAGATCTACAGGGATCTGAACGCGGCGTACTTCCTCGGCAATCCGACCGTGTCCGGCCCCACCGAGGTGGCCCCGGCGCCCACCCGGGTCGTCGAACGCTCCGGGACCCTGCGGGTGGCGATCGTCGGTTCCGGCCCGTCGGCGTTCTATGCCGCGGAGGAGCTGCTGAAGAGACGCGACGTGGACGTCGAGGTGGCGATGTTCGAACGGTTGCCGGTCGCCGGTGGACTCGTCCGCTTCGGGGTGGCCCCGGACCATCAGACCACCAAGGCAGTCGACCGACTGTTCTCCCGCACCGGTGGCCGGGAAGGTTTCCGGGCGTTCTTCGGGGTGGAGATCGGACGGGACATCGGTATCGAGGAACTGCTCGCTCACCACCATGCGGTCGTCCACGCGAGCGGAGCATCCGACGACCGGAAACTCGGAATTCCCGGGGAGGATCTGCCGGGTAGCGTCGCGGCCCGCGAATTCGTCGCCTGGTACAACGGGCATCCGGAATTCGCCGACCGCACGTTCGATCTGTCCGGTCGACGGGTGGTGGTCGTCGGCAACGGCAACGTCGCTCTGGACGTGGCACGCATCCTCGCGCGGGACCCCGACCATCTCGTACCCGGAGATCTCGCCGAGCACGCGCTGAACGCGTTGCGCAAGAGTGCCGTCGAGGAGGTGGTCGTGCTCGGCCGGCGCGGCCCCGAACATGCCGCGTTCACGACCCCGGAACTTCTCGCGCTGGGTTCACTGCCGGAGGTCGACGTGACCGTGCACGGTGGGTACGAGGCTCCCGCCGATGCGCCGATCAAGTTGCGGACGCTGGCCGAGTACGCACAGCGCACGCCGCGGCCCGGTCACCGGCAAATCGTCCTGCGCTTCCACGGCTCGCCGGTCGAGATTCTCGGGGACGGCCGAGTCGAGGGCCTGAGAATCGCGCCTTTCGCCGGAGACGGGCCCGCGGAGGATCTCGAAGCGGCGATGGTCCTGCGTTCGGTGGGATACCGGGGGAGCCCCGTGCCCGGCCTGCCGTTCGACGACGAACGCGGGACGGTTCCGAACGTGGAGGGTCGCGTGATCGATCCTGCCGAAGGCCGTCCCGTGCAGGGCGCGTATGTCGCGGGGTGGATCAAACGGGGGCCGACCGGCGTGATCGGCACCAACCGGTACTGCGCCGCGGAGACCGTCGAGACCATCGTCGCGGATTTTGCGCAGGACCGTCTTCGCGACCCGGCCGGCACCGCGGACGAGTTGGCGGAGGTCGTGAGGTCGCGCTGCCCGGAGGCGATCGACTTCGACGGGTGGAAGCGGATCGACAGGCACGAACGACTCGAGGGGCGTCGTCAGGGCCGCGCGCGGCACAAGTTGGTGGAGATCGACGCGATGCTGGCCGTCGCGCGGGACACCGGCGACATCTCGGGCTTGCCTCGATAAACAACAGGCTTTAGATTTAACGGCGCGGATGTGACCTGCGCCTCACCGGTGTGGGGGTCCGCACTCGATCACCTATATCCATGGAGGCATCATGAGCGGCACCGTTGTAGACGCGCTGACCTACTGGGCCAGGTCGAAGCCCGACCTCCCCGCGATCGACTTCGCCGGTGATGTCGTGACCTACGCCGAACTGTCCACCTGGGCCGACGGCGTAGCCCACGACCTCGCGTCGCGAGGCGTGACCCGAGGCGACCGAGTCGCCCTCCTGGGCGTCAACAGTCTCGAATGGGCCGTGGCTGCGCTCGCCGCCATGAAGGTCGGGGCCATCGCCGTCGGCCTCAACCAGCGCATGCTCGTCCGCGAACTCGTCACCCTCGTGGACGATTGCGAGCCGACCGTCGTCGTCTGCGACGAAGCGCTGCTGTCCCGCCTAGAAGAAGTCCAGCAGGAGCGAAACACCTTCGCGATCGCGGTGTTCGAGAAAGACGTCCGTCCGCTGCGGGAAGGTGCTCACACACGATTCCCCACCCCGATCGTGGAGATGGACGATCCCACCGCCATCGTGTTCACGAGCGGCACCACCGGCAACCCCAAGGGCGTGATCTTCACGCACGCGACGATCGCCGGTGAAATGCACGAGTGGCACCTCATGGAGCCCATCCAGCCGAACGGACTCCGGCCGTTGCTCGTACTGCCGTTGTTCTCCGCGGCAGGGATCATCTGGGGTATCTCGCGGGTCGTCCTGCACGGCGGAACACTGTTCCTCCAGCCCGGATTCGACCCCGTCGAAGCTCTGCGTGTTCTGAACGAGGACAAGGCCAACACTCTGACCGGCCCTCCGATTCTGTTCGAGCAGATCGCCAAGGCACCCGGTTTCACCGAATCCGATCTGAGCCACATGGTCACCGCTCATGTCGGCGGGGCCCGGGTCCCCGTCGACCTCCTCCGAAAGTGGCAGGCCCAGGGGGTGGCTCTGCGGCAGATCTACGGCCAGACCGAGATCGGCGGCTCGGCAACCGCGATGCCGCGCGACGAAGCCGCGGAACACCCCGACAAGTGCGGGTACGGCGGCATCTTCACCAAGATCCGGGTCGTGGACCCGGACGGAAACGATCTCCCGCCCAACGAAACCGGCCAGATCCTGCTGCGCGGACCCGGCATGATGCCCGGATACTGGCGCAACGAAGCCGCGACGCAGGAGGCGCTCCGCGACGGCTGGCTCTACACGGGCGACCTCGGCAAGCTCGACGAGAACGGGTACCTCACCTACGTCGACAGGCTCAAGGACATGATCATCTCGGGCGGCCTGAACATCTCCCCGGCCGAAATCGAAACGGTCATCAACCGGATACCGGGCGTCGAGGAGGTCGCGGTGATCAGCGTGCCCGACGCCAAGTTCGGCGAGACGCCGGCGGCTCTGGTACGAGCGACGACCGAGATGAAGGAATCCGAGATCGTGGATTTCTGCAACGAGCAACTCGCCGACTACAAGGTGCCGCGCTACGTCGTGTTCATGGACGAGCCGCTGCCCCGCATGCCCAGTGGCAAGATCGCGAAGCGGCAACTGCGTGACGCCTTCGCGAATGTGCCGGACAACTACGAGAAGGTCAGGTGACACCGACGATGACGTCGAACAAGGTGGCTGTGGTCACGGGAGGCGGGCGAGGTATCGGCGCGGCCGTCTCGCATCGGCTCGCAGCAGACGGTTTTGCTGTTGCCGTGAACTATTCACGCAGCGCCCGCGATGCCGAGGAGGTCGCGGCGAAGATCGTCGCCGACGGTGGGCAGGCAGTTGCGATCCAGGCGGACGTCTCGGTCGTCGAGGACGCCGAGCGTCTCATAGCCGAGACCACCGCACAGCTCGGGGCGCCGACGGTTCTCGTGAACAACGCCGGTATGAACAAGGCCGGCGCGGCCAGGAAGCAGTCTCCGGCGGACTTCGACGAAGTCATCGCCGTCAACCTCAACGGCGCGTTCTACTGCACGCACTTCGCCCTACCCGCAATGTACGAAGCAGGCTGGGGTCGAGTGGTGTTCGTCAACAGCCCCTCCGGTGGTCGCCGTCCCGCCCCTGGGATGAGCGCATACGCCGCGGCGAAGGCCGGGCTGGTCGGCATGACGAAGTCGATGGCACTCGAGGTCGCACGGCGCGGAATCACCGTCAACTGCGTGATGCCGGGATTCGTAGCGACCGACATCGTCTCCAGCGGTGGGGAAGCGGGAGTCGAGGCGCTGACCAAGCACTGGCCTTCGATCCCTCCCGAGTCCATCGCGTCGACGGTGTCCTTCCTCGTCTCCGATCACGCGGCCGACGTCTCCGGTGAGGAGATCGGCGTCTGGCGTGGCGGCCCCGTCGGGGTCTGATCCCAGGTCGTAAGGCGTTCCGCACGAACGAGACCGGGGTTGTTTGCGAAAAGTAGGGAACTTTCGCAAACAACCCCGGTCTCGATGCGTGTGTGGATCCCGAGTGCTATGCGGAGACCGGCGTCTTGGCCTCGGCTGCCTCGGTGTCGGATGCCGTTCGGCGGCCGGCCAGAACGGTGCCTGCGAAGCCGAGCAGCGAGACCACGCAGATCAGGAGGCTGAGCCACACGGTGGTGTCGTCGAACGCCAGCGCCACGGCGATGACGGGGACGACCGCCGCGCCGATGGCGTTTCCACCCTCACGGCCCAGGCCGAGTCCGGTGTAGGCGTGCTGCGTGCGGAACAGTTCGATGACGTATGCGCCCATGGGACCGAAGATCGCCGCAACGCCGATACCGTTGCCCATCGCCATGACCAGCCAGAACATCAACGGCGGCGTATCCATGCCCGAGAGCATGGCCATGCCGGCCCACGCGAAGACGGCGCTGTAGAGGAAGCCGAAGATGATCAGCGGCTGTCGTCCGACACGGTCCGACAGCGAGCCGAAAAGCGGGATGAGGACGGCGTTGGTGAGCTGGGCGGCGATCAGGCCGACGAGCACTTCCGTGCCGCCGAAGCCGAGTTGGTTGGTGCCGAAGGTACCCATGAAGACGATGTAGAAGTAGCCGATACCGGTCTGGCCGATGGTCATCACGAGTACGGCGATCAGGGCGCCCGGCTGCTGCCGGATAACGTCGCGGATCGGCGTCTTCGTCAGTGTTTCCGTCTTCTGGGCCTTCTCGAACGCCGGGGTTTCCGGCAGCGTCCGGCGCAGCCAGAGGCCGTAGGCGAGGATGACGACGCTGAACAGGAACGGGATACGCCAGCCCCAGCTGAGGAAGCTCTCTTGCGACATCACCGCGGAGACCAGGAGCAGGGACAGCGAGCCGAGCACGCCACCGAGCGCCGCGCCCATGCCGGGCAGCGAGCCGAGCAGGCCGCGCTTCTTGGAGGGGGCGAATTCGACCGCGACCAGTGCTGCGCCGCCATATTCGCCACTGGCGCCGATGCCTTGCAGAACACGCAGAAGCACGAGGAGAAGCGGTGCGACCCAACCGATCTGGGCGTAGCTGGGCAGAAGTCCGACCAGGAGGGTTGCGCCGCCCATCAGCAGCATCGTGAAGACCAGGATCTTCTTACGCCCGATGCGATCTCCGAGACTTCCGAGGATGACTCCACCGATCGGGCGGACGAGGAAGCCGACGGCGAAGGTCGCTACCGCTTGGAGTGTTCCGAGGAAGGCGCTCGAGCCCGAGAAGAACACGCTTGCGAAAACCACTGATGCAGCGGACGCATAGAGGCTGAAATCGTAGTACTCGAGCAGGGTTCCGATGAAGGCTGCTCGACCTGCTCGTCGTGATTCTGCGGGGGATCGTCCGGCGGAAGCATTCGGTGGAAGGCTTGCAGCCGTGTTCGTACGTTCGGTCATGCTGAACCTCATGTGTGGGGAGGAGGTGGGCGAATGCCCGGATATTCGGTGAGGTACACCACATTAAGCTATAGACGTTAGGTTTGTCTACGTGAAGGGATGTGCCCTACGGGTGACTTCCACGTTGATCCCCGTGAGGTGTGATTGGTTGCTGAGGATGTCGTACCCGGCCTCGCCCACCGGGGAAAGTCTGTTCACGTTCGTGCCCGGATGTCGACTTGCCGTCCGAAGACTGCGTGCGGTCTTCTGACCCCATCCATGGGTCATCGCGACCACTCCGGGCTTGAGGCCCTCGTCGAATGCCAGTGTCGCCTCCACGGAGCCGTAGCGATTCGAGACCGTTACCTCGTCGCCCTCGACCAGATCGCGCCGCTGTGCGTCGTCGGGATGCATCCACAGTGGATTGTCCTGGTGCAAAGACTGTTTCAGGAGGGGGGAGTTGTGGAGCCAGCTGTTGAGCATGTAGTGGGTGCGACGCGTGATCAACTTGAGTTGATCGGCGCTCTCGCCGGACAATTCGTCCAGGATGTCTTCTGCGGTGCGGTACGCACGCCGGAGCACCGGAGGGCAGCAATCGATCAGACCGTCGTCGTGTTGCACGGCGATGGTGAAGACGTGTGACGGGACGGCCTCGGGCAGGACCGCCGTCTGGCACGGTAGTTGCTTCAACCGTTCGATGCTGAGGCCGGCCTCGCGCATCGCGGCGTCCGCGTTGGCGAGCGGTGCCGGTTCCGGATCGTCGAGCAACGTCCGGACTCCCATTTCCTGCTGGATACGCGCGAGAATCCACCAGTCGTCGCGGCGCTCGGCCGCGGGCGGTACGACAGCCGGGGTGTACTGGACGTACGGTTCCATGGCCACGCCCATGGTGTTGAGGAAATTGACGTCCTCGTGCTCGAGCCAATCCGTGGCAGGAAGTACGTAATCCGATATCTCGCCGGTCACGGTGCGATACAGGTCGATCGTCACGATCAACTCCATGCCGGCCATCGCGGCCCGCATACGTTCCTCCCCGCCCACCGATAGCAGCGGATTTCCGGAGATGACGATCAGGGCCCGGATCGGATCCTTCTCGTGCTCGATGTACTCGGCGAGTCTGGCCGCGGGAAGGTCGCCGCTGACGGTGCGAACCTCGCCCAGGCTGCCCTCGAAGAAGGGATCTTCCCGTTTGCGCTTCGAATTCTGTACGACGTCGCTCATGCCGCGCGAGTAGATGTTTCCTCCGCGCCTCCCGAGATTGCCGGAGAACAGGCTGATCATGTTGAGCATCCAGTACGCGAGGGCGCCCTGACGTCCCTGATTGACTCCGGTTGCCATGTAGATACTGGCGGTAGGTGCAGCGCAGAAGTCGTCCGCGACCTGCCTGATGTCGTCGGCCGCTATCCCGGTGGCTGCACTCACGCGTTCGGCGGGATATCTGCCGACGAACTCCACCAGATCGTCGATGTTCCGTGCGTGCTTCTCGACTTCGGCGCGGTCGTATCCGATGCGGAAGACGATCTCGTGGAGGATCGCGGCGAGAAAGTAGAAGTCGGAATCGGGTTTGATGAGCAACACCTCGCCTGTATCCGGCCCGGACGACTCGATGCGCCGGGGATTGACGAACAGAGTCTTCCCTCCGCGCTTCTTGATCGCCCTGATCTTGGCCATGGGGTTCGAGATGTGTATGAGGGTCATGTGCGAGACGAGAGGATTGCTACCGAGGCAGAGGAAGTAATCGGTGTGCAGCAGATCGGGGATCGGATGCGCCATCGAGGCTCCGTAGATCGCCTCGCTGGCCGCGTACTTGGCGGATGTGTCCTGGGTCCCCGCGCTGAACCGCATTCTCGTGTCGAAGCCACGCGCCAGCGCTGCTGCATTGGCGTAGTAGGTGCCGTTGAACGCGGAGGGGTTTCCCTGATAGACGGCGAGTGAATTGCGCCCGTGACGCTGCCGTATATCGCGCAGGCGGTCTGAGATGTCCCGTACGGCGTCGTCCCAGTCGACGGCGACGAATTCACCGACCTCCTCGCTCCGTGGGTTGACGCGCCTGAGCGGGCGGTCGAGCCGGTCCGGGTCGCGATGGATCTCGAGGAAATGCACACCCTTGTGGCACGAAAATCCCTTGTGTACCGGATGATCCGGGTCGGGTTGCAGGTTGCCGACCGCGCCGTCCCGGACCGTGGCGACGAGTCCGCACGCCGGTTCGCAGAGACGGCAGAACGTGTGGACCCGATGCTCGGTCATCGGGTCAACTGTCCTCGACCATGACACGGGTCGAAGCGGCCTGTGCTTCCGCCCGGTAGTTCGAGGGCCACTTCTTGCCCAGGGCGAGGCCCCCGTCCACTCCGAGCGTCTGGCCGGTGACGAATTCGGAATCGTCGGAGGCGAGGAAAGCTGCGGCATGGGCGAGGTCGTCGGGTTCCCCGGCCCTCGGAATGGGCTGGAACTTCGTGAGGCTCCGTCGAACGGCGTCGACACTGCGGTCGAGCGCTTCGTCCTCGAGTCCGGCGCCGTGGCCGACGATCCGTGTGGCGACACCACCGGGGATCAGCGCGTTGACGCGTATGCGGAACTCGGCGAGCTCCACCGCGGCGGTACGCGTGAGCTGCAGAACGGCAGCCTTTGCTGCGCTGTACGGGTGGGGCCCGAAACCGGTCCGGATACCGGCAACGCTCGACACGTTGACGATGCTGCCCGAGCCCTGGTCGCGCATGACGCGAGCAGCGTGCTTCGTTCCGAGAAATGCGCTGCGCGAAAGTACCGCGAAGCCGTCCTCCCATTCCTCGAGGGATGTGTCCTCGAGGAAAGTCCAGGCGCCCACGCGACCCGCGTTGTTGATCATGCAGTCCAGTCGCCCGAACTGCTCTACGGCAAGTGCGACGGCTGCTGCCACGTCGGACTCCTCGCGGACGTCGGTGTGCAGGTAGACGCCTCGCCGGCCGAGTTCGGCGGCTACGTTCCGGCCCCGTTTCTCGTCGATGTCCGCGACGACGACGTGGGCTCCGCGCTGAGCGAAGACACGCGCCGTAGCCGCGCCGATGCCGCTGGCGGCTCCTGTCACCACCGCAACCTTGCCTTCGAGATCGGTCATCGTCGACTCCTTCGGTCGTGGTGGATCCTTGAGCTTTTAATCTAAAGTCATTAGCCTGCGTGTGTCGAGTCCGTCACACCCGGGAGAGTCACATGGCCGATGAAACACCGATCCTGACCGAACGTCCGCGGCCGGGAATTCTCTTGATCCGGCTCAACCGCCCGAACGAACTCAACGCGATGAACGTCGACCTCATCGAGGCACTGCACGGGGTCCTCGACGAGGTCCGAGACGACTCCACAACCCGCGCGATCGTCCTCACCGGTGAGGGCCGGGCCTTCTGCGCAGGGCTGGACCTGCGCGGATACGGAACACCCGAAGGGACGACAGAAGGGGAAGGCCGCGCCCAACTCGGCTTGAGAGTGCAGAAGCACATCGCCGGGCTGGTCGACGCATTTCGTAGTACCCGCGCCCCGATCATCGCGGCGGTCGACGGTGCGGCAGCCGGCGGCGGTATGTCGCTGGCGCTCATGGCGGATATCCGCATCGCCTCGGAAGCAGCGGTCTTCCACGCCGCATTCATTCGGCGGGGCCTGTCCAACTGCGACATCGGAATGAGTTGGCTGCTGCCCCGGATGATCGGCTTCTCCCGCGCAGCTCAGATCATGCTCACCGGCCGGTCCATCGACGCAGCCGAGGCCGAACGCATCGGGCTCGTCTCGTCCGTGGAGCCCACCGACACACTGCTCGATACCGCATTGGACACCGCCGCGGCGATCGCGCAGAACAGCCCGTTCGGGGTCTGGATGACCAAGGAGGTCATGTGGTCGAACCTCGAAACACCCAGTATGCGAGCAGCGATCGATCTCGAGAACCGCACCCAGATCCTGAGCTCGCTCACGCGGGACCACAAGGAGGCCGTCGTCTCGTTCCTCGAGAAGCGGCCCCCCGAATTCCGGAACCACTGACCGCCCACCCGAGGACACCGCAGGAAACGATGAGGTTCGTATGAAAGTAGGAGTTGCTGCCGGTTACTGGGGCTCCGGCCCGCCCCGGCACGTCGAGCGAATCCTCACCGAGGCAGAAGAACTCGGAGTCGACAGCTTCTGGACCGCAGAAACATACGGGTCCGATGCGCTCACTCCGCTGGCCTGGTGGGGCGCCCGCACATCGAACATCAAGCTCGGGACGTCGGTGTGCCAGATCTCCGCGCGCCCGCCCACCACATTGGCGATGGCGGCCCTCACCCTCGATCATCTGAGCGGGGGACGCGTGATTCTCGGAATCGGGGCGTCCGGCCCGCAGGTCGTCGAGGGTTGGTACGGGCAGCCCTATCCGCGACCTCTCGAACGAACGCGCGAGTACATCGAGATCATGCGCAAGGTGTGGGCTCGTGAAGAGCCGGTCACCTATTCGGGACGGCATTACCAGCTGCCCGCCCAAGGCGGCACCGGTCTGGGTAAGCCGCTCAAGTCGATCGTCCACCCGCTCCGCAGCGACATTCCGATCTACATGGGAGCCGAGGGTCCGAAGAACGTCGCGCTGGCAGCGGAGATCGCCGACGGCTGGACCCCGCTGTGGTTCTCGCCCAAGAGCGACAAGTTCTACCGTGCCGCTCTCGCGGAGGGATTCGCGCGAGAGGGCGCGCGGCGCAACCAGGACGATTTCGAGATTGCGAACGTGTGCTGGCTGGTCGAGAACGACGACGTGGAGAAGGCCGCCGCGCGGCTGAAACCGACGGTCGCGCTGTACGCGGGCGGTATGGGCGCGAAGGGCGCCAACTTCCACAACGATGTGTTCGTGCGGATGGGGTGGGGTGACGCCTGCGCCGAGATCCAGGAGCTCTATCTGAGTGGACGGCCCGAACTCGCAGCGCAAGCCGTGCCGACCGAGATGGTCGAGGACGTAGCCCTCGTCGGCCCCGCAGACAAGATCATCGAGGAAATCGAAACCAAATGGAAGCCCACCTGTCTCACCACCCTCATCCTGGGTGGATGGCCGAAGCCCGAGAACAGGGAACGGATTCTGGAGGCGGTGCAATCGTGAACCTGGACCCGAGAACGCCCATTCTGGTCGGGTGTGGCCAGGTCGACGAGCGCGACGGGGGCGTGGAACCGGTCGATCTGATGGTGCGGGCAGCCCGCACCGCGGCAGCCGACGCCGGGGCGGCGAAACTGCTCGAACTCGTCGATTCGGTGCGTGTGGTCGGCCTGTTGTCGTGGCGCTACCGCGACCCGGGCGCCCTCGTCGGCGAGCGCATCGGCGCAACCGTCCGGCACACCGGATATTCCGGCAACGGTGGCAGCACCCCGCAGGTCTTCGTCAACGGTGCTGCCGAGGACATCGCGGCAGGTCGGGCCGACGTGGTGCTCATCGGTGGCGCAGAAGCCTGGCGGACCCGGACGAAGATGCGGGCTCGGAAGTTGCGTCCGGACTGGACGGTTCAGGACGAGTCGGTTCCCGCCGCAGAGATCATGGTCACCGATGTGCCCATGGCGGCGGAGAGTGAACGTCGCATCGGCCTCGACCGCCCTTCGTACGTCTACCCCCTCTTCGAGCAGGCGCTGCGTGTGTCGGCGGGACGTTCGCTCGCGGAGCACCAGGACTTCATCGGTGGACTGTGGGCGCGCTTCAGTGCGGTCGCGGTGAAGAATCCGAACGCGTGGGTGCAACGCGAGTACACGGCCGAGGAGATCGCGACGCCGTCGCCCGACAACCGGATGATCTCGACGCCCTATACGAAGTTGCTGAACTCGAACAACATGGTCGATCAGGGTTCGGCTCTTCTGATGTGCTCGGTGGGGACGGCGACCCACTTGGGAATTCCGCAGGAACGCTGGGTATTTCCGCATTCCGGTACCGAGTCGCACGATACCTTTGCGATCGCCGAACGGGCCGCGCTCGACCGCTCGCCGGCGATCCGCATCGCGGGCGCGAGGGCGCTCGAACTCGCCGGTATCGGACTCGATCGGGTCGAGCATGTCGACGTCTACTCCTGTTTCCCGTCGGCAGTGCAGGTCGCGGCGAACGAACTCGGGCTCGCGCTCGACGATCCGGCGCGACCGCTCACCGTCACCGGTGGTCTGACCTTCGGTGGTGGCCCGTGGAACAACTATGTCGGGCATTCGATCGCGACGATGATGACGCGACTGCGCGACACCCCCGGCTCGTTCGGGCTGGTCACCGCGAACAGCGGTTATCTCACGAAGCATGCGATGGGGGTGTACTCCACCGAGCCTCCGGCCGATGGCTTCCGGCGGATGGACGTGCAGGCCGAGGTCGACGCAGAGCCGCGTACGACGGCACTGGTTTCGTACGACGGGCCGGCCACGGCGGAGTCGTGGACGGTCGTCTACAACCGCGACGGTGAACCGGAACGCGGCTTCCTTGCCGCCCGCACTGGGACCGGAGAACGCACGCTCGCCACGACTGTCGCCGACGACGATCTGACTCGGCTCGTGGACGACGACATCGCAGGTCAGCGCGTCGAAATTACGTCCGACGGCCAGTTCCGTCTCGTGTGACGTTGACGGCAGTAATCTAACGCAATAAGGTTAAGGGCAAGTGATGGGGCGCGCGAGCGGCGTCCGGCGAACGAGGAGTATGCAATGACGGTCGAGGACTTTCGTGCCCTGTACGAGCAACACGTCGGTCATGTGGCGAGCGGAGACATGAAGGCGGCACTCGCCGACATGGTCCGCGAGAACATTCCGCAGGTCTTCGAAGGCGTGGACACTCCGCGTGAAGCACCGAAGAGCTACGCGATCAAGAATGTTCGCGCGGACGGCGACCTCATGATCGGCGAAACCGTCTACGACATGGGCGACCGTTCGATCGGGCTGCGTTCCATCTGGGAGCTGCACGACGGCCGTTGGCTGGCAGCGAGGTTGGAGAACTTCTCGCTCGATGAGGGGGCACAGCGATGACGGCGACCGAACCCGTGTCGGCCCCGTGGGGCCCCGCCCCCGACGGGCTCGACCAGCAGTACTGGGACGGCCTCGTCGCCGGCGAGTTGCGACTGCAACGGTGCACATCCTGCCGCACGTGGATCTGGGGCCCGCAGGCGATCTGCGGGCACTGCCACAGCTTCGACATCGGATGGGAGACCGTCGAACCGGCCGGCACCGTCTACAGCTGGAATCGCAGTTGGTACCCGTACATGGAGGAGTACGCGAACAACCTCCCCTACGTGACCGTGCTCGTCGAACTGCCGCACGCCGGTGGCCGCCGGGTCCTGGGAATCCTCACCGACGACATCGAAGCCGATCCCGCGATCGGCGACCGCGTGGTCGGCAGCTTCGAGCGCGTCGAGGGTTCTCCCTGGCCGCTCCTGCGCTGGCGTCGCGCCGGCGCGAATTCCGAAGGAGAAGACCGATGAGGGCCGACATCATGCGCGGGGCAGCCGCCGTCGTCGGAGTCGCCGAACAGCACTACCGCCGTGGCGAGGCCCCGCACAGCGAGAAGCGCATGACCTTGGAAGTGATCCTCGAGGCCTGTGCGGATGCGGGCATCGATCCTCGTGAGATCGACGGCTTCGTCTCCTATGCGGGCGGCCCCAATGACGGCGCCATCATCGGCGGTGCCCTGTTGATCGACGAACTGCGCTGGTCGAACATGATGTGGGGTGGGGGAGGCGGCAGTGTCGCAGCCGCCATCACCAACGCGGCCGTGGCGATCGCCACGGGACAGGCCGAATGCGTCGTGGTGTACCGGGCGATGTCGCAGGAGGACACAGGCCGGCTGGGTTACGCGAAGTACCACTACGGCAGTCACTTCCTCGCGCACGGCATCGGTTCACCCGCACAGATCTGCGCGATGCGGACGCAGCGGATGCTCGAACACGGCGGTGTGCCGCGCTCGGCGATGCGGTCACTCGTCCTCGCGTCGTACCGGCATGCGCAGAACAACCCGACCGCGCAAGGATACGGACGACCCCTCGACGAGGAGACGTACGAGAACTCGCGCCTGATCGCGGAGCCCTTCCACCTGTTCGACTGCTCGCGTGAGAGCGACGGCGCCGTGGCGCTCGTGCTCGTCTCGGCGGAACGGGCCAAGTCGCTGCGTCCCGATCCGGCCTATCTGCTGGCCGGGGCGCAAGGAGCCCCGGGCGGATACTCCGAGCTGATCGACAACGATCTCGACGAGCAGTACATGAGCGCCGGGTTCGGTCCTGCCAACAACGGGAAACCCGGCGTGGCTGAAAGGCTTTGGTCGGCAGCTGGTCTCGGGCCGGACGACGTCGACGTCGTCCAGGTCTACGAGAACTTCAGCGGACCGGCCGTCGCTGCGTTGATCGACCACGGGCTCTGCCCTCCCGGTGAGGCCGCGGGCACGTTCATGACCGTCGACAACCTCACGGCGCCGAGCGGGAAACTGCCGATCAACACCAGTGGAGGCAACCTCGCCGACTCGTTCATCAACGGTCTGAACCTCGCTGTCGAAGCGGTTCGGCAGATTCGCGGAACCTCGACCAACCCGGTGGTCGGCGCAAAAACCTCGCTGTTCATCGGCGGGCCCATGGCACCACTGGTCAGCTCGGTGCTGTTCGGGCACGAAGACACCCTGTAGACCCGCGGAAGGCACGGCATGGACAACAACACGAACGACCTGAACCGTAACGAGCTCTTCATCGGTGGCCGATGGGTGGCTCCGCAATCCGGTGCCACGACGGACGTCGTCGAGGCAGCAACCGAAAAGATGATCGGTACCGCGGCGCTGGCGTCGGAGCCCGACATCGACGCCGCGGTGGCTGCTGCGCGCAGTGCACTTTCCGGCCCCTGGGGAGCGCTGACGAACACCGAACGCGCCGACCTCCTCGACGCCTTCGCGAAGGCACTGAAGTCTCGTGGTCACGAGACCGCGCAGCTCGTCAGCCGTGAGAACGGCATGCCGATCGCACTGTCGAACGGAGTGAACGGCTTCGGTCCTGCGGCAATGCTCTCCTACTATGCCGGCCTGATCCGAGACGCCGCCCCGGAGGACGTGCGCCCGAGCGCTTTCGGTGGTCGCACCGTCGTGCGCCGCGAACCGGTCGGTGTCGTCGCGGCCATCACGCCGTGGAACTACCCGCAGCCGCTCGCTGCGATGAAGTTGGCACCCGCACTGGCCGCGGGATGCACCGTGGTGCTCAAGCCCGCACCCGAGACCGCCCTCGACGCGTTCGCGTTCGCCGAGGCCGCTCTGGAGGCAGGACTGCCGGCCGGGGTCGTCAATGTTGTGCCCGCAGGCCGGGAGACCAGCGCATATCTCGTGGAGCACCCGGGAGTCGACAAGGTCGCATTCACGGGATCCACCGCTGCGGGTCGCGCGATCGGTGAGGTGTGCGGACGCTTGCTTCGTCCGGTGACCCTGGAACTCGGCGGTAAGTCCGCGGCCCTCGTCACCGAACAGGCCGACCTCGACGTGTTCGCGAAAAACCTCCTCGAGGTGTCGCTCGTGAACAACGGCCAGACATGCCACGCGAGCACCCGCATCCTCGCACCGCGCTCGCGCTACGACGAGGTGGTCGAGGCGGTCACCGAGACGGTCCGGGCGTTGACCGTCGGCGATCCACTCGACAAGAACACCCACGTCGGTCCGCTGGTGTCGGCTGCGCAGCGCGACCGGGTACTGGGCTACATCGAATCCGGTCGTGCCGACGGCTACCGGATCACCACCGGGGGAGGCACACCGGCTTCCCAGGCGCTCGGATGGTTCGTCGAACCGACCGTGTTCGCCGATGTCGACAACTCGGCACGTATCGCGCAGGAGGAGATCTTCGGCCCGGTGCTCACCGTCACGCCGTACGACGGTGAGGACGAAGCGGTCGCGATCGCCAACGACTCCGAGTACGGACTCGGCGGCACGGTATGGACCACGGACGAACAGCACGGTCTCGAGCTCGCCGCACGCATCCACAGCGGAACCGTCGGAGTGAACTACTACGCGCTGGACCTCGACGCGCCGTTCGGAGGCGTCAAGTCCTCGGGTCTGGGCCGGGAACTCGGCCCGGAGGGGCTGACTCCGTACTTCGCCACGAAGTCCGTCTACTTCGGAACCCGCTGAGCGGTTTCGGCTCGGCCTCATCGCGAGCACACAAGGTTTGGAGTACACGATGGCACTACCTCTGCAGAATGTCCGCGTACTGGACCTGACGAACGGATTCGGTGACACCGCGACCCGATTTCTCGCCGATCTCGGTGCCGAGGTCGTTCGCATCGAACTTCCCGGCGGGTCGCCGACCCGATCGGCGGAGCCGATCCGCGGCGGGGTGAGCATCCCGTTCGCGCTGCGCAACGCGAACAAGCTGGGGGTCACCGCCGACCTGGAGGTCGACGAGGGCCGTGATCGTCTGCGTGAGCTCGCGCGGCAGGCCGACATCCTGATCGAATCCATGCCGCCCGGCTATCTGGCGTCGCGGGGTGTCGGCGCGACCGACCTGCGCCTGATCAACCCCGAGCTCGTCGCGGTCTCGGTCACGCCGTTCGGTCAGGACGGGCCGTATCGGGACTGGGCCGCACCCGAACAGGTGCTGTACGCGCTCAGCGGGGTGTTGTCCCGCTCCGGTGAGCCGGGTGAGGCACCGCTGTTGCCGCCGAACGGCCTGGTCGACGAGTCGGTGGGTGTTCACACTGCGTGGTCGGCGTTGCTCGCCTACTACGACCGCCTGCACACCGGGCAGGGGCAGACCGTGGACATCTCCGCGTTCGAGGTCATCGTGCACGGTTTCGACCCCGGATTCGGCGTGCAGGGTTCGGCGGCTGCCGGACGTTCGGAGGACTTCCCGCGCGGGCGACCCGATGCGGCGAACTTCTATCCGGTCTACCGGTGCGCCGACGGTCAGGTACGCATCTGCCTGCTCGCCCGGCGCCAGTGGCGGGCGATGTTCGAATGGTTGGGTGAGCCGGAAGAATTCGCGGACCCGAAGTACGACACCATCCCCGCTCGCTTCGCGGCGTCGGATCGTCTCAACCCGCTGATCGACGCGCTGTTCGCCGACTACACCCGCGACCAGCTCGTGGCGGAGGGCGCTGCGCGTGGCATCCCGATCGGTGGGCTCAACACCGTCTCGGAGGTGCTGCGAACCGATCATTTCGAAGCGTCCGGGACCTTCGTCGACACGGAGATCGCGCCGGGGCTCGAGGCCCGGATCCCGTCCGGCTACGCCAAGATCAACGGTGAGCGTGCCGGTTTCCGCTTCCGTGCCCCCCGGCTCGGTGAGCACGACGACGCGGTGTTCGGATCGGCCACCGACCGATCGCGTCCGCAGCCGCCGGCGCCGTCGCGTGCCATCGGGTCGCGTCCGTTCGAGGGCTTGCGAGTTCTCGATCTGGGCGTCGTGGTGTTCGGTGCCGAACTCGGTCGCCAGTTCGCCGACAACGGTGCCGACGTCATCAAGATCGAGAATTCGGATTTTCCCGACGGGCTACGGCAGTCGCGACGAAAAGGCGCTCTCGCGGCATCGGTGGCATGGGGTCACCGCAACCGCCGCAGTCTCGGGCTGAATCTCCGCAGTACCGACGGCATTGCGGTGTTCAAGAAGCTCGCCGCACAGGCCGACGTCGTCCTGGCGAATTTCAAACCCGGCACCCTCGCGTCCATGGGCTTGTCGTACGAAGAGCTGAGGGCGATCAACCCGCGCATCGTGGTGTCGGAGAGCAGCGCGTTCGGCAGCGTCGGTCCCTGGAACACGCGTCTCGGGTACGGGCCGCTGGTCCGCGCCGCGTGCGGTGTGTCGGCTCTGTGGCGGTACTCCGATACTTCGGACGGGTTGTGTGACGGTTCGACGGTGTACCCGGACCACATCGCCGGGCAGGTCACGGCCACCACCGTCCTGGCGGTCCTGATCGATCGTCTGCGGACGGGGCAGGGCGCCGCAATCGAGGTGGCCCAGGCCGACACCGCGATCGTCCAACTCGGTAACCAGCTGGTCGCCGAACACCTCGAGCCGGGATCGATCTCGGCGCCGGGAAACTCGGATCCGTACGCAGCGCCCTCCGGTGTGTTCGCCTGCGCCGGAGACGACGAGTGGTGCGCCGTCATCGTTCAGGACGACACGCAGTGGCAGCGTCTGTGCGAGGTGCTCGATCGTTCCGATCTTGCCGGCGACCCTCGATTCGCTTCGGTTGCGGCACGTCTGGCGAACCGCGCCGAGGTGGACGCGATTCTCGCGGAGTGGCTTGCACGTCGCTCGCCGACCGAGGCCATGGAAACCTTGCAGTCCGCGGGTGTTCCGGCGGGAGCGATGGTTCGTCTGCCCGAGTTGCTCACGAACCCGCAGCTCGTCGCTCGCGAGGCATATACCGAACTCGAACACGAGTTGCTGCCGAATCCGCTGCCCACGGCCACGCGCGTCGCACGGTTCGACACGATCCCGGATTGGCCGCTGCGACCGGCACCGCTACCGGGTCAGCAGACACGTGAGATCTGCGAGACCGTGCTCGGGTTGGACGGCGCCGAGATCGACGCTCTGGTGAGCGACGGCGTGTTGCAACCGCCCGCGGACGATCCCGCTCTGTCGTCGGTCACGGCCCGCGTCTGACCTTTCACCGGAAGGTCCCCGAGTTCGTCCTCGGGGGCCTTCCGTCTCTCTACGGACCGATTCGACTTCCTTGCTACAGCAATTGCTCTGGCGGGAAGCCTAACTCGTATCGGACCGGATGCGGTCCAGGGGCGTTTCCGGTGTAATGGAGTCTTGCGTAAATCTACGTGTATTAGTTACGGTGTGATGTGTACCACGGTGCGCACCCGGTTCGGGCGATATCACCTCGGGGATGTCTCGTCGCGCTCCCGTGCGACGCCGTAGGTGTCCCTCGATCGCCTGGAAAGGGCTGGACGCAATGAGAGCGAAGACCCGATTGAACTGTCCCTGTGGTGCTCACGTCGCCGGTGTCGACGAGGATGATCTCGTGATCCGGGCTCGGGAGCACCTGCGCGAATCGCACCCCGGTATGGAGTACTCGCGCGACGAGATTCTCTTCATCTCGTACTGATCTTCGCGGTGGGCGGGGCGGATGGCGTCGACCTGCATCCCCGGGATCGCCGCCGCTATGAGATTTACAAAAAACGATTGACGTATCAAGTGTCGTGTATGTAGTGTGTGTCACATCCGCTGAACGGCAGCGGGAACGTCCAGCGATTCGGCTGTTCGCCCGGCAGGGGCGAGAAATGTTGTCGGAAAACGACATCCACCACACTTCAGATCTCTGAACCGAGGAGACTTCCATGAAACTCGAAGGCAAAGTCGCCCTGATCACCGGTGCCGGCTCCGGTCTGGGCCGCGAAGCATCGCAACTGTTCGCGGCCGAGGGCGCCAAGGTCGCCGTCGTCGATATCGACGCGGAGCGCGCCAAGGGGACGGTCGAACTGGTCGAGAAGCAGGGCGGCACCGCGATCGCGGTCACTGCGGACGTGCGGGTGGAGAAGCAGGTGATCGATGCCGTCGAGGCAACGGTCTCCGCGTTCGGGAAGCTCGACATCGCCTGGGCCAACGCGGGTATCGTCTCCCGAGGCGGTGTTCCTTCCGTCGCCGGCGGTGAGCAGGTCGAGTTCCAGGACCTGACCGATGCCGACTGGCAGGACGTCGTCGGGGTGAACCTCTCCGGTGTCTTCTACACAGCGAAGGCGGCCGTTCCGCACCTGCGTGCCAATGGTGGCGGGGTCATCCTGGCAACCTCGTCGGCAGCATCCTTCGTCGCGTACCACAGCATTGCGGCATATTCGGCGACGAAGGCCGGCGTGAACGGCATGGTGCGTGGCCTGAGCCTGGATCTGGGCAAGTACGGCATCCGGGTCAATGCCATCGCTCCGACGCACGGTATGTCGCCGAACTTCCTGGCACCGGCCGGAACTCCCGTCGTGGGGCAGTCCTACGAAGAGGTCGCCGGACCGTGGGATCCGAGCGTGTCGCCGATTCCGCTCAAGCTGAATCGCCCGCCGTCGCTGAAGGACAACGCACGCGCTGCGCTCTTCCTGGTTTCGGACGACTCCGCCTACATCAACGGCGTCACCTTGCCGACCACGGACGGTGGCACGCTCTCCCGCGTCGCGATGATGTTCCCCGAGGACGGCAACGACCCCTCGGCTCACGGCGAGGGATAGCCGTCGTGACCGACCGCGACAATACGACTCGGGTCGGCACCCGCCGCCTCGTCGTGGACCGGTCGGCGTGCGCCGGGCATGGACTGTGTTACGGACGTTCACCCCAGGTGGTGGATTGCGACGACTCCGGTTACCCGGTCCTTCTGCACGAACTACTCGAACTCGATGAGCACATCGCGGCGGCCGAGGAGGCCGTCGCGGTGTGCCCCGAGCGCGCGCTGACCCTCGAATCGGCTTGATCCTTCGAAACAATCCTCTGCGAACGGGGTGTACGGCATGACTATCACCGAGGAGCATTCGGCTCCCGTCGTCGACTTCGACATCTACGACCCTTCACTGACCCATCCGGTGGACACCGTCCAGGAAAAGGTCGCCGAGTTGGCGGCGAAGGGACCGGTGGTCTACTCCACCGCGTACGGCGGCCACTGGATCGTCACCCGCTACAAGGAAGTCCATGAAGTTCTCCGTGACCCGGAGACCTTCTCGAGCTATCCGAACAATCTCGTCAATGCCGGAGACGGCAAGTTCCTGCCTCTCGAACTCGATCCGCCGGAACACACCGCCTACCGCGTGGCACTTCAGCCGCTCTTCTCGCCGAATCGGATGAAGGCGCTCACGGAACGCATCCGCTCGGTGGTCAACGAACTCATCGACGGATTCGCCGGGAAGGGCGAGGCCGAGTTCGTCTCGGAATTCGCGCACGAGTTGCCGACGCGAGTGTTCCTGGCACTGATGGACTGGCCGCTCGAGGACGCACCGATGTTCACCGAGGCCACCGACATCGCGCTGATGGGCAAACCCGGTGCGAGCGAGGAAGAGTCGGCGAACGCGCGGGCCGAGGCCGCACAGCAGATGTTCGGGTATTTCCACAAGATCATCGGAGAGCGACGGGCGAACCCCGGCGACGACGTCACCTCGACGCTCATCCACACCGAGATCGAACTTCCGGACGGCAAGCGCCTGCTGACCGACGAAGAACTCGCCCGCATGTTCTTCCTCCTGCTCATCGCAGGTTTGCACACGGTGCAGGGGTCACTCGCGTGGGCGATCATCCATCTGGTCAATCGCCCCGACCAGCGAGCAGCGCTCATCGAGGACGAGGGACTACTGCCGAGTGCAGTGGAGGAGATCCTTCGCATCGAAGCAGCGGTGATCATGGGCCGGCGCGCCACGCGCGACGTCGAACTCGGGGGAGTCCGGATCAAGGAGGGCGACCAGATCATCGCGATGCTGTGCTCCGCGAACCGGGATTCCGAAGAGTTCGACGATCCGAACTCCCTGGATCTTGCGCGCACCCCCAATCGCCACCTGTCCTTCGGTGCCGGACCGCACCGGTGCCTGGGGTCCCATCTCGCCCGGCTCGAGTTGTCGATCGCCTTGGAAGAACTGCACCGACGGATCCCCGACTACGAACTGGTCGAGTCCGACCCGCCGATTCTGCACGCCACTCAGGTGCGGGGCTGTATCCGCCTGCCGATCAGGTTCACCCCGACCTCCTGATCGGACCTTCCTCCGGGTTCCCGACCGGCGCGTCGAGCCACCGTCAGGTGAATCTCGGCGCGCCGGTCGGCTTTCGAAGGGTATTCGCCATGACAGTCAGCAACATCCCCGCCGATCTGGTCGTCGATTTCGACGTCTACGATCCGACACTGGCCTTTCCGGTCGACGTCTTCCAGGAGAAGGCGGCCGAGCTCCGGGCGCGCGGTCCGATCGTCTGGTCCCCGCACTACGGTGGCCACTGGATCGTCACTCGCTACGACGAGATCTTCCGAATCCTTCGTGACGCCGAGACGTTCTCCAGTTACCCGAACAATCTCGTCGACGCAGGACAGGGCAAGTTCATCCCGGTCGAGATCGATCCGCCCGAGCACACCCAGTACCGCCAAGCCCTCCAACCGCTTTTCGGTCCGGCTCGGATGAAGGACCTCGAGCCGAAGATCCGTGCGATCGTCAACGAACTCATCGACGGATTCGCCGGAAAGGGCGAGGCCGAGTTCGTGGCCGAATTCGCGCATGCCCTACCCACCCGTGTGTTCCTGAGCTTGATGGGCTGGCCGCTCGAGGACGCAGAGCAGTTCTCGGAATGGACCGATATCGCCCTCCAAGGTATTCCCGGTGCAAGCGAAGAGGAATCGGCACGTGCGAGGGCCGAAGCGGCGAACAACGTGTTCGCGTATTTCGGAGATTTCGTGAATCGTGTGCGCAACGGTGGTGAGGACCCCGACAGCGTGACAGCGACGATCGTGAACACACCGCTCCACGTCGACGGCGTGGAGCGGCTCCTCGACGACGACGAACTTCGCCGCATGTTCTTTCTGCTGCTGATCGCCGGATTGCACACCGTACAGGGATCTCTGGGCTGGGCGATGGTGCATCTCGCGAACAATCCGGCACAACGACAGGCGCTCGTCGACGACCCCGGTCTGATCCCGGACGCCGTCGAGGAGATCCTGCGAATCGAAGCCGCGGTGAGTATGGGACGGCGGGCGACGCGGGACGTGGAGATCGGTGGAGTGCGCATCGAGGCGGACGATCAATTGTTGTTGCTGCTCTGCTCCGCGAATCGCGACGAGGCCGAGTTCGAGAACTCGGATGCGTTCGTGATCGATCGGGCGCCCAACAGACACCTGTCCTTCGGTGCCGGTCCGCACCGGTGCCTCGGATCGCATCTGGCACGAATCGAACTGACAGCGGCCATGGAAGAAATTCACCGGCGGATTCCCGATTATGCCCTGGTCGAGAACGATCCTCCGCTTATGCACGGAACCTCCGTGCGGGGCTGTGTGCGACTGCCGCTGACCTTCACACCCGAGTCGTGAGGTAAGGCAGAACGGCGGAGGGGTCCCGGTTCCCCGGGCCCCTCCGCCGTATCGCACGATCAGGACTTCAACAGGTCGCGATGGATGATTTCCTTCATGATCTCGTTGGTGCCCCCGTAGATCCGCTGGATGCGAGCGTCGATGAACGCCTTCGCGACGGGATACTCCATCATGTAGCCGTAGCCTCCGTGGAACTGGACGCCGGCGTCGATCACCCGCCCCTGGAGTTCGGTGGCCCACAACTTGGCCTTCGACGCGTCCACTGCGGTGAGTGTGCCCTTGTTGTACTCCCGCACACACCGGTCGATGTAGGTGCGGGAAACTTCCACCGCGGTCTGCAGTTCGGCGAGCGTGAATCCGAGACCCTGGAACTCTCCGATGCGCTTCCCGAATGCGGTGCGTTCCTTGACGTAGTCGAGGGTCCAGTCCATGACCGCTTCGGCCGACATCTGCGCAGCGATGCCGATACCGAGCCGCTCCAGGGGCAGGCTCTGCATCAGATAGCCGAAGCCCATTCCGAGTTCACCGAGCAGATTCTCCTCGGGGACCCGGACGTTCTCGAAGAAGAGTTCGGCGGTGTCCTGGGCATGGAGACCGACCTTGTCGAGTTTGCGGCCACGGGAGAATCCCGGCATTCCATCTTCGACGACGAACAGGGAGAAGCCGCGGGAGCCGGCGTCGGGGTCCGTCCTGGCGAAGACGATGACGAGGTCCGCGAGGATGCCGCTGGTGATGAAGGTCTTGGATCCGTTGAGCACCCAGTGATTTCCGTCGCGCACAGCAGAGGTCGTGATACCCCGCAGGTCGCTGCCGGCGGCGGGCTCGCTCATCGCGATCGCCCCGATCGTCTCACCCGTGACGAACCCCGGAAGCCAACGTCGCTTCTGGTCGTCGTCGGCATGCCGGAGCAGGTAGTTGAGGACGATGTCGTCGTTCGTGGAGAACCCCGACTGGAGCGCGGATGCGCCGACACGAGCGATCTCGGCCTGGATTGCGACTCGGAAGCGGTAGTCGGATTCGCCGGGCCCCCCGAACTCTTCCGGGACGCTCAGTCCGAGCAGGCCCAATTTTCCGGCTGCGAGCCAGGTTTCGCGGTCGATCAGCCGATCGACGTCCCACTTCTCGAGGTTCGGAACGACGTGCTTCTCGACGAAGCCGCGGACCGATGTGCGGAAGAGTTCGTGGTCGGGTTCGAAGAGATCGCTCTCCATGTAAGCCTCCTTGGGCGGGCGCCGGTGGGCGCCCGCCTGACGGTGTCGAGGGGTCAGTTCTCGGCGAGGAGCGACTGGATCGAGCGACGGAACACCTGGTTGGCGACCTCGTTCTGACCCAGGAGCATGTTTCCGGCGTTCGCGCTGGCCATCGCCTGCTGGGAGTTGCGCAGAATGGGGAAGTCCTCGTTGTGCAGGACCGCCACCAGGATCTCCACGTTCTTGTCCCAGATGCGGTTGTAGCGCTCCTCGGTCAGACCGCTCTCTTCGAGCACGGGCGCGACGAGGCGGATCTCCATGTGGCAGCGCTGCGGGTCGTTCCTGTCGGGTCGGAACGTGAGCAACTGGAAGTGATCGGGCTGCTTGAGCAAGGTGCTGTTGGGGCCGACGAGGTGGCTCTCGGTCACGTGTTCGGCGAGGCTGCGGTCGCCCGGATCCTCTTCGATCCAGCGGTCGATGGTCTTGCGGAGGTTGAGGAATCGGCAGTGATTGCCGAAGTCCTCGAACGCCATGACGTTGGTGTGGATGTGCTTGGCCGCGGTGTTCGGGTGCGCGTACTGGATGTGGTAGCCGTCGAGGAAGGCATCCTGCATGAGCTTCCAGTTGATGGGCTCGTCGAACCGCTTGATCCGCGTGGTGACCATCTTCTCGAGGCCGTAGGACCCCATGATCTCGTCCATCTCGGGACCGAGCCAGTCGGCTACGTCGATCGTGGCGTCGGCATTGTCGACGATCCACACGAATCCGTGGCGCTCTTCGGTCGGGAGCTGGACGAGGTTGCGTTCGGCGCAGTCGGCGTCGCCGAAGGTGTTCTCACGAGTAATGGTGCGCAGGGTGCCGTCGGTGTCGTAGGACCAGCGGTGGTACGGGCAGGAAAAGAGACGGCTGCGGCCCTTCTCTTCCTTCTCGACCATGGCACCGCGGTGACGACAGTGGTTGACCAGGGTCTTGACGCTTCCGTCGCGCTGGCGAACGACGATGACGTTGTTGCGCGGCAGTTGGAGGGTGACGAAGTCGCCTGCGCGGGGAATCTCGGAGCCGTGGATCGCGATGGACGGCACACGGCCGAAGATGCGGTCGCGTTCGATCTTGGCGAGTTCGGGATCGGTGAACTCGGCCGGTTCGAACCACGTGACGTGTTCGTACTCGTCGGTGGTGTCGTTGCGCAGATGGTCGAGGGCGCGGCGAATGCGTTCCTCGCGGGGAATTCCGACCTCTGTCATGGCTGCCTCCGGGTTGGCTCGGATCGATTGCATTAAATCTAACTGAAGTAGATTTAAGTGTAAACCCCGGATGTCGATTCCGAGGGTGCATCGACGATTGCGGCGCGATACCGATGGGCATTAGATTTACGGGAAGCCGTCGGCAGACTAGGAGCAGAAGAATGATCTCGTATCAGTGGTGTTCCACATTGGAATCCGGCGATCGGGACGAGGTGCTCGCACTCGTCGAAGCCGCCGCGGAGTACGACGAGGAGGCTGGGTTCTCGAAGATTCGTACGGGTGATGTCGACGCGGTCGATCGCGACGGCGTGCGGGTTCTCCATCTGCCGATCAAGGCGCGGCGCGACCTGAGCGGGCGGGACGATGCGCCACTCGTGGTCGTTGCGTATCTGCACCTCGAGGTGGATCGCGAGGGTTTGGGGACGGTCCAGTTCGTCGTGCATCCGAAGTATCGCTCCCGCGGGATCGCGACGGTGCTCGTCGAGGAGATGGGACTGGAGACGACTGCGGAAGGCGGTTGGGGAGGCACCGGGGCGACCGCGCTGCGGTGCTGGGCATTCAGCACCCACCCGGCCTCCGAGCGGCTCACGCGCCGGTTCGGGATTCCTGCCGTGAGCCGGCAGTGGACCCTCTTCCGCCACCTGTCGGGCCCGTTCTCGAGCCCGCTGGACGGGGCCGAGCCGCCCGTGGGAACGGAGATCGCCGATGCGCGCCCCCTCGACGATCCTGCGGTGTCGAAGACTGTCGAGCAGGTGCTGGGATCGGCCTCGCTCGTGCCGGCTCAGCGGGAACGTTTCGTGGACGAGGTCCGGTTGGGCAGTGGTGAGGTGCTGGTGGCGACCGACGCCTCGGGCTCACCGGTGGGATTCGTGTGGTACGACCCGGCCCTGGTCGTGCACCTCGAATTGAAGGCGGCATGGATTCGCGCACTCGTACTCTCCGCGTCGGCCCGGGAGGCGGGGTTGGGGACCGCGCTGCTGACGGGCGCGTTGGCGACGCTTCGGCAGGCGAAGGCGCAGATCGCGCTCCTTCGCATCGACCCGAGTGACGCCGGGGCCGTCCGGATGTGCCGCGTGATGGGATTCGAGCAGGAAGAGGAGCATTCGTGCTATCAGGTCGGTGAGTGGTCGGACGTACCGAGCTTCTGAGGCGCTACGCGATACGAAAAACGAATCCCGTCAGGTGTTGACCTAATGGCTGTAGGTGGCTACGGTCTGTGGTGTGGTTCACACGAGCGCGTGGACGCCCGTCCGGTACACGCGCGGTAGGTGATCGGAAACCATCTCCCGATAGGGGCATTCACATGGCGAGACTCGAAGGTGAGGTCGCTTTCATCACCAGTTCCGCAGCCGGGCTCTCCAGTATCGGCCTGAACACCTTCCCGGTCGACGCCGGCTACAACATCCGCTGAACGAAGGAGCTCCGAACATGACGACCACCGAGACCACGGCTGATTCGCGTCCGACCATCGCCGACCGCGACCAGATCTTCATCGGGGGCCACTGGGTGGACTCGACCGGTGACGACTGGATCGAGGTCGTCGACTCGTTCAGCGAGGAGACCGCTGCGCGCGTACGCGCAGCAACTGCCGAAGACGTCGCGAGAGCTGTTGCCGCAGCCCGCAAATCGTTCGACGAAGGTCAGTGGGCATCGCGCACGATGGCCGAGCGCGCCGACGTGCTCGACACGATTGCGGACCGCCTCGAACAGAGGGTGGACGAACTGACCGCCCTCGGCGTGATCGAGGTCGGGGTGCCCGTGAGCGTCAGCCGCCCCACCCAG
This sequence comes from Rhodococcus shunpengi, assembly GCF_048381395.1. Classification (NCBI taxonomy): domain Bacteria; kingdom Bacillati; phylum Actinomycetota; class Actinomycetes; order Mycobacteriales; family Nocardiaceae; genus Rhodococcus; species Rhodococcus shunpengi. The sequence goes on from NZ_JBLWIU010000012.1 coordinate 919,361, forward strand.
CAGATGGTCGGTGGTCTGTTCCGCGCAGTCGCGGCTGTCGCACGGAACTTCGAGACCAGCGAGGAACGGCCCCGCGCGGACGGAGGGGTGTCCCGGATCCTCCGGGAACCCACCGGCGTCGTCGCCGCCATCATCCCGTGGAACGGGCCTCTCGGCACGGTGGCGTTCAAGGTCGCGCCGGCTCTCGCCGCCGGTTGCTCCGTCGTGCTCAAGACGGCTCCCGAAGCGCCGATCTCACCGTCGATCTTCGCCGACGTCGTCGCCGAGCTGGTCGAGGAAGGACGTATCCCCGAAGGCGTCGTGAGCGTGCTGTGCGCCGATCGGGAGGTGTCGGAAACGCTGGTGACCAACCCCGAGGTGGACCACGTGACCTTCACCGGCAGTACCGCCGCCGGTCGCCGCATCATGGCGTTGGCGAGTGAGCGCATCGCGCGGGTCTCGCTCGAGCTCGGTGGCAAGTCCGCGGCGATCATCCTCGACGACGCCGACATCAACCACGTGGTGCAGAGCCTCCCGATGGGTGGCTGCATGCAGTCCGGCCAGGCATGCATCGCGCTGACCCGCGTCCTCGTCTCCCGCAAGCGCCACGACGAGGTGGTCGAGGTACTGAAGGCCGCGTACGGTTCGCTTCCCGTCGGAAACCCCTGGGAGCCGACCAACTTCCTCGGTCCGCTCACCTCGAAGCGCCAGCAGGACCGGGTGCTCGGCTACATCGACATCGCGAAGGAGGACGGTGCGAAGGTCGTCGTCGGCGGTGGTCGTCCGGAGGGTCTGGAGAAGGGCTTCTTCGTCGCTCCCACTCTGATCGACGACGTGGCACCCGATTCGCGTATCGCGCAGGAAGAGGTCTTCGGCCCGGTCATCTCGGTGATCACCTACGAAGACGAAGAGGACGCGATCGCGATCGCCAACAACTCGATCTACGGACTTTCCGGGGCGGTGTACACGGAAAACATCGACCACGGCTTCGAGATCGCTCGCCGGATCCGTACCGGGACCATCAGCGTCAACAGCGCCACGATGGACTTCACCCTGCCGTTCGGCGGGTACAAGCAGTCCGGTCTGGGGCGTGAAGGCGGCATCGAGGGACTCGAGGAGTTCTTCGAGGTGAAGACCGTCCACATGCCGGTTCCGTGACGTCGAGTCACCGGTAGCGCAAAACAGCGACGCCCCCGCCATCGGCGGGGGCGTCACCGGTCGTATCGACCGGAAGGGCTATCGAACGGACGCAGTCGCCCGGGCGGGCTCGACGACCTCGACGGACGTGTTGCGCACCACTCCGTGGAGGAAACTCCGGATCATCTCCTCGAACAACTGGCGCGAGGTCTTCTCGTTCACTGCAAGCGCATGCGCGAGCAGCGGCTGAGACTCGGGATCGACGTTCGGGAAGATCGTGTTCTTCGTGCTCGGTTTGCGCATCGCCTCGGTGAGCACAGCGCCCAGGGTCAGCCGTTCCATGCCGTCGAGGATCTGCACGTGGAGGTGCGCGGGTACACCCGAGTCGTCGAGGAACCGCGCAGTGTCCTCGTATGTTCCGATGAGCAGGTCGCGCGGTAGGTACTGAAGCAGGATCGGCGCGGCGTTGCGGTGCTTGAGAATCGATCGTCGCAGGTTCAGGCTCAACGCCACGAAGTACTCGGGCCAGTCGGGTCCCGGTTTACGGCGCGGCAGATTGCCGGCACCCGCGATCTGCCGCGCCACCGCTTCGAGAATTTCCGACTTGTCGGCGAAGTGGTGGTAGAGCGACGGTGCCCGGACACCGAGATGCTTCGCGAGCCGGGGCAGGCTGAATGCATCGAGTCCCTCGGAGTCGATGATCTCGATGGACGCCGCCACTGCGGACGCGCGACTGATGAGAGGCTTCGACGGTCGGGCCATCATTCGCTTTCGGTAGGTACGGCTGCCGGACGCATCTGTCCGATCGGTCGAACTGAATGGTATCTGTTCCGGTCTCGAGGACGGTCACACGGTTAGGACAACCTCATTCAAGAACTCGAGCAGGCCTCGGCTCAGCACGTCGTTGTCGTCGCCCCCCACCATGTGCCCGGCGCCGCTCACATCGACGAGACGCGCGCCGGGGACGAGTTCGAGCAGGTCGCGAGCGCCTTCGTCGCTGACCACATCCGATTGGGAGCCGCGGATGAGTAGGGTCGGAACGCCGACCGCGCGTGCGGCTTCCCGTGCACGTGCTTCGCGCTCGCCGGCACTCTCCGGGAGGTTGGTGCGGTGCGAGAGGAGCCGAGGGTCCCAATGCCAGTACCAACGACCGTCTCGTTCCCTCAGGTTCTTGCGCAGACCCTCGATCCGCGGGGGCCGAGTTCGGTGCGGGTTGTAGGCGATGACGGCGTCGAGCGCGTCGTGCAGAGTGTCGAATCCCGACAGTCCGGCTTCCATGAACGCCGTAATCTTGGCCAGACCTTCGGGTTCGGACTTGGGAGTGATATCGACGAGCACGAGAGCCCGTGCAAGTCCCGGATCGTCTCCCTGTGCGACGAGCGAGGCCATTCCGCCCATCGACGCTCCCACGAGAATCGGTGATTCGCCCAGATCGTCGACGACCGCGCGAATGTCCCGCGCGTTCGCCTCGTAGCTGTAGTCCCCGTCATCCGGCCACTCACTGTCGCCGTGGCCGCGGGCGTCGATCGTGTACGCGCGCCAGCCTTGTTCCGCGAGCCTGGCCCCGGTGCGCTGCCAGGAGTGTCTCGTCTGCCCGCCACCGTGCAGCAGTAGAACGGTGCCCTTGCGGTCGTGCGCGGGTTCCCACAGATCTGCTGCGAGCAGCACGCCGTCGCCGCGTAATTCGGTTCGCCGGCCGGAAATGGTCATGGTTCGTCGTCCTCGGTTGTCGGGGCGTGTCCGGGGCGGAGATCAGTGCCCGGAGGTGCCGCCGTCGACCGCCAGTGTCGATCCGGTGATGTAACTCGACCCTCGGCCGGCGAGGAAGACGACGGCAGCATCGATTTCGCGCTGGGTGGCGGTGCGTCCGAGCGAACTGCCACGCAGGAACTCCGCGAGCGTATCCGACGACATCTCGGAAATCATGTCGGTCTCGACGAAGCCCGGCGCGATCGCGTTGACGCGGATTCCTTTTCGCTGCGCCCACTGGTGCGACAGATCTCGGGTCAGTCCGATGAGTCCGGCCTTGCTGGCCGCGTAGGCGGCCTGCGGCATAACGGATTTGACCAGCCCGAGCATGCTGGCGACGTTGACGATGCTCGATCCGGGTTTCATGACGCGACCGCATGCTTGTGCCACCCAGTATGCGCCGAGCAGGTTCACGTCGAGAACGTTGCGGAAATCTTCGGGACGCTCTCGCGTCGCCGGAGCCGCATGTGTCATCCCGGCGTTGTTGACGAGAATGTCCACTCGCCCGAACTCGGCCACCGTCGCTTCGACGAGAGCGTTGCACTGCTCGGGGTCCGTCACGTCGGTGGGGGCGACGAGGCAGCGGCGACCGAGGGCTTCGACGGTGGGGGCGACGGCTTCGAGGTTCTCGCGGCGGCGGGCGGCGATCACGACGTCCGCGCCGGCTTCCGCGAGCGCCCTGGCGAATCCTGCGCCCAGGCCGCTACCGGCACCGGTGACGAGTGCGACAGACCCGTCGAGTCGGAACAGGTCGAGGATCGAACCGTCGGGCCCTGCTGTATCTATCGAGGTCATCGAGTTCTCCTGTGCCTTTCGGGGGTGGATTCGCGGGTACGCCTTGCGCGCCCTAAAACTAATTACATAAGATTAGATCGTAGTTGAAGTCCAGGGAAGCGAGAACACCGATGACCGCTGACACCGATGTGGAGCAGAGCAAGATGCTGGTGATCGGCAAAGACGTGCTCGCCGACGGGGTCGTCGCGGTGCGCCTCGCCGATCCGGACGGAGGCAGGATCCCCGCCTGGGAGGCCGGATCGCACATCGACATCATCATCGACGAGTCGACCGTGCGGCAGTACTCGCTGTGCGGTGACCCGGCCGACGACACCTGTCTGACCATCGCTGTCCTCCGAGAGGAGGACGGCCGCGGCGGTTCACGGTGGGTACACGACACTCTGCAGGTCGGCGACCTCGTGAGTATCGCGGGACCTCGGAACAACTTCACGTTCGAGGCCGCAGACTCCTGTCTTTTCGTCGCGGGCGGGATCGGAATCACGCCGCTGCTGCCGATGATGCGTGCCGCGCACGACGCAGGCGCGCAATGGCGTCTGCTCTACGGCGGCCGCTCCCGAGCGAGCATGGCGTTCGCCGCCGAACTCGCCGATCGGTACGAGGACAGGATCGACCTTCGCCCCCAGGACGAGTACGGTCTGCTCGATCTTGCTTCCGCTCTCGACTCGATGCCCGACGGAACCCACGTGTACTGCTGCGGCCCCGAGCCGCTGCTGCAGGCGATCGAAGCCCTGTGCCGCGAACGCGAAGGGCTGGTCCTGCACGTCGAAAGATTCGCAGCGAAGGCAATTCCCGTCGATGCCGTCGACGACACCTTCGAGGTCGAACTACGCAGGTCCGGTTCGACGATCACGGTCGGGGCCGACGAGACTCTGCTGGATGCGGTCCTGCGGTCCGGTGTGGACGCACCGTTCTCCTGCCGTGAGGGAACGTGCGGCACGTGTGAGGTCGCAGTCGTGGAGGGGGTTCCCGATCACCGCGACTCGGTCCTCACGGAGGACGAGCAAGCCGTGAACGACTGCATGATGATCTGCGTGTCTCGCAGCTGCACGAGCAGACTCACACTGGATCTGTAGCGAACGATGGTCACCGAGCACACCGCGACGGCGAGCCCCACGCGGCAGCGATCCGCATCGCCCGCGGTGCTGATCCCCTCGATGTGTCTCGTCGTGATGATCACGGCGATCATGCAGACCGCAGTGGTGCCGTTGATGCCGGCCCTCGTGGAACAGCTCGATGCCGGCGTGGGGCCTGCCGGGTGGATCATCACTGCGAATCTTCTTGCCGCCACGGTGTCCACGCCCTTGCTGGGCAGACTCGCAGACCGTCGTGGACCACGAACGGTGCTCCTGGGGGTGCTGGCAGTGGTCTTCGTCGGTTCGTTGTTGTGCGTCGCGTGGGACTCGTTGCCGGTTCTCATCGCCGGTCGTGCGCTGCAAGGGGTCTCGTTCGCGTTGTTTCCGATCGGTGTGGCCGTGTTGCGCAGTGCTCTCGGATCACATCGCCTTCCGACGGCTCTGGGTGTCATGTCCGGGATGATGAGCGTCGGTGGTGGCCTCGGGATGATCGCTGCGGGCCTGCTGTACACGGACGGTGACGACTATCGCGAGATCTTCTGGCTGCTCCTGGTTCTCGTCGTCCTGGCGACGGTCGTCGCGTGGTTCGTCGTTCCCCGATCTCCGGGTTCGGGATCGGGAGGAGGAACCGATTTCGGGGGAGCGGTGGGGTTGACTCTCGGTCTTTCCTGCCTTCTTCTGGCACTTGCGCAGGGTGGGGCATGGGGTTGGTTGTCCCTGCCGACGGTCGGTTGCGCGCTCTTCGGTGTGATCGTGCTGTTGCTCTGGTACCGACACGAGCAACGATCCGAGGCTCCTCTGGTAGCACCGGCGCTGCTGACCGGCCGATCCGTCGCCCCGGCACATCTCGCTGCTTTTCTGGTCGGCATCGCGATGTTCGTGCAGTTCCTGGCCATTGCGATGTTCGTTCAAGCCGATCCGCAGGTGGTGGGATACGGGTTCGGCGCATCCGTTCTCGAAACGAGTCTGTTCTATCTGGTGCCGGGGCAGGTCGTCGGCGTGACGGCCGCCGTGATGAGCGGATTCCTGGTGCGGAGGTTCCGCGCCGACCAGGTCCTGGCGGTGGCGTGTGGCATCGGCGTGTGCGGATTCGGGTTCGTCATGTTCTTCCACGATCACACGTGGCAGATGATCATCGCGGTGGCGGTGTTGAACACCTTCGTCAGCGCGGCCTACGGGGCGTTGCCCGCGATGCTCGTCGACCATGTGCCGATGCAGTACACCGGTGTTGCGAACGGTATCAACGCGATTGCCAGAACTTTTGGGAGCTCGCTGGCCAGCGCTCTGGTGGGTTCGCTGCTCGCCACGGTAACCGTTGCGGGTAGCGATCTGGCATCCGCGCAGGCCTATGTCGCGGCATTCGCCGTCGGCGGTGCGACCACGCTGGCGGCCGGACTCGTGGCCCTCAGTGCCAGATTTTGGCAAACTACAAATTTTGATTGACGTCTCATCGACTTCCTTATAGCCTGAGCCACACGCGATACGAGGACCTTCCGATTCTCTCGCGCCGAAAACTCTTTGGGAAAAACGGATTCGAGATCTCTCTCGATCAAGGAAGGCAAGGACCAAAATGGCTTCCACTGTCGGCTCGGCCCTGCACTGGTGGGCGAAGACCAAGGGTGAGCAGACCGCGATCGTCGTCGCGGGTGAAGCGCTCACCTATCGCGAGCTTCAGGACTGGTCCGGTCGCATCGCGCGCACGATCGTCGAGCGAGGCATCGCAAAGGGTGAGCGAGTCGGTGTGCTCGGCCCGAACTCGCTGACATGGCCGGTGGTCGCCCTCGCGGTGTTCAAGGCCGGTGCGGTGCTCGTCCCCCTCAACCCGCGCTACAAGCCGGCAGAACTTCGCAAGGTGGCCGACGACGCAGGTCTGTCGATGGTCGTGGCGCCCGACGAATTCACTTCCCTCGTCGAGGACGCCCGGGCGCTCGGGGGGACCTTCGAGGTGCTCGCGTTTTCCGACATCGCTCCGCTCCGCGAAGGTGGACGGGACGACTTCAGGATCGACCTCGAACCCGATGAGCCCACCGCCCTGCTGTTCACCAGTGGGTCGACCGGCATGTCGAAGGGCGTCGTCTGCACGAACCGGACATTGCTGAACATCGTCTTCGAAGCCACCCTCACCGAGGAAGGCTTCCGCCCCGGATCGACCTCGTTGCTGGTGCTGCCGCTGGTCTTCACACCGGGACTCGTGTGGGGCCTGGTCATGACCACCGTTCTCGGCGGCACCCTGATAGTCGAGAAGGAACTCGAGCCGAACCGCGCTGCACGGCTTCTCGGCGAGCACAAGGTGCAGGCGATCTTCGGTGTGCCGCTCATCTTCGATGCGATCTCCAGGTCTCCGGAATTCGAGAAGGCGGATCTGTCGTCGCTTCGTACCGCCATCGTCGGCGGGGCTGCCGTCGCCCCGGCACTGCTGAAGCGCTGGGCGGACAAGGGGGTGGCGCTGCGTCAGATCTACGGCATGACCGAAGCCGGCGGTGTCGCCACGGCCACGCTCGTCGCCGAGGCGTTCGATCACCCGGATTCCTGCGGTTCGGGCTCGATCTTCACCGAAATCAAGGTCGTTCGCGACGACGGGACCGAAGCCGATCCGGGTGAGGAAGGCGAGATCCTGCTCCGCGGCCCGGGCGTGACCCCCGGCTACTGGAACGACCCGGAATCGACCTCCCTGGCTTTGCGGGACGGTTGGCTGCACAGCGGTGACCTCGGTACCCGCGACGAAGAAGGGCGCGTCAAGTTCGTCGACCGACTCAAGGACCTGATCATCACCGGTGGCATCAATATCTCGCCGGTGGAGATCGAGCGTGTGATCGGCGAGATCCCCGGTGTCCAGGAGGTCGCGGTGATCGCGGCATCCGACGACCGGTTCGGCGAAACCCCCGCAGCGATCGTGACCGTCGAAAACGGTGTCGACGAGGCAACCATCATCGAACACTGCGATCGCCTCATGACCGACTACAAGGTCCCGCGCTATGTCGTGATCCGCGACGAGCCCCTGCCTCGGCTCCCCAGTGGCAAGCTGTCGAAGACGGCGATCCGATCCGAATACAAGGACGTCGCCGACCGATACGACAAGGTTCGCTGAGCATTCGATTCGGAGGACCGGAAAGGGAGCCGCTTTGTCCGAGAACGGTACCGAGGATTCGGTAGTTCTGGAGCGTCACGGCGAGATCGCCGTGATGCGCCTGAACCGCCCCGACAGGCTCAACGCATTCACCGACGAGATGGGCGAACGGCTCATCGCGATGTTCGACGAGACGGACGCCGACGACGAGATACGCGCTGTGGTCGTCACCGGGACAGGCCGTGGTTTCTGCGCCGGTGCCGATCTCGCCGCAGGCGGAGACACCTTCGTTCTCGGTGACGACCCCGACACGGGCGGCGCACCGCCGGATCTCGGTGGACGGGTCACGCTGCGGATCTACCGTTCGCTGAAGCCGGTGATCGCCGCAATCAACGGCCCTGCCGCGGGCGTCGGTGTGACGATGACGTTGCCGGCCGACATCCGTATCGCAGCGGACACGGCGAAGTTCGGATTCGTGTTCACCCGTCGGGGACTGGTGCCGGAGGCGTGCTCGACCTGGTTCCTGCCACGGGCCGTCGGCATCTCCACGGCCGTCGAATGGACCGTCGGCGGAAAGATGGTGCCGGTCGCCGAGGCCCTGGAACGGGGACTCGTTCGGGAGGTGCTGCCCGCCGAGCAGGTCCTCGACCGGGCCATCGCGATCGCCCGTGAGCTGGTGTCGGGCACCGCGCCTGTCTCGGCTGCCCTGACCCGGCAGTTGATGTGGCAGATGCTCGGCGCATCGAGTCCGGAGGTCGCCCATCGAGCGGAGTCGATCGGCATCCACGTTCGTGGGACATCCGACGACGTACGCGAAGGCGTCGAGGCGTTCCTGGCCAAGCGTGAGCCGAAGTTCCCGAACCGGATCTCGGACGGGTTACCGGACCTGTTCGAAAGCTAGGAAACGACTGCCGGTGTTCTGTCGCTTGCGGCCCCTTCTCGGAAGACATCCGGGAAGGGGCCGCAAGCGTCGTACAACCAGCCCCGTCGGATTTGCACGCGTTGACAAGTGACGGATCTTGTAACATCTGGCGTATCGGACCAACGAGAAGGCAGGGCTGCGGTATGGCGCGACGACGGTCGAGTGTCCTCGGCGACGACACCGAAACGGCACGCGGCAAGATTCTGGCAGCTGCCGAGGCGATGTTCCAGCGGTACGGCGTCGTCAAGACCACCATGGACGACATCGCGAAGGAAGCGGGCGTCTCGCGGCCGACGGTCTACCGCTACTTCGGCGACCGCGATTCTCTGATCATCGCGTTGATCGAGGCCCGTTCCCGCCGCCTCTTCGGCAAGGCTCGGGACTTCCTGCGTCAACGGGAGACCTTCGCCGAACAGATCGTGGACGGTTTGATCTTCCTCGTCGATCGTGGCCGCCAGGACCCGATCGTTCGGCTCATCGTCAGTCCCGAACACATGGACATGGCGACCGCTCTGGTGGGCAGCAGCGGTCTCGCCGCGCGGCTGACCTACGAGATGTGGGCCCCTCTGTTGGAGGAGGCCCGGGTGCGCGGCGAGATCCGTGAGGGACTCACCGACGAGGAGATCTGCCAGTGGATTGCGCTGGTGCAGCTCATCCTCGTCGGACGTATGGACTTCAACTCCGAGGACGACCCCGACAACCGCCGCATGCTCACCAACTTCCTGTTGCCGTGCATCGTCGACGCCGCACCGTCGCCGCGGCGAGCGCGTTCGTAGGTCTTCTCTCGTCGGCGCCGATACGGCGATGCTTCCGGTGTGCGGTTCCGCCGCCGGCGAAGTTGTTGATCTTCACCTTCTGTCGCCGGCGTACGGAGCCGTCCGGGACAGGTGCGCACTGCTGTAGTTCCGCGCTCATGCAGGTCTTTTCGGACGGAATGTGTTACCGCACCTCATTTCGATTGACCGATGCAACGACCAGGGTTACCCAGTTGTCCCCCAAGAGCTTTCATCGGGCGACGCCGTGCGTCCAGCAACGGAACACGGAACTGGACATCGAAAGGCACTGTACGGGATCGCATCGCGAGCGCACCGAACTGTCGGTGGCGCTGGAAGAACTCCGCCGCAGAATTTCCGACTACGCCCGCCCTGGTCGAGAACGATCCGCCGGTCCTGCACGCCGACCAGGTTCGCGGATGCATGCGGCTACCGATCACGTTCATTCCGGCGATGTGACTCCTGGCCCACCCCTCGGCACGCTCAGGTGCCGACGGGTGGTCGGAAGGTCTCGACTATAATTCGTCAATTGCAGGTAAAGACTTCGGCAGGGGAGGATGCATGGCGCGGCGTCAGAGCGTCCTCAGTGACAATGCCGAGACTGCTCGGGCCCAGATTCTCGCAGCCGCCGACAATACGGTCGAACGCTTCGGGGTGGCCAAGACCACGATAGACGACGTCGCCAGGGAAACGGGGGTTTCCCGTCCGACGATATACCGGTACTTCCGCGATCGCGACACCCTGATCACCTCGTTGATCGAGGCCAGGGCACGCAGGCTCTTCGACGACACGCACGTCTATGTCGCCGACCGCGCTTCCTTCGCAGATCAGGTCGTCGACGGTCTGTTGTACCTGGTGGACCGGGGCCGACGCGACCCGGCGATCCGATTGATCGTCAGCCCGGAACATGTCGATCGTGGCTCCGCCCTCGAGGGTAGTTCGGAGCTGGCGGCGAGACTCACGTTCGAGATGTGGGCGCCGCTGCTCGCGGCGGCGCGCGAGCGTGACGAGATCCGCGACGGCATCACGGACGCCGAGATCTGCAAGTGGATCACCCTGGTCGAACTGATCCTCGTCGGGCGCATGGACTTCGGTGACCCGCTGGGCGAGACGAATCGTGATCTGCTGACCAAACTCCTGTTGCCGGGCATCGTCGGCGACGTCGCGACCAACGTTTCCTGACACGCCTCGGGTATCTCCCGTGGCGGGTCGGTCCGATCGTGACGCGCCCCGATGCGGTGAAACAAGAGACATTGCAACAAGCTGAGTAGTTCCGCACTTCTGCCGTTGCGCGCAGCTGCGCGAACGGAACCTTTCCTCGGCCGCGGCAAGTGACTGCTGCGTGAGGAAGTTGTCGTTCCGAAAGGTGAGCCGTCATGTCTGTGGATCCGTTGTCGCTGGTCGTCACTCTCGGCGCTGCGGTAGGTGCACTCGTCCTCGGAATCGATCCTCAGGTCGAATCCGAGCAGGCCGCGGCCGTTTCACACACCGTCCAGGAGGGTTTCGGCCGACCATATCGTTACCGAGACCTCGGAACGACTGCAAGCCGAGATCGAAGCGATGCTGCCCGAAGGGTCAGCATCACCAGAAGAAGAGGTAGCCGCAAACGACGAGGTTGAAACAGTCTCGGCTGCAGAGCAAGCCGATGCGGTCGGGCCCGTGTACTCGGCTGCGGTGACACCGATGCTGTCCGCCGCGCCGTCGATTTCTCCGTTCACATCGACCGTCCCGACCGTACCGATCGGCGCGGTTGCCGTGTTCGCTCCGTGGCTGAAGAAAGCCGGCGCCATCTGCGACGGCATCACCGCGCCCGTGCTCGCCCCACTTTATTCCGTCGAGAACGGAACGCTCACCGTGGACTGCTTCGTGAGTGTTCGCACCACGAACGCGCAGGCTCCCGAGGGTATCGTCTCGACCGCGACGTACCGGCTCGGTATGGACAACCGGGACGGTTGGACGATCACCGAGATCAGCGGCGTAGGTGCGGACGCCCTGCCGGACGGTCCTCGGTAGAACCGCAGGTCACAGAGGTGGAGGACGTCGATCCTCCCGGAACTGGCAGACTCGATCCCGAAGAACATCGAGGAGGTATCGAGTGAAGACGACGGTGGACGAACCCGAACCGGGGCTACCGGCACCGGACGACGTGCAGGCACCGCTGGTCGCAGTGGAGCATCTCGCGCAGGATCTGCGACGCGCACTCATGGTGTACAAGTTCGGCATCGACGAGATGATGACGAAGATCAACATCCTGCGCGAGGAGTTCACCTACGCCCGCGAGTACAACCCGATCGAGCACGTGAAGTCGCGGTTGAAGAGCCCTGAGTCCATCCTCGCCAAGGCGGAACGGAAGGGTGCGCCCGCTTCGCTCGGCGGCATCCGCGAGGCCGTCCGCGACATCGCCGGCATCCGCATCACGTGCAGCTTCACGTCGGACGTCTACCAGATCATCGACATGATCACGAGCCAGCTCGACGTGACGGTCGTCGAGATCGAGGACTACATCGCGCGCCCGAAACCCAACGGGTACAGCAGCGTGCACGTCATCATTCAGATTCCGGTGTACATGTCCGACCGGGTCGAGCGCGTCTACGTCGAACTGCAGATCCGCACCGTCGCCATGGACTTCTGGGCGAGCCTGGAGCACAAGATCTACTACAAGCACGACCGCGAGGTTCCGGACGAACTGCGCGAGGAACTCCGCCTCGCCGCGGAGACGGCGCGCGATCTGGACCTGCGGATGGAAGCACTGCACCGCCGCGTCCACGGCCCGAACAACGGGAACTGACCGAGGTACGCAACGCAGGGTGAAGGCTCGCAACGCGGTCAGTCACCAGCGGTGTTGCGAACCCACCATCGGTGTTGCGTACCCATCACCATTCCCACTGTTGGCGCGGAATCTTTTGCGCGATGCGTAAGCGTTCCCGCATCGGGAGGGGACGAAGGAGTTCTGGGGCCTCGGGTGTCGTGACGAGATGGCGATCGTCGGGGCACCGATGGAGACGGTCGATGAGTCCGACCAGCGCGTTGGGTTCGCTGACGAGAACGTACGCCGGCACGGTGAACGAATCCGGCTTGTCGTGCCCCATGCGAGGTGGAGTCGGTTCGTAGCCGGGTATGCAGAGACGGATGAGTGGATTGTGCGTAGACGCCCCGCGGCCCGAGACGGTGTAGACATCGGCAGCCACTTCCTGGATCTCGTCCCATCGGACGAACACGTCCGAAACGCCACGCCGCACGAGCCATGTCGTGCGGCGGCGAATACCGTCGGCATGGAGGCGGGTGAATCCCCGTGGGTGGATCACGAAGGGGAGGGCACCCACCACCGCGGTTGCACACGTCGTCCATGCGATGAACGAGCCGGAATGCGGGAGATCGTGTCTCAGAAGAAGGCTCGCGCCGTCCGCTCGGTTCGACGCACGAATCATGAAAGCACCCGATACTGTGATGCAGGAGAACACGACGGACAGCTGAACGGGCAGTATCCTTACGTAAGGAATCTCGATGCCGGGGCCGTGAACGTCGTCTCGGCACTGCCGGATCCTCGGATGCAAACCGGATCGGTGGAAACCGCCCCGCTCGAACATTCCCGCCGCAACGATTGTCATCATTACGGTCAGAGAAAGCGCCAGGGCAGTCGCTCCGAGATCGTCCGCTCGCCAGTCGTCCACTGTCCAGAACAGTGCGACGAGGCCGAATCCAGTGCAGAACACACCGGCACAGAACGAAGCCGGACGGAAACGTTGTGGCCAAGCAGGTGCTGAATCTTTCCCGGAAGAGGGAATTTCGATGAACTCGCTCACCGGATTCTCAGTCCCTCATGGATTGTATGCAGATGAGCGATAAGGGACTCGGCGCTGTCGGAGCGTGCGGTTGCTGTCAATTGCGCGAGGTAGCGGTCGTACGCGTGGTCGATCACGAGATATCGCGTCACGGCGGTGTACTCGACGTCGTCCACTCGATAGGAACCTTGGGTGATCACCGATCGGTGCCCGCGGAAATCGGATGTGTCGTGGAATGTTTCCTTCCACTCGGGCAGTCCCCGAGCTTCCTGCCCCGCAACCTCCAGGAGTTCGTCGGTCGGCCGCCATCTCGACAGTGCGCCGTGAAGGAGGACGGCGTTGGGTGCCCACTCATCCGCGACGTGCTCGGGAGCTGCGAGAACCGTATGTGCGTGCGGAAAGACATCGCGGGGGAGTGTGATCCAGCCGTCCGGCGCCTGGAGTTCCGGTTGCGGGTGCCGCGGGTCGTCCGGGTTGCAGGGGCTCAGTTCGACTTCGTGTGCTGCAAGGTAGTCGGAGAGTCTCGTCTGAAGCGAAGCGTTCATCGAGACGCCTCCTGGTGGCGTGCCATCCGGAATCGTTCTCGCAAAGGCGGTGGTCTGAGAAGTTCGGCCGCGTCTTCCCGAGCGAGGAGTGTGCGGTCGTGTGGACGTTCATGCATTCGTCGGGCCAGGACCAGGAGTGCGTTGGGTTCTGCGATGAGCCAAGTGCAGACGATGGCGAGAGTGTGTTCTTCGTCGTGGGGGATGCGCGCTTCGGGGGGAATCCGTCCGGTCGTGTGGATGTGGATCATCGGAGTGCGGACGTCGCCGGATCCGGAACGGGTCACGATATCCGTTCCGATGATGCCTTCGATAGCGTCCCAACGCACGAACTGCACGGTGGCTTTGTTTCGTCGGAGCTTGCGAGAGCGTACGACTCTTTCGATTCCTTGCGGGTACAACCCCACTGTTGTTGGGAGCCGGAACCATACGAACACTGCCGACGCGATCAGGGCAACGACCCCACCCACGATCATGAAGATTGCAGTGGCGTGAGGGTCGCGACCGTAAGGCAACTCGGATTTGTCGGTGATGTAGATGTTCAGCGCCGCTACGGCCAGGCATCCGAGGCCGACCACGACGAGCAGGACCATGAAAATAGTTAGAGGCGTAAGTCCGCCAGGAACAACGATGCCCGTGCCATATTCCGGATGCCTGTAACTTCTGATGCGTGGCGAATACAGGACATGTCGAATCCCGCCGAGTCTGACACAGATCACGCCCATGAGCAGCATTGCTGCTCCGTACAACAGCGAACCGATCGTGGATACCAATTCCTCGTGGCGGATATTCGCAGAACTGTCAACCAGACTCCACGTAGCGAAGACCAGAACGCATACACCCGCTATGCACCATCCGATTCGAAGACGTTGTGGCCAACAGGGCGCGTCGGAGAATCCATCGGCGCGAACCTGATTCCGGTCTTCCGGCGTGCCTTCGATTGTCACCACAACTCCTGGATCCTCTTGGATGTGTACCACGTGGCAAAGCCCCCGAATACAAGGCCGATAGCGAAGCCGGCGGCGGTGCCGACCCCCGGAACGACCGAACCGGTCGCAGCGCCGATGGCCGCGGTAGTTCCCTTCGACGCCAGGAATGCACCGACCATGCCGACAACGGTTCCGGCGCTCTCGGACACCACCGCCTCGGTGGGATCCATGCCTCCCTTGATGTCGTTGACGATCGCAGGAACGGTGCCTACTGCAGCGGCAGTCGGGTTCATTCCACGCGCGATGTTGCGTGCGACATCGTCGCCCGAGGCCACTGCCGCGTCGGTCAGGAGTTCCTTGGTAGTTCCGGACATTGCGCCGATGGTCGACGCTGCGATGGTCGATGGCCAGTCCGGCCACCAGGAGAACTCACCATCCTCCGTTTGCACGACCTTCCCCGGCACAGCGGCATCCCTGGCTGCTTCGAGCACCGCAACGGCGGCGGTGATGCGATCGGCCGTTTCCGTCGCGGCTCGCGACGCCTGTTCGAGAGCGCCGGTGACCGCGTGGGTCAGTTCCGCTGCTTCGTGTTCGAGGCGGACGCGGGCCTCGACGACGGCTTCGGCCGGCAGCATCGCCGAAAGGATGCGGATCTGGTCGGAGGGGTCGACGGTGCCGTCGTCGTGCACGGTGAACCCGGACTGTTCGGCACTGCCCACCACCGACACCAGGTGCAGGCGGGCGCCTTCGACGAGCCACGCGCCGGTGCGGTACGCCTCCGCGACCTGCAGTAGCGATTCGGCGATGGCGCTGCCCAATGAGCGTTCCCGGACCACTCGCGTGGCGGCGGCACGTGCGGCGTCACCGGACCATCGCTCGGCGAGGACATCCTGCTCGGTGAGCAGACCTTTCATGCGGTCGTCGAGTTTGTCGACGAGTACGGCGAGGTGGTCGGCGGTGACTCGCAGAGCGTCGGGATTCCAGGACCGGACGGCGGCGACCCCCGGTCTCATCCGTGCTGATCCATCGCCGAGAGTGCAGCCACGAAGTCCGCCTC
Organism: Rhodococcus shunpengi; assembly: GCF_048381395.1. NCBI lineage: Bacteria > Bacillati > Actinomycetota > Actinomycetes > Mycobacteriales > Nocardiaceae > Rhodococcus > Rhodococcus shunpengi. The sequence goes on from NZ_JBLWIU010000012.1 coordinate 935,166, forward strand.
TGCGACGACGTAGTCGTTCTCGACACCGTCGGTGATGGCGACGACCTCGCGCAGGCGACTGCACGCATTGCTCAGCGCCTGATCGGTGGCGGTGAAGGCTCGTGCGCACACGGCTGCGAATTCTGTTCCGGGAAGTGCTGATTGCGACACGGCATACGGTTCGCCGACGTCCCATTCGTCGATCGCGTCGGCGGTGTCCGCCACGAAGGCTGCGAATGTGCGCAGCGCTTCAGGATCTACGTGCAACGTCACGACTGCCCCCCGACAGAATCCCCCGATACGTCCGCGGGGACGATAGCAGAAGGTGCCTCCCGAGTACTCGTGGCTGAGCACGAGGTACGCAACACGTGATGAAGGTTCGCAACGCCGGTAGTTACCGGCCGTGTTGCGAACCCGGAACTGTTGCTGCGTACCTCCCGGCTGTTCCCGATACGCAGACGCCCCCGCCGTTCCGAGAAGGAACGGCAGGGGCGTCCGAGTGAGGCCTACTTGTAGCTGTAGAAGCCCTCGCCGGTCTTGCGACCCAGGCGACCCGCGTCGACCATGCGACGCAGCAGTGCCGGGGGAGCGTAGTGCGGCTCGGCGAACTCGTCGTACAGCGACTGCGCGGCGTTGAGGGTGATGTCGAGGCCGACGGTGTCGATGAGGGTCAGCGGACCCATCGGGTAGCCGCAGCCACCCTTCATCGCGGCGTCGATGTCTTCCTTCGTCGCGTAGCCCGACTCGAGCATGCGCACTGCCGAGCACAGGTACGGGATGAGCAGGGCGTTGACGATGAAGCCCGCACGGTCGCCCGCGCGCACGGCCGTCTTCCCGAGGGTGTTCTTCGCGTAGTCGAACACCGTGTCGGCGGTGGCCTCGTCGGTGGTGAGCGCCGAGATGATCTCGACGAGCGGCATCACCGGCACCGGGTTGAAGAAGTGCACGCCCACGACCTTGCCGGGCCGCTGCGTCGCCTGCGCCATCTTGATGACGGGGATCGACGACGTGTTGGTGGCGAGGATGCCTTCGGGCTTCACGATCTTGTCGAGCTCGGAGAAGATCTCCACCTTGAGCGACTCGATCTCGGGGGCGGCCTCGACGACGAGGTCGCGGTCGGCGAACTCGTTCAGGTCGAGGGTGACGCGGATCCGTCCGAGGACCGCGTCGGCGTCCTCCTGCGTGATCTTGCCGGACTTGACGCCGCGTCCGATCGACTTCTCGAGACGCTCGCGCGCCGCGGCGGCGAACTCCTCGGTGGTCTCCTTGACGAGGACGTCGCTACCGGCCTTGGCGCACACCTCGGCGATACCGGCACCCATGGTGCCGCCACCGATCACGCCTACCTTTTCCACTGCCACTGCGGTAACTCCTGATCGCTGTGATGTTCCGGGGGTAACCTACGCGACCGGTGTCAGCGCAGCAGAGCGCGCGACATGACGACGCGCTGGATCTGATTGGTGCCCTCGTAGATCTGCGTGATCTTGGCGTCGCGCATCATGCGCTCGACCGGGAAGTCGGTGGTGTAGCCGGCGCCACCGAACAGCTGCACGGCGTCGGTGGTGACCTCCATGGCGACGTCCGACGCGAAGCACTTCGCGGCGGCCGAGATGAAGCCGAGGTTGGGCTCGCCGCGCTCGGCGCGAGCGGCGGAGGTGTAGACCATCAGGCGTGCGGCCTCGACCTTCATCGCCATGTCGGCGAGCATGAACTGCACACCCTGGTTGTCGGAGATCGGGCGGCCGAACTGCTTGCGGTCCTTGACGTAGGCGGTCGCCGCGTCGAGGGCCCCCTGAGCGAGGCCGACGGCCTGCGCACCGATGGTGGGGCGGGTGTGGTCGAGGGTCGCGAGGGCGGTCTTGAAGCCGGTGCCCGGCTCGCCGACGATGCGGTCGCCGGGGATGCGGCAGTTCTCGAAGTACAGCTCGGCGGTGGGGGAGCCCTTGATGCCGAGCTTCTTCTCCTTCGGTCCGACGACGAAGCCCTCGTCGTCCTTGTGGACCATGAAGGAGGAGATGCCGTTGGCGCCCTTCTCGGGCTCGGTGACGGCCATGACGGTGTACCAGGTGGACTTACCACCGTTGGTGATCCAGCACTTGGAGCCGTTGAGGATCCAGTCGTCGCCGTCGGCCTTGGCGCGGGTGCGCATGGAGGCGGCGTCGGAGCCGGCCTCGCGCTCGGACAGCGCGTAGGAGGCCATCGCACCGTTGACGATGTCGGGGAGGACCTTGGCCTTGAGTTCGTCGGAGCCGCGGAGGATCAGGCCCATGGTGCCGAGCTTGTTGACGGCGGGGATCAGCGAGGAGGAGCCACATACTCGGGCGACCTCTTCGATGACGATGCAGGCGGCGATCGAGTCGGCGCCCTGGCCTTCGAACTGCTCGGGCACGTGAATGGCGTTGAAGCCCGACTTGTTGAGGGCGTCGAGGGCTTCCTGCGGGAAGCGGGAGTTCTCGTCGACGTCCTTGGCGTAGGGCGCGATCTCCTTCTCGGCGAGCGCGCGGATGGCCTCGCGCAGAGCGTCGTGCTCCTCGGAGAGCTTGAACAGATCGAAGTCGGGATTGAGGGCCATGACGGCGGACTCCTAACGGCACGCGGTGCCAGATTTGCGAGCGTAGCTCCCTCGAGCATAGCGAGGCGAGGGTTCGCGACGTGACGGAATGAGTCGATTGTAACCACGGCACTCAGTGCCAGGTCAACGGTGCTGACGTGCGTCTTCGAGCTGGAGCCGAACCTGCTCGGCGATCTCGGCCGGTGTCAGATGTGCCGGATAGGTCACCACCGCGACCGCAGGCGGGGCCGGCGCAGCCTTCCCGTTCGTCGCGCCTTCGGGCACCGGAACCACCCCGTACGTGCGGCGGAGCTCGAGAAGTTCCTGCTCGAGGCGTTCGGCGGTGGCGGTCTCGTCGCCGCGGATCATCGCGCGCAGCACGAAGTTGTGCGTGGCGGTCATCGCCGCCGCGAAGCTGACGGTGCGCACCGGCTTCTCCGTGGGAACGGCGGCGCGCAGGAAGTCGGTGAACAACCGCTCGTAGCGGTAGGTGGTGACGAGTTCGCGCTCCCGCAGCGCCGGCACCCGCTGCACCACCCGATACCGCCACACCGCCAGTTCGCGCCGGTCCCGGAAGTGCCCGAAGACGAGCTTGGCCCCCTCGCAGGCCGCCGCCCACGGATCGTCGAAATCTTGCGAGAGGTACTCGGCGACCTGCTCGAGCAGCGACTCGTGATCGGCGAAGATCACGTCCTCCTTCGACCGGAACTGCCGGAAGAAGGTCCGCCGCGACACCCCTGCTGCCGCGGCGATCTGCTCGACGGTGGTCGACTCGTAGCCGAACTCCGAGAACAGGCGGATCGCCTGCGTGACGACGTGCACCCGGAACTGGGCGGGATCGGGTCCCGTCGAGTCGAGGCGACGGGTGCTGTTACCGGTACCGGATGTCATGGCGTCGAGTATCCAATGCAGTCGTGAGGGGTCGGCTCACCCCTCGGCGGCTTCGGCCGATCGCAGCTCGAACTTCAGGATCTTCCCGGTCGAGGTGCGGGGCAGCTCCAGCGGGAAGACGATGTCGCGCGGCACCTTGTAGCCGGCGAGCAGCGTGCGGGTGTAGTCGATGATCTCCTCGGCCGTGACCGATTCGCCCTTCTTCAGGATCACGAACGCCTTGGGACGCTCACCCCACTTCTCGTCCGGAACACCGACGACCGCGACGTCGAGCACCGCAGGGTGGCTGACGATCGCCTGCTCGACCTCCACCGTCGAGATGTTCTCGCCGCCGGAGATGATGATGTCCTTCGCGCGGTCCTTGAGCTGGATGTATCCGTCCGGGTACATCACGCCGAGGTCGCCGGTGTGGAACCAGCCGCCGCGGAACGCCTCCTCGGTCGCGTCCGGGTCCTTGTAGTAGCCGAGCATGACGTTGTTGCCGCGCAGCACGATCTCGCCCATGGTCTCGCCGTCGGCAGGCACGTCGTTCATGTCCTCGTCGACGACCCGCGCGGTCTCGGCCTGCAACATGCCCACGCCCTGACGGGAGAGCAGTGCGGCACGTTCGTCGGCGGGCTTGTCGTCCCAGCTGTCCTGGTACTCGCAGATCGTGTACGGGCCGTACACCTCGGTGAGTCCGTAGACGTGCACGACCGTGATGCCGATCTGCTCGAGCTGGGCGATCACCGTCGGTGACGGCGGCGCACCGGCCGTGGTGATCCGCAACGGACGGTCGAGGGGATGTGCCTGCTCGGCGTTCGCGATGGTCGAGCACACCGCGGGCGCACCGCACAGGTTGGTGACGCCGAGGTTGTCGATGGCCTCCCAGATCGCGTCGGCCCGCACCGCCCGCAGGCAGATGTGGGTGCCCGCCGCGGCGGTCACCGCCCACGGCGTGCACCAGCCGTTGCAGTGGAACATCGGCAGCGTCCACAGGTACTTGCTCTGCCCGTCGAAGCTGTTGTGGAAGGTCTCGCCCAGCGAGTTCAGGTACGCGCCCCGATGGGTGTACATCACGCCCTTGGGTTTGCCGGTCGTGCCCGAGGTGTAGTTGAGGGTGATGACGCCGAGCTCGTCGTCGACGCTCCACGGCAGCGGCGTCGCATCGAGCGAGTCGGCCTGCGCGAGGAACTCGTCGTACCGGGCGGTGGCCACCCCGCCGGGGACGTCGGGAGCCGGCACGGTGGAGTCGGGGACCTCGATGATCTCGGTGACGCCGGGAACGTTGTCGCGGACGTTTGCGACCGATCCGAGCAATTCGGAGTCGACGAACAGCAGCTTCGTCTCGGAGTGGTCGAGGATGTACTCGAGTTCCGGCCCGGCCAGGCGCGAGTTCAGCGCGACCAGCACACCGCCCGCGAGCGGAACCGCGAAATGTGCGATGAGCATCTCGGGCACGTTCGGAGTCAGGTACGCGATCTTGTCGCCCGGCTCGATGCGACTGCGCAGCACGCGCGCGAGCCGCTGCGCCTCGTCGGCGAACTCGGCGTAGGTGTATGTGCGGTCGCCGTGGATGATCGCGGTGCGATCCGGGAACACCGCCGCGGACCGTTCGAGGAAGCGCAGCGGGCTCATCTGGCTGTAGTTCGCGGCTCCGGTCGAGCCGGGACGGACGGGGGCGATGGACACGGGTACCTCCGGGGGTGGCCTACTCGGATTCCGGCGTCTTCTGTGATCGTCGCAACACCGGGCGATGTGCAGGTTACGAATCGTGGAACTGGCCCCTCTACCCTCGAAAGTGGGTGTTCGGAGGGAAGAGCAGGAGCAATCGATGGATGTCGCCGTGCCGGGTGTGCTGCGTCCCGACGATCTCGACACCCTCCGTGCCACGCTGCGCGACCTCAAGGCGACGACGGAACTGCCGGTGCTCTTCGGTGGCGCGGTGCAGGGCTCGGACGTCGTCCTGTCCGGATTCGTCGGAACCCGCGGTCGTGCCCTGCGCAATCTGGTGATCGCCGCCGAACGTGGACTCGGCGGTCGGGTGGTCGTCGAACAACGTCCCGGCGCGGTCGCCGACTACTTCACCTCCCCGCACATCACCCACCACTACGACCGGCAGGTCGCCGGGGAGGGAATCGAGTCGTTGCTCGCCGTGCCGGTGGTGGTGCGCGGACGCACCCGGGCGGCGATCTACGGCGGGCTGAGGGTCAATCGGCCTATCGGCGACGTCGTGGCGGAGAAGGTCGTGCGGTCGGCCGCGGAGCTCGCGCGGGAGATCGAAATCCGCGACGAGGTGGACCGTCGCGTGTCGCTGATCGGGAACACGCGGACCTCGCACGGCGCCACCGTGCCTGCCGCCGTCTCCGAAGCGCTGACGGAAAGCCTCGTGGCGCTGCGGGCGATCGCGGCGCGGACCGATGATCCGTCGATCAGGGAACAGGTACGGACGGTCGAGGAGACCTTGACCCGGGCGCGCGACGGCGCATCGCAACCGCGGACGCATCTGACCGCGCGTGAGCACGACGTGCTGAGTCATGTGGCACTGGGCTGCCGCAACGCGGAGATCGCCGACAGGTTGTCGCTGAGCGTGGAGACGGTGAAGACCTATCTGCGTAACGCCATGGACAAACTCGATGTGCGCAGCCGGCACGAGGCGGTCGTCGAGGCGCGACGGCAGGGACTGCTGCCCTGATCGACCGCACTTCTGATCAGCGTCGGCGCAGTCGCCGGAAGAACTCGCGGATTGCGCTCAGCGCGCGCCGGAACTTCGTCTCGGTCGCGGGACGCTCGAGGACGTCGGTGCCCACCGGCGTGGGGAGCCGGACGGGCCAGCTGTCGTCGACGTCGACGACCTCGCGACCCAGCCCGCGCAGGTACTCGGCGAAGCTGCGTTGCCGTTCGGCGTGCCAGGCGGCCTGATCGGCCATGATGTCGAGTTCGGCGAGCTCGGGGAATCTCGCCACGAGCGCGCGGGTCAGGTGGCCGGCGGCGAGCGCGTCGGCCTCGGCCTCGTGCGGATTCGGCAGCGACACCCCGTACGCCTCGCACACCGCCTGCAGCGTGCGTCTGCCGGGACGGCTGCGGTCCATCTCCCGGTCGATGACGTACGGGTCGACGACCGTGCCGATGTCGAGCTCCGTCAGGCCGAGCCGGCGTCCTTCGGCGTCGAGAACCGTCAGGTCGTAGCTGGCGTTGAACGCGACGACGATGTGGCCGCGCGCCCACGCGTCGCTCACGGCCTGCCGGATCTGCTTGTATCCCTCGAGATAGTCGAGTCCTTCGGCGCGGGCGTGGGCGGTGGTGATGCCGTGGATCGCGGTGGTCTCCTCGGGTATCGCGATACCCGGATCGAGCAGCCACGAGCGTGTGTCGATGCGGTCGCCGTCGAAGGTCGCGACGCAGGCCGTGACGATGCGGGCGTTGCGGGGATCCCGGTCGGTGGTCTCGAGATCGAACGCGCAGATCGGTCTGTCCGGCCAGTGCGTCATGTTCTGTCCTCGCGTCCGTCGGATGATGATCTGTCGAACGCATTGTTGCGGGAGGCACCGACATGCTCTCCGTCGCGGTGGCGACGGGCATCCGCACGAGGAGGGAACCTCAGATGGTGTCGGTGCAGACCACGAAGTTGCGTTCCCGGTACACGAAGCCACCCTCGGACGTCGAGCAGTCGTTCACGTCGGAGGTGTCGAGCAGGATCTCGGTGACCTCCTCGCCCTGGACGGCGGGCTCACCGCAGTCGATGCGCTGCGGGTCCTCGCCACCGAGGTCGATGCAGTCGCCCACCACCCAGTCGATGTCGAGACACAGCGCGCCGACCTCGACACCGCCGAACGACTCGTAGTAGGTCTGGTCGATGTCACCGGGGCACATGGCGGTGGCATCGACGACGTCGACGACCTTGTAATTCGAGCTCGGGCTGCCGCACACCGCGTAGTCGATGGTCGCGTCGTCGACGGTGCCGCCGAGCGCGACGCATTCGCCGGCTGCGACGTCGACGCTCAATTCGGTCGACGACGACGCCGACGGGGTCGTGGTGGGTAGGGAGAAGGACGGCGCCGTGGACGTGTCCAGGGCGTTCGCGGCGGGCACGGCCTGCCCTTCGACCTGGGTCGCGCATCCTCCGAGCACCCCTGCTGCCGCCAACGCCATCGCGGCACCGGCCGCCCCTCGGAGAATGTTCATGGTCGAAGAGCCTACGGAAGTGCTGCCGGTACCCGTACGGGGTGGAACGATGTGCCGCATGGACCTGCCTGTGGTGCCGCCGCTCGCCCCGATGCTCGCCAAGGTCTCCTCCACCGTCCCCTCCCAACCCGAGAGCGGTCCCGACGAGTGGTCCTACGAACCCAAGTGGGACGGCTTCCGGGCGATCGTCTTCCGCGACGGCGACGAGGTGGTTCTCGGCTCGCGCGGGGGCAAGGACCTCGTGCGCTACTTCCCGGAGCTCGCCGACGCCGCGCGTGCCGAACTGCCCCGCAGGTGTGTGGTCGACGGGGAGATCGTCGTCCCGCGCGAACACGACGGCCGCACCCGACTCGACTGGCAGGCGCTGTCCGAACGGATCCACCCGGCCGCCAGCCGGGTCACGATGCTCGCCGAGCAGACACCGGCCGTGTTCGTCGGCTTCGATCTGCTCGCTCTCGGCGACGAGGACCTCATGGAGACCCCGTTCGCCGAGCGGCGCGCGCGGCTGCGATCCGAGATCGGCGGGGGTAAGAGCTGCCACGTCACGGTGGCCACGACCGACACCGATACCGCCCGCCGATGGTTCGAGGAGTTCGAAGGCGCCGGCCTCGACGGTGTGATCGCCAAGCGACTCGACGGGTTCTATGTGCCCGACAAGCGGGAGATGCTCAAACTCAAGCACGCCCGCACCGCCGACTGCGTCCTCATGGGTTACCGCATGCACAAGAGCGTCGAGGGCATCGGGTCGTTGCTGCTCGGGCTCTTTCACGATGGCGAGCTCGCGATGGTCGGCGGAGCCTCGGCGTTCACGCGGGAGCGACGCGAGGAACTGCTCGCCGAACTGCAACCGCTGCGACTCGGGGACGACGTCGTCGAGCAGGGCGAACCGACGCGGTGGCGTTCGGCGGTGGACCGCAGCTGGGTGCCGTTGCGTCCCGAACGTGTCGTGGAGGTCGCGTACGACCAGATGGAAGGTGTGTCGGGAGCGGGGATGCGGTTCCGGCACGCTGCGAAGTTCCTGCGGTGGCGTCCCGACCGCGACCCCGAGAGCTGCACGTTCGACCAGCTGGAGGTGCCGGTGCGCTACGACCTGTCGGATGTGCTCGACCGGACGGAGGACTGACATGGCCACGAAGCGTTCGCCCGCGGAAGAGCTGGACGTCGACGGCACGCCCGTGCGGTTGTCGAACCCCGACAAGATCTACTTCCCGCAGCTCGGCGCCGCAGGTGGCACGAAGCGGCACCTCGTGGAGTACTACCGCAGGGTCGCCACCGAGTTCGACGCACCGATCCTGACGGCCCTGCGCGACCGGCCGACGCATCTGCAGCGCTTTCCCGACGGCATCGAGGGGGAGGAGATCTATCAGAAGCGGGCACCGGTCAAGCGACCCGACCACGTGGCGACCTGCGAGATCACCTTCCCGTCGGGGCGCACCGCCGATGCGCTGCGTGTGTGTTCGGCCGCCGACGTGGTGTGGGCGGCGAACCTCGGGTGCGTGACCTTCCATCCGTGGCCGGTGCGGTGCGGCGACACCGACCGTCCCGACGAACTGCGCATCGACCTCGACCCGCAACCGGGAACCGACTTCGGCGACGCGCGGGCCGTGGCGCTGGAGGTCGTGCGCCCGCTCCTCGACGAACTGGGGCTCACCGGATATCCCAAGACGTCCGGTGGGCGGGGGCTCCATATCTATCTGCGGATCGTGCCCGAATGGGATTTCGTCGGAGTCCGTCGCGCCGGGATCGCGCTGATGCGTGAGATCGAGCGGCGCAGCGACGGGCGGGCGACGACGGCGTGGTGGAAGGAGGAGCGTGGGGAGCGGCTCTTCCTCGACTACAACCAGAATGCGCGCGACAAGACGATCGCCTCGGCCTACTCGGTCCGCCGCACCCCGATCGCGACCGTCTCGACCCCGCTGACCTGGGACGAGCTGGTCGACGCCGAACCCGACGACTTCACGATCGCCACCGTGCCGGATCTGCTGGCGAAGCGCGGCGATCCGATGGCGGATCTGGACGCGCACGCGCACTCGCTGGACGTCCTGCTCGAGATGGCGGAGCGGGACGCGGCGAACGGTCTCGGCGACCTGCCGTATCCGCCGAATCACCCGAAGATGCCGGGGGAGCCGAAACGCGTCCAACCGTCCCGCGACACCGACCGGGCGAAGGACACGTGAACCGGAACGTTCGGGGAATCGCGTCCCTGTCGTGACCTCGACTATGAGACCTCCCGAAGCGCGAGTCCATAAACTGTCCGAGAAAACAGTCGCGTGAGGTTCGGAAAGGTCGATGTCGTGATTCGCTCGTGGGCGTCCGGTCGGGTTCTCGGCGTCGGGGCAGCATTCGCTGCTGCCATCGGTGTCGGTTTCCTGCTTCCTCAGACCGCGTCCGCGGCCACGACGTGCACGGCACCGCCGGGCGCCCCGGCCGAGGTCGTACAGATCGACGGCGACGAAGCGTGCGGCGCGTCCACCGACGGCACCGCCGAGGCGTGGAGTTACGGCGAGCGGGGCGTGGGATTCGCCGATGCCCGCAGCGCCGCACAGGTGGTGGCTGCCGGATTCGACGGCGGTGTCGGCGCCGGAGAGAGCACGTCGGGCCGGCTGTTCGCGATCGGTGTGGGCGCGCAGGCCCTGGCGCTCGGTGTCCTCGAAAGTCCCGGCACGGCGGTCGTCGCTGCGGGTCCGCAGTCGCAGGCCTATGTGGGCGACGCCGACGATCCGGTGTTGTGCGAGGGCACCGCGGCGGCCGCGTTCGAACTCGAGGCCGCACGCGGGTGCGTCGTGCTGGGCGACTTCCGGTACTTCACTCCTGGCGCGCAGACGCCGCCGTCGCCCCTGCCGTAGATTCGGCGCGTCTCGCCGGGGAGCGTCGACAAACAGACTGTACGTAAACCCTTCCTTTACGTTCCGTGTCGTCGTAGCCTGTCGCACATGACGACCGGAGCAGTCTTCGAACCTGCCGGGGCGACAGCGTCGTTCGCACCGGTGCACGTTCCCGGGCAGATCGACGCCCGGCCGGGTCCGGCGGCGCCCACCGAGATGGTCGTCGATCCGCGATTCCTGCGCCTGGCCGACGCCTTCTTCTCGCTGTACAAGCGTCCCCGGGACGGCGGGGGCGCACTCACCGCCTATCTCCACGGCGAAAAGGTCCTCGACATCTGGTCCGGCTGGTCGGCCCCCGACAAGCGGTGGAGCCGGGACACCATGGCGTTGTCGTTCTCGACCGGCAAGGGCGTGGCGTCGACCGTCGTGCACCGTCTGGCCGAACGCGGAGCGATCGACTACTTCGCGCCCGTCGCGCAGTACTGGCCGGAGTTCGCCGCGAACGGCAAGGAAGACATCACCGTCGCGGATGTCATGACCCACCGATCCGGCCTGCACCGCGTGCGCGGCCTGGTTCCCGGGACGCGCGGGATCCTCGACTACGAGGCGACCGTCGCAGCACTCGAGCAGGCGGCGCCGGATCGCCGGCGTCGGCGCGGATCGGGCTACCATGCCGTCACCTACGGATGGCTCGTTGCCGAACTCGTGCAACGGGTGACCGGCCTGCCCTTCGTGGAGGTCGTGGAACGGGAGATCGCCCGGCCGCTCGGCGATCCCGATTTCTGGTACCGCGTGCCGCACGACGAACGGGGCCGCATCGCGAAGCTGTTCCCGCGACTCGCCCCGGTCGGACTGCACTGGGGTGCGAGCGCCGCGGTGCTGTCGCGACTCGAACCGACCCGCGGTCTCGCCGAAGCTGCAATGCCCGACGGCTTCGACCGGCTCGTCGGCGACCCGGCCGTGCACGACTCGGTGATGCCGGGCTGGAACGGTGTGTTCACCGCCCGCTCGCTCGCGCGTATGTACGGGGCGATCGCGGCCGGCGGGACGATCGACGGCGTGAAGTTCCTCGACGCCACCACGATCGACGAGATGTCGCGCGTGCGCGTGCGCAGCCGGGACTACGTGCTCGGTGTGCCGATGGCGTGGCGGCTCGGCTACCACCAGCCCATCTTCGCGAGCATCCAGCGCCCGCGCGGTGCTCTCGGGCACTACGGAGTGGGTGGCTCGGGGGCGTACGCCGATCTCGACACCGGATTGTCGCTCGCCTTCGTCACCAACCGGCTCGGTGCCGGTGCGATCCCGCTCGGGGACCTGCGTCTGGCGCGTCTGGGCGAACTCGCCCGGTCGCTGGCGCGTCGTGCCTGAATCTTCCTGTCATTTTCGTGGTTCCGGGGACGGGGGTCGCTCGGGGGCGGGACGATCCGAATCGGAGCATCGCCGATTCGAGGAGTTCAGCCATGAGCCATGTCTACCGGGTGATCGAGGTCGTCGGATCGTCGACGACGGGAGTCGACGACGCGATCGCGAAAGCGGTGGCGCGAGCAGCGGAGACCACGCGGCATCTCGAGTGGTTCGAGACGGTCAACATCCGGGGCCACATCGACGACGGCCGGGTGGCCCATACGCAGGTCACTCTCAAGATCGGTTTCCGCATCGAGTCGAGCACCGAAACGGACATCTGACGCGTCTCGACAGTCGGAAATGCGATGATATTATTTCGAGAATGCGGTTCTCGACCGGAACTGGAACGTGTACTAGTCTGAGGCCCGTTCGTTGTCCGAGATCGGCACTGTAGGCAGGTAGAACTGTGGCTTATGTAATCACCCAGGCGTGTTGCAACGACGTCTCGTGTGTCGAGGTCTGCCCGGTCAACTGCATCCACCCGACGCCCGACGAAGCTCCCTTCGCGACGACGGAGATGCTGTACATCGATCCGGACACGTGCATCGACTGCGGGGCGTGTGTCGACGAGTGCCCGGTCGACGCGATCGCTGCCGACAACGAACTGACCCCGGCGCAGGAGCCTTACCTCGAGATCAACGCCGAGTACTACCGGCGGTATCCGATCGGGCCGGACTGGCCCGAGCTGCGCACGCGCCGCAAGCTGCCCGCCGAGCTGGGCACCTTGCGGGTCGCGATCGTCGGATCCGGTCCGGCCGCGTGCTATGCCGCGATGGACCTGGTGACGCACTCGGCGGTGCAGGTCGACATCTTCGATCGCCTGCCCACCCCCTACGGGCTGGTGCGTGCCGGTGTGGCCCCCGATCACCAGAGCACCAAGGGGATCGGGGACGTCTTCCGCAGCGCCATCGGCCACAAGAACACCCAGTGCTATTTCAACGTCGAGGTCGGCACCCACATCACCCACGAGGAGTTGCTCGCGCACCATCACGCGGTGATCTACGCCGTCGGCGCCGCGAGTGATCGCACACTGAACATCCCCGGGGAGGACCTCGCGGGCAGCCACGCCGCGACCGAGTTCGTCGCCTGGTACAACGGGCACCCGGATTTCGCCGACCGCACCTTCGACCTGTCGGCCGAGCGCGCGGTGATCATCGGCAACGGCAACGTCGCCTTGGACGTCGCGCGGGCGCTGGTGATGGACCCGGAGGATCTCGCGCGCACCGACATCGCCGAGCACGCGCTCGAGGCGTTGCGCACGTCGAACATCCGGGAGGTCGTGGTGGTGGGTCGGCGCGGTCCGGCGCAGGCCGCCTACACCAACCCGGAACTGCTCGCGCTCGGCTCGTTGCCGGGTGTCGATGTGGTCGTCGATCCGGTCGAGGTCGAACTCGACCCGGTCAGCCGCGCGCTGATCGACGATCCGGAGGTCGAACCCCGTCTGGCGCTGAAGGTGCGGCAGGTCGAGGGCTTCGCGCAGCGCACCCGGACCGAGGGCAACAAGCGGATCGTGCTGCGCTATCTCGCCTCGCCGGTGGAGATCTCCGGCGACGGTGTGGTCGAGTCGATCACGCTCGAACGCAACGAACTCGTCGAGACGGGCGGCCGTCTCGAGGCCCGCCCGACCGGGCAGACCGAAACCCTCGAAGCGGGATTGGTGCTGCGCTCGATCGGCTACCGTGGCACCGCGCCGGCCGGGCTGCCCTTCGATGAGCGGCGCGGGGTCATCCCGAACGAGGGCGGCCGGGTGATCGACGCCGAGACCGGGGCGCCGGTGCCCGGTGTCTACACCGCCGGCTGGATCAAGCGCGGTCCCAGCGGGGTGATCGGCACCAACAAGCAGTGCTCGGCCGAAACCGTCGAGAAGATCCTCGACGATTTCGTCGCCGGCAAGCTGCCCGAGCCGGTCGCCGATCGGGAGAAGCTCGCCACCTTGGTGGCCGAGCGGCGCCCGGAGCACATCGACTACCGGGGCTGGCTGCAGATCGACAAGCAGGAGAAGGCCCGCGGTTCGGCGGCGGGACGCTCGCGCCTGAAGTTCGTCTCGATCGAGGAGATGCTCGCAGCATCCCGTATCGAGTAATCCCTCCCGGTAGCGGGAACCCGGACCCATGGCTCAGCACACCAGCCCGGCAGTCGCTGCGTCGGGCCGATGGACCGATACCGACGGGATCCGCTACCCGTCCGGCGACACCCACGCATGGACGCCCGGCACCAACCAGACCCTGTGCGGGGTGCCGCTCTCCCGCGCCCGCCTCGATCGCTTTCCGCACGTGCCGTGGAGCGACGCGTTGTACCTGGCGGAACTGGGCGAGCACGGAGTCGTCCCGTGTCGTCGCTGCACGGCGGCCACCCGCAGCGACCGGCCGCGGTGGACCCGGAAGAACCCGCGGCCGTGAACAGTTCGACCTTGCCGCTCGGAGTGGCATTGTCGAGTACGTCGGCACCTCCCATTCGGCACCGAAACGAAATCGGACATAATTGGCTTTATGTTTCGGCAGGAAATGACATGAGGACTCCGACGGGTGATCACGTATCGGACCTGTGTCTGTCCTGCGGTCGTCCCGGCTGCACCCAGCTCCAGCACCAGTCCCTGGCGGGGGCCATCGGTGCCGGGTGCGCACTCGCCGAGGTGGCGATCCGAGCGAGCGATGCCCGCGACCAGGTCGTCGCTGTCGGAAACGCCATTGCCAACCTCCTGCTGTACGTCGCCGATGCGCACGGTGTCGCCGCGGCGCAGAAGGCGTCGGAGCACGGGCAACTCCACTTCCACGGGGACTGGATCGCAGCCGGTCGCGCCTGGGGGCCCGAAGATCCCTGACCCGCAGGGAAGATCCGCGACGGTTGTGGTGTTGAGACGACCGTGCAGGTGGCGTTGTCGTTGCTGGACCGCTCCCGGACCCGGGAGGGGCAGCCGGACGCTGCCGCATTGCGGCAGACCCTGCGTCGCGCCGAACTCGCCGAGGCAGCCGGTTACCACCGCTTCTGGGTGGCCGAACACCATGCCGTCCCGGGCATCGCGTCGGGTGCTCCGCCGCTGCTCATCGGTGCGATCGCGGATCGGACGAGCCGGATCCGGGTGGGCTCGGGTGGGGTGATGCTGCCCAATCACCAACCGATCGTCGTCGCCGAACAGTTCGCGATGCTCGAAGCGATGCACCCCGGACGAATCGATCTGGGTGTCGGTCGTTCCCTCGGATTCACCGCACCCGTGCGCGATGCGCTGCGTACTCACACGGCCGACGCGGACGACTTCGCCGCCGACATCGAGGAACTGCGCGGCTATCTGCACGGCACCGCCGAACTGACGGTGCGCCCTCGACTGTCCGAGCCGCCTCCGATCTTCGTCCTCGGCACGGGGCAGGGTATGCGACTGGCAGCGCGTCTGGGGTTGCCCGTCGTCGTCGCCGGGCCTCTTCTGCGGCAGGGATCGGAACCGTTCGATCGTTATCGCGCCGACTTCCGCCCGGGCACACCCGGCGCGGAGCCCTATGTGGTCGTCGGCCTCGACATCCTCATCGCCGATACAGAAGCGGAAGTTCGGGAGTTGCAGCTTCCGGAGGCCTGGGCGATGGCCGTCTCGCGCGAAGCGGGTGCGTTTCCGCCGCTGTCCCCGGTCGAGGAGATCCGCCGGCAGCCGATGACCGAGCGTCGCCGCCGCATCGTCGACGAGACCGCGAAGGGTTCGCTGGCCGGAACCGAGGATCAGGTGGCCGAGGGGCTCGAGAAGCTGATCGCCTCCACCGGCGCGAACGAGGTGCTCAGCTCCGCCTCCACCTTCGACACCGACGCCCTGTACGACTCCGATATGCGTCTGGCCAGGATCTTCGGACTGGCCTGAACGACGGACCGAGGTCTCGAGCGTCTCTGCATGTGCCGCTGGGCCCCTTGTCCGGACCGATCACGCGGATAGGCTGGTGGTCCCGTACCTCGGTGTCGCTGTGACGGTGCCGATGCTTGTACTGCCATCGGTGCCGCCGACGAGCGCACCGACCTTTCGGAAGGTGTGCCTCATGTCCGACCTGAACCCCGACCGTCTGAGCCGCACGATGGCCGAGCTCGCGCGGTCCTTCGACGGTGCGGGTACGGATCTCGACACGACTCTGCAACGGATCACGACCGCCGCTGTGGAACTGATTCCCGGCACCGACAGTGCCGACGTCCTCGTCATCACCGGCCGCGGAAAGTTCGAATCGCACGCAGCGACGTCACAGTTGCCGCCACAGATCGATGCATTGCAGGCCCGGGTCGGAGAAGGGCCGTGCGTCGATTCCGCTGTCGACACGGTGTTCACCCGCAGTGACGATCTGGCCACCGAGTCGCGCTGGCCCATGTTCACGCCTGCAGCCGTCGAAGCCGGGGTACGCAGCGTCGTGTCGTTCCGGCTCTATACCCACGACATGCAGGCCGGAGCGCTGAACCTGTTCTCCGCCGAAGCACATGCCTTCGACGAGGCGGCGATTCACATCGGGGAGGTGCTCGCAGCCCACGCCGCGATCGCTTTCGTCTCGAGTCGTCGGCAGATGCAGTTGCACTCGGCAATCGCATCCCGGGATCTCATAGGCCAGGCCAAGGGCATGCTCATGGAACGTTTCGCCGTGGACGCCGATCGTGCTTTCGCGATGATGGTCGCCTTGTCGCAGGAATCGAATGTGCCGGTGGCGACGATCGCCGCCCGAATCGTCGAACTCGGACCCCAAACCGACTGACCTTCATGCGGTGGTTCCGTCGCTCATCCGTTCAGGTCGATCACGCGAGCGCTTCCTTGCGCGGCGGCACACAGTTTCTCCACGCCGTCCTCCGCGAGGGCGTAGATCTCACAACGACACAACGCCTTCCTGCGACTGGTGCTGACGACGGTGGCGACCGCGCGTAGAAGCGTGCCCCCGGCAGGCCGCAGGTAGTCGAGGCTCATGCCGGTCGTCACGATCGAGGGTCCGAGGGCCGTGCCTGCGGCGAACGTGAGCGCATTGTCGGCCGCATAGGCCAGAACCCCGCCGTGCGCGAAACCGAACTGCTGGAGCAGTTCCTCCCTGAGAGGTATCTCCAGTACGGCCCGGCCGCGCTCGTATTCGGTCAGACGAGCTCCGATCAGGACGCTGAACGGTTGCGATGCCAACACCTTCCGGGCATCGGCGAGGGTGCGGATCTCGGCGATCTCCTCCGACATGCACAGCAAAGGTACTCCGCTCCTCGGTTCCCGACCGTCACATCGGAGCGACCCGCGGTCACTGTGCGGAGGCGACGATCGAGCGGAACTGTTCTCGCACGGCCTCTGCGACCTCGCGGACCTCGGGGGCGACGTCGGGATCGACGACGACCACCACCGTCAGCGTGCCGGCATACGACAGTGCGGCGAAGGCGACAGCGACGTTTCCCGTGCTGACGATCAACGGCACGATCGACGTGACGGGTGCGCCGGCCACGGTGATCGTCGACGGCGGTCCCGGCAGGTCGGACAGGAAAGAATTGACCCGGCGCTGCCGGTCCACGAACCGACGGAACATCCCCGCGGCCGCGAGCGCGCGGAAGACCGGACCCAGCAGCTCGGCGGACAACCCTCGCACGTTCGTCTTCTGTAGCCGGGTGGCGCGGGAGACGGCTACCAGCCGGTCCTCCGGGGTCCCGTCCAGTGGTACCCGGACGGGCATGACACCGACGCGATTACCCAGCTGCCCACTCGTGTCGGCGGTGCGGGCGGAGATCGGTACCGAGATCACCAGCTCGGGCGGGAACTCGCCGCGCCTGTGCAGAATCGTGCCGAGGGCACCACCGACCGCGACCAGCAGCACGTCGTCGACCGTCGCGTCCCATCGACGTCCCGCTCGGCGGACGGTGTCCAGCTTCACCTCGACGGTCCCGACCGCACGACGAGCACCGGTGGGCGCGTTGAGCGAGCAGCGCGGGGCACGTCCGCCGGCACCTCGCCCGAGTTCCGCCCACGCGGCAGGAAGGCGTGCGATGGCCCGCGGTGCCCGACGGAGCATGTGCAGACGACCGATCACGTTGTCGTAGAGAAGTTCTCGCGCACCCGGTTGCCCGGATCTGCGCTGTTCGCGCAGGGGCGATGAGCTGTCCACGCCGTCGACGAGATGCGCCAGGATCGCCAGACCACCGATCCCGTCGGCCAGGACGTGGTGCAGCACCATCACCAACGCCGTGTGCCCGTTCGGGTCCGCGATGTCGGTGACGAGAACCGCGCGCCACAACGGTCGGGATCGAGACAGCGGACGGATGACCGCGTCCACGGCGAGCGTCAGTGCGGCGTCCCTGTCGCCGGGAGCGGGGCAGTGCACCTGTGAGAAGTGGGCATCGACGTCGAAGTGGTCGTCGTCGATCCAGTAGGGACGTCCGAGCCCGAGCGCCGGCTCGATCAGGCATTGCCGTAGCCGGCGGATCCCGACGAGTCGTTCGGTGAGCACCGCCATCAGTGTCGTCGGATCACGCAGGTTCTCATCGGCGAAGAAGATCGCAGCACCGACATTCAGAGGTGCCCGTCCCACGTCCGAGACGAGTTCGGTCAGGTCGCCGGGACCGATGCGGTCGATACCGCTCGACGCCGCCACCCTTCGAGGATGGCAGACGCAGGCCGGTCGTCTATTGCTTACGGCCGAGTAGGGGAGCAGTGTGAACACGGGTGGTTTCGGGTGGGGGGTCGCGCCGAAACGACCGGCGACGCCGTGTCGGCGCCGCCCTGAGGAGAGGGGTGCCGATCGTGTTTGCACGCTCCACCACAATTCATGCTCATCCGTCGTACATCGACGCCGGGATCAAGCACGTACGCGACATCGTGATGCCTGCCCTGGCGGACATCGACGGTTGCATGGGACTGTCCCTGCTGATCGACCGCGGCTCGGGCCGATGCATCGCCACCAGTTCCTGGCGGGACGGGGACGCGCTGCGCTCCAGCGAAGGCATGGCACGCATGCTCCGGGACGAGGCGGCCCGGATGTTTCACGCCACCACGGACGTGGCCAATTGGGAGATCGCGGTCATGCACCGCGACCACCATGCGACCCGCGGGTCCTGCTGCAGCGTCACCTGGGCCGACATCGATCCCGACCAGGTGGATCGCGGTGTGGACATGTGGAAGATGGCCGCGCTCCCTAGGATGGAGGAACTCGAGGGGTTCTGCAGCGCCAGCCTGATGCTCGACCGTGCCAGTGGTCGCGGGGTGACCTCGTTGACCTTCGACAGTGCCGAAGCGATGGACCGCACCAGAGCGCACCGCGACGACATCGGCTCCGAGGTGATTCGGGCGGCAGGCGCCAGGGTGCTCGATACCGGTGAATTCGAGCTCGCCATCGCACACCTGGACGTCCCGGAAATGGTGTGACCGCCGGTCCGCGGCGCGGGTGATATCCGTTCATCCGCGCCGTGGCCGGCTGCATTCGTAAGAGACCACTCGGTCCGTTGACCTGGGGAAACGCCGGGACGGCCCGCATTCGAATTGCCCGTCCGTAACCGTCCTGTATCTAATGAACGGGTACGAGCACGCCGCGCAGGGGAAATAAGGCGCGGCGCACCGCTGAACGATGGGTTGTGGAATGTTCGAAAAGCGAGCTTTGTCGAACCGTCGCCGCACGGGCCGCCGATCTGCGCGGGTCGGTGCTGCTCTTGTGGGCGCAGCCGCCGTGGCACTCGCCACCGCCGGTCCTGCGAGCGCGGCACCGTTGTGGCCCGGTGGGCCGGAGGTGCCGAGCGTCCAGGAGCTGATCGAAGGCCTCACGCCGCCCGGAGTGACGCCGCCCCAGCTCGCTCCCGAGCCGGCCGCCCCGTTCTCCGCTCCGTCCGTCAATCCGTCGAACGGGGAGACGGTGGGTGTCGCGCAGCCGATCATCATCCGCTTCAACGAGGCCGTCGGAGATCATGCAGCCGCCGAACGCGCCATCCGCATCACCACGCAGCCGCCCGTCGACGGGCACTTCTACTGGGCGTCGAACACGCAGGTCCGCTGGAAGCCGTTCGAGTTCTGGCCCGCGAACACCGCGGTGACCGTGAAGGCCGGCGACACACAGTCGTCGTTCACCATCGGCGACGCTCTGGTGACGGTCGCCGACAACAACACCAAGACCATTACCGTGACCCGCAACGGGGAGGTCGTCCGCACCATGCCGACGTCCTTCGGTAAGCCCGGCCACGACACTCCCAACGGCACGTACATCGTCGGTGAGAAGTACCGCGACATGTACATGGATTCATCGACCTACGGAGTTCCGGTCGACAGCCCCGAGGGGTACCGCACCTACGTCGAGTACGCGACGCGGATGTCCAACAGCGGCATCTTCCTCCACGCCGCTCCGTGGTCGGTCGGCGCGCAGGGCAACACCAACGTCAGCCACGGTTGCCTCAATGTGAGCACCGAGGACGGCAAGTGGTTCTACGAGAACGCCAAGAAGGGCGACCCGGTGATCGTGCAGAACACCGCCGGCGGAACCCTCAACGGCTGGGACGGTCTCGGTGACTGGAATCTCTGATTCCGTTGGGCGACTGGAATCTTCGATTCCGTTGGGCAACTGAATCGTCGGCCTTTCGGTGCTGCTAGGCAGCCACCAGTTCGTCGATCTGGTTGATGGCGGACGAGGCGCCCTCGACCGCCCCCATGTCCAGTACCTGCTGGAGCGCCTCGGCGCTCTGGTAGGTGCTGACATAGGTTGCGCGCGTGCCGCCTTCGTGCTCGGCGAAGGTGAAGACGTTGTCGGAGACGGGCAGTTCCGGTTTCGGGTTGAAGTCCGGCTCTGCGAAACCGTCGAGGAACGAGAAACTCGCCGGTTCGTCGACGGCCGTGATGTCCCAGTAGCCGGCGTACTTCTCGCCGTCGGGACCGGTCATGAAGTAGGTGGTACGGGTGCCGGGCTTCAGATTGTGGTCGACCACCGTCGCGGGGAAGGTCGGGGGTCCCCAGACCTTCTCCAGCTGACGGGGATCGGCGTAGACCTGCCAGATGCGGGCCACCGGGGCGGCGAACTCGGCTGTGATGGTCAGAGTCAGCTTGTCGGGGTCGTGCCGGACGTCGGTTACAGGCATTTCTCAGCCTTCCTCGAAGGATTCGGATGCGATGAGTTCGTCGATGCGCGCGATGCGTCCGCGCCAGACCTGCTCCAGCTCGGTGAGCATGGACGCCACCGACCGCACTGCCGTCACGTCACCACTGGCCAACTGCTCGCGACCGCTGCGTCGCTTCACGAGCAGGCCGGCCTTCTCCAGCACGGCAACGTGTTTCTGCACTGCAGCGAAGGACATGTCGTAGTTCGCTGCGAGAGCGGACACCGAGTGTTCCCCGGCCAGGACGCGTCGCATGATGTCGCGCCGGGTCCGGTCGGAGAGCGCGTGGAACAGGGCGTCGGCCCGGTCCTCGTCGTCTCCGCTCACATCTCCAAATGTGCAACCGAATGGTTGTATGTCAAGACTTCGGGGCGATGACGAGCCGGTCGCCGTAGGCTGCGCGACGGTCTTCGTCGAGACCGTTGTCGGTGACGATGGAGGTGATCTCGTCGAGAGTCGCCACGCGGGCGAGTGCGCGCTCGCCGAACTTCGAATGATCCGTTACGACGATCGTCCTCTCGGCCGACCGGATCATCGCCCGCTTGATCGGGATCTCCAGCGTGTTGGTGTTGGTGATGCCGGCGGTGGGGTGCACGGCGTCGGCGCCGAGGAACGCCCAGTCGGCGGAGTAGTCCGAGAGGAACTGCACGGCATGGTCGCCGACCAGGGTGTACACCGAACCGAGGAGCTCGCCTCCGGACACGAGAAGCCGGACGTCGGGAAATGCCGCAACATACTTCGCGATACGCAGGTCGTTCGTGAGGACCGTCAGCGACGCCTTGTGGCGCAGCGCCACGGCCACCTCGTAGGTCGTGGATCCGCTGTCGAGCACCACGCTGTCACCGTCGGACACCATGGCGGCCGCTACCGCCGCGATCGCCGTCTTCTCCTCGCGGCGCACGTCCTTCTTGAGGGCGTACGGCACCTCGAGACCTGCACCCTCGACCGCTCGGGCACCGCCGTGCGTGCGCTCGACCTTCCCTTCGCGGGCGAGCGAATCGAGATCGCGACGGATCGTGGACGCGTCGACGCCGAGATCGGCCGAGAGGGTCTTCGCATCGACATATCCGTCGGCGAGGATTCGGTGGAAGATCTCACGTCGCCGTGCGGTCGCGGACACGGTTGCTCCTAGGGCTCTGGGCACTCGAATTTCTGGGTACTCGGACGCCGTGGTCGGGGTCGGTGCACGACCATAACGCACGGGCGACACACCTTTGCGTGGATATTGACACTGTCTGCGCTCAGTGTGCATGATTTCGTGCAGGATTTGCGCGATTGTGCGTGATCGTTTCGCTGGCACCACGTTGTTCGGAGGTTGCACGGTAATGCTGAAGTTGGGATACAAGGCGTCGGCGGAGCAGTTCGGCCCGCGCGAGCTGGTCGAGCTGGGGGTGCTCGCCGAGGCGCACGGGATGGATTCGGCGACGGTGTCGGATCATTTCCAGCCGTGGCGGCACAACGGTGGGCACGCCCCGTTCTCGTTGGCGTGGATGACCGCCGTCGGCGAGCGCACCGAACGCCTGCAGCTCGGCACGAGTGTGCTCACGCCGACGTTCCGGTACAACCCGGCGGTGATCGCGCAGGCCTTCGCGACGATGGGGTGTCTGTATCCGGGGCGGATCTTCCTCGGCGTCGGCACCGGTGAAGCGCTCAACGAGATCGCCACCGGCTATGCCGGGGAGTGGCCGGAGTTCAAGGAACGCTTCGCCCGTCTTCGGGAGTCGGTGCGGTTGATGCGCGAGCTGTGGCGCGGGGATCGGGTGGATTTCGAGGGCGAGTACTACTCGACGAAGGGGGCGTCGATCTACGACGTGCCCGAGGACGGTATTCCGGTCTATGTCGCCGCCGGTGGCCCGGTCGTGGCCCGCTATGCCGGACGCGCCGGGGACGGGTTCATCTGCACCTCGGGTAAGGGCATGGAGCTCTACACCGACAAACTCCTGCCGGCCGTGGCGGAGGGCGCCGGGAAGGCGGAGCGGGATGTGGCGCAGATCGACAAGATGATCGAGATCAAGATCTCGTACGACACCGATCCGGGCAAGGCGTTGGAGAACACCCGGTTCTGGGCACCGTTGTCGCTGACGCCGGAGCAGAAGCATTCCATCGACGATCCGATGGAGATGGAGGCGGCGGCGGATGCGTTGCCGATCGAGCAGGTCGCCAAGCGGTGGATCGTGGCGTCGGATCCGGACGAGGCGGTCGAGCAGGTCAAGGCGTATGTCGATGCGGGGTTGAATCATCTGGTGTTCCACGCGCCGGGTCATGATCAGAAGCGGTTCCTGGAACTGTTCGA
>NZ_JBLWIU010000013.1:0-102795 GCF_048381395.1 Rhodococcus shunpengi
GTGGGAGTCGAGGTTTCCGTCGAGGGGCTGACCAAGTCCTTCGGCTCGCAACGTATCTGGCAGGACGTGACGTTGACGTTGCCGGCCGGTGAGGTCAGTGCGTTGCTCGGTCCGTCGGGTACCGGTAAGTCGGTGTTCCTCAAGTCGTTGATCGGTCTGCTGCGCCCGGAGGAGGGCTCGATCGTCATCGACGGCACCGATATTCTGCAGTGCTCGAGCAAGGAGCTCTACGAGATCCGCAAGTTGTTCGGGGTGCTGTTCCAGGACGGTGCGTTGTTCGGGTCGATGAACCTCTACGACAATGTCGCCTTCCCGTTGCGCGAGCACACCCGCAAGTCCGAGTCGGAGATCCGGCAGATCGTGATGAGCAAGCTCGAGCTCGTCGGTCTGCTCGGCGCCGAGGACAAGCTCCCGGGGGAGATCTCCGGGGGGATGCGCAAGCGCGCCGGGCTGGCGCGGGCGTTGGTGCTCGATCCGGAGATCATCCTGGTGGACGAGCCGGATTCGGGTCTCGATCCGGTGCGCACGACCTATATTTCGCAGACGTTGATCGATATCAACGCGGAGATCGATGCGACGATCCTGATCGTGTCGCACAACATCAATCTGGCGCGCACGGTGCCGGACAATATCGGGATGTTGTTCCGTCGGCAGTTGGTGATGTTCGGTCCGCGGGAGGTGTTGTTGACCTCGGATGAGCCGGTGGTCAAGCAGTTCCTCAACGGCACGATGATCGGTCCGATCGGGATGTCGGAGGAGAAGGACGAGGCGACGATGGCGCACGAGCAGGCGCTCGTCGAGGCGGGTCATCATGCCGGTGGTGTCGATGATGTCGAGGGGATCGTGCCGCAGATGCAGGCCACGCCGGGGATGCCGGAGCGGCAGGCGGTGGCGCGTCGGCAGGAGCGGGTGCGCTCGATCCTGCACACTCTGCCCCCGGCCGCCCAGCACGCCATCCTCGACGACTTGGACTCTCAGCCCCGAATCGCGGCGTTCACGGGGTCCGACGCGCCCACCGAACTGATCCCGGTGGTGCTGCGCTAGATAGGGGACGACAGCGACGGCCGGGGCACCTGCCGGCCGGCCAACCGAGCGACGAGTTCCGCGCGACTACCCGATCCCGTCTTCGCATAGACGGATTTGAGGTGGTCGTGCACCGTGTTCGGCGTGATGCCCCGGTGCCGAGCGATCTCGGCCGTCGACAGTCCGCTCAGCACGTCGGTGCACACCTCGCACTCGCGGGCGGTCAGCGCGTACGCAGCGAACAGCATGTCTGTGAGCTCGCTGCCGGCCGCGGGTTCGATCGTGACCGCGGTGCGGGATTCGTCGCCGTCGGTGCTCAACGGCGCCGCACGGACGACGATCCAGCCTCCACCGTCGTTGCGGATACGCGCCCGGAACACTCCGGTCGAACTCGCCCGAGCCCCGAACGTTGCCGCCCGCAACAGCAGTGCCAATCGCAGGGGACCGGCGAGCCATTCCTCCCATGCCCGCGCCGCGACCGTCGATGCGACCGGCTGACCCGCTGGATCCGTCACGATCACCGCCGGTCCCGGATCGGCTCCGGGGCGCGCGTGCAGGGTGTGGACGGCGGCCGCCCGGGTCGCGACGGCCACCGCCGGCGCGACCATCGTCAGGAACTCCAGCTCCCGCTCCGTGAAGTCCGGTCCCGAACGGACGAAACCCGCTGCTCCCCAACAGAACCCGTCCACTGTGAAGACGACCCGCACCTCACGGTCGAGTCCGAGTGGGCACCATACCGCAGCGTGCCGAAGGCTGTGGGCGACTTCGGTCGACGGTAGATCCGAGGCCCGCACCACCGTTCGTCCACTGCGGGCGATGTCTGCGAAGGTCGCGGGATCGTGTCCACCGCATTCCGATTCGGCGAGTAATGGCTCGTATTCGGAGGGAATGCGGTTGCGCCCACTGGTCATCGAACCGAATGCCGGGGTCAGGGGATCGAACAGTGCCCAGCACGTCAGGTCGCTGCGTACAGTGCGATCGACCAGTTCGATGGCACGCTGGTGCAGTGCGGTGACGCCGGCACCGGTGCCCGCGAACGCCAGGATCTCGCGGCGTAGCCGCTCCGCCCGCACTTCGAGCATGAACCCAGTATGCGCCGGATCCGGAAGACGGGAGCATCCCCGATTCAGGGGATGGTCCGGCTGCTTCCGGATCCATAGCGTCGCAGTTGTGTCCACGATTCATCTCCAACGTGCCGGTACGGGCAGGCGATTGTCGGTGCCGGATGCCGTCGTCACCGTGCTGTCGTCCGGTGAACACACCGGCGACGCCTACGAGCTCATGCTGGTCGAGGCGCCCTGCGGCAGCCCACCGCCGCTGCACACCGAGCCCTGGCCCAAGACCTACCACCTGCTGCGCGGCCGGATCCTCGTCCTCCTCGGCGGTGAGGGCTGCGAACTCGCCACCGGTGACACGCTCACCATCGCGGCGGGAACGACGAACAGCTTCTCGGTCCTCACCGACGACGCGGTTTTTCTCCTCGTCTGCCACGGCACCGGGATGAGCGGTTTCTTCACCGACCTCGACGCGCTGGGGGAGGAACACCTGCCCGAGGACGCGCTGACGAGCAGGTTAAGGCAGATCGCTACGCGCTATGGCATCCGATTCGCCGAGGAGGTCTCGCCATGATCGTCGTTGCGCAACTCGCGGCCTTGGTCGCTGCCGCGGTGCATCTGCTGGTCTTCGTGTGGGAGACGATCCTGTTCCGCCGTCCGAGCATCCACCGAGACGTGTTCCGCATCCCGACCGAGGACGTCCAGCCGGTGCGGATGTGGGCGTTCAACGTCGGCTTCTACAACCTCTTCCTCGGATCCGGAGCGCTCGCCGGCGTGATCCTGTGGTGGACCGGCCACGAGACGCCGGGCCGCACCCTCGTCGTCTACACGTGCTCGTTCATGTTCCTGGCCGGCATCGCACTGTTCGCCTCGGATCGGATGGCCATGAGCCGTCCACGCGGGGCCGGGGTCGTGGGGTCGCTGTGCCAGAGCGTGCCGTCGCTGGTCGCGCTCGTGACGCTGGCACTGGCGTAGAGGCGTCGCGGCCGACGATTCGGTGTTGTCGCAACTACCCGTTCAGGCTTCCTCGTCCGAGGTGTGCACGGCGGGAATCGAACCGAATCGCCCGGCCTGGAAGTCCTCCATCGCCTCGATGATCTCGGCGCGGGTGTTCATGACGAACGGACCGGCCATGACGACGCGTTCACGAATCGGCTTGCCTCCGAGCACGAACACCTCGAGGGCGTCGGTGCGCGAATCCTGCGTCGCGGCAGCAGAGATGGTCAGGCTCTCACCCCTGCCGAAGACGGCGGTCTGTCCGGTCCGGATCGGACGGTGTTCCGGTCCGGCCGCGCCATCACCGGCGAGCACGTATGCCAGGGCGTTGAACTCAGGGTTCCACGGCAGGGTGACGCTCGCTCCCGGTGCCACGGTCGCGTGCAGCAGGGTGATCGGCGTGTACGTCGAACCGGGGCCGCGGCGCCCGTCGAGTTCTCCGGCGATCATGCGGATGAGCGCGCCACCGTCGGCCGAGGACAGCAGGGCGACCTCGCCGCCGCCGATGTCCTGGTACCGCGGGGCGACGAACTTCTCGGCCTTGGGCAGGTTCACCCACAGTTGCACGCCGTGGAACAGTCCACCGCTGACCACGAGATGTTCCGGTGGTGCTTCGATGTGCAGGATGCCACTGCCGGCGGTCATCCACTGGGTATCGCCGCCACCGATGGTGCCGCCGCCTCCGTGGGAGTCGCGGTGCTGCATGATGCCGTCGATCATGTAGGTGACGGTCTCGAAGCCGCGGTGCGGATGCCAGGGTGTGCCTTTCGGTTCGCCGGGCGCGTAGTTCACCTCGCCCATCTGATCCATGTGGATGAACGGATCGAGGTACTTCGTCTCGATGCCCGCGAACGCACGGCGAACCGGGAAGCCTTCGCCTTCGAAGCCGCGCGGTGCGGTGGTCACGGACAGGACGGGACGCGAGAGCGCGTCGGGTGCGGGCTCTTCCACGCGGGGAAGAGTGAGAACGTTGTCGACAGTTACGGCAGGCACGGTAACCCCTCTCAGGCATGTAGTTGATTTGTCAACTACCTTACTGCACTCAACCTCCGTCCTCCTCGGGTTGTTCCCAGCCGAGGCGCGCCGCATCCACGACTTGACCCTGACGTAGCGTCAGGGTCGATGCTGAAGCCATGAGGATCAGCGACTTGGCCCAGGCCGCAGGAACCACCGTTCGCGCCGTCCGGCACTACCACCGGCTCGGGCTCATGCCCGAACCCCTACGGACACCCAACGGATACCGCGACTACGAACTCGCCGACCTGGTGCGCCTGCTGCGCATCCGATGGTTGGCCCAGTCGGGTGTTCCACTGGGTTCGGTGGCGACCGTCCTCGGCGGCCACTTCACCGACGGCGCCGACCGCGATGCCGAGTCCGACCTCACCGCAGACCTCGAATCGCTGCTCGAGGCGGCGGATGCCCAGATCCGGACCCTGCAGGTCAAGCGTGATGCTCTCGCCGCGATCCTCGAACGCCACCGCGCCGGCGACCGGCTCTCGCCCTTGCCGTCACCGATCGTCGACGCGTTCGACGAACTCATCGACGGCGAGGACGACCCGCACACCCGGTCGCTGTTCGTCCGCGAACGCGACAGCTGGGAGATGCTCGCACTCACCGGGCAGGCATCGCCGGAGTATCTCGACGCCATGCGAACCCTGCTCGACGACCCCGAACAACGGCACGCGATGGTCGCCGTCTACCGACGCTTCGGAGCGCTCGCCGGACAGGATCCCACCGCGACAGCCGACGAGATCACCGCCGTCATCGACGGCATGACCGCGCTGCTCGACGACATCCCGATCATGGCGGAGGTGCTCGGCTCGTGGGCGGCCGAGGCGGCAACTGCCCTCGAATCGAACACCGAGGTGCTCGCCGAGTTCCTTCCGGACCCGGCCCAGCAGGCCGTCGCGATCGGGTTCGTCCGGCGCGTCGCCGCACAGTCGGGACGGCAGCAGGACGGAATGCGGGCATGACCGGGCGCACCGTCCGGCTCGCCCACCGAGCCGCCCTCGTCCTCACCGTGGCGGTGGCTTGTACGAACGCCGTCCTCGCTGCGCTGGGCGTCTTCACACCGGCGACAGCACTGAAGGTCTGGCTCGGCTTCGAGTTACCTCTCGGGATCCTGGTGCTGATCGTCGGCGCACTGCGCGTCCGAGTTCTACGCCGATCCGGAATACCGTGGGCGGGGGTGCTCGACGAGCTCGTCGGCCGCGTGCCCGCGACCCTGATGCGCGCGGAGTTGAGAAGCTACCGCGCACTGTGGTTCCTGATACGAGGACGTCGCGTCGGCGCCGGCCCCGGGGTGACGACGATCGGCTACACCCGCGGCACGATGAGCGTGCCGATCGCGTGGCTTGTGGCGTCGGTCATCGAGATCGCGGTGGTCCACATACTCGTGCCCTGGGAATGGCTGCGCTGGACCTTGTTGATCGTGTCGGTGTACTCGCTTCTTCCTCTCGTGGGGTGGCTCGCGGATCGTGTCGTCAACCCGCATCTTCTGACGCGGGACGGCCTGGTCCTGCGCTCCGGGCATCAGGTCGTGGCCCATATCGATGCCGACAACCTGCAGCGATGCATCCCGCGCCATCGCTTCCAGCCGACGGAGACGGGCGTGGACGGCGAGGTGCTGTTCCTGCCCGGTCCCGACGGCACCAATCTCGACCTCGTCCTCGCGGAACCCGTCGAGGCCCTGCTGCCGGCATTCTTCGAACATCGCCGCCGTCCGGCGCTCGTGAGCCGGTTCGCGATCCACATCGACGATGCCGCAGCGGCGCGCCGAGTGCTCGACGCCGCGCTCCTCGCCTGACGCGGCGAGGGGGAAATCGACGATTTCGTCCACCGAATCCGTTCCACAGGCGGTGACCTGCGTTTATCGTGGATGCGACGAACGGAGCCTCCGTGTCCCGCAATTCATCCCGAGCCCTCCGCGCTCGCCTCGTCGCCGCGATCGCGTTCCTGTGCGCGAGCATCACGGTCACCGTGCCCCCGGCCGCCGGCGCCGAACCGGCCTTGTGCGCGTGGCGGTTCATGTCGAACGAGACGGTGCTCAACGTGGCGTTCCCCGACGTCAACGCCACCTACTGGGTGCTGCCCTATGCGCTGGGCCCGGGCGACTCGATCGAGGTGTCCGGCACCTATCCGGCCGCACGATACTTCTCGCTCAACACCTACGGCACGAACTTCGACACCGTCGACACGCTGCGTGACGACATGATCGTGCCGGATTCGGGCAGCGGGAACCCCTTCGCGGATGCGGCGGCGCGGAATCTTCCTCCGTCACAGCAGAAGTGGCGTGCCACCGTGGTACCCGGTCCGGCGGACCACGCGCGCAACGAGATCCGCGGGGTTCGAGAGGGGCAGAGCACCCCGGTGGGCTTCCTGATCATCCGCGTGTACGTGCCCGACGACGCCACATCTGTCAGCGGCGGCGTGCCGTTGCCCGAGGTGACCATGCGCCTCGGTGGGGCGACGATGCTCAGGCAGCCGTGCGAGCAACCGTTCGACCCGAACTCCTACACCGGACCCGTCGCACAGTTCGCGCAGGCAGGTTTCGACCAGGTCATCGCCGGTGCGGCGAGCGGTGCGTTCCCCGGTGGCACACCCGAGACGGTGTTCGTGAACCCGGCGAGTTCGTCGGGCCTGTTCCCCAACGGCGACAACAAGTATCTCGGAACGGCGCTGACCTACCAGCCGGGGCGGATCGTCGTGGTGCGGGCCAAGGCGCCACTGTTCCCCGACACCCGTGCGGGAGTGCCGGTCACGGTTCCCGATCAGCAGGTGCGGTACTGGTCGATGTGTCAGAACGATCTGGTCTCGCCGTATCCGGTGGTGGCGTGTGCCGGCGACTTCGAGACCGCGCTCGACGCGTCGGGCTACTACACGTACGTGATTGCTGCACCCACCGACCTTCCCTCGGTCGCCGACCCGACCGTGACCGTGCTGCCGTGGGGCGATACCACGGTGCCGAAGAAGGTGCTGTTCCTGCGCTACATGCTGCCGTCGTCGGCCTTCTACCCGCAGTCGATCCAGGCGTCGCAGGCGACCGGCACCGATCCTGCGACGGTGATGGGTCCGTACTATCCCGAGGCCGTGTACTGCTCCGCGACGACCTTCGTCGCCGGAGGCTACGCGGCATGCCGGGACGAAGCCGCGGGCTGACTCTCCGGGACGCGATGGTGCGGTGATCGCACACTGCGCACGAGAATTTTCTGATAGACGAGTGCAATGAACGATGACGCCCGACGCGGGACTCCGCCGAAGGATGCGCGTGCCGTCGAGGTGCAGGAACTCGTCGTGGTGGTCGGTGAGCGGCTGCAACGGCGGTCCGACGAGATCGTTGCGAGCATGGACGCGGCGATCGAGTCGGTCGTCGAGGATCTCGGCGAGTCCGAACTGACGGACATGCTGCGGGCGAGTGTGGAGGGCAATGTCGCCACGATCCTGCACATGATCAGCCACGACATCCCGCTCGATCGCATTCAGCCGATCACCGCGGCCACGGAGTATGCGGTGAGGCTCGCGCGGCACGGCGTTCCTGCGGCGGCGCTGCGGCGGGCGTACCACATCGGCTCCGACGACCTGTTCAACCAGGTGTTCGCCGAGATCCAGCAGCTCGATTGTGCACCCGACCTGAAACTCGAGCTGCTCCATCATTTCGCCGGGTGGATGCACAAGTACGTGGACTGGATGACGCGCGTCGTGCTCGACGCGCACGAAGAGGAGCAGCGGGTGCTGGTCCAGCAGTCCGAGAACGTGACGTCGGCGCTGGTGGAGCAGGTGTTGAGCGGCGGTGCGTTCGATACCGAGGAGTTCGCGACGAAGACGGGTTACCGGCTCGACGGAACCCACCTCGGTGCGATCGTGTGGATCGAAGGCCCGGCCCAGGGTGCAGACCAGACACCCGCGCTCGCGGTGGTGGCGGAGACTCTCACCGTCGCGGCCGGTGGGGGAGGCTCACCCCTGTTCGTGCCGGTGGATCGGCGCACGGCCTGGTTGTGGACGACGGCCGGTGGCACGGTCGTCGACGTGTCACGCCTTCGGACGGCTGTGCAGGCCGTCCCCGGGTTGCGCGTGGCGTTCGGGAAGCCGGGGGTCGGGGTCGCGGGATTCCGGCGGAGTCACGAGCAGGCCGAGGTGGTGCGGATCGTCGCGAGCACCGCGACCGTTCGGCACAGCCGAGCGGTGTACTACGGCGAGGACGGCATGTCCGCGACGGCGGTGCTGGCGCGCGATCTCGCGACGACCAGGCGTTTCGTCGCCGATACGCTGGGGCGGCTCGCGATCGACAGCCCGGCCGCGGAGCGGTTGCGGGACACGACGCGGGTGTTCCTGCGGACCGGCGGAAGCTATGTGCAGACGTCCGAGGAACTCGTCCTCCACCGGAACACCGTGAAGTACCGGCTGCAGAAGGCGGAGGACGAACGGGGGCGGCCGATCTCCGACAACCGGCTGGATCTCGAGTTGGCTCTGCACGTCTGTCATGTGCTCGGACGACCCGTGCTGATTCCCAAGGAGAAGCGTTCGTCCGGCCGCTGACCCGATTTTTGTGCAGGATCGACAAGAGAAGCGTCGAAGTTGGTCTCGTGGGGACGTGTCCTGGATCACGCCGGCAGCATAGTGTCGTGCATCACAACCGATACGTGCTCGTCGGACCGAGGAGCTGTAGATGCCCTTCTCCCGCTTTCCCTTCCTCCCCTGGAACGTCCCCGCCGAGGATCGCTCTCGTGCGGCGGTCCGGGACGACAGGCTCGAACTCACTTACGCTCAGCTCGACGACCGAACCCGCGCTGTCGCAGCACAGTTCGCGCGGCACGGCGTCGGCGCGGGCGACATCGTCGCGATCATGCTGCCGAACCGGGTCGAACTGCTCGTCGCGATGCTCGCGTCGTGGCGTCTCGGTGCTGCTGCGACACCCGTCAATCCGGCGTTCACGGAATCCGAAGCGGCCTATCAGATCTCGGACTCCGGCGCTGTCCTGGTGGTCAACCACTCGGTGGACGCACCGGCCGGCGGCCGACCCAGCATCGCAGTGGACGATCTCGCCGACGAGGGCGACGGCCCCGACCCTGTGGCCCTGCGCGGCGACGAATTGAGCCTGGTCATCTACACCAGCGGGTCCACCGGACGGCCGAAGGGCGTGATGCTCGATCACGACAACGCCGAGGCCATGTCGTCGACGATGGCGCAGCATTTCCGTCTCACCGCCGACGACCACTGCATGCTCGTCCTGCCATTGTTCCACGTCAACGCGATCATGGTGAGTGCACTGGCGGTCTGGCGTTCGCACGGACAGCTCAGTGTCATCGGGTCGTTCTCCGCGACCCGGTTCTTCGACCACGTGGAAAAGCTCCGTCCCACATACTTTTCCGCTGTACCCGCGATCTACGCGATGCTCGCGGCGTTGCCCGACACCGTGAGCCCCGACACCTCGTCGCTGCGGTTCGTGGTGTGCGGCGCCGCGCCGGTATCGAAGGAACTGCTGCAGCGGTGCCACGACCGCTTCGGCTTCGTCATGGTCGAGGGATACGGACTCACCGAAGCGACCTGTGCGTCCGCCTGCAATCCCGTCGACGGTGTCCGCAAACTCGGAACGGTCGGACCGGCACTGCCCGGACAGCGGATCGGGATCATGTCCCCGGAGGATGAACTGCTGGCACCCGGCGAGACAGGGGAGGTGGTCATCGCGGGACCGACGGTCATGCGTGGCTACCTCGATCGCCCCGATGCGACCGCCGAGACCGTCCGCGACGGTTGGCTGCACACCGGGGACATCGGGCTCCTGGACGAGGACGGTTATCTGCGCATCGTCGACCGCGTCAAGGACATGATCATCCGCGGAGGTGAGAACATCTATCCCAAGGAGATCGAAACCGTCCTGACCTCGGTCGACGACGTTCTCGAAGCCGCGGTCGTCGGGCGGCCCGACCCGGTCCTCGGCGAGGTTCCCGTCGCCTACGTGGAGCTGTACCCGGATGCGACGACGACCGCCGAGGACCTCCTCGAGCACTGCCGGCGGCACCTGATGCGCGCGAAGGTGCCCGAGCGGATCGACATCCTCGACGCGCTACCGAAGAACCCCGTCGGCAAGATCGACAAACCCTCACTCAGGCGCGCATTGCAACACGCCTGACCCTCATCCCTCGTCCTACCTCGACGCGAGTGCCCCTCGCGGTGATGAGCCCTGCCCACCTTCAGGAGTCACAATGGGATTCAAGACGGCAGACATGCCACCGGTCGACCCGGCCACCTACGACGACATGCCCTTCATGGAGCGCATGCGGGTGCTGGCGACCCACTGGGCCGAATACGGTTTCGGCAGCCCCAAACAGATGCACATGCTCTACGTGTACAAGCTGATCTTCTACGTTCTCGGTGGGGTGGCGGTCGTCGGACTCACCACGCCCGGACTGGGTTTCGCCGATCTCGCCGACTGGTGGGGCGAGCCGATCGTCTACCAGAAGCTGATGGTGTGGACGATCCTGTTCGAGATCACCGGCTACGCGTCGTCCTCCGGCCCGCTGGCGTTCAAGTTCAAGCCGTTCACGGGTGGCTGGCGTTACTGGACCCGCCGCGGCACCCTGCGGCTCCCACCCTGGCCGAAGGTGGTGCCGTTCACCCGCGGTGACCATCGCACCGTCGTCGATGTCGCGATCTACTTCGCGCTCCTGGCCACGCTGCTGTTCCTACTGCTCGGACCCGGCGTCACGACCGCTACCCTGCCGGGAAGCGAGGTCGGGTTGCTCCCGCAGTGGGCGCTGCTGACCTATGTCGGCCTCATCGTCGTCATGGGTCTGCGCGACCGCGTGGTCTTCCTGGCCGCACGCTCGGAACAGTACGTCGCCGTCATGTTCTTCTTCGGCATCTTCAGCAACCACGTCGACATGATCCTGGCCGCCAAGATCGCGCTGGTCACCGTGTGGTTCGGCGCAGGTGTCTCCAAATTCGGTCACCACTTCACCAATGTGATCCCGCCGATGCTCAGCAACACCCCGTGGATCACTTCGAAGCGGTTCAAGCGCTCGCTCTACCGCAACTTCCCGCAGGATCTTCGTCCGTCGAAGGTCAGCTGGTTCCTTGCCCACGTCTGCGGCACCGTCGTCGAACTCGTCGTCCCGCTGGTGCTGCTGTTCTCGACGAACACGACGATCACCTGGCTCGCCATCATCGGCATGGTCATGTTCCACATCTTCATCACCTCGACCTTCCCGCTGGCGGTCCCGCTCGAGTGGAACGTCTTCTACATGTTCGCCGCCGTCTGGCTCTTCGGTGGATTCCCCGCCGGCGCCGGCTACGGGGTGGGCGACGTAAGCTCCGTTTGGATCCTCGCGCCGATCCTCGTCGCCTTCCTGCTGTTCCCGATCCTCGGCAACCTGCGCCCCGACCTCGTCTCCTTCCTGCCGTCGATGCGTCAGTACGCCGGCAACTGGGCGTCGGCCCTGTGGGCCTTCCGCGGTGACGAGGCGGAGAACAAGCTCAACGAGAACCTCACCAAGTTCAACGACAACCAGATCGACCAGCTGAGTGGGGCGTTCGGCAAGGAGGTCGCCGAGATCTTCATGCAGAAGGCAGTCGCATGGCGCACCATGCACAGCCAGGGTCGCGGCCTGATGTCGCTGATGATGCGGCACCTCGACAAGCTCGAGAACTACCGCATCCGCGAAGGCGAGTTCACCTGCACGACCCTGGTGGGCTGGCAGTTCGGCGACGGTCACCTGCACAACGAGCAGACCATCAGCGCGGTGCAGGAACGGTGCCGGTTCGAACCGGGAGAATGCGTCATCGTGTGGATCGA
This sequence comes from Rhodococcus shunpengi, assembly GCF_048381395.1. Taxonomy (NCBI): domain Bacteria; kingdom Bacillati; phylum Actinomycetota; class Actinomycetes; order Mycobacteriales; family Nocardiaceae; genus Rhodococcus; species Rhodococcus shunpengi. The sequence goes on from NZ_JBLWIU010000013.1 coordinate 11,866, forward strand.
GTCCCAGCCGATCCATCGGAAGACGCTGGATTACAAGGTGATCGACGCGGCGCTCGGTGTCGTCGAGCGCGGTCACTATCACATCGAGGACGCGGTCTCTGCGCAGCCGTGGCTGCCCGACGGCCCGATCCCGCACACCGTCACCTGGCGGATGTCCGGCTACGAACCAGCCGGGACGGCCTACCTCCACCCGCAGGTCCGGCCCGATCGTGTCAAGGTTGGAGCATGACCGACGCGGTGATAGTCGGCAGCGGGCCCAACGGGCTCGCTGCCGCCGTCGTCCTCTCCTCCGAGGGCGTACGGGTACGAGTGCTCGAGGCAGCAGAGACGATCGGTGGCGGTACGCGCAGCAGCGAACTGACCCTGCCGGGCCTGCTCCACGACGAATGCAGCGGCTTCCACCCGCTGGCCGTGGACACACCCTTCAGCCGGGAGTACGACCTCGCGGAACACGGGCTGAGCTGGTCGTGGCCCGAGGTGCAGTACACCCATCCGCTCGACGGCGGACGTGGCGGCGCGGCCTATCGATCTGTAGACGACACCGCCGCGGAACTCGGGACCGACGGGTCCATGTGGCGCCGGATCTTCGGCGCGCTGACCGAACGATTCGGCGGCATCACCGAGGACTTCCTGCGCCCGATGCTGCACGTGCCCGTCCATCCGGTGCTACTCGCCAGATTCGGGATGTTCGCCGCGATGCCCGCCGACGTGCTCGCACGCGCCTGGTCCACACCCGAGGCGCGCGCCCTCTTCGGTGGGGTGGCGGCCCACGCCCTGCGGCCCTTCGGCTCGCCGATGTCCTCGGCCATCGGCGTCGCGCTGGGCACGGCCGCGCACGCCTACGGGTGGCCGGTCGCGCAGGGCGGATCGCGCGCCATCGCCGCAGCGATGGCGTCACTGATCGAGAAGAACGGCGGCACCGTCGAAACCGGGGTACGCGTGGAGTCCCTCGACGAACTCGGCGACCCCGATCTGGTGTTCCTCGACACCTCACCCGCCGACGCCGTGCGGATCGTCGGCGACAGGCTGCCCCGCCGCACCGCCCGCGCCTACCGCCGGTACAAGCACGGTCCGGGGGCGTTCAAGGTCGAGTACGCCGTCGAGGGCACCGTGCCCTGGCAGCACGAACCGTCCCGCCGCGCCGGCACCGTCCACGTCTGCGGTTCGTACGCCGAGACGGCGGCAGCCGAACGCCAGGTGAACCGGGGGATCATGCCCGATCGTCCCTACGTCCTGGTCGGCCAACAGTTCCTCGCCGACCCGTCGCGATCCGCAGGGAACCTGAACCCGCTCTACGCCTACGCGCACGTCCCGCACGGGTACACCGGCGACGCGACCGAGCCGATCACCGCACAGATCGAACGGTTCGCCCCGGGCTTCCGCGACACGATCCGTGCCGTGCACGTGCGGACGACGACCGAGATGTCGGTCCACAACGCGAACTACGTGGGTGGGGACATCGTCACCGGAGCCAACAGTGCGGTGCAACTCGTGCTCCGGCCCCGCCCGGCACTGGACCCGTACGCGACCGGCGTTCCCGGGGTGTACCTGTGCTCGGCGGCGACTCCGCCGGGTGCCGGGGCGCACGGCATGTGCGGCTACCACGCCGCCCGGTCGGCGTTGGCGTACCTGCAGACACGAGGTGATCTTCCGGGGTGAATGTGCGGTGACGGGCGCGCGCGGCGCGCGAAACTTCGCACACGCAAATAACATTCTCCCGACATGCACTCCCCCCGGTGCTGAAGGAGCCCCCGTGACCGCAACCACCCCCCACCCTGCCCAGAACGCGCCGCGTGAAGACGACGGCTACTTCGGCCCCGGCTCCGTCTCGTGGAGGGTGTACGCCGACCCGTCCTCTCGCGTCGCGGGCATGGCGGGTCTGCTGCTGCAGGCACTCAACCCCGGGATGATGCGGCTGTTCGAGCACGCGTCGGCCGCGTACGTCGATCCGAAGGGGCGGGACGAGCGCACCGGCCGCTATCTCGACACGGTCATGTTCGGTGACAAGGCCCATGCGGATGCCGCCGCTGCGTCGGTGCGCCGCATGCACGCGCACGCCGTCTGGGACGACCCGCACACCGGCACCACGCTGCGCGCCGACGAGCCCGCGTGGATCGACTGGACGCACAACGCCCTCGCGTTCGCGCTGCTGCGCGGTGCGGAAGCCTTCGGCCTCGACCTGACCCCGGCCGAGCAGGACAAGTTCGTCGTCGAGCAGCACATCGCCGCAGAACTCGTCGGCGCGGACCCGGTCCGCCTGCCCGCTACCCGGGCCGACCTCGAGGCGTACGTCGACGAGCAGCGCCACTGGTTGTCGCTGTCGCTCGCGGCCGCCGAGGTGACGCACGCGCTCCGCAAGCCGAACCTGTGGGGCAATCCGGTGAAGGTGTTCACCTTCGTCGTCGTGCAGGACGGCATGCTGTCGCTGCTGCCGGAGTGGGCGCGCCTGATGTACGGAATCGAGGGGCGCCCGATGAACCTGCGCGCCGCGGCACGCACCACCAAGCGGCTCATCGGCATCGCTCGTAAGAACGAGTCGTACGACAAGATGGTCGCCGAGATCACCACGCGCATCGACGAGGCTCCCTACCGCAAGGTGCGTGCGCGCAAGGCCTGACCCTGTCTCAGAAGGAGGGATTCGGCCGGACGAACCGTTCGTCGATGTCGGCGATCGATCGGGCGCCGGTCAATGCCATGGTGAGGTCGAACTCGGCGATCACGTTGCGGATCACCTCCTCGACACCCTGTCGACCTGCGATCGCCAATCCGTACATGTAGGGCCGGCCGAGCAGCACGGCGTCCGCGCCGAGCGCGAGCGCAACGAAGACGTCGGCACCGCTTCGGATCCCGCTGTCCAGCAGCACGGTCGGCTCCCGGCCGATCGCGGCACGGATGTCGAGCAGGGCATCGAGCGAGGCGATCGATCCGTCGACCTGGCGTCCACCGTGGTTCGACACGACGAGGGCGTCGACTCCGAGATCCACGGCGCGACGCGCATCGTCGGGATGCAGAATTCCCTTGAGCACGATGGGAAGTCGCGTCCGATCACGCAACGTTGCCAGATGCTCCCAGCTCAGTCCCGGATTGGAGTAGATGTCGAGGAAGGTCTCCGCGGCGGCGCGCGGCACGGGGGAGCGGAGGTTGTCGAGGAGTCGACCCGGATGGTTGCGGGTCATCGACAGCAGCGTGCGGATCGCGCCGAGTGTGACATCGGGTCGCTCCGTCACCATCTCGCGGGCGGCGTCGATCCGCTCCCGGACGATGTCGAGGAAGCGGGGATCCGAGGTGTACTGTGCGATGCCCTCGCCACGTGCGAACGGCAGCGACCCGAGATTCAGGTCCTGCGGACGCCACCCCAGCATCGTCGTGTCGAGGGTGACGACGACGGCTTCGGCGCCGGCTGCTTCGGCCCGTCGCAGCAGGCTGTCGACGAGATCCTCGTCGGAACTCCAGTACAGCTGGAACCAGCGGGACGCAGAGCCCATCGCGCCGGCACAGTCCTCCATGGAATTGCAGCCTTGGTTGGAGAAGATGTACGGCACGCCGGTCGCGGCAGCCGCCCGCGCGATCGCCAGGTCGCTGTCGGCAGCCATCAACGCTCCCGCCCCGATCGGGGCCAGCAGCAGCGGCGAGGAGAGCGACGTGCCCGCCACGGTCGTACGCAGGTCGCGTTCGGTGATGCCGTGGGCCATGCGCGGGACGAACGCCCACCGGTCGAACGCGCGCCGATTGTTGCGCATGGTGCGTCCCTCACCGGCACCGCCCGCGACATACGCCCAGGCCCGCTTCGAACTCGCACGTCGGGCGGCGCGTTCGAGGTCGCCGAAGGACGTCGGAACGGCCGGACGCCGGCCCAACGCTCCATTGCGGTACACGACCCCCTGACGTTCCCGGCCGGGGCCGGCGGGTGCAGATGCGGCAGTTTCGGTCACGAGTGAGTTCCCCTCTCGAGCGGTGGCGCTTGTCGATCCTTCCTCACGAACCCGGTCGAGTGAACCGGTTACCGGTGTCGAATTCGTAATCGGTGCGGTGGATCCGACGGCGGGCGTACCGTCGGATCCATGACCGAGGACGGCCAGGTTGCCCCGTGGGACGACATCTACCGGGGCGTCGCCGAAGGGTTTTCGGGCCCCGTACCGTGGAACATCGGCGAACCCCAGCCCGAGATCGCCCGATTGATCGACGAGGGCAGATTCCGCAGCGACGTGCTGGACGCAGGCTGCGGACATGCCGAGACCTCCCTCCACCTGGCGGCACAGGGCTACACGGTGGTCGGTCTCGACCTGTCACCGACCGCCATCGAGGCCGCTCGAGACGCGGCAACGGAGCGGGGTCTGACGACCGCGACCTTTCAGGTCGCCGACATCACTTCGTTCACGGGTTTCGACGGCCGGTTCGCGACGATCGTCGACAGCACCCTGTTCCATTCGCTGCCTGTGGACCGGCGCCGCGCCTACCTGAGCGCCGTCACTCGTGCCGCTGCTCCGAGTGCGTTCTTCTTCGTCCTTGCCTTCTCGAAGGACGCCTTCCCTGAAGAGGGCCAGGGACCCAATCCGGTGACGGACGACGAGTTGCGCGACGCGGTTGCAGAGTTCTGGACCGTCGACGACGTGCGGCCGGCGTTCATCCACGCATTTCTCGGCGACGAGGATGCTGCCGCGTGGCAGCGTGACGACAAGGGCCGCTCGAAGCTCCCGGCCTGGTTGTTGTCGGCCCACCGCGGTTGAGGGTGCACGCGGACATTCGATTGCAGTGCCGGGGTGCGGAGTTCACCATCGGATCTGTCGGAGCGGACCACCCGCGCCTCGTCATGATCCAGGAGTCACCGTGCACCCGGATGTCCTACCCGGAACCGATCCGCTGGTCGAGTACGGCTGGTCCGAGCAGATCGCGGAACGGTTCGCGAACAACGATATCCAGGGAACTCCCGGCCGGATCGTGCGGGTCGGTCACCGTCTGTGCGGTGCTGCCGCGTACCGGCGCGATTCGTCGTGCCGACGCGTCGGGACGTTCGGGAGAGCAGGTTCTCGCCGCGAACGTCGACACCGTTCCGCCTTCCCCCGAGATCGACGAGCTCGCTCAGTACTGCCGCTTTACGGACTGTTCGCACGAGACCGAGCCGGGATGTGCGGTCCACGCCGCCGTCGACTGTGGCGACCTCGATGCCCGGCGAGTGGAGAGTCATCGCAAACTGCGGCGTGAGAACGAGTGGATCGCGGCCCGGTCCGATGCCCGGTTGCGGCACGAGCGGACCCGCGAGATCAAGGTGATGAGCCGCGCGATCCGGGCGTATTACCGCGACCGCTGAAGTTCTCGGCGCGGCATACAGGGCGGTCGGTACCAGTCAGTGCAGTTCGCGCGATGAACCGGGGCTTGCTACCGCAACACGCCGCGTCGACCCCGTTTCGGCGCGCTGATCATGGACGCCCCTGACCGAACGGTCGGGTCTTCGACCTGCGCGAACATACCGGTCGGTACTTCCGATTCGGGTCCGTTGCACCGTGAAGGCGGATGGACTCTTCTGCTCACGGCAGCGCGTTATCGAGGTGTGTCGTCGGACACGAAATGATTACGACCCGGCTCGGGGGTGTACACCTTCTCGGTCGAATCGAACTGGTCTGTTCTCGAGGGGGCGACCCATCGCGGCCTCGATTCGATCATCTGTGGGGCGAACCTTCGGCGCGTGCGGTCGTGTCATCGAAGGTGTTGCTACGCAGGGAATTCGGTGAGAGCACGTCGATCCTCCGTGGACGAGGGACAGGATCGGCCAGGTGCCGTTGCGGAAGGTTCTCGCTGGGCCGGCCGAATGCGAGGGCCGCAATGATCGACTTTCGAGTATGGCGTGGCTCACTTGCTTCGGTTCAGATGGCGTCGGCCACGATCGCTTGAAAACCTCTCGACCTGCGACGTTACCTGGTTGTGACCTGATGGTCGCGTGTTGGCCCTCCGTGCGGTGGTAACGATCCCGCCGGTGATGCCCGCGGCCCCGTTCGAAGGCCGAACCCAGCTTCGGCGAATCTTGGAGCACGACCCTTGTCCGTTTCATCATTGCGCCGTTTCCGTGCCGCGGTCGCCACCGCGGCCGTCCTCACCGCCGCGCTCGGCGTCGGCACCTCCGCCGCCCACGCCGACACCGCACCCACCACCCCCACCCAGACCCGTTTCCAGGAGCCCCGCGACCTGCTCCGGGCGCTCGACTTCGACGCCCTGGCCGCCGACGGCTGGACCGTGACCGACGACGAGGAAGAGGCCGAATCCGCAGAGACGACCGAGGTGGTCGAACTCGTCGCCGAGACGACTCCCGCGCCGCCCCCCGCCGTCACACCCGAGGAGCTGGCTCGCATCGTGCCGGGCATCCCGGCGGAGAAGGTCGAGCAGTTCATCGCACCGCTGAACGACGCGATGGCGCGCAGCGGCATCGACAACCCGGTCCGTCAGGCGGCGTTCATCGCCCAGCTGGCCGTCGAATCGGACTCCTTCCGCACCTTCGAGGAGTACGCGTCCGGTCGCGCCTACGAGGGGCGTGCCGATCTCGGCAACACCCATCCCGGCGACGGTGAGCGCTACAAGGGTCGCGGCGCGATCCAGATCACGGGCCGCCACAACTACGAGAAGGTCAGCGAGCACATCGGCGTCGACTTCGTCGCGCACCCCGAGCTGCTCGCTGCGCCGGAGAACGCCTTCACCACCGCTGCCTGGTACTGGACGTCGCGCAACCTCAACGAGGTCGCGGATACCGCAGGAATCGTCCGGGTGTCCGAGCTCGTCAACGGCGGTCACCACGCCCTCGGTCGCCGCATCGACGACTTCAAGCGTGGTCTGGACGTGCTGCTCCAGCCGTAAGCCCGACACGGTCGCACCGGGCCGATGAGTTCGGGGTGCGCCGGCGGTCTATCGGAGCATGAGAAAACTGATCTACGACTTCGGCGTGTCCCTCGACGGTTACATCAACGACCGCGACGGCAACATCGACTGGACCGACCCCGACGACGAACTGCACCAATTCCACAACGACCGGTTCCGTCAGCTCGAGCTCTCGCTGCACGGCCGGCGGATGTACGAGCTGATGGCCGAGTACTGGCCGCACCTGCCCGAGGACGCCTCGCCCATCGAACGCGACTTCGCCGAGCTCTGGACGACCACACCCAAGGTCGTCTTCTCCCGCACCCTCACCGAGGTCCACTGGAACAGTCGCCTCGTCAGCGACGACGCGGTGGAGGAGGTGCGCAGGCTCAAGACCGAGGGCGACGGCGTCATGGAGGTCGGTGGGGCAAATCTCGCCGCGTCGCTGATCCCGCACGGTCTCATCGACGAGTACCAGGTGTTCGTCTCACCCGTCCTGCTCGGTGGAGGCACACCGATGTTCCCGCCCCTGGAGAAGCGCGTCGATCTGCGCCTGGTCGAGACACGACAGTTCACCACCGCCGTGATGCTGCGTTATCTCGCCGAGTGAAAGTCCGCCGGCCGCCGGCTCAGAAGAGCTCCGGCGTCACCGGCGGCACGTCGTCGAGGAACGCCGTCACCATCGGCACCAGCACGTCCGCCTCTCCGGAGATGCCGAGGTGTGACATCGCGGGGAGGATCACCAGGCGTGCCCGGGGAACCTTCTGCAGCATCCCCGTCGCTGCTGCTTCCTCGTCGCCACCGCCGAGCAACCGGAACATCGTCACCGCGTGTTCCGGTTTCACGCCGTCCGCGTCGCCGACGATCACCATCGCGTTCGCAGTGATCGACCGCATCTGTTCGTCCGTGATCTGCTGGTCCTCGATGTTGAGGACCTTCATCTTGTCGACGTAGGCGGCGAACGCCGCGGGATCGGGCGTGTGCTCCGTGAACGACTTCTCGACCGAGGAACCGGCGAACACCTCGGCATCGAGATGTCCGACGCCCTCGAGCACCGACGCGTACCAACCGTCCTGCCGGTAGGTGGCCGACAACGTGACGAGCTTTCCGAGAAGGTCCGGATGGCGGAGCGCTACCTGCAACGCCACCCCGCCGCCCTGCGAATAGCCCATCACGTCCGCACGCTCGACGTTCAGAGCCCGCAGCAACTCCGCCGCATCGTCGCCGAACTGCACGTACGACATCGGACGATCGGTGTCCGGGGTGCGGCCGTGCCCCTGCTGATCGAAGACGATCACCGGGCGCCGTTCGGCGAAGGCGGTCACCCAGGACGGCATCGACTCGGTGCTCATGAACGCGCCGGGAATCAGCAGCAAGGGCAGCGGAGCGGACCCGCCGAGTTCGCCGTGCACCTCGAAGTACAGGCTCAGACCGTTGATGGGTAGATGTCCGCTGCGCGAGGGTGTCGAGTCCGCCATGTCACCCGGCCTTCACTGCGCGCCGGTGCCGGGACCGTAGAGCCGCGCCACGTCCGGGGAATCGAGCCACCCCGAATAGGTCGGCGACTGCGGCCAGCCCTCGGGCGAATCCTGCCATTTCTCCTGACGGCCCCACGGAAGAAGGTCGATCAGCGCGAAGGTGTAGCTGAGCTGTTCGGTGCCGCGGCCGGTGGTGTGCCAGGTGCGGTAGACCTTGTCGCCGTCGCGCAGGAACACGTTGACCGCGAACCCGCCACCGGGAGGTGCGTCGACGTCGGCGCCGAACGAACTCTCCGACGACGAGTACCACTCCATCGTGTTGCCCACCTTCGCCTTGTAGGCGAGGGCTTCGTCGATCGGCCCGTTGGTGACGATGACCATGCGGGCGTCGTAGTTGTCGAGGATGCCGAGCCGGGTCCACTGCGTCGTGAGACTCGTGCATCCGCCGCACTGCCATTCGGCACCGTCGGACCACATGTGGTGATAGGTGATGAGCTGCGAGCGGCCCTGGAACACATCGACGAGCCGGATCGGGCCGTCGGCGCCGACCAGCGTGTAGTCGGGCAGTTCGACCATCGGCAGCCGGCGGCGCTGCGCTGCGATGGCGTCTAGTTCGCGAGTGGCGGCCTTCTCCCGTCGCCGTAGGTCGTCGAGCGCCGACCGCCATGTCTGCTCGTCGACGATCGGAGGAAGGGTGCGGGTGGTCTGCTGGGTCATGACATCTCCCGGAGTCGGACGGATCCGTTCACGAATGTTGACCGGGGCGGGAGCCGGGAATCATCGCGGACGCGGCCACGAGTCCGAACGCCGGAGTGAGCACGGCCCCGTACCGGCCGGTATGTAGTGTCGTCGCGTGTCTCCTGATCCGTCTGTGACCGACCTGATCGACGGCGCGTGCAAGGTGCTGCGCGCCTACAAGCACGACGAGGTCGCCGACCGCGCCGAACGCAAACTGGCCGACACCGGCCGGCCGACGTCGATCGTGGTGGTGGGGGAGATCAAGCGCGGCAAGAGTCTGCTGGTCAGTGCTCTCATCGGCCGCGACGGCGCCGCTCTCGACGACGTCGAGCACTCGACCGCCGTCGCAACCCGTTTCGTCACCGCCACCGACGATTTCCCGGAGGGCACCGTCGAATTGGTGTTCCCCGACGGGCGCCGGCGCATCGACCGCGACGAGCTGGGGGAGTGGATCACCACCGGTGGCCGCTACGTCCAGGACCCGACCGTCGAGGTGCTGCCGGTCGCGGCGGTCGTGGCGATCGCGTCCGAGAAGCTCTCGAACGCGTCGGTCGTCGACACTCCCGGCATCGGCGGCCTCGACCCCCGGCACGCCGCGATGGCCGCTCACTCCGCCGATCGGGCCGCCGTGCTCGTGCTGGTGTGCGATGCGTCGACCCCGCTGACAGAACCGGAGATGCGGTTCCTGCGCGAGAGCGCTGCCGGGGTGGAGAACGTGCTGGTCGTGGTCACCAAGACCGACAAGAACCTCACCCGCTGGGAACAGATCGTCGCGGAGAACCGCCGCGCCGTCGCGGAACACGTCGGTCGCGACATCCCCGTCGTCGCGGTGTCGAGCGTGCGTGCCCTGGCCGCGACCGCGCTACCGCTCTCCCCGGTGCGCGAGCGCAGCCTCGTCTGCTCCGGGCTCCCAGGACTGTGGGAGATGCTCGACGAGCGGGTCGCCGCCGCACGGCACCGCCCCGAAGCCGACGCGCTGCGCGTCGCCCTCGACGGGTTGCGACGCATCGAAACCGGAATCAGCGACGAACTCTCCGTCGTGCGCCACGGCGAATCCGCGACCCCGGACCTGACCGCCGAGATGGAACGGCTCGAGGGCCTCGAGGACGAGGCGCAGCAATGGGAACAGCACCTGCAGCGCGACCTCACCCTCGCACGGCAACGGGCGATCACCCGCCTCGACGAGGAGATCGCCCGCGTGCGCGAGGACTGGACGACACGCATCAACAAGTCGTCGATGCAGGTGCTGCGGCGCTCCCCGCAGGTGTTCACCGCCCAGATCCAGACCGACCTGCTCGACGCGATGGCCACCACCGCGCAGGTCTTCCTCGACGACCTCGAGAAGATCGTCACCGACCTCTTCGACGACCCGCAGCAGTGGGAGCACATCCGCGAGATCACCCTCGAGGCGCTGCAGACCGATCCATTGGTGACCGGGGAGGTGGGCTCGAAACGCCAAGGGCTGCTGGATCCGAGCGTGCTGACGATGGGCATGATCGGCACCACCATGCTCGGCGCGGTGATCGGGGCCGGTGCCATCGCCGGCGTCGCCTGGGTGGCGATCAATCTCGGGTTCAAGGCGATGCGCACCGGCAAGACGAACCTGCTGACCTGGCTGCGCGAGACCCTCGCGACCGTGCGGACCGTCACGACCCGCATGCTCGAGGCCGCGATGGCCACCACCCGCCCGGAGATCGTGCTGCGTCGCCGCAAACACCTCCAGGACCGGATCACCGAGTTGCAGAAGCGTATCGACGAGGCCAAGCGCGCCGCGCGGGCGGACGCCGCGACCCGCACCGCGAACATCGAACGACTGGAGAAGAACCTGCGCATCACCCGCGCCCGCATCACCCCGATGGAGACGGCTCTGAGGGGAGGTGCCGCATGAGTGCCCCGCATACCCCACCGCAAGCCGCGCCCGATCCGATGCACCAGCGCATCGACGCGGCCCTGCACCAACTCGCCGCGCTGAGCGGCGATCTCGTCGCCCACGCCAACCGCATCGGCGCGATCCTGTGGTCGCCGCCGCGTATCGTCGTCGTCGGGCGGCTCAAGGCCGGCAAATCCACCCTGGTGAACGCGTTGATCGGGGCGCCGGTCGCCGAGACCGCGGCGCTCGAGGCCACCAATGTCGTCACCGTCTACGAGAACGGTGCGCCCTCCCGCGCCGACGTGGTGTCCACCGATGGCACCCGCCGACCCGTGCCGCTGGCACTCGGCACCACCGTCGACCTCGGCGTCCCGCCGGAGCAGGTCGCGTACGTGCACCGCTACCTGCCCTCCCATGCGCTGAGCACCATCACCCTCGTCGACACCCCCGGTCTGGCGACACTGACTGTCACCAATGCCGCCGCAACCGAGCGCGCCCTGATCGACGGATTCGAGCAGACCCGCTCGGCGTCCGTCGACGCCGACGCGGCGGTGTTCCTGTTCGACTCGATGCCGCGCACCGACGAGGTCGAATTTCTGCAGCGCCTCGGCTTCACTCCGCTGAACACACTCGGAGTGCTGTCGCGCGCAGACGGTTTCGGCCGTGGGGTGCTCGGCAACCGCGATCCGCTCGGACACGCCGCCGAACACGCGAACGTGCTCGCGCGGCGGTTGGCGGGACAGGTCGGCACGGTGGTGCCGGTCGCCGGGTTGCTCGCGCAGACCTCCCACACCGGTGCGTTCACCGACGCCGACGCCCGCGCGCTCGCGGCGCTCGACCCACTGGCCCCGTTGGAGCTGTTCGATCTGCTCGACGCCGATCCGGCCGCGCTGCCGGTGCCACGCGACCAGGTGTGGCGACTGCTGGAGCTGATCGGGGAGTACGGGCTCGTGCACGCCCGCGCGCAGGCAACGGGTGGGGCGCACCAGGTCAACCAGTGGTTGTCCGGGGTGTCCGGCGTCCATCCGCTGCGAGCGGTGCTCGAACAGTCGTTGCGTCGCTTCGCGGTGCTGCACCGCGCCGGCCGGATCCTCGCCGAACTCGACGCCCTCGTCTATTCGCATCCGGCGCGCGACGCCATCCGGCAGATCGTCTCGGCGCTGCGCACTGACCCGGCGCTGGTGCCGGTGGAGTTGTTGCGGGCGTTACGATCTCTGCTGCAGGCCGACCCGAGCGCGCCGGTGGTCGACGAACTGGTCCAGGTGCTGCGCGGGGTCACGATCGCCGAGGCCCTGAGGCTGGAGCCGACGGCGTCACCCGAGCAGATCCGAGCGATGGCGCAACAGAAGCTTGTCGCGGTGCAGGCACAGAGCGTGTCGACGCGGTCTGCGGCGGAGGACACGGCCCTGACAGCGCTTACGCACGTCTATACGGTGATCGCCCGCGGTTACTGACCCGGCCTGCGTGTTACGCGTCTACGCGTTGAGATCGGGCTCGTCGACGCTGTCGGTGAAGTCGGACGGGGCGGCCTCGTCGTCCGAGGAAGGCTCGCTGTTGTCGTCGTCGAGGGCGGGATCGGTTCCACCTGCGCTGGCGAGGTCGGCGTCGGAGTCGGAGTCGAGGACAGGATCGAGGTCGAGAGAGCCGACGGTGACCACCTCGGGGTCGATCTCGTCGTCGTCCGGGATCAGTGAGATGTCGACCGCGGCAGTGCCGGGGTCGGTGGCGATGTCGAGCGCGCGCTCCCAGACCTGATCGGGCAGTTCCGGTAGGCCGGCGAGCACATCGATACCGAGCAGCTCCCCCAGGGAGGGCAGCGGATCGGTCTCATCGCTTGTCATGGGCTCTTCCTTCTTCCCCCGTTGTCCGTCGTCTTCAGGTTGGAGTCGTGTGGGCCCCGGAATGTTCCTGCCACGTCCCAATCTACCGGTCAGGGATCGAGACCGGCGGGATCGAGGCGGGCGGGATCGAGCAGTTCGACGAGTTGTGCTCGTCCCCGGTTGATACGGGTCTTGACCGTCGCGACCGGCACGTTCTGATGCTCGGCGATCTCGGCGTAACTCATCTGGGCGTACTCGCGAAGCACGACCGCGACGCGGAACTGTTCCGGGAGTTGAGCAAGGGCGTGACGCACCGCATCGGTGTCGACGACGCGATCGGCCGGTCCCGGCACCGTGGAGGCCCGACCGAGGTCGATCTCGTCGTCGGGGATCTCGCGGCGCTTGCGCACGATCGCCAGCGCGGCGTTGCTCGCGATGCGGTAGAGCCAGGAGCCGAAGCGGGAGGTGCCCCGGAACTTGTCGAGGTTCTGCCAGGCGGCGATCAGGGCGTCCTGCAGGGCGTCCTCGGCGTCGTGGCGGTTGCCGGTGATCTGCACACATACCGCCCACACCTGGGTGCGGGACGGTTCCACCAGTGCGGCGAACGCGGCGCGGTCGCCGGACCGGCACCGCTCGATCAACTCGGTCTCGTTCATGGCACCCCCATCTGTACGCGGAGTAACCTACCCGGCCGCGTCGCGCAGCGGTCCGGTGACCGTCATCGGTGGCGCGCACCGACGTTCACCGGACCGCGAGGGAGGTCAGTTCTCACCCAGGCCCATTTCCTCGGCGCGGACGAACTTGACGTACTGCGTCGCGACGCGCTGTGGCACGGTGCGCAGGGTGTCGGAATCGGGGTTCTCGTTGCCGATCGAGCGGAAGCCGGACAGTTCGGCCATGTAGCGGCCGTAGGTCATCAGGCACGCGGCGGCTCGGCCCTCGGCGACGTCTCCCGACCAGCAGGTGGTGTTCGGAAGTCCCTGCGTCAGCGAGGGATCCTCGACGAGGTCCGGATAGGCCTCCGCCGTGTGTGCTGCGAACGCGTCCTTCAGGACCTCGGCCTCGTCGGGGCCGGCGGTGCGATAGACGACGCTGTTGACCTTCGCGACACGATCGGTGCCGGTCTGCTCGAACACCACCCCGGTGTCGGCCGGAGCGGAGTCGTAGTGCAACCAGCCGTCGGGTCCGTAGACCGCCATGTCGGAGTTACGCGAGTACTCGCTGTCGACGAATCCCACGGCTCGGGCCATCACCTTGTCCAGATCGATCGGCAGCGAGGCGATCTCGTCGGTGGGGGTGGCCGGGAACCGGTCGAGCAGTTCGATCTGCCGCTGCACGCCGCGGGTCGCGGCATCGGTGATCCACTCGGTCCCACTGCTGTCGTCGCCGCTGTAGGTGTAGACGACGAACATGCCGCGTGTGGTGAGCGTGCTCAGGGAGATGGTGTCCAGTTCCGGCCAGGAGTGGGTGGTGGCCAGCGTGTCGGGTAGCTCCGGCAGCGATATCGGGGTTTCCGGACCGGTGGCGAACGGGCCGTCCGCGGGCGCGAGCTTGTACTCGTACAGGGCCTGTGCGGCGCCGGAGGCGTCCTCGGTGGTGGGGAAGCGCCAGACACTGACACCGAATTCGCGGCTGTCGTCGTCGGTGCTCCGGAAGCTGGTGAAGGCGTTGATGATCGAGAACTCTTTCAGGATCTCGTTCTCGCTGCCGGAGAAGATGTTGCCCGTGCCGCCGAGGAACACCCCGTTGGTCGATCCGCCGACGGAGAGAGCCGGGTCGACGGTGTGCGGGTGGACGACGAACTCGGCGAGTCGCTGGCCTTCCACCGCCGGACCGAAATCCTCGGCCGCCATGCCCAGCGCAACGAAATCGCGCGGCTGGGTGTTGTAGTCACCGGTATCGAGCGAGTCGAGATCTACACCGGCAGAGGTCTGTTCGGTCGTGGTCTCGTCGACGACGGTGGCGTCGCTGTCGGAGGAGCAGCCGGCCACGGTGACGACGGTGACGGCCGCCAGGGCCAGGGCGAGACGGCCGGTTCGAGGGATGCGCATGAGAAGAGGACTCCTGAAGAGGAAGGTATGGAAAAGGGGAGACGGAGGGCGCTCAGGCGTTCCAACCGAGTTCGGCGAGCAGTGCCTCGCCGCGCTCCGTCGTCATCGAGAACTGCGCGACGAGTCCGGTGGACTTGTCGATGACGGTGAAGTACGAGTTGCCGCCCGGTGGGTGGTCGTAGTCGGCGATGCGCGTGCCGTCCGCCGAGACGATCCTGGTGTTGTCGTTCTTGGCGTCGCGGAGCCGGATGAAGTTCGAGCGTGCGTACTGATCGTCCCGGTACGCCGACACGGATTCGTAGTCGGTGGGCTCCATGCCCAGCGCCTTCCCGAGGTTGGAATTGGGGCTGATCTGGCACCGCACCTGCATGGCACCCTCCAAGGAGAAGCCGGACTTCTCGCACGAACTCGACCCGGTGAGCAACTTGGTGGGCAGCAGTTCCACCACCTCGTCGGTGCTCTCGCTGCGATAGACCGAATCCGACGTCGCCGGAGGCGGTGCTCCGCTGTCCGACCTGTCCTCGGCCACAGCGGGGGCGGCTGCGGCGCCGGCCGACGCTCCGTCGTCCGCGTCCCCACGGGTGAGTCCGAAGACCGCCCCGGCGGCGACGAGCACCGCCAGCACGGCGCCTCCGGCGATGAGCAGGGGCCGAGACGGTCGTGACCGCTCCGTGTCGCGCGTCGTTGCCGAGTCCGGTTGTGCCGCCGGGGTACCCGGACGGGGAACGCCGGGTCGCGGTGTTGCGGGGCGGGGAGTGTCCGGCCGCAGTACCTCGGTGTCGCGGTCGGCGGCGGGTTCGGTGGTGCGTCCGCCGGCGACGAACCCTGCCGCGCCCTTGGCCACGACGGTCTTCGGGTCGTCGAGGGTGGCGATGGACCCGAGTTCGGACAGCCGCCGATGCACGTACGGGATTCGGGAGGAGCCGCCGGTCAGATACAGCGCCTGCAGACCCGACCGGTCCACCCCGGCATCGCGCAGCACCTGGGCGGCGAGCTGCACGCCACGGGTGATCTGCGGTTCGATGAGCTGCTCGAACTCGTCGCGGGTGATGGTGAAGGTCAGGTCCGCGCCGTTGCCGGTGATCCGGATCGTCGCCGAGGGGTGCTCGGAGAGCAGTTCCTTGGCGCGGCGGATCTGATCGTCGAGGGTGCGTCGGGCGTCGAGTCCGTCCGGGGTGTGCAACCACGCCGCCAGGTCCGGGGCGTCGTCGCGCAGGCGTTCGTCGACCCACCGGGCGACGGTGGCATCGAGGTTCTTGCCGCCGAGGGTGTTGTCGCCGCCGGCCCGGATCACCTCGAAGGTCCACTCGCTCGTCGCGGTGAGAACGGCGATGTCGAGGGTGCCGCCACCGAAGTCGAAGACCGCGATCGTCGAGCCCTTGACGATCTTCGCGTCGTGCTGGCGCGAGTAGTAGAACGCCGCGGCGCGGGGTTCGGAGATCAGCGAGACGCTGCCGCCGAGACCGGCCAGGGACGCGGCGTGCCGCAGCACGTCGAGTTCGCGCTGGGACCAGGCCTCGGGGTGGGTGAGCACGACCTCCGCCGGAGGATGGTTGTTGTGCCGGGGCAACGCCTGGTTGTAGACGGTGCGCAGGACCGAGGCGATGGTGTGGGCGACGGGGACGTCCTGGCCGCGGACCATCACCGATCCGACCGCGACGTGGGTCTTGGGGTAGGCGACGAAGCCGGCCGGGTCCACGGTGGCCTGGTTGATGGCCACGTCGCCGGTGGTGATCGCACCGGTGTGGTCGACGTACACCGAGGACGGCATGAGGTTGGAGGTGTGGGTCAGCGGCAGTGATTCGACCCGGTCCGGGCCGATCCGGTGTGCCGCCGACGTGTTGGACGTGCCGAAATCGACCGCCAGAACCCAGCTCATCTCGATCGTGCCTCTCGAATGCGAACCCACAAAACCTGCATGGACGGTGTGATGACCGTCGCGGACTCTATAGCGGCGACCGGTCGTCGCCCGGTGGCGGGTGTCACGATGCCCCCGGGGCGGGGCACTGCGCCGGAGGAACCTGCACCCGCACCTCGACGTAGCGCAGGATCTGCCCCTCGTGACACCAGCCGGGCCGGATCATCGCGGCGACCAGGTTCTCCTCCGCCGGTGCCGTTGCCGGCGTCACCGCCACCGCACGGTGACGGCTCGGATCGAACCGCGTACCGGGCTCGATGGCCAGACGTTCGACCCCCAGCTCGGCGAGTCGTGCGGTCGCGGCGGCGCGCTCGGGCCCGTCCGCCGCGACGTCCGCCGCCGCGATCAGTTCGTCGATCCGCTCACGGATCTGCGGTGACATCACCTGCTTGCCCTTCGTCTCGGATCGGTCGGAGTGGTTCTCAGGCCAGATCGGAACCGGCGTCGGTCGACTCGGAACCGTTGTCGAAGGCCGAGACGTCGACGTAGTCGTCGGCGATGCCGTCGCCGTCGTAGTCCACCGCACCGGAGTGCAGGTCGATCACCACGTCGACCTCACCGTCGCCGTCCTCGTCGAAGACGGCCAGATCGAGGCGGCCGTCACCGTCGAGATCACCGGCGACGGCGTCGATGTAGCCGTCGCCGTCGCGGTCGAACTCGATCAGGTCGGCGTTGCCGTCGCCGTCGGAGTCGCTGATCTGCGCGTCGGTCCTGCCGTCGCCGTCGTAGTCCACCAGCGACAGGTCGACCTGACCGTCGCCGTCCACGTCGACGTCGGCGACGCGGGTGCCGTCACCGAGGGTGTACTCGTCGAGCACGACCGGCTCGGTGGAGGCGGATCCGGACGTCACGCTCGAGGTGGACTCGGCGTTCTCCGCGGCGGTGCGATCGGAGGCCGAGGAGGCCGATCCGGCGGAGCTCGACGCACCCGAGTTGCTCGCCGAGCCGTAGGACGAGTCCGAGCTCGAGGAGCCGGAGCTGTCGTACCGCTCGTAACGCTCGTAGGACTCGTAGCTCGTCGATCCCGACTGGTCGGCCGAAGACGAACCGTAGGAGGAGTTGCCGTCGTAGGAGGACTGCGAGCCGTACGACGAGTCCGCGCGGTCGCTTGCGGTGGACTGCGATGCGGCCCGGTCGGAGTTCGAGGAGCTGCTGCCGGGAAAGGAATTGGTAGCCATGGTCGGTGCCTCTTTCGGTGTCTCGGTGACTGACACAGGTAAGAGGGACCGGGAGGCGGAAAGGTTCCCGCCGAATCGAAAAAGTTTCCGAGATTCCTGATCGGCGGTGGAAACCCCAGGTCACGGCGCTGCAACCGGTCGAGGTTCGTGTCGGTCGTGGAACGCAGAACGGTGCGGCCGCATCAGCGACCGCACCGTTCGATGGGGTCCGGAGGACCGTTACGCGCCCTGGCGGACCGGCATGCGGCGGCCCATCGTGGCGAGGGCTGCGCCGAGCACTGCGGTGGCGGCGAGTCCGGCCAGTGCCGCAAGGAATTCGGTGCCGCTGAGCGTGCCGTAATCCGCAAGGCCGGGAAGACCGGCGAAGGCAGCGTCACCGACCGGCAGCGAATAGGCACCCACGATGTGCTCGAGACCGTCCGGGCTGCCGGACGCGACGAGCGCCAGCGCGCAGGCGCTGACCACGCCCAGGCCGCCGATCGCGGCGAGACCACGCCGGACGGCAACGGGAGTGACGGAAGGCCGCGCGTCCCGCGCGGCGACGCCGGGCGCGAACGCCATCACGGCGCTCAGCACAGCGGCGGTGATGAGGGCTTCACCGAGACCGATGGCCAGGTGGACCGCGGTCAGATCGCCGATGAACGCTGCTGCGGCGCCGGTTCCGACGGTCGCCGAGTACGCGACGCCGAGAACCGCGGCGCTCACCGGCACGGACAGACCGGCGCCGACGGCCGCGGTGGTCCGCGTCAGCTTCCCGAGGCCGAGTCGCTCGGCGCCGGTACGGACGGCGGCCGTGACGAGGACGGGCAGCACCGCCATCAGCAGCACGTTCACCCCGAGGGCGTTGATCCCGCCGTCCCCGAACAGCAATGCCTGCACGCCGACCACGGCGGTCATCGCGAGAAGGGCGAGCCGGGGCCCGAGGAGCGCGGTCACGAGAGCGCCGCCGATGAGATGGCCGCTGATGCCGCCGGAGATGGGGTAGTTGACCATCTGAGCGCCGAAGATCATTGTGGCGGTCGTTCCGGCGAGAAGGGTGTCCCGGGTCGTGATGCGCGGCCGCCCGGCGGTGGCGGCGAGGACGACCGCACCGGTGGCGATCGCCGCGGCGGGCGCGGTGGCGCTCATGGGGAGGAAATGGTCAGGGACGTGCATGGGTGAGACTCCCTTCGAGGGTGGACGGGTGAACGTGTGTGGAGCGCCAGGAGCGCCAGGTCGACTCGAGCGGCGAGGAGTGGGTATCGGCGCCGAGGAACCGCAGCAGGCTGCCGGGCCCTTCGAGCTGGACGACGCCGTCGCCCTCGGCGCGTCGCCCGTAGTTCGCGATGACGTCGTGCACCCGGGCGGAACCGAGGATCCCGGGCTCGGGGAACACGCCGTGCGCGTACAACTCCTCGACGAAGAGGGGACGACGATCGAGCGTGACCGAGGTACGGCTGCGGATCGCACCCCCGGTTTCTCCGTGGCGTCCGAGGACGAGGGTCTCCCGCATGCTCACGGTGGCGTCGGAGGCGAGTTCGATCCGGGTGTCGCGGTGCACGCGGGCACCGGTGGCGATCACGAACGGGTAGGTGTCCCAGACGAGAGTGCCGCCCTCGGCGACGGTGATCCGCACGTCCCACCGGGACAGCCGGTTGTCGGCATCGTAGGCGACGGTGCCTCCGATGTCCTGCAGTTCGAGCGTGCACCCGGCGTCGACGTGAACGTCGACGGTCACCGCGTCACCACCGAGCAACAACGCGCCGGCGGCGACGAGAGCGACACGCGCGTGGTCCGGGCCGACCTCGACCGTGCGGGGGACGAGCATGCCCGCCCGCAGGGTCAGGCGTGCCCGGCCCGGTGCGCGGTCGATGCGGATCGTGGTGCGGGACATGATCAGTCGTGGGTGTGTGCGACGGCGTGATCGTGGCTGTGACCGTGACCGTGACCGTGACCGTGCCCATGGCCGTGATCGTCGTCCTCGTCGGCGTGGAAGTGCGGAGCCATCGGACCGGGATCGACGGGGGTGTGCGACCCGGCGCGGTGGGCTGCCAGCATCTCGCGCACCCAGTCACCGAGCGCCTGCACGGATGCGGCATCGGTCCGGGACAGAGCCAGCACCGGTCCGCCCTCGCGGGCCTTCTCGGCGTCGGCGACCATCTGCGGCACGTCGACACCCACATAGGGGGAGAGATCGGTCTTGTTCACCACGAGCAGGTCGGCGCGGCTGATGCCCGGACCACCCTTGCGGGCGACGTCGCCACCACCGGCGACATCGAGCACGAAGATCTGCGCGTCGACGAGGGCGGGGGAGAAGGTCGCGGTGAGGTTGTCGCCGCCGCTCTCCACCAGGACGACGTCGAGCGGCGCGAAGTCACGTTCGAGATCCTCGACGGCCAGCAGGTTCATGGTCACGTCGTCGCGGATCGCGGTGTGCGGGCACGCACCGGTCTCCACCGCGCGGATGCGCTCGGGATCGAGCACGCCCGCCGAGCGGAGGAAGCGCGCGTCCTCGTCGGTGTAGATGTCGTTGGTGATCACGCCGAGCTGCAGCTCGGACGCGAGGGTGCGGCAGATCGTCGCGATCAGCGAACTCTTGCCCGTGCCGACGGGACCGGCGACGCCGAGACGGAGCGAACGGGTGGTGGTGTGTTCAGGCACGGAACAGCCTTTCTGGAGCGGATGCGTGGGCTTCGGCCCACAGTTCGGTCTGGGGGCCACCGGTGGCCGGGATGTCCGCCGGATCGGTGAGAGCGGACAGCTCGGCGATGAGCGGTTCGAGATGAGCGCATGCCTCGAGCGCCCATCGCGAACCGGTGGCCGGGTCGGTGGGGTGCAGTTTGAGGAAGGCCGCGACGATCGCCTGCGCCTCCTCGTACAGCACCAGTCGGGCGGTGTCGATCGCTGGAATGCGCGCGAGCGCTGCGATGGCCCCGACCACCAGTCCCCGCGACGGCCGCGGGGTCCGGACGTCGAGATCGTCGAGAACAGTGGAGGGCCACAGGTTCCGGGCCAGTCGCAGATAACCGCGGGCCAGCAACCGGGACGCATCGCGTTGGGCCGGGCCCGGAGTGCGCGCCGCCCAGTGGTCCTCGATCTCGTCGATCCGTAGCGCCAGGGCCGCTCCGGCGGCGGAGTCCACCGCGTGCCGGGTCACCACGGCGACACCGGCCTCGACCGCCGCCGAGGTGCGCAACCGTGCGACGAGGAAGCGGCGCACCTCGGTCGGTGACATCCCACCCTGGAGCGCGGGCTCGAGCCCACCCGAGTTGACGTTCCCGCCGACCGGCGCGCGCCCGTCCGCGAGGAGGAGCAGCACCGTGGTGGGGGACAGAGTGTCGGGCAACATCAGAACATCGAATACAGCTGCGCGAGCGGCAGTTCGGTGGCGGGCGCCGGAACGACCCGCTCGCCGTCGATGTCGATGTCGAAGGTGTCGGGACGGATCTCGATGCGCGGCAACACGTCGTTCTGCTTCATGTCGGCCTTGCCGATGTGCCGGGTCGGCCGCAGCGGCAGCAGTCTGCGGCGCAACCCGAGCCGTTCTGCCAGGCCCTCGTCGAGGGCGGCGGGGGAGACGAACGACACCGATGTGTGCGGGGCGAGCGCATCGCCGAACGCCGGTCGCTGCAGCACCGGCTGCGGAGTCGGGATCGACGCGTTGGGGTCGCCGAGCGCGGCCCAGGCGATCGATCCGCCCTTGATGACCAGCGACGGCCGGATACCGAAGAACTTCGGATCCCACAGCACGAGGTCGGCGAGCTTGCCCTCCTCGATCGAACCGAGTTCGTGGTCGACGCCGTGCGCGATCGCGGGGTTGATCGTGTACTTCGCGACGTAGCGACGAGCCCGTTCGTTGTCGGCGGGCATGCCGCCGTCGAGCGCCCCGCGCCGGTTCTTCATCACGTGCGCGACCTGCCAGGTGCGGGTGACGACCTCACCGATGCGGCCCATCGCCTGGGCGTCGGACGAGGTGATCGACAGGGCGCCCATGTCGTGCAGGATGTCCTCGGCCGCGATGGTGGTGGCCCGGATCCGGGACTCGGCGAACGCGAGGTCCTCCGGCACGGCGGGGTTGAGGTGATGGCAGACCATCAGCATGTCGAGATGCTCGTCGACGGTGTTGATCGTGTGCGGCAACGTCGGGTTGGTCGAGCCCGGGATGATGTGCGGCAATCCGGCAATGCTCAGGATGTCCGGGGCGTGCCCGCCGCCGGCGCCTTCGACGTGGAAGGCGTGGATCGAGCGTCCGCCGATCGCAGCGAGCGTGCTCTCCACGAAGCCCGCCTCGTTGAGCGAGTCCGAATGCAGCGCGACCTGCAGTCCGTGCTCGTCGGCCGCGCGCAACGCCGCATCGATCGCGGCCGGTGTGGAGCCCCAGTCCTCGTGCACCTTGTACCCGGCGGCACCGGCGAGGGCCTGCTCGCGCAGCCCCTCCGCAGAGACGGTGTTGCCCTTGCCGAGCAGCAGCACGTTCACCGGCAGCACGTCGAGCGCGCGGTGCATCTGCATCAGGTGCCACGGACCCGGCGTGACGGTGGTGGCCTTCGATCCCTCGGACGGACCGGTCCCACCGCCGGCGATGGTGGTGATGCCGGTGGCAAGCGCCTCGACGATCTGCGACGGCGACAGCAGGTGCACGTGCGAGTCGAAGGCGCCCGCGGTGAGGATGCGACCTTCACCGGAGATGACGTCGGTGGACGGGCCGATCTGCAGCTTCGGGTGCACTCCGTCGGCGATGTCGGGGTTGCCGGCGCGACCGAGGGCGACGATGCGGCCATCGCGGATGCCGACGTCGGCGCGCACGATGCCCCACCAGTCCAGCACGATCACGTTCGTGATCACGGTGTCGGGAGCGCCCTCGGCTCGGGTCGTCACACCTTGGGCCATCGATTCGCGGATGGATTTGCCGCCACCGAAGACGGCTTCCTCGCCGCCGAAGGTGCGGTCCTCCTCGATCTGGATCCACAGGTCGGTGTCGCCCAGGCGCACCTGGTCACCGACCGTCGGTCCGTACAGTGCCGCGTACTCGGCGCGTGTGATCTCCACGTTCTCAGTCCTCCTGCTTCCGCACCTGGATGCCGGGTACGACGCGTTGTCCGCGCAGGGCGACGGCACCCAGCTCGCGGCTGCTGCCGGGTTCGAAGCGCTGCGAGGTCCCCGACGGGATGTCCAGGCGGAAGCCCTGCGCGCGTTCGCGGTCGAATTCGAGGGCCGCATTCGCGTCCGGCAGGTGGATGTGTGAGCCGATCTGGATGGGACGATCACCGGTGTTGAGGAAGACGAGGGTGATGCGCTCGTCGTCGGAGCGGTCCGCGTTGAGGGTGAGGGAGCCCTCGGCGACGCGAATCGCTCCGGGTCCCGAAGTCGGTCCGGATGCCATGTCGGGGCTCCTTTCAGGAAATCGGGTGGTGGATCGTGACGAGTTTGCGTCCGTCCGGGAAAGTGGCCTCGACCTGCACGTCGGCCAACATCTCGGCGACGCCGTCCATCACCTCGTCGCGGGCGAGGACCTCGCGGCCCTTCACCATGAGGTCGGCGACGGCGGCGCCTTCGCGTGCCCGTTCGATCACCCAGGTGGACAACAGGGCAACGGCTTCGGGATAGTTCAGTCGGACGCCGCGGTCCCGCCGGTCGCGCGCCACCATGCCGGCGACGGCCAGAAGGAGTTTCTCGGTGTCGGCGGGAGTCAGCTGCATATGTCGTTCTTTCGTACGAGTCGGCGGTCGTGCAATCGATGCCGATCATGCGCGGCTGTTGTTTCGCGGACGTTACCCCCGCGTATCGCGGAGAAATCCGGACACGCCGACCTCAGAAGTGCTGCCGCACTGCGTGACCGCGACGACACCCGGAGCGGGATGTCTCTACCGTCGTTCGTGGTCGAACAGTCCTACGGCCGCTCCCGATCGATCGGAAACGGCCGTAGGTCAGCAATATTCGAGACGTTCGTCGCTAGGACGGAACAGTGACCTCCTGATATCCCGCGAGGATGTCGTCGGTGTGTTCCCCGTGCAGCGGCGGCGCCGACCGCAGCGGTGGTCGCTGCCCACCGAAATTGACCGGGAACGCGATCTGTTCGAGCGGACCCGACGGGTGGTCGACGGTGCCGACCATGCCGATCGCGGCGGTGTGCGGATCGCCGTAGATCTCGTCGAGATGCCGGATGGGGGAGACCGGCACGTCGTGGTCTTCCAGGACGCGGCACCAGTGCTGCACCGTCCCGGTCGCGAACGCCGTGGTGAGGACCTCGTCGAGTTCGCTGCGATGCTCGATGCGATCACGATTGCGGAGGAACCGCACATCGGTCGCAAGTTCCGGTCTTTCCAGTGCCGTGCACAGCTTCTCCCACAATCCGTCGTTCCCGACCGCGACGACGAAATAACCGTCGTTCGCCGGATACGCCTGGTAGGGCGCGAGATTGGGGTGCGCGGAGCCCAGGGCGTGCGGGCGCTCCCGGGTGGCGAAGTAGTTCGTGGCCCAGTTGACGTGCATCGCCAGCTGGCATTCGAACAACGACGTGGTGACGTACTGGCCGCGACCGGTGCGAGCGCGTTCGACCAGCGCGGCGAGCACCCCGATGACCCCGAACAGGGCCGCACCGAGATCGCCCATCGCGTAGCCGGCCTTCATCGGCGCGCCGTTCGGTTCCCCGGTCAGCGACATCAGACCGCCTGCGGCCTGGGCGACCATGTCGTAACCGGGCTGGTCGGCCAGCGGGCCCTCGTCACCGAAGGCCGAGATGTGCAGCACGATCAGGTGCGGATACTGCTCGGACAGGGCGCGGTAGTCGAAGATCTTCTGCAGACCGCTGCCCGGCTTGAAGTTCTCGACCACGACGTCGGCGTCGGCGAGCATCCGGTGCACGATCCGCTGCCCTTCCTCGGACTTGAGGTCGATGGTCACCGACTTCTTGCCGCGGTTGACCGCGAGGTAATAGGTGGCGTCGTCGCCGACGAAGGGCGGCCCCCACACCCGGGTGGGGTCGCCATCGTCGGGGTGCTCGACCTTGGTGACATCGGCGCCGAGGTCGGCGAACGACATGGTCGCGTACGGTCCGGCGAGGATTTTCGACAGGTCGAGGACCTTGACGCCGGCGAGCGGGGCGGGGCCGGTGGGATTCGTGCTCATGAGCGGGCTCCTGTCAGTGCAGTCGGTGCCGCATCGGCGGCGGCCGCGGCGGCCGCGACGGACGGGTCGACGTCGGTGCCGTCGGTGATCGCGGCGAGGTGGTCGACAGCGACGGCATTCGGCTCACCGGCCAGGCCGTCCAGGTAGGCGTGGGCGACGAGCAACGACCGGTGGCCGAGACCGCGCTCGATGCGGTGCGACGCCAGGTCCACGAGCAGGGTCGCCATCACCGTCCGTGCGAGATCGTCGGTGTAGATCGCGCAGCGGGTCTGCGCGTGCGTGTCGTCGCCGGCGAGCAGGTCCTCGCCGCGCGCCTCGAGTGCATTCCAGCGTTCCCGCAGTGCCGCGACCGCCGGGGCGCATTCCGGATGCGCCGCGTCGAGCAGGGTGCGCTGCGCGTCGGCGAGGACCCGGTGCGCGCCGCTCTTGCGCATGGACCGCAGTACGTCGAGCGCGATGACGTTGCTCGAACCCTCCCAGATCGATCCGAGATGCGAGTCGCGGACGAGGCGGGCGAACACGCGGTCCTCGATATAGCCGCTGCCACCCCGGATCTCCATCGCCTCACCGGTGACGGTGCGGGCACGTTTGCAGATGTAGTGCTTGGCGACGGGCGTGAGGATCCGGACGACACCGCGGGCCTGCTCGTCGCCCTTGTCGGCACGGTCGAGGGTCGCACCGCTGTAGGCGACGAGTGCGAGCGCGGCCTCGGCGTCGAGCAGCAGCGGCAGCAGGGTGGCGCGCATGAGCGGTTGATCGAACAGGGACCTCCCGAAGACCTCCCGTTCCTTCGTGTGAGCGACGGCGTCGCGCACGGCACGCCGGATCAGGGCGCTCGAGCGCATCGCGTTCGACAGGCGGGAGGTGTTGAGCATCTCCGTCATCTGCCGGAATCCACGGTCGAGGTCGCCGACCTGCAGCGCGTACGCGCCGTGCAGGGTGATCTCACCACTGGGCATCGATCGCGTGCCGAGCTTGTCCTTGAGCCGGTCGATCGTGTACGAGTTCCGGCTGCCGTCGGGAAGTTGCTTGGGCAGCATGAACATTCCCACCCCGCGCGTGGAGTTCTCGTCGCCGCCGGGGAACCGGGCGAGGGTGATCACGACGTCGGCGTCCGGGTTGGAGGCGAACCACTTACGTCCGGTCAATCGCCATGTGGTGCCGTCGAATTCGGCCCGGGTCTCGGTCTTCGCGATGTCCGTTCCGGCCTGGGTCTCGGTCATGAACATCGCGCCGGTCAGGGCGGTGGCGGGATCGGGGGAGGTCAGGCCGTCGATCCACGGACCGAACACCGTAGGGTCGCCGAACATCCGCAGGGTGCGCGCGGCGGCATCGGTCATCGACACCGGGCAGGCGAGGCCGAACTCGGCCTGCACGAACAGATACGACGCCAGGTACTTGACGAGATGCGGGGGTGTGTCCGTCCAACCGTGGATCGGGCGGTGCGACAGTGCCGAGAGGCCGTATTCGCTGTAGGCGGCGCGGCACAGTTCGAGATAGGCGGGGTGGTATTCGATGCGGTCGATCCGTTCGCCGTCGGGGTCGTACTGGTGCAGTACCGGCGGATGGGCGTTCGCGGTGGCCGCGAGCGCGTCGAGACGGTCGGCGGCGTCGGCACCCAGACGATCGAGGAGGCGGTCGGTGAGCGGCCGGTCGGCGTCGGAGATCCAGCGGTCGAGTACCGCGTGCAGGGCCGGGTCGGTGTGGGCGTAGTTCATGGTCGTCCGTTCGTGTCAGGAGGCGTCGGCCGTCGTCCGGGCGGGTGCGGGGCGTGGTTCGTCGGGCTCGGTGCCGGTCGGTGAGCGTTTGAGCAGGGTGGTCATGCAGACGAGAGAGAACAGCACGTACCCGATCCCGAGGCCGACGACCGGCCGGATCGAGTCGGTGCGCTCGAGGAGGAACTGGCTCGCCATCGGGATCACTATCACCGGCGCAACCGTGTAATGTCCAAGACCTAATCGAGCACGATTGTGTAGATAAACCGACAAAATCGAGGTCGGCATGGAACTTCGGCAACTGCAGGCCTTCCTGGCGGTGGCCGAGGAGTTGCACTTCGGACGCGCAGCGGAGCGACTGCATATCGCCCAGTCGCCGCTCAGCCAGACGATCCGCGCGCTCGAACGCGAACTCGGCGCCGAGTTGTTCGCCCGCACCACGCGCTCGGTGCAACTCACCGCGGCCGGTGAATCGCTGCTCGGACCCGCACGCGTGATCGCCGCGCAGATCGAGATCGCCCGGACCGTCGTGCGGTCGACGGCCTCGGGTGTCACCGGGGTGGTGAGCGTCGGGTTCGGCGGCGCGAGCGGATACACGGTGATCTCGCAGCTGACCCGGCTGCTCGAGGAGCGTTGTCCCGGCATCGAGCTGGATCTGCGTCCGCAGACCTACACGGGGGAAGTGCTCGATCTCGTCTCGCAAGGACTGCTCGACATCGGGATCGTCGGCCTCCCGGTGCCCCGGGACGTCGCCACCGAGACGGTGCGGCAGGAATCGCTCATGGTCGCGCTGCCGGCCGACCATCGGCTGGCGGCGCGGGAGGAACTCGATGCCGCCGATCTGACCGGCGAGCGGTTCGTCGTGTATCCCGCCGCCCACGGGTCGAGCGTGCGGGAGATGACCTTCACGGTGTGTCACTCCGCCGGATTCACCCCGGTGATCGCCCGGGAGGCGCCGGATCCCTACAGCCTGCTGGCCCTCGTCGGAGCCGGGGTGGGGGTAGCGGTCGTCGTCGCGTCGACCACCGACATCACCGTGACGGGCGTGCGATACGTCCCGCTGCGGAACAGTCCGGTGCTGCCGATCGCGCTCGCGTGGCGCTGCGACAACCCGGCACCGGCGGTCCGGCGGGTGGTGGATGTGCTGCGCGCCCATGTGAACTGACCGCTGCCGCGCCCTGGTATCTGCCCTGCGGGTAGTGCGGGCGTGCCAAGGTGGAAGGCACCCTCGAAGGGCCCGACGCTCGAGCGGAGGAGGTGACCCGACGGTGCCTGTGCCTGCATAGGTCATGCGGGACGGAAAGTCAACGGTTGACGGATGTCGAGTGCTGCAGGTTACATCTTAGCGGTAAGCCATTTAGGGCTTAAGTAACTGGAACACGAAACCGAGGACCCCATGACACCGGTATCGACCACCATGTCCAGTAGTGCGGAAATGATCAGTGCACGCCTCGAACGGCTGCCGATGAGCCGGTGGCACATCAAGGCGCGGGTCGCCGTCGGCGCCGTGACCTTCTTCGACGGCTTCGACCAGCTGATGATCGCGTACTCCCTCCCCGTCCTGATCCCCAAATGGAATCTCACCCCCGCCTCCGTCGCGTGGGTGATCGCCATCGGCGGCATCGGCATGCTCGTCGGCGCACTCGGTGGCGGCTGGCTCGCCGACCGCATGGGCCGCCTCAACGTCATCATCGCCTCGCTCGCGCTCTATGCGGTGATGAGCCTGGGCATGGCGTTCACCGACTCGCTGATGCTCTTCCTGGTCTTCCGCTTCGTCCAGGGCATCGGACTCGGCGCCGAAGTCCCCGTCGCCGCCACCTATATCGGCGAGATCACCAAGGCCCACAAGCGCGGACGCTTCGTGCTGCTCTACGAGGTGATCTTCCCCGTCGGCCTCGTGGCCTCCGCGATCGTCTCCGCCTGGGTGGTCCCGCGCTTCGGCTACCAGATCCTCTTCGCCCTCGGCGCCATCCCGATCCTGCTGCTGCCGGCCCTGTTCCGGCTGCCCGAGTCGCCCCGCTGGCTCGCCGCGCGCGGACGCCTCGACGATGCCGACGCCGCGATGCGCCGGATCGAGACCGAGATCTCCGGTCGCCACGGTGAACTGCCCGAACCCCGCCCGATCGTCTCCGCCGTCGCCGTCGACACCTCCCGCGGCCGCTTCATCGAGGCGTTCCAAGGTGTGTACCTGCGCCGCACCCTCATGCTCGCCGCGATCTGGGGCAGCGCCTACTTCGTCAATTACGGCATCGCCTCCTGGCTGCCCACCCTCTACCGCACCGTCTTCGAGGTCAGCGTCGACACCGCGCTGCACTACTCGATCTTCACGACCGTCGCCGGTCTCGTCGGCTGCCTGGCCGTCGCGTTCCTCATCGACAATCTCGGCCGTCGCATCTGCATCACGTCGTCGATGGTTCTGTGCGCGGCGCTGCTGTTCCTGCTCGCCGGTACCGGCACCGGTTCGGCCGTGACGGTGCTGCTGTGGTCGGCCGGCGCGGCACTGTTCGTCTTCGCAGTGAACATGGCCCTGTACGTCTACACCGCCGAGCTGTACCCGACCCGGATGCGCGCCATCGGTTGCGCGATCGGCGGCGCCGCCGGCCGCCTCGGCATCATCGTCGGCCCGCTCGTCCTGGGCGGCATCCTCGACGCCGGCGGCACCCTGACCCTGGTCTTCGGGCTGTTCGGACTCGTCGCCCTCGTCGGCGCGATCGTCGTGGGCCTGTTCGCGACCGAAACCCGTGAGAAGACCCTCGAGGAGATCTCCCAGTGACCACCGCACTCCACCCCGCCGTCACGGACACCGATCTCGACTTCGTGCCCGTCCCCGACGAGATGCTCGTAGCCGGTACCTGGCGCCGTGCTACCGGCCCGGCCTTCGAGGTCACCGACCCCGCCACCGGCCGCGTCCTGCAGACCGTGCACCAGGCCGTCGCCGCCGACGTCGACGACGCCGTCGCGGCCGGGAAGGCCGCCTCCGAGGATCCGGCCTGGCGCGGACTGCTTCCGCACCAGCGCGCCCGCTACCTGCACCGCATCGCCGACGGCATCGAAGAGAACTCCGCGCGACTGGCACTGTTGCAGAGCTACAACACCGGCAAGACGCTCGCCGAGACCACCGCCCTCGTCGGCAGTGCGGCGGGAACCTTCCGGTACTTCGCGGCGGTCCTCGAATCCGGGGACGACGACCTGACCGTGCCGCGCGGCAACTACCTGTCGATAAGCGTGCACGAACCGATCGGCGTGATCGGGGCGATCGCCCCGTGGAACTCGCCCGTCGCGAGCGACGCCCAGAAGATCGCACCCGCCCTTGCCGCCGGTAACGCCGTCGTCCTCAAGCCGGCCGAGTGGACGCCACTCGTGTCGCTTGCGCTGGGAAGGATCATCGACGACAGCGGTCTGCCCGCCGGATTGCTGTCGGTGCTGCCGGGCAAGGGCTCGATCGTCGGCGATGCGATCGTGCAGCATCCGGGCATCGGCAAGGTCACCTTCACCGGCGGCACCCGCACCGGTCGCACGATCGCCCACGCCGCGGCCGAGAAGCTCATGCCCGTCTCCCTCGAACTCGGTGGCAAGTCGCCGACGATCGTGCTCGACGACGCCGACATCGAGCAGGCCGTCGCGGGGGTGATGTACGGGATCTTTTCGTCGAGCGGACAGAGTTGCATCGCCGGTTCGCGGCTGTTCGTCGACCGGTCCCTGTACGAACCGTTCGTCGCGCGGCTCGTCGAACGCACCCGCGCTCTGCGCATCGGCAACGGCCGCGATCCGCTCACCCAGGTCGGCCCGCTCGTGCACCACGCCCACCGCGACTCGGTCGCCTCGTACGTCGACCTCGCCCGCCGCGAAGGCGGACGTGTCCTGTGCGGGGGAGCGGTACCCGACGATCCCGCCCTCGCGGACGGCGCCTACTACCTCCCGACGATCGTGGACGGGTTGAGCAACGACGCCCGCGTGTGCCGCGAGGAGATCTTCGGCCCGGTGCTCGTGGTCCTGCCGTTCGACGGGGTGGACGATCTCGTCGCGCAGGCCAACGATTCGGTGTTCGGTCTGGCCGCCGGGATCTGGACCCGCGACTACCGCCGTGCGTGGCGGCTCGCGCGGCGCCTCGACGCCGGCACGGTCTGGATCAACACCTACAAGCGGTTCAGCATCTCCACCCCCTTCGGTGGGGTGAAGGAGAGCGGTCTCGGTGTCGAGAAGGGCCGCGACGGCATCGCCGCTTATTCGCGGTGCAAGAGCGTGTATTTCGGTCTCGACGACAGCCCCGACACCTGGGCGGACTGATCCCCGGCCACCCGGCCGGAATCGCCTCTGTACACCCAAATATCTTAGCGCTAAGATAGTTACCTGTAAGACATTGGAGGGATCGTCATGAACGAACCGATCGCCCGACTGCGGCGCCTACGCTCCGTCGAGCTCCGCACACACGCTGCCGCCGAATCCACCGACTTCTACTCCCAGGTCTGGGGCCTGCGCGTCGTCGAACAGGGCCGCGAAGGCGCTTGGCTGCGCGGCACCGGCGACCAGCACCACGCCCTGCAGCTCACCCAGGCCGAGCGAAACGGGCTGGGCCGCGTCAGCTTCGCCGTCTCCACTCCCGCCGAGGTCGACGAGGCCGCACGACGCGTCGCCGCCCGCGGCATCCCCGTCGTCTTCGGTCCCGGCCCCCTGGACGACGTCGGCGGCGGCTACGGATTGCGCATCGTCGATCCCGAGGGCCGCGTCCTCGAGCTCGTCGCCGACACCCTCGCCGTCCCCGCCCTCGGCCGCGAGGACGCCGTCCCGGTCGGGGTCACCCACGTCGTGCTCAACACCGTCGACATCGACGCCGCCGTCCGCTTCTACTGCGACGTGCTCGGCATGCGGGTCTCCGACTGGTCCGAACACCAGATGGCATTCCTGCGCTGCAACTCCGATCACCACAGCATCGCCTTCAACCAGGCGCAGTGGACGTCGGTCAACCACGTCGCCTACGAGATGCCCACCGTGGACCACTTCATGCGCGGCATCGGCCGGCTGCGCCACCACGGCCAGCTGCCCCTGTGGGGGCCGGGCAAGCACGGACCCGGCGACAACACCTTCTCCTATTTCGCCGACCCCGCCGGCCTGGTGTGCGAGTACACCTCCGGCATCGCACAGGTCGACGAGGACCGCTGGCTGTGCCGGGTGTGGCGCCGCGTCCCGGAACTGTCCGACCTCTGGGGCACCGCCGGACCACCCTCGCGTCAGGTGCGTGAGCACATGGCCGGCATCCCTGACCCCGGTGCCTTCGAACGCTACGACCTCGAGCAGGCGTCATGATCCACGTCGCCGACTACGGCACCGGACCGGCCGTGCTGATGCTGCACGGCATCGGCGGCAGCTGCGACAGCTTCTCCCCGCAGTTCTCCGGCCTCGGTGACTCCCTGCGCATCCTCGCCTGGGACGCGCCCGGTTACGGCCACAGCGACGATCCCGACCGCCCGTTCGACCTCGACGACTACGCCGACGCCGCCGCCGACGTCATCCGCGCACACTGCGGCGACGACGGCGCCCATGTCCTCGGCATGTCGTGGGGAGGCGTCGTCGCGACCCGGCTGGCCCTGCGCCACCCGGGCCTCGTACGCAGCCTGATCCTCGGAGACTCCACCGTCGGCTCGGGCACCGACGCCGACACCGCCTCGGCGATGCGCTCCCGGGCGGCCGACCTCGCAGCGAACGGCCCCGCCGACTTCGCTGCCCGGCGCGCACCGCGCCTGCTCTCACCCGAGGCACCCGCCGACCTCGTCGACCGCGCAACGGACATCATGGCCGGCTCGGTCCGGCTACCCGGCTACGGCCACGCCGCCGAGTCGATGGCCGCGACCGACCACACCGGCGACCTCGCGCACATCGACGTCCCCACTCTCGTGTTGTGCGGCGACGCCGACACCGTCACCGGTGTCCCCGCGAGTCAAGTACTCGCCGGCGGCATCCCCGGCGCGGTCTTCGTGACCCTCCGCGGCGCCGGGCACCTCGCCAACCAGGAACGCCCCGACGCCTTCAACGCGTGGACCGAATCCTTCGTCCACATCACCGAACGCCTGCGCGAACACACCCCCGCGCACGTCTGACCCCCCGCATCTATCCCGGAACGGAGCATCACCATGGCACTCGACTACACCACCTCGGACCTGAAGGAATTCACGGACTCGCTCATCCTCACCCGCGGCACCCGCCACGAGGACTGGGACACCCTCGGATTCCAGGCCAAGGCCGGCGACCGGTTCCGCCGCGCCCAGATCCGCTACGTCGGTTCCGGTGCCACCGGCAACCACGAGAACGACAACCGCACCATCCCGTCGCGCGGCTTCACCTTCTCCAACATGCTGCTGCCCGCCGGTGCCGAAGGCCCCGAGCACACCCACCACGACGCCGAGGAAGCGTTCTTCGTCCTCGAAGGCGAGGTCGAGGTCGGCATCCACCGCGACGGCGTCGTCGAGAAGCGCACACTCGGGTACCGCGACATGATCGTCGTTCCTGCCGGTGTGCCGCGCAGCCTCAAGAACACCGGCACCACCGACGCCCTGTTCTGCGTCATCATCGGCACGCAGAAGCCGCAGGTCCCGACCTACCCGGAGACCTCCGCCGTCTTCGGCATCTCCCGGGACTGAGCGTGGGCACCCTCGACGACCGCACGATCGTCGTCACCGGAGCGGCGCGCGGCCTCGGACTGGCCATCGCGCGCCGCCTCGGCGACGCCGGCGCCGCGGTCTGGATTGCCGACATCAACCCGCACGGTGAGGACGCCGCCGCGAAACTGCGCGCCGACGGCATCGCCGCGCGGTTCGTACACGTCGACCTCGCCGACGCCGACTCCGTCGATGCCTTCGCCGCGCAGGTCACCGCCGACGGACCGATCTACGGACTGGTCAACAACGCCGCGCTCGCCGACGGCGTCGGCGGCAAGGCCGTGCACGAGCTGGCCGTCGAGGACTGGGACCGGGTGCTCAACGTGAACCTGCGGGGCACCTTCCTCGTCAGCCGCGCCCTCGTCCCGTCGATCCTCGATTACGCCGAGCAGCACGGCACCGGCCGGGTCGTCGCCATCGGTTCCGACGCCGCGCTGTACGGATCGCCGCGCCTGACGCACTACATCGCCTCCAAGGGCGGAGTGTCGGCGCTGACCCGCACGATGGCCCGCGACCTCGGCCCGTATGGGGTCACCGTCAACACCGTCTCGCCCGGCCTGACGGAAAGCGAATCGGCACAGTTCGTTCCGCAACACCGGCACGATCTGTACCGGCTGAACCGGGCGTTGACCCGGCCGCAGCAACCCGCCGATCTCGTCGGCGCCGTCGCCTTCCTCATGGGTGACGAGGCGTCGTACATCACCGGGCAGGAACTGGTCGTCGACGGCGGCTTCGTCCTGCACTGACTCTTCGAGTCCTGCACTGATCTCACGGAAGGACCGGGTCGTGGACCTGCTTCTGAACAACCGCACCTGTCTCGTCACCGGCGGCAGCTCCGGCATCGGCCTCGCGACCGTCGCCATGTTGCTCGCGGAAGGTGCCAACGTCGTCACCTGCGCCCGCGACCTCGATCGACTGAACACTGCGCTGGACGCGTTGCCCGGCCGCGACCGGGCGCACGCCGCAGCCTGCGACGTCCGCGACCCCGCCGCGGTGGCTGCTCTCGTCCAGGGCGGATACGAGCGGTTCGGCGGACTCGACGGCCTGGTCAACAACGCCGGCAACTCGCGGATGAAGGCCCGCGCCGAGACCACCCTCGACGACTGGCGCGACGAGTTCGACCTGAAGTTCTCGAGCGTGCTCAACACCGTCGACGCAGCGCTCCCGCTGCTGCGGAAATCGGATGCGGCGTCGATCGTCAACATCTCCGCGGTGCTCGCGCGTCAGCCCGAGACCAAGCTGGTCACTACCAGCGCCGCACGGGCCGGACTGCTCAATCTGAGCAAGTCGCTGTCGCTGGAACTGGCCCGCGACGGGATCCGCGTCAACTCGGTCGCCCTCGGTCTCGTCGACACCGGCCAGTGGCGTCGCCGCTACGAGAACTCCGGCTACACCGGAAGTTTCGACGAGTGGGAGGCCGAGATCGCCGCCGACCGCGGTATCGGGCTCGGACGCTTCGGCACCGCCGACGAGGTGGCCTTCCACATCGTCGGCCTGCTCTCACCCCGCTCGTCGTACGTGACGGGCACCAGCATCGACGTGTGCGGCGGTGTCGCGCGCTATGTCTGAAAGGAATGTCATGACCGCACGCTCGGGTAACGGTGGGGATCTGCTGGTCCAGGTGCTGCGCGAGGCCGGTGTCGACACCGTCTTCGGCATCGTCAGCGTGCACAACCAGCCGCTGGTGGAAGCGGTGAGCCGGCAACTGCGGTTCGTGCCCGTGCGGCACGAGGCGACCGCCGTCAACGCCGCCGACGGATACGCCCGTGCCACCGGAGGACTCGGCTGTGCCCTCACCAGCACCGGCACCGGGGCCGGCAACGCCGCCGGATCCCTCATCGAATCCCTCAGTGCCGGAACGCCGGTGCTCCATGTGACGGGACAGATCGAGTCGCGCTTCCTCGGCTCGGGACGCGGGTTCATCCACGAGACGAAGGACCAGCTCGGCATGCTCGAGGCGGTCTCGGCGCACGCCGCGACGATCCTCGACACCGGCAGCGCCGGAAAAGTACTGCGCGAAGCCGTCGCCCACGCGTTGTCGACGCCCGGTGGACCGGCCAGCATCGAATGGCCGATCGACCTGCAGTACGCAGACGACTACATCCTCGAACCGGCACCGGTGACGCTCGGGACGCCGCGCAGCGCGGATCGCACCCAGGTGGAGGCGGCGCTCGCTGCGATCGCGCAGGCTCGGCGACCGGTGATCTGGGCGGGCGGCGGAGCAGCGCGGGCAGGGGACGCGCTGACCGCCCTCGTCGACCGCTGGGGTGTGCCGCTGCTGACCAGCAACTCCGGTCGCGGCGCCGTGCCGGAGAGCCACCCGCTGTGCATCGGCAATTACGGCTCGTCGCCGCTCGGCCGGGCGCTGCTCGCCGACGCCGACCTCGTGGTCTCGCTGGGCACCCACTTCCGTTCCAACGAGACCGGCGACTATTCGATCCCGATGCCCCCGCGGCACGTGCAGGTGGACCTGGATCCGGCCGCGCCCGGCCGCGTGTTCGCCGCGGATCTGCCGGTCGTCGGCGAGGTCGGTGAATTCCTCTCGGCGGTACTGGGACTCGATGGACTCGGCGATGCCGTCGAGGCAGCGTGGACGGAACGCGCCTGCGAGACTCGGCAGCGTGTACGGGAGAACCAGCGCCACGGACTCGGTGACCACGCGGTCTTGTGCGATGCGGTGCGCGCCGTGCTGCCCGACGATGCCGTCATCGCCCGGGACGTGACGATCGCGTCGAGTTCGTGGGGCAACCGACTCCTGCCCGTCTACGACCCGCGCAGCAACATCTTCCCGCGCGGCGGCGGCATCGGGCAGGGCCTCGGCATGGCGATCGGCGCGGCCCTGGCCGACGAGACCCGGCCGACCCTGGCGCTCGTCGGGGACGGGGGACTGGCGGTGCACCTCGGTGAGGTCCTGACGATGGCGCAGGAGAAGCCGTGGCTGGTGCTCCTCGTGTGCAATGACGGCGGTTACGGCGTACTGCGCAACATGCAGACCGGCTCGGGGCAACGGCCCTACGCCGTCGACCTGACCACCCCGGACTTCGCGCTGCTCGCGCGGGCGATCGGGGTCGAGTACCGGCGCATCGGATCGGCGGGGGAGGCGCACCCGGTGCTCGAGGGTGCGGTGTCGCTGCAGGCCCCGGCGATCGTCGAGGTCGACCTGGCCTCGTACGGGGAGATGCCGGCGCCGTTCACGCCGCCGGTGACGGTCCCGGGCACGTAGACGAGCTGAAAAAAGAAATCTCGCTCGACTGTGGCGCGCGTAACATCTTAGCGCTAAGATACTAAGCACTGAATCAATTACTCGGAGGGTGATCATGGCTGCTGAGACCGTCGACCTCATGGTCCGTCAGATGCGGGTCGAATCCACCGGAGTCCTCTCGCTCCGACTGGAGCGACCCGACGGAGCGGCCGTGGACCACTGGACCCCCGGCGCCCACCTCGACCTGCACCTCGGCGGTGGTCACATCCGGCAGTACTCCCTGTGCGGCGACCCCGACGACAAGACCGGCTACCGCGTCGCCGTACTGCACGAGAAGGCCGGCCGCGGCGGATCCCGTCGTGTCCACGAAATCATCCGCCCGGGCGACGTCGTCACCGTCAGCGCCCCGCGCAACAACTTCGAGCTGCTGCCCTCGCCGCGCTACGTCTTCCTCGCCGGCGGCATCGGCATCACCCCCATCCTCGCGATGGTCCGCGAAGCCGACCGCGCCGGTGTCGACTGGGAGCTGCACTACGGCGGCCGCTCGAAGGAGACGATGGCCTTCCTCGACGAACTCGCGCCCTACGGCGACCGGGTGCACCTCGTCGCCGAGGACGCCGACGGAATGCTCGACCTGCCATCGATCCTCGGCGATTCCCGGCCCGACACCCTCGTCTACGCCTGCGGGCCCGAAGGGTTGCTCACCGCCGTCGAGTCTTTCGCCGACCGCTGGCCGGCCGAGGCCATCCGGCTCGAACGGTTCAAGGCCAAGGAACGCGAGGCCGACGCTGCTGCCGACGCGTCGTTCACGGTGGTGTGCGAACGCTCCGGAATCTCCGCCACCGTCACACCCGAGAAGACCGTCCTCGACACCCTCGAGGAAGCCGGTGTGGACGTACCGAACTCGTGCCGCGAAGGAATCTGCGGCACCTGTGAGACCCGCGTCCTGTGTGGGACCCCCGACCACCGCGACTCGCTGCTCTCGGCCGCCGAACAGGAGTCCGGCGCCACCATGATGATCTGTGTCTCCCGCGCCCGCTCCGCCGAGCTGGTGCTGGATCTGTAGAAAGGACCTCCCGATGGATCGGTACCTGGTGATCAATCAGGCCCGCACGGCCGACCCCACCCCCTACGAGATCAAACTCGCCAAGGCCATCGAAGCCGTCTTCGGATCCGGCGTCCACGACCTCAACGGACTCGTCCGCGGACTCAACGCCTCCGGAATCCACGCGCCCGACGCGCAGGAATGGACCGCCGAATCGTTCACCGCCGAGATGCGCCGGATCGGAGCCTGACCATGGTCAATCGACTGCACCGCAACCTGACCGCCGACGAGATCTTCGCGACCGGCATGCGCAACCAGTGGCACGCCGTGTGCCCCTCCGGCTTCGTGGAACGCGGCAGCATCCGCAAGCTGCGCCGGCTGGGGGAGGACTGGGTCCTCTACCGCGGCTCCGACGGCACCGTCCGCATGCTCGCAGACCGCTGCCCGCACCGCGGCGCACCGCTCTCGCAGGGTGTGCACCTCGGCGACCGCATCGCCTGCAAATACCACGGCGTCGAGGTCGACGGCACCGGCACCGTCGCGAAGGTTCCGGGTATGCCCGGCTGCAACCTCGAAGGCAAGAAGCTGGTGACTTCCCTGCCCGTGCGCGAGGTGGGCGGCGCGATCCTCGCGTGGTTCGGCACCGACCCCGACGTCGAACCCGCACCGCTGGATCTTCCG
Source organism: Rhodococcus shunpengi (assembly GCF_048381395.1). NCBI lineage: Bacteria > Bacillati > Actinomycetota > Actinomycetes > Mycobacteriales > Nocardiaceae > Rhodococcus > Rhodococcus shunpengi. The sequence continues at coordinate 50,165 of NZ_JBLWIU010000013.1, forward strand.
GACCCGCTTGTGGACGAGGATGTCTCGGCCTTCCTCTGCTACGCCGAATGGGAAGCACCGTGGCGGTTCGCCCTCGAGAACCTCCTCGACCCCATGCACGGTGCGTTCCTGCACCACGAATCGCACTCGATGTTCGGCGGCGAGACCTCCGCGCGGTTCCGTATCCGCGAGACCGATCGCGGTTTCTTCTTCGAGAAGACCGATCAGCGCGGCGTCAACTTCGACTGGGTCGAGTACTGCCGCACCGGCGTCGACTGGGTGGACCTCGAGATCCCGTATCCGCCCACGGCCGGCCCGGGCGGACCGTTCGGGATCGTCGGCATGGGCACCCCCATCGACGCCGAGACCACAGCGGTGTTCTTCTGGCGTTACCGCCGGGTGCAGGGCTGGGAACGCGACGTGTGGCGGTTCCTGTACCGCACGGTGCTCGAGGAACGTCACTGGGAGGTCCTCGAACAGGACCGCATCATGCTCGAGGGCATGGCCCCCGACGCAGATCAGGCCGAGAACCTCTACCAGCACGACCTCGGGGTGATGCGCCTGCGACGCCTGTACCGTTCCCGCGCCGACGAACTCGCCAAGGAGATGGCCGGCTGACGAACGGAAGAGCGGCGGAGACTTCGGTCTCCGCCGCTCTCGCGTATGTGGGGTGTGTGATCCGTCGGCATGCAACGGTATCGATGATCAGTGGTCAGCCACCCTGGTGCCGGACGAGTGAGTGCTCGAGCTTGCGCAGCAACTGCACGAGTTCGGCCTTATCGTTCTTCGACAGCTCGGCGAGCATGCGCGTCTCGTTCTCGAAGTGCGCGACAGCGATCTCGTCGATGAGTTTCTTTCCGGCAGGAGTGAGTTCGGCGTAGACGATGCGCCGATCCTCTGCGTCGCGTTCGCGCCGCACCAGTCCGGCCTTCTCGAGGCGATCGATGCGCAGTGTGATCCCACCTGTGGTGACCAGTGAACTCTCCGCGAGCTGACCCGAGGTCATGCGGTACGGCTTTCCGGCGCGGCGCAGTGCGGCCAGGACGTCGAACGAAGCCATGTTGATGCCGTACTCGTCGAAGACTCGGCCGATCGCACTCTGATACCGCAGATACGTGCGGTGAAGGCGTCCCAGCACCTCGAGGGGAGTGACGTCCAGTCCGGGCCACTCACGGGCCCACTGGTCGACGATGTCGTCGACGGCGTCACGGTCGGGAACCCTGTCGCGCCCCACGTTGCCCTCCTCGTGCTGTCGGAAATATCCGGGCTCAGTGGTTGAGCGCCAAGACATCCTTCACGATACGGGCAACGCGGGGCGCGTGGGGAGTTCGGGTCTCAGCGCGTCGCGGTGGCGATCGCGTCGATCTCGACGGTCGCACCGTAGGGCAGGGCGCTGACCTCGACGAAGGTGCGGGCCGGTCGGGGCTCGGCGAACAGTCGCTCGAACTGGCGGTTCGCCTCCTCGCGCAGCGACAGGTCGGTGACGTAGTAGGTGAGCTTGGCGACGTCCTCCAGTTTGCCGCCGACCACGGCGAGTCGGTCGGTCATGCGGTCGATCGCGGCGTCGAGGGCTTCGTCGCGTCCCTCGACTGCGACGCCTTCGGGGTCGACGGACAGGGCGCCGGAGACGAAGACGAGATCGCCGGCGACGAAGGCAGGGCTGTAGGGATGGTGGGCGCTGACGGTGGTCAGGGACATCGTGATCACTCCTGGTTGCGGGACACGGTGCCATTTATCTTAGCGCTAAGGTAAGTGTGGTGCCAGGGTCGAATCATCCTTGGAAGGAGTCGGTATCGGAATCCGTCGCGGACGTCAGCCCAGTGCGCCGACACTCTTACCGGTCAGCGTCACGCGACCGCCAGTACAGATGCACCGGCAACTACCGAGTCGCGAGGACCGATCGGGCATGGTTGAGCACGGTGTTCAGTGCGCGTTCGGCGGCGGCGCGATCGGACGGGTCGACGGCATCCCAGATACCGGACGTCAGCTCCTCGATGCGATGTTCGATCCTCGCCACGGTATCTTGTCCGGATGCGCTGAGCCGGTCGTCGCGGACCAGCCCGCGAGCGATCAGGGAATCGAGGACCTCCGCAGTGTCCGGTGCGTAGGTGGTGTTGTGGAGCAGCGCGGCGAGAGTCCGCGAACCGTCGGATCGTTCGGCGAGGCGCAGTGCGACCCACTGTGTCTCGACCAGGTCCTCGTCGGCAAGGGCTACGGCCAGCAGAGCGTTGAGGGCCTTCTCGGTGCGGCCGATGAGTTGTGGTCCGAAAGCGATCATGGTTCCCTCCGCGAGTGTCGTTGTGCGGACAGCACAGCACCTCGAGTCGACTCGAGGTCAACCGACGGGACCGATGAGATCGGGGAGTTGTACCGGTCTGTCCGAGTAACACCGATCCGCGTCACCGACGCCCACGGGACCGAATCCTGATCGAGAAGGAGCCGAGATCATGGGACAGGCACAACACACCACGAGGACCACCGAGGACGTGATCGACCGGTTCGATCGGGCGTTCCGCAGTTCGAAGACCGCACCGACCGTCGCCGAACTGGAAGGTTGAGCGGCAGTGACCACCCTCAGCGCCAACGGGGTCGACCTCGGCGTCGAGTTCTTCGGCGACGACGACGCACCACTCGTCCTGCTCGTCGGCGGGACGACGATGCTCTCGTGGCCCGACGAACTGTGCAAACGGCTCGCGGCGGGTGGGCGTCGTGTCGTGCGGTACGGAAGGACCCGGACGCCCCCGGCTACACCCTGCGCGACCTCGCCGACGACGCGGCAGCCCTCGTCGACGCACTCGGTGGTGGGCCGGCGCATATTGCGGGAATCGGCGTCGGCGGCATGGTCGCCCAGGTCGCGGTGCTCGACCATCCCGCCGCGTTCCGCGCGCTGACCTTGGTTGGGACGCGTTCGGTCGCCCCGGGCCCGTGTGACCGCGACCTTCCCGATCACGACGCAGCGACGATGAAGCGCATGCTCGCACTTCCGATGCCCGAGTGGGCCGATCGCACGGCCGTGGCAGAGTTCGCCGCTGCCCGCGCAGCAGTCCTCGGCGACGATCCGGACGCCGCGCGCGCGGTCGCCGAGCGCATCTGGGACCGCACACCGAACGATCAACCGTCGGCCCACTCCGCGAATCAGCTCGGAATGGTCTTCTCCAGGCTCGATTGCACGCCCCGCTGGCGAGAACGCTTGCCCGAGGTCGGCATCCCGGCCCTCGTCGTGCACGGTCGCCGGGATCCGTTCTTCCCCGTCGGCAACGGAGAAGCCATCGCACGCGAGATCCCGGGAGCGCGGTTGCTCGTCCTGGACGATGCCGGCACCGCGGTCCCTGTTGCGGCAGTCGACGTGATCGCCGAGGCGATGCTCGCGCTGGATCGTCAGCTGCTCACGCGGACCAGGACCGCCAGCGCAGCCTGTCGATGGTGATCACCGGTCCCGGTGGTCGTTTCGCCTGGTACTGCGGGTATTTGCGGACGAGTGCGTCGATGCCCGCAGTTCCCTCGGCAGTGTCGGCGTCGTGGACCGTGGCGATGCCGTCGATGCGGACCCACCACAGCTGCGACCAGTCGTCGCTGTAGTGGTCGACGAGCACGCACACCCGCGGGTTCTCTGCGATGTCGGCGAGGCGACGTAGACGCCGGGTGGATTTGGGTTTGTCGTCGACGCAGGTGTGGATCACGTCGCCGTCGAGGGCGAACACGATCGGAACGAGGTGCGGCTCGCCCGATCCGTCGGCGGTGGCGAGGCGAGCCACGCGGGCATCGGCGACACTGCGACGGACATCCATGCGCCTCACGGTAACCGGACGGTCAGTGGCGGCCGGGCAGATCGACCTCCGGCACCGTCTTGTCGGTGCGTAGTCCTCGCCAGCTCGGATGCCGGAGGCTTCCGCCTGCGTACTCCCGGTACTCGACCTCTCCGACGAGGATGGGTTCCACCCAGTGGGCTCTGTGGGTCTCCCGTGCCGGCGGCGCAACTGCCAGCGGGGTCGTCGGTCGCTCCAAGGGACGCAGCTGCGATCGCAACTCACGTCTGGTCGCAGCGGTGAACCCCGTCCCGACCCGGCCGATGAACACCAACCGTTCCTCGTCGTCGTGGGCGCCGAGCAGCAGTGAACCGATGCCGCCGGCGGCCTTGCCGGATCCGGGGAGCCACCCGACGACGACCACCTCGGTGTTCCGACGCAGCGGCGTCTTGATCCAGCCGTCGCTGCGGGTCCCGGGTAGATACGGTGCGTCCGGGTCCTTGGCGACGATCCCTTCGAGGCCGTGTTCGCGCGCGACCGTGAGCATGGTCGGTGCGTCGACATCGGTCCAGTAGGGCGACAGCTGAACCCGCGGTCCGGGGACGATCAGATCGTCGAGGACGGCCCGGCGCTCCAGATAGGACAACTCCGTCGTGGACTGTCCGTCGAGAGCGAGGACGTCGAACAGGTAGATCAGGACCGGTAGCTCGGCACGTAGCTCCTCGGTGGGGCGGTGGACGTGCATGCGGCGCTGCAACCGGGCGAAGGAGGGCCGACCCTCGGCGTCGAGGGTGACGATCTCACCGTCGACGATGCAGTCCCGGCCGTCCGTCGCAGTGGTGAGCGGGCGGGGGAGTTCGGGGAAGCTCCGGGTGATGTCGTTGCCGGTGCGGCTGGTCAGCCGGCACTGCCCGTCGGCCACCGTGGCGAGGGTGCGCTGGCCGTCCCATTTCATCTCGAACGCCCAGTTCCCGGTCGGCGGCGGACCGAGGGTCGCCAGCATCGGGGACAGTTCCGTCGTCGTGGAGGGCATGTCCCGAGTCTGCGGTACGGGGCCGGGACGGGACCGGAGAATGCGCGGTCTCGTCCGTCGGTGCGTCCCTCGCGCCGCGACCCGGGCCGTGCGAGGCTGACGTCATGACGCGTGCCGCGACGCAGAACATGACCCTCGTTCCCGGAGGCACGTTCTGGATGGGGTCCGAGGACTTCTATCCGGAGGAGCGACCGGTCCACCAGGTGACGGTCGACGGGTTCTGGATGGACACGCACCCGGTGACCGTCGCCGAGTTCCGGCGCTTCGTGAAGGACACCGGATACGTCACCACCGCGGAAGTCGCGCCGGACCCCGCCGATTATCCGGGCGCCGATCCGTCCCTGCTCGTGCCCGGATCGCTCGTGTTCACGCCTCCGCCGGGACCGGTACCGCTCGACGATTACACGCGCTGGTGGTCGTTCGTCCCGGGTGCCGACTGGCGCCATCCCGAGGGGCCGGGCAGCACCGTCGGCGGGCGGGAACGCCATCCCGTCACCCACGTCTCGTGGTTCGATGCCCGCGCCTACGCCGAGTGGGCCGGCAAGGAGCTGCCGACGGAGGCGGAATGGGAGTTCGCCGCCCGCGGCGGACTCGACCGCACGGCCTTCACATGGGGGGACGAACACGAACCGAAAGGCCGACCCGGCGGGAACGTCTGGCAGGGCGAGTTCCCGTGGCAGAACCTCGAAACGGACGGATTCGCCGGAACCTCACCTGTCGGACACTTCCGGCCGAACGGATACGGGCTCCACGACATGGCGGGCAACGTGTGGGAGTGGACCGCCGACTACTTCACCGCGAACCATGCTTCGAGCAGTAAGAACGTCGCGCCGGCGTCGTCGTGCTGCATCCCGACGAATCCCCGTGTCGACAAGGCCGAACACGATCCGCGCGAGGCGTATCCGCGCCGTGTCATCAAGGGCGGATCGCATCTGTGCGCCCCGAACTACTGCCTGCGGTACCGACCCGCGGCCCGCCAGGGTGACACCGAGGAGACCGCGACGTGCCATATCGGATTCCGCTGCATCATTCGCCCGTAACAGGGCAGGTTTCACCCTGATCAGGGGTGTGTGCGGCCCGATACCGGTGGTGTACTGGGAACGGATGGGGTGAGAAGAGGCATCCACCATGAGCCAGGATCTGCGTCCGGATCCGATCCCGGGCGGAGAAACTCTGCCGTTCCCACCGGTGCCGTCGGGAAGCATCGCAGGACGGACCATGCAGGAATCGGTCTACAGCCCACGCGCACAACACCGTCGCCTTCCCGACGACGCCCCGAATATCCTGGTCGTCCTCATCGACGACGCGGGCCCCGGTCTGCCGAGCGCATTCGGCGGCGAGGTGAGCACACCGACCCTCGATCGCCTGCTCGACGAAGGCATCAGCTACAACCGCTTCCACACCACGGCGATGTGCTCGCCCACCCGCGCATCGTTGTTGACCGGACGCAATCATCACCGCGTCGGAAACGGGCAGATCGCCGAACTCGCCAACGACTGGGACGGATATTCCGGGCACATCCCGAAATCGAGCGCCACCGGGGCCGAGGTGCTGCGCCACTACGGTTACACCACAGCGGCTTTCGGCAAGTGGCACAACACTCCTGCGGAGGAGACCACCGCAGCGGGTCCCTTCGACAACTGGCCCACCGGAGTCGGTTTCGACTACTTCTACGGTTTCCTCGCCGGCGAGGCGTCGCAGTACGAGCCGAATCTCGTCCGCAACACCACCGTCGTCCTGCCCCCGAAGAGTCCCGAGGAGGGCTACCACCTCAGTGAGGACCTCGCCGACGACGCGATCGGCTGGTTGCGCCGCCACAAGGCACTCGATCCGTCCCGGCCGTTCTTCATGTACTGGGCCAGCGGGTGCCTGCACGGGCCGCACCACATCATGAAGCCGTGGGCCGACCGGTATGCGGGCAAATTCGACGACGGATGGGACGCCTACCGCGAGCGCGTGTTCGAGCGGGCCAAGGAGAAGGGCTGGATCCCGCCGGAGGCCGAACTCACCGAGCGGCACCCCACCATGACGGCGTGGGACGACATCCCCGACGACGAGAAGCCCTTCCAACGACGCCTCATGGAGGTCGCGGCCGGATACGCCGAACACTGCGACGTCCAGGTGGGGCGGCTGTTCGACGAACTCGACCGGCTGGGCTACCGCGACAACACCCTGGTCTTCTACATCTGGGGCGACAACGGGTCGTCCGGTGAAGGCCAGAACGGCACCATCAGCGAACTGCTCGCGCAGAACGGGATCCCCACGACCACGGCCCAGCACATCGCGGCGCTCGACGAGCTCGGCGGACTCGATGTTCTCGGCTCGCCGAAGACCGACAACATGTATCACGCAGGGTGGGCCTGGGCGGGCAGCACGCCCTACAAGGGCATGAAGCTTCTCGCGTCCCATCTCGGGGGAACCCGCAATCCCATGGTGGTGCGCTGGCCTGCGCGCATCACGCCGGATCGCGCCCCTCGCACCCAGTTCCTGCACTGCAACGACCTGGTGCCTACCTTCTACGAGCTGCTGGGCATCGCACCGCCGCGGATCGTCGACGGGATTCCGCAGGATCCGATCGACGGCGCGGGTTTCGCCCGGACCTTCGTGGACCGTGACGCGCCGGCGGGTAAACTCACCCAGTACTTCGAGGTCATGGGCAGCCGAGCGATCTACCACGACGGATGGATGGCGTCGGCTTTCGGTCCCCGCGCACCGTGGTTGCCCGGTCTGCCCGGCGGGATCCGCGATTGGAGCCCGGACGACGACACCTGGGAGCTCTACAACCTCGACGAGGACTGGACGCAGAACCGCGACCTCGCCGAGCAGTACCCCGAGAAGTTGGCCCAGATGCGGGAGATGTTCGCGATCGAAGCAGCCAAGAACAACGCTCTTCCCATCGGTGGGGGGCTCTGGGTCGCGGCGATCCATCCGGAGCAACGCATCACCACGCCGTACACGAGTTGGGATTTCACCGGCGACGTCACCCGTATGCCCGAATTCTGTGCTCCTGCACTGGGAAACAAGAACAACCGGGTCTGCATCGAGGTGACCTTCCCGGAGCGGGCGCACGGCGTCCTGTACGCGCTGGGGGCCAACGGTGGTGGTCTGACGTGCTTCGCGGACGACGGTTACCTCTGCTACGAGTACAACCTGTTCATCCTGATGCGGACGAAGGTGCGCTCGGAGAGCCGCGTCGCGCCCGGACACCACCTCGTCGAGGTGGCCACCAAGTACGCCGAAGCGCGCCCCGGTGGTCCGTTGAACGTCCGGATGTCCGTCGACGGGCAGTCGGTGGGGGAGACCGTCGTACCGGTCAGTGCGCCGTTGCTGTTCACGGCGAACGACTGCCTGGACATCGGCACCTGCCTGGGTTCACCGGTCTCGCTCGACTACTTCGACCGCGCACCGTTCCCGTTCGACGGGAGCATCGACAGGATGACCGTCGAATACACCTGAACGCAGCTCTTCGAGCGCCTTACCGACTCCGGGCGGTGGATCCGCCCGGAGCCGCGAGGTCTGTCAGTTGAACTCGTCCGGATGAGGTCCGGTGCGCAGATCGCGATCGGCACCGGCGATGGTGGACATGTCCTCGTCGGTCAGCTCGAAGTCGAAGACCTCGAAGTTCTCCCGGATCCGGGACGGCGTGACCGACTTGGGGATGACGACGTTGCCGAGCTGCAGATGCCAGCGCAGCACCACCTGGGCCGGCGACTTGCCGGTGTGTCCGGCGATCGACGTGATCGCCGCGTCGTCCAGCACGGCGCCCTGGGCGAGCGGGCTCCACGCCTCGGTGGCGATGCCGTGCTCGGCGTGGAAGCCGCGCAGTTCGCTCTGCTGCAGACCGGGGTGCAGTTCGATCTGGTTGATCGTCGGGACAAGCGAGCTGCCGTCCAGCAGGCGCTGGAGATGGGCGGGCTGGAAGTTCGACACGCCCGCGGCGCGGAGGCGTCCCTCTTCGACGAGGCGTTCGAGGGCACGCCAGGTATCGGCATAGAGATCGCGGGCCGGGGTCGGCCAGTGGATCAGGTAGAGGTCGAGACGATCGAGGCCGAGCGCGGCAAGGCTGGTGTCGAAGGCACGGAGGGTGGCGTCGTAACCCTGATCGGAGTTCCACACCTTCGTCGTGATGAAGAGCTCGTCGCGGGACAGTCCGGAGTCCGCCAGCGCGCGGCCGACGCCGGCCTCGTTGCCGTAGGCCGCGGCGGTGTCGATGTGGCGGTAGCCGGTCTCGAGTGCGGCGCTGACGGCCGCGGTGGTGTCGTCCTCGGGGATCTGGAAGACGCCGAAGCCGAGCTGGGGGATCTCGACGCCGTTGTTCAGGGTGACAGTGGGGATCGTGGACGATGTCACGAGGTGGTGCTCCTTCGGGGGTGTTCGCGTAGTTCGGGATCAGAGCGGACGCGGCCAGGACGGCCCCGACGGCGTTGGGTGCCGTGTACCCGAATCCGGCGGATATCACCATGCCGCCGAGCCAGGCGGCCAGAGCGTTGCCGAGATTGAAGGCACCGATGTTGGCGGCGGACGCCAGGGTCGGGGCGCCGTGCGCATGGTCGAGGACGTGCTTCTGCAAGGACCGCGGGTTGCTGTCGCGCTATCTGTGTCCCACCGATCGCCGCGGCATCTACACCGACGTCACCGACGCCGGCCGGCGCCTGCTCGAGGAGGCCCGGCCCACCCGCAACGCCGCCTTGCGGGAGGCGCTCGACGAAGCCGCGGCCGAACCCGTCCTCGCGCCGCTGGTCGACGCCATCCGGCAGTTGCAGGACGGTGATCGGCCGGATGCCGCAGGGGGCCCGGAACGACGCTGACGGGGCCATCTCGCGGCGACGTCCTCCGCGCGCAGACCTTTCGGAACAGGTGAGATCACGCGGCCGGGTCGGGTATCGTCTCCCCTGGTGTGCCGGGAAGTCTGGTCGGCGGGAACAGCTTTCTTCGACGACCCCGGAGGGGACATGAACGCAGCGGTACACCTCTTCTCGGCCCACGCACCTGGGGGTACGCCATGAACTGGGCCGTCTTCGTTGCCTTCCTCGTCGTATGGGTGCTGTCAGGACTCGTGACCGGTCTGTGGATGGCACGTCGAGGCCACGACCCTCGCTGGACGATCATCGCCGTCATCCTCGGACCGCTGTTCGTCCCCATCGCCTTCGAGCGCATCGAGCGTGTTCCCCGGCCCGTCGAAGTGACGACGGTGGCCCGGCAGCACGCCGGAGAGGCCGATGAAGGCGGACTCCGCGTGATGGTCGGCTACGACGGATCCACCGAGGCCAAGCATGCGCTGGACGCGGCGCGACGACTGTTCGGCCCGGCCGGAGGAGTGCTCGAACTCGTTGTCGTGATCTCCTACGACGACGCCGGCGATCCCGACTCCGAGCTCCTCGCCACGGTGCGACGACGACTCGAGCAGGCCGTCGAATCGATGGGTGATATTTCGGTGGGATATGCCGTCCTCGCCGGCCCGGCCGGTCGATGCCTGGGTTGGTTCGCCGAGGAACACCACGCCGACGTTCTCGTCGTGGGACGCCGCGGACGAGGCATGTCCTCCCGAATGCTCGGTAGCGTCGCCGAATACCTCATCGGACACTCTCATGTGCCTGTGCTCGTCGTCGATCCCACCGTCGTCTCGCCGGACGCGGGTGCGAACGAACCCACGGTCGCAGTTCGGGTCGCTCCCGAGGAGAATGTGACGGGCACCGCGTCGACCTGACCCGATACGGTATGGTCGATCTCGGTGCGCCGGGAAGTCTGGTCGGCAGAAGTAATTACGTCGTCGAACCGGAGGACCCGTGTCTGTACCCATATGTCCCGTCGCCACCCGTCCCGCCCGAGCCCTGCAGCCGGCGCAGTGACCGGCACCCTCGCGGAGCACGTCCACCGCAGCGCCGAAGGTCGCATCGGCCTCCCGGCCGCGTGTCGGCGTCCGACACCGAAATCGCAGGGATGCCATAGTTTTCGGTACCCGATCCCACTCCGGGGATCGGAACGTCCTGCCGCCCATGCGGATCGGCTGCATCCGCCCCGGCCGGTCCCCGTTCGCGCACCGCGTGCCGTCGAGAATTCCGAGGACCTGTGATGCCGAACATCTTCTCCGGAGTCCCCTTCCTCTCGCGCGGAACATGGCAGGACACACGCCGTGTGACGGAGATCCTCCGCAAGGAGACCGTCGGCGGTGTCCTGCTGCTCATCGGCGCCGTCATCGCATTGATATGGGCGAACACAGGATGGTCGGATTCCTACCATGCCCTGCGGGAGACCCGGATCGGTCCGGCATCGTGGCACCTGGACCTGACCCTGGGCACCTGGGCGGCCGACGGCCTGCTCGCCGTGTTCTTCTTCGTCGTCGGCGTCGAACTCAAACGGGAATTCGTCGAAGGCAGTCTGCGGGATCTGCGGCGTGCCGCCATGCCGGTGACCGCCGCCCTGGGCGGCATGATCGTCCCGGCCGTGATCTTCGCCGTCATCAATCTTCGTGGTGGCGCCGACGCGTTGAACGGATGGGCGGTCCCGACGGCGACCGACATCGCGTTCGCCGTAGCGATTCTCGCCGTCATCGGTAGTCATCTCCCGTCGGCGCTGCGAACGTTCCTGCTCACCCTCGCCGTGGTCGACGACCTGCTCGCCGTGACCGTGATCGCGGTCTTCTACACCGACGAGGTGAACCTGCTCTACCTGGGCGGGGCGCTGATCCCGTTGGCGCTGTTCGGCATCGCGCTCCGACGCGGCTTCGGTTCCTGGTGGCTCCTGGTGCCGTTGGCTGCAGTGACCTGGTGGCTGGTCCACGAATCCGGTGTGCACGCGACCATCGCCGGTGTACTGCTCGGCTTCGCGGTTCCCGTCGCCCGGCAGGTGGGGGACCGCACGATTCCGGTCGCCGAGCACGTCGAACACCGGATCCGGCCGCTGTCCGCCGGTATTGCCGTGCCGGTCTTCGCCTTCTTCGCCGCCGGCGTCACCGTCGGAGGATTCACCGGCCTGGCGAACGCCCTCACCGATCCCATCTCCGCCGGGGTGATCGCCGGTCTGGTCGTCGGCAAGGTCGTCGGGATCTTCGGGGTCAGCTACCTGGTGGCGCGCTTCACCCGAGCACATCTCGACGACGAGCTGAGTTGGGTGGACGTGCTGGGTGTGTCCCTGCTCGGCGGTATCGGCTTCACGGTGTCCCTGCTCATCGGCGATCTCGCCTACGGTGCAGGAACCGTCGCGGCCGATCACGTGAAGGTCGCCGTGCTGTGCGGATCGTTGCTCAGCGCCGCTCTGGCCTCGACTGTTCTCGTCGCCCGTAACCGTGCCTACCGCACGATCAGGGCGGCCGAGCAGGTCGACGAGGACGGCGACGGGATTCCCGACGTCTATCAGCGATGATCGATACCTCGGATCGCGGTCGGGACGGTCGGCCGTGGTGGGTCCAGCCGACCGTGCGGTCACCGCAGGCCCTGCTGAAGTGCGTCTTCTGGCCGGTCGCCGTGATGCTCGTCGTCCATCGCACGGTGATCCTCGCCGTCGACGGTGCACGCACGGACGACTTCACCGGTGTCTACCGCGCAGCCGTCGCCTTCTGGAACCGTGAACCGGTCTACACAGCGACGTACGAACACGTCGACCCGCACTACCTCTACCCGCCGTCGGGTTCGCTGCTGATCGCACCGTTCGCGGCCCTCGAACACGAAGTCTCACGATGGGCGTTCATCGGGGTCAACGCGGCGGCCGTCCTCGTTGCCGTGTACCTGGTCGTGCGGATGTTCGGGTACATGGCACGATCGGCGGCGTTCCCGATCGCGGTGGCGGTCGCCTTCGCGTCCGAATCGGTGATCAACACCCTGGTGTTCACCAACATCAACGGTGTGGTCCTACTCGGTCAGATGGCGTTCCTGACGTTGTTGCTGGCGCGGCGGGACCTCTGGGCCGGCGCCGCGATCGGGGTGACCTTCGCGATCAAACCGATTCTCGCGCCGTTGCTGTTGCTTCCCGTGCTGCGCCGCCAGAGCAAGACTCTCCTGACCGCCGCAGCGGTGCCGGTCGGGCTCACCGCACTCGCGTGGCCGTGGGCTGCGGATCCGTGGCAGTTCGTCGAACGCACCGTTCCGTATCTGTTGCAGTCCCGCGACTACTTCAACAGTTCGATCACCGGCAACGGCACCTATTACGGTCTGCCCGAACCCCTGATCGTCGCGTTGCGCATCGGTTTCGCGTTCCTCGCCGCGGCCACGCTGTATCTGCTCCACCGCTACCACCGGCACGAGGAGGTGTTCTTCGTCGTCACCGGTGCCGGTGTGCTGATGACCGCATCGTTTCTGCTCGGTTCGCTCGGGCAGATGTACTACTCGATGCTGCTGTTCCCGTTGCTCATGAGCGTGGTCCTGCCGCAGTCCGTGATGCGGAACTGGCCGGCATGGCTGGCGGTGTACGGCTTCCTCAGCGCCGACGAATGGTATTCGGGCAGATGGGTGCAGGCGGGCCGGTACGCCGAGTACATGCGCCCGACACTGGGCTGGTCGCTGCTGCTCATCGTGATATTCGCGGTGCTGGTCGATCGCCGACGATCCGCACGCGTCCCCGAACCGGTCACAGACCCTTCGGTGGACATCGCTCGGACAGGGCGTCAGAACGCGTCGGCGCCGAAACTCTGAGCATAGTAACCGCGGATGTGCTCGACGATGCGCTTGCGGGCGAGCGTGGCATCGCCGGCGCGGACCGCGTCGACGAGACCGCGGTGCTCGTGACGCAGCCGCACGCAGGTCGCGGGCCAATCGGTGTGTGGTGCGCCCGCGAGGACGTAGCTCTCGATGGAGTCGCGCAGACCGGCCATCATCGCCGCGACGACGAGGTTGCCCGCCGCGTCGGCCATCGCGACATGGAACTGGGCGTCGAGAACGAGGAACTCGGGTGCAGCCAACTCCGGATCGTCCATCGCGTCCAGCAGTTCCTCGGCCGGGGTGAGTTCCGGTGCCGGGGTCCGGTTGGCCAGCGTCTGCATCACTTCCGTCTCGAGTACCAGACGTGTGCGGACGATGTCGGAGACCGGGAAGTTCTGCGCCGCGACCTGCAGACGCATGAGCATAGACATCCCGCCGGTGGGTCGCGAGACGATCATCGCGCCGGCGTTCGGCCCGGACCCCGTGTGGGTGCTGAGCAGCCCGAGGGCCTCCATCACCCGCAGTGCCTCACGAACCGAAGACCGGCCGACGCCGAGTTGTGCGGCGAGCGTGCGCTCCGGGGGCAGACGCTGGCCCGGGCCGAGTTCTCCCGAGACCAGCATCTGCTCCAAGTGGTTCAGTACCTGCTCCCACGCACGACCCTCGGACGACGACATGACTTCAGAGCCTAGTCGATTCCGGATCAGGGGAGCATCCAGGACAACACCAGCGTGGACTGCAGGTAGACCAGCACACAGAGGATGACGAGCATCGCGACGCTGTAGCCGATCACCTTGCGCAACAACACCGATTCGCTGCCCGGCTGATCGACGGCGGTGGCGGCGATGGTGAGGTTCTGCGGGCTGATCAGCTTGCCGACCACACCACCGGAGGTGTTCGCCGCGACCAGCAGGGTCGGGTCGATGCCGGCGGTCTGCCCGGCGGCCTGCTGCAGGCGGGCGAACAGGGCGTTGGCGGATGTGTCCGAGCCGGTGACGGCGGTGCCGAGCCAGCCGAGGATCGGGGAGAACAGGGCGAAGATCGCGCCGGTGCCGGCGAGCCACGTGCCGATCGCGACGGTCTGGCCGGACTGGTTCATCACGTAGCTCAGGCCCAGGACGGTGGCCACCGTGGCGATGGCGAGCTTCATCCGCACGACGGTGGTGCCGAAGGTGGCCACGGCCTGGCGGACGGTCAGCGGGAACATGCCGCCGCTGTCCCACCGCGCGTAGACGAGGGTGACGATCGCGCCGCTGAGCAGCAGCAGTGTTCCCGGCGACGACAACCACGAGAAGGTGTAGACCGCGCTGCTCGACGCGTCGCCGTTGCCTGTGAGCAGATTGCCGTACAGGCCGGGCCACTCGATCTTGACATCGGTGGCGGCGAGACGCTCCGGCAGATCGACACCGACGGTCCACAGCTTCGCAATACCGAACACGGTGATGACCAGCAGGTACGGGAACAGGGCCATGACGACGCGCGAGGTGGTCAGCGACTCGTCGGCGACGGGACGCTGCGGAGCACGAGCGGCTCCGGGGCCCTCCTTGCCGGCCTGGACCGCGATGGTATCGGTGCGGGTGCGCGAGAGCTGGCCCTCGGGGGTCCGCGGCTTCCAGACCTGCAGCATCAGTACGGCGGCGGTGAGACCGGCGAGCGAGGCGACGACATCGGTGAGTTCGTACGAGAAGTGGCTCGAGCACCAGAACTGGGCGAGCGCGAAGGTCGTGCCGGTGACCAGTGCGATCGGCCAGGCCTGCCGGACACCGCGACGACCGTCGACGAGGAAGAGCAGCAACAACGGCACGAAGAGAGCCAGGATCGGTGTCTGACGGCCGACGACGGCGGCGATCTCGGTGGCGGGGATGTCGGTCAGGGCGCCGGCGGTGGTGATCGGGATGGCCATGGCGCCGAAGGCGACCGGTGCGGTGTTGGCGATCAGGACCGTGACCGCGGCCCGCAGGGCGGGCATGCCGAGGGTGACGAGCATGGCGCCGGTGATAGCGACGGGCGCGCCGAATCCGGCGAGTGCTTCGAGCATGCCGCCGAAGCAGAAGGCGATGAGCATCGCCTGGATCCGCATGTCGCCGTGACCGATCGAGTTGAAGATGCGCCGCAGATCCTCGAACCGGCCGCTGACGACGGTGAGTTCGTAGAACCAGATCGCAGTGATCACGATCCACATCACCGGGAAGAGCCCGAAGGTAATACCCTGCAGGGCGGACAGGCCGGCCAGCGGCGCGGGCATGTCGAAGCCGATGATCGCGACGACGAGAGCGACGACGAGGGCGCCGAGTCCGGAATACCAGGCCTTGAGTTTGAAGCCGGCGAGCAGGACGAAGAAGGTCAGCAGCGGCGCAAGGCCCACGAGAGCCGATGCGGTGAGGCTGCCTGCGATGGCGTCAGTGGCGGGTGTGAATGTCACCGCCGATATCCGGGTTGCCACACGAAACTCCTGTGGTTGCGCCGCTGTTGGCGGCGGATCTGATTTCGACCGATGTGGTCAGACCACGTGAAAGTACACCATGGTCCGCGTCACAGTCGACCCGTGACGGAATTTGCGGTCACTGTCCGAAAATGTGCGGCGGATCTCCGGAACGTGTGGTTCAATGTGGTCAGACCACACCCCCGATGCGGAGATCTCCATGCGAATCGCCCTGTTCGCGACGTGCCTCGGCGACACGATGTTCCCGAAGGCCGTTTCGGCCACCGCCCTGCTCCTCACCCGGCTCGGGCACGACGTCGTCTTCCCCGAACGCCAGACCTGCTGCGGCCAGATGCACGTCAACACCGGCTACCAACCCGACGCGCTGCCGCTCGTCGAGAACTACGTCGACGCCTTCGACGACAGCAGCATCGACGCCGTCGTCGCCCCTTCCGGATCGTGCGTCGGATCCGTCCGTCACCAGCACGAAATCGTCGCCTCCCGTTACGGTTCCGCGTCGTTGTGCGGGCGGGTCGACACCGTCAAGGCCAAGACGTACGAGTTGTCCGAATTCCTCGTCGACGTCCTCGGCGTCACCGACGTCGGTGCGTATTTCCCTCACCGGGTGACCTATCACCCCACCTGCCACTCGTTGCGGATGCTGCGGGTGGGGGAGAAGCCGCTCCAGCTGTTGCGTGCCGTGCGCGAGATCGACCTCGTCGAACTGCCCGAGGCCGACTCGTGCTGCGGCTTCGGCGGCACCTTCGCGATCAAGAACGCCGAGACCTCCACCGCGATGCTCGCCGACAAGCTGAGCAATGTCGCCGCCACCGGCGCCGAATACTGCAGCGCCGGCGACTCGTCGTGCCTGATGCACATAGGTGGCGGTCTCACACGACTGCGCACCGGTACCCGCACCATCCACCTCGCCGAGATCCTCGCCTCCGTGGAACCGGCCGTCGCCCCCAAGGGAGTGCCCGCGTGACCGCACTCGGTATGCCCGTCGTCCCGCCACGAGGATCCGGAAATCTGCGCGGTATCAAGGCGTTTCCCGACGCGGCGCACCAGGAACTCGCGAACCCCCAGTTGCGGCGCAACATCGGCAAGGCCACCCACACCATCCGCGCCAAGCGACTGAACGTCACCGGGGAACTGCCCGACTGGGAACAACTGCGCGACGCCGGCGCCGCCATCAAGACCGACGTGCTCAACCGCCTCCCGGAACTGCTCACCCAGCTCGAGGAGGCGGTGACCGCGCGGGGCGGCGTGGTGCACTGGGCGGCCGACGCCGCCGAGGCCAACGCCATCGTCACCGAGCTGATCCGGAAGACGGGATCCGACGAGGTCATCAAGGTCAAATCGATGGCCACCCAGGAGATCGGGCTCAACGAGTACCTCGAGGAACAGGGGATCGCGGCCTACGAGACCGACCTCGCCGAGCTCATCGTCCAACTCGGCCACGACAAGCCCTCGCACATCCTCGTGCCCGCCATCCACCGCAACCGCGCCGAGATCCGCGAGATCTTCCTACGTGAGATGCCGGACGTCGACCCCGACCTCGACGACAACCCCCGCCATCTCGCCGCCGCGGCACGAAAGTTCCTGCGACACAAGTTCATGACGGTGCCGGTGGCGGTGTCGGGCGCGAACTTCGGCATCGCCGAGACCGGCACCCTCGTCGTCGTCGAATCCGAGGGCAACGGCCGCATGTGCCTGACGCTGCCGCAGACACTCATCACCGTCATGGGCATCGAGAAGCTGCTGCCCACCTTCCGCGACCTCGAGGTGTTCCTGCAGCTGCTGCCGCGCTCGTCGACTGGGGAGCGCATGAACCCCTACACCTCGATGTGGACCGGTGTCACCCCCGGCGACGGCCCGCAGGAATTCCACCTCGTGCTGCTCGACAACGGCCGCACCGCCGCGCTCGCCGACGATATCGGACGCGAAGCGCTGCACTGCATCCGGTGCTCGGCGTGCCTGAACGTGTGCCCGGTCTACGAGCGCACCGGAGGCCACGCCTACGGCTCGACCTATCCGGGCCCGATCGGCGCCGTCCTCAGCCCGCAGTTGGCCGGGATGGACCAACCCGACGACCCCAACGCCAGCCTGCCGTTCGCATCGAGCCTGTGCGGTGCCTGCTACGACGCCTGTCCCGTCAAGATCGACATCCCCTCGTTGCTGGTGGAACTGCGCCACCAGAAGGTCGAACACGCCCGCTTCGGACCCGAGGCCGCGGCGATGAAGGCCGCGTCGCTGGCCATGTCGTCCTCTCGACGCTGGACGGCCGCGCAGAAGGCCGCCGGACTCGGCCGCGTCCTCGCCGGCAAGAAGGGGAGAATCACCAATCTGCCCGGTCCGCTCGCCGGCTGGACCGACGCTCGCGACATGCCGGCCCCGCCGAAACAGACCTTCCGGCAATGGTGGGCCTCCGACGAAGGACGTGCCGCACTCGCGAAGGCACGCGAGGAAGGACAGCAGCGATGAGCAGCCGCGACGCGATTCTCGGCCGGATCCGTTCGGCGCAGACTCTGGCACCGCCGACACCGGTCGAGGTACCGCGTGACTACCGTCTCGGACGCACCCTGCCGGACGCCGAACGCCGTGAGCTGCTGGTCGACCGGCTGGTCGACTACAAGGCCCACGTGCACGAAAGCACACCGGAGGATCTGCATGTTGTGCTGGCGAAGATCCTCACGGCTCGTGGGGTGCGCCGCGTCGGGATCCCGGAGGGCCTGGATCGGTCGTGGCTGGCGGAATTCGGTGGCGAGGTGGTGGTCGACTCCATCGACCGGCCCGCAGCCGACCTCGGTGATCTCGACGGGGTCGTCACCGCTTCGGCCGTCACCTGCGCCGAGACGGGCACGATCTTCCTCGACGGCAGCCCCGACCAGGGGCGACGCGCGCTCACGCTGGTGCCCGACCTGCACGTGTGCGTCGTGGCGATGAGCGACGTCGAGGTGGGAGTGCCCGAAGCGCTGGCCCGGCTCGTCCCGGAACGGCCTATCACCATGATCAGTGGACCGTCCGCGACGTCGGACATCGAACTCGAACGCGTCGAGGGCGTGCACGGCCCCCGCACCCTGGAGGTGGTGATGATCGGATGACCGTGCTGACCGAGCGTGTCCGGCCACGACTCGGATGGCAACAGCATGCCAACTGCCGGACCTCTGACGAGTACTTCTTCTTCGCCCCGGAGGGCGAGCCACCGAGCATCCGCAGGCGGCGCGAGGTCGTCGCGAAACGCATCTGCGCGAACTGCCCGGTGCTGGTCGAGTGCCGCACCCACGCGATGCTCAGCGGCGAACCGCACGGAGTGTGGGGTGGACTGTCGGAACACGAACGGCTGCAACACCTGAAACGTTGAGCGCACGCAATCTTCGGTGTTTCCGACATCGCTGAGCGCGGTCGGGAACACCGAAATCGAGAACGGCTACGCACGGCCGGCGCGGCCCACCCCGTCGAAATGGGGTAGTCGTCTACGCAGGCGCCGGTATCGGCCGGTTCCCATACTGATCCCGCGGGGTTCTCCCGCATCTCTTGTCACCCTTCGGATCAGAGGAAACCATCATGATGACGGACGATGTCGACGGCCCCGTCGAAGCCGAGACCACGGGCCGGCAGATCATCACTTTCACCGAGGACAGCACCCATGAGGAACGGGTGGCCGCACTCGAATCGATCGGCGGCGTGACCTCGATCGCGTCCAGCGACGAGACGGGACCGGAAGCGGTACCCGCCGACGAACTCGAATCCGCCGACGCGACCATCTTCGAACGACTCGGGGTGGCTGTCGCCGCGGTCGACGGGTCGCAGGTCGAATCGCTCGAGGAAGTCGCGCGGCAGGATCCGGCGATCGTGGCCGTGGAACCCGAACATGTCATCCATACCCTGGCGGCACCACTCGCCATGGAGACACATCTGGCGGACGGCCGCAGGCACACCTGGGGTCTGCAGGCCACCCGTGCGCTCGCGTCGCAGTTCGATGGCTCCGGCGTTCGGGTGGCCGTGCTCGACACCGGATTCGACCTGAACCATCCCGACTTCGCGGGCCGGACGATCATCAGCAAATCGTTCATCGCAGGCCAGGCGGTCCAGGACGGGAACGGACACGGCACCCACTGTGTCGGCACGTCCTGCGGACCGAGGAATCTACCGAACGCGCGAGGCTACGGCGTCGCGCCGAAGGCGGCGATCTTCGTCGGGAAGGTGCTGAGCAATCAGGGCAGTGGGTCCGACTCCACAATCCTTGCCGGGATCGAGTGGGCGTTGGCCAACGGGTGCCAGGTCGTCTCGATGTCTCTGGGCGCCAACGTTCCTCAACCGGTGATGGCCTACGAGGCCGTCGGACAGCGCGCACTGGCTGCCGGGACGCTGATCATCGCTGCTGCGGGGAACAACGCTCGTCGGCCGGCGGACCCCGGATTCGTCGGAAGTCCCGCGAACTCGCCGTCGATCATGGCGGTCGCGGCACTGGCGTCCGACCTGAGGATGGCGGCGTTCTCGGCCAGGGCCACCGTGGTTCCGGGCGGTGCGATCGACATCGCCGCACCCGGTGTCGACGTGTACTCGTCGTGGCCGATGCCGGACCGCTACAACACGATCAGCGGCACGTCCATGGCCACGCCGCACGTGGCCGGATTGGCGGCGCTCATCGTGCAGAGCACAGCGAAGACCGGGAAGGAACTCTGGAAGACGCTGGTCGACGGGGCCGAGGTGCTGCCGTTGCCGCAGACCGACGCAGGCGCGGGGTTGGCCACCGCACCGTGAGTCGGTACCCGATGCGCAAGGCCTCCGTCGTCCTGGCGGTGTTGTCGGTCGTAGTCCTGGTGTCGGTGACGGCCTGCTCGCACGACGCCACGAATCCGCAACGAGGGGGCACCTCGGAGGACGGGGAGACATCCATGGTGGAAACACCCCGAGAGCACCTGGTCGTCCTTGCCTCCGCGCAGGCCGAGGCGGCCCTTGCCGGCATCGAGGCAGCGGCCCCGGTGACCCAATTGCTCCGGCCACGGCTGCTCCTCGTCCTCACGGATCCCGATGCGAGGGAGAACATTCGAAGAATCCTCGGTGTCTACGGCACCACCCCCGACAGGGAACCACTCGGTTTGTCGCCCGAGGAACAGTTGTTCGTGGACGCCTGGGTCGCCCAATGCGCGCCGAAGACGCGCCCCGGCGAGGGCTCGAACTGGGACACTCCCGGGTTCGAACCGCCGGATATCCCCGGCCGGTGACTTACCGGACCGGTTTGCACACCATTTTCGACATCAGGAGCATGACATGGCCGGCGACCTGAACATCACGGAACGCGTCGTGCGTGCAGACGACGTACGCGCAGCCGATCCGAGCGACGAGGCACAGGAACGAACGATCCACCGCTACGGGCGGATGGCCATCCTTGCCGCTCCGGGGGAGTCCGCGGAGGAATCCGTCCCGGAGATCGGAGACATGCGGGACCTCGTCGACGACCCCACCGAGGTCGAGACACTGGGCCTCGCGGCGCAAGGGCTGCGCCAATCCGCCGACTACCGTCGTGCGAAGGAGAACCGACCCCGCGACGGTCAAGAGTGGGACATGGGGGATTGCACGTCGGTTGTGCCCGTCCCGCCCCAGGTGGCAGAGCGCGACAGTCAGCAGGAAGCGGGACCGACGAGTTCCTATCTCGAGGGGTCGGTGGCGGTCGGCATCGTCATCGTTCAGGGACCGACTGCGGCATTGAGCTTCTCCGAGGCCGCGGTGGTGAAGGTGGTCGCCGAGGTCCAGAACGGTCTGGGTTGGCTCGCCACCGCAAACCCCTTGGCGGGCATTTCCTTCTCGTACGACATCCAGAACGTGAACCTGAGTGTGCCGGCGGATCCGTCCGCCGCCGACCTCGAGGCGCACTGGCGTGATCCGGCGATGGGCGCGCTGGGATACAGTGCCGACTGGAACGGCGTGGGTGCTTATGTCGAGGACATCCGCAGCCGTTACGGAACCCGCTGGACCTACTGCGCCTTCTTCACGAAGTATCCACTCGGTCACTTCGCGTACGCGGGTGCGCCACGGGTCGTCATGGACTACAACAACGACGGCTGGGGCCCGGACAACATCGACCGGGTGTTCGCGCACGAGACCGGGCACATCTTCGGCTGCCCGGACGAGTACGCGGACAGCAGATGCACGTGCGGCGGTGCCTTCGGACGATACGGACTCGTCAACGGCAACTGCGAGAACTGCGCGGCCGAAGGTGGCGTCCCGTGCCTGATGAAGGGCAACACGTTCACCGTCTGCGGCTTCACTCCCGGGCACCTCGGATGGGCGCCGCAGCTCGCCGTCAACAATTTCGGGTACAACGCCGGATCGTGGCGCACCGATCGGCATCCGCGGTTCCTGGCCGACACCACGGGTGACGGTCGTGCGGACATCGTCGGTTTCGGTGATGCGGGGGTGTACGTGTCCCGGGCACAGGCGGACGGGTCGTTCGGGCCGGTCACGCGCGTCGTCGACGACTTCGGATACAACGCGGGTGGATGGCGCGTGGAGCGGCATCTACGGTTCCTCGCGGACACGACCGGGGACGGCCGGGCCGACATCGTCGGATTCGGCGAGGCGGGCGTGTATGTCTCCCTGGCGCGAGCCGATGGGACGTACGGGCCGGTCACGCGCGTCGTCGACAACTTCGCCTACAGCGCCGGAGGATGGCGGATCGATCGGCACCCGCGGTTCCTGGCCGACACCACCGGGGACGGCCGGGCGGACATCGTCGGATTCGGCAATGCCGGCGTCTACGTGTCGCGGGCACTGGGCAACGGCGGGTTCGACGCGCCCGGATTGATCGTCACCAACTTCGGTTACGACGCCGGTGGGTGGCGGGTCGACCAGCATCCGCGGTTCCTGGCGGACACCACAGGTGACGGTCGCGCCGACATCATCGGGTTCGGCAGCGCCGGAGTGTGGCTGCACAGATCGTGACCGTACTCGAGCGAGGAGTTCCGGCCGATGCGACGCACCGGCCGGAACCCCTCATCCACGTCTATGCCGATCCCAGCAGGCGTGCTGTAGCAGCAACGTTCATGCGCAGGATCTCGAGTGCGAGGTCGTAGTCGATGGAATCGAGCGTGTCGCGCGCACTATGGATGTTCGCGTTCGTGCTGTCGGCTCCTTCGATGGTCAGCACCGCGGGGATGCCCTTCTCGAGGAACGGCACGTGATCGCTGTTGAGCGGATGCAGGCTGGTCTGCACAGCCAGCGTCGTGTAGGTCGCGGCGGCCCGGGCAAGTTCGTCGATCAGGTGCTGCGACAGGCTCGCGCCTTCGAAAAGAACGGTGGGCTGCGGGGCATTGAGCGAGGCGATCATGTCCATGTTGACGACGCCTCGGATGCGCTCCCGTTCTGCAGTCGACAGGCCGGCGACGTAGGCGAGGCTGCCGACCAGTCCCTGCTCTTCACCTCCGAACAGGATCAGACGCAGATCGTGCTCTGCCACATGGTGTTCGAGCGTCTCGGCGATCGTCAGCAGTCCCGCGCTGCCCGAACCGTTGTCGTCGGCTCCGGGGGCGGCAGCAGCGGGGCCGCCCGCGATGTTGATGGAGTCGAGGTGAGCGGTGACCACCACGACGCTCCTGGGCGAGGGGCCGCGACCCGGTCGCTCGGCGATCACGTTCGAGCTCGTAGCGCCCTCGAACACGACCGTGTCGAGGAGGTGCGGCATCGTGCCGCCTGTTTCTCGTGTCACGTCAGTCATGGTTGCCCCGATTCGAACGTGAGGATCTCGTCGTCGACGGAGAGCACCGTGTGCACATGTGGATTCGGGTCCGTCTCGGGAAGGACGGTGCGGACACGACCGTGGCCCAGGTCCTGCCACTGTCCGACACGCGCGCGACCACGATCGTCGGGACCGCCGTCGTATTCGACGTAGGTGCCGTCCTGCCGGAACTCGAATCCGGGTCGTCCGCGCGAGCGAGGAAACGGAAACCCGCGAGGGCGGTAGACCCTCGCGGTGTCGGTGTCCTCCTCGTACGAATGGAACCAGGTACCGATGATCGAAGACGGGTCGTTCACAGTGCGTCCTGACGAGTCCGTGGTGGGTGGTCAACCGACACGGTCCAGGATTCCGCCGATGCGGTCGAGGAGCGACCGGAGCGACGCGATCTGACGTCGCAGCTCGTCCATCTCGCGGTCGAGCGACACAAGCGCCGAGGTGTCGGTTCGCGTCTCACCGTTGCCGGTCGGGCCGAGTGCGAGCGATTCCGTCCGGGCCGGTTCCAGCGCCCCGAGCAGGAACGACGCCCGCGGTCCCTCCAGGCACGCCCGCATACGGAGCGCCTGCCCGGCGGTGAACATGAACATCGCCGCGTCGTCGGTGTAGTCCATGTAGTTCATGAACATGTCGCCGTGTGGACCGTTGTTGCAGGTCACTCGTGGATACCTCGGCTTGCCGAAGTTGTGGCCCGCCTGGTTGGGGGTGTCGTCGACGAAATCGGTGCCCGAGCATCCGTCGCCGTCGTCGCCCCAGATGTGGCGCAGGCTCAGCCAGTGACCGATCTCGTGTGTCGCGGTGCGACCGAGATGGAAGGGAGGTCGCGCCGTGCCGGTGGTCCCGAAACACGAATGGACGATGACGACACCGTCGGTTGCTGCCGGTCCGCCGGGGAACTGGGCGTAGCCGAGGATCTGGCGACCGATCGAATCGCGAAGGTCGTTGCACAGCCAGATGTTGAGGTAGTCGTCGCTCGGCCAGGGGTCGGCGCCGCCCGTGTCGGACGACTTGATGTCGTCCTCGTCCGCCGTGAAGAACTCCTTCGTCGTCGGGGTCCTGGTGATCCCGTCGGTCGGGGCGCCGTCCGGATCGACTGTCGCCAGTCGGAACTCGACGTGGATGTCGGCGACGAGGTCCTTCCAGACCTCCGGCACCTTCGTGCGGTCGGGGTTGGTGGCGCGGAAGTCTCGGTTGAGGGCGTCGATCTGGCTCCGAATCTGGTCTTCACCGATGTTCTGGGAGGGCGACGCGGGATCGTGCACGACGTGAACGACGACCGGAACGGTCACGACACCTGTCGGGGCCGGTGCGCGCCGTCCTGTCCGGTAGGCGAACACCCGGTTCTCGAACATCTCGCAGCGCTGCTTGTAGCTGGGGCTCTGCAACAGCAGTTTGTGGTGCACAGCCATCGTTCCGCAGACCTCGCGGGTCGACGGGGAGTCCAGGTCGGCCATGACGGATCCTTTCCTGAGCCGGAAACAGCTTCGAATGAAGCATCACGCTCGGGTGCTGCGGAATCATGCGTAGTCGACCACTCGAAACCCTCCTTTCGGATGACACCGAATCCGACGCAACTATCCACGAGGGGAGTCTGCCACCCGGACGGACCGATTCCGGGGATGCCCGAGTGTGCGGATCTGCGATGTCGAGCGACCTCACGCGCTTGTCCGTCTGCTATTCGACGCCGTATATTCGGCGCCGACTATTCGAAGCGAACCAGTCGCAGAATCGCAACGCCTCCCGACGATCGAAGGAAATCGAGACCGGTGTCCGATCAGCCCCGCATCCCCGTCCTGACGCCTATGGCCGTCGCGGTACTCGGGCTGCTCGAGGAACGGCCGATGCATCCCTAGGAGATGCACCAGCTTCTGCTCAAGCGTCGCGAGGACAACCTCATCAAGCTGCGACCGAGCTCGCTGTACCACATCGTTTCCCGCCTCGCGGAAAGCGGACTGATCCGGCAGGAAGGCACCGAACGCGCAGGTAATCGGCCCGAGCGGACAACCTACAGCATCACCGCGGCCGGCGAGGCGGCCGTGCGGGCCCGCCTCGCCGAGATCATCCGACGGCCCGTCCGTGAGTATCCGATCTTCCCTCTCGGTCTCGCCGAATCGCACAACCTTCCGGCAGACGAGGTCGTCGTCCTTCTCGGAGAACGCATCGACCGGCTCGAGGAAGAGCTCGTCGAATTCGACGCGATCCGCACGTGGGCCGCGGACAACGGCGTGCCGCGTCGCTACTGGGTGGCCGTCGACTTCCTCCGGGACAGGACCGCCCACGAAGCGGAGTGGCTTCGTGGACTGATCGAGGAGATCCGCGACGGGTCCTTGGTGTGGCAGAGCGTCGATGCCGCCGATCGACAACTTCCGGACCCGCCCCATGATCTCGGTCGCGACTGGGGTGCTGCGCTGACGGACGAGACTCTCGCCGAACTGCGGAGGAGCGGTGCGGGAAGTAGTGGTCCCGGTCGGCCGTAGTGCATCGACCGAACCGGGACACCTTGACCCAATAGATCGCCGGTCGCGCTCGACCGGTACGAACAGGAACGAAATCGATGAAAACTGAACGTAATCCGTGGTGGGGCCTGTCGGCCCTGGTGGTCGGGTTCTTCATGATCCTGCTGGATCTGACCATCGTCGCGGTGGCCAACCCGGCGATCATGGCCGACCTGCAGGCCGACATCAATCAGGTCGTCTGGGTGACCAGCGCCTATCTGCTCACCTATGCGGTGCCCCTGCTGTTCACCGGTCGTCTCGGCGACCGGTTCGGCCCCAAGCACGTCTATCTCGCGGGCCTGGTGGTGTTCACCGCGGCGTCGCTGTGGTGCGCGACCTCCGGCACCATCGAGATGCTCATCGCCGCCCGCGCCGTCCAGGGACTCGGCGCGGCGCTGATGACGCCGCAGACGATGGCGATCATCACCCGCACCTTCGCGCCCGACAAGCGAGGCGCGGCCATGGGTCTGTGGGGCGCCGTCGCCGGTCTGGCCTCGCTGCTCGGCCCTCTCGTCGGCGGTGTACTGGTCGATTGGCAGGGCTGGAACTGGATCTTCTACATCAACGTCCCGGTCGGCATCATCGCCTTCATGCTGGCGGCATGGCTCGTGCCCAGCCTCGAGACCCAACCGCACAAGTTCGACGTCGTCGGCGTGATCCTCAGTGGCGTCGGATTGTTCCTGCTGGTCTTCGGAATCCAGGAAGGTTCCAGCCGCGACTGGGACGTCTGGACCTGGACGATGATCGTCGCGGGTATCGCGGTGATGGTGCTGTTCGTGTTCAACCAGGCGCGTAACAAAGGTGAACCCCTCGTGCCATTGGCCCTGTTCCGCGACCGGAACTTCTCGATGTCGAACATCGCGATCTCGTCGATGGGCGCAGCCATGACCGCACTGATGGTTCCGGCCTACTTCTATCTCGAGACGGTCCGCGGATTCTCACCCACGCGCGCTGCCCTGATCTTCGCCCCGATGGCGATCGTCACCGGTCTCACGGCGCCGCTCATCGGCAAGTTCTCCGACCGGATGCCGCCCCGGGTGCTGCCCACCGTCGGCTTCACACTCTTCTCCGCGTCGATCTTCGGGTTCGCGGTGCTCATGACGCCGGACAGCCCCATCGTGCTGTTCCTGCTCATCGCCGGTATCGCCGGCGTGTCCAATTCGTGCATCTGGGCACCGCTGGCCTCCACCGCCACGCACAACCTGCCCATCCGCCAGGCGGGCGCCGGTGCCGGCATCTACAACACGACCCGGCAGGTCGGTTCGGTGCTGGGCAGCGCCGCGATCGGTGCCTTGATCTCGTCCTTGATGGCCGCGCAGGGACTCGGTGAGGTGCAGGCGGGCGAGGGCGGCGGAGCAGCAATGGGAACCGCTCTCCCGGAGCAGATCGCGGAGAAGTTCAGCACCGCGCTGAGCCAATCGATGCTTTTGCCCGCCTCGGTCCTGATCATCGGGATCGTGGCGTCGGCGATGTTCGTCGGCCACGCCTCGTCGCAGCGGAAGGCGCAGGCCGGCACTTCGGCCGATCGCGCAGAGGTCACCAGCTGAGCCGGGTTCGCGTCAGTGGCCTGGTCGCCACGAACGAAAGAACGCTCCCACCGAGCTTGGCTCGGTGGGAGCGTTCTCGTTCGCTCAGGAGTGCGGTCAGCCGTAGTGGCAGACGTAGCTGACGGCTTCGGTGACCTCGATGTCGAACGACGAGTCGCCGGGCACCGAGAAGGAGTCGCCTGCACCGTAGGAGGTCCAGTCCTCGCCGCCGGCCAACCGGACGCGGCACGCGCCGCTGTGCAGTTCCATGACCTCCGGAGCGGCCGTGCCGAAGTTGAGGGTCGCGGGCAGGATCACGCCGGCCGACTTGCGGGTTCCATCCGCCAGATGGAAGTTGTGGCTGACGCACTTGCCGTCGAAGTAGACGTTGGCACGCGGGTCGAGCGTCACGTTGGCGTAGGTCGAAGTCGGCTCACTCATGAGCTGGAGCGTAGCGAGGAGGGTGCAGGTCGCCGGTCGCCGGGGTCGGTGTGCGAGACCACTTCCGCTGACTGACCGCGCAGAGCGTGTTCGGCAGGGGCTCACAACGCAGAAGTGCGGCTCGCAACCCACAGGGTCGACCACCAGGGTTGTGAGCCTCATTCTTCGGTTGTGGACCTCCGTCTGCTCGGCACGCTGTCGACCGTCCCGCTCGGCTGGTTCACCGCCCGACTTCGGGCAGGTCAAGCACGTCGTCCAGAACGACACGCTGTCGCTGCACTACCTGGTGACCCACGTCGTGCCCGACGCGGTCGCTGCTGTCGTCGCACCCGTCGCGGTGGGCGGACCGAGGTTCGGGATGCCCGCCGGATTGGTTCGTAATCGCTGTATTCCATTGCAGAGGAACAAGTTCGAGCCAAACTCTATCGGCGGTTCTGCGAGAGTTGATGCTCTGCGTTCAGGATGGTGGCGGTCTCGACGTCGGTGCATGCAAGCTCGGTCGCAGAGAGGATGGCGCGGTCGGCGGCCGTGTCGGCCACCTGTTGCCACTTTCCGGTCGTGCGGGTGGTGACGAGGATCCGCAGGTGGGGGCAGAGGTCGAGCAGAGCGGCGACGTGTGGTTCGATGCCGTGGATGCGATCGACTGCGTCGAGGATCAACACGATCTGGTGCTGCAGTGCGGAGAAGAGGGAGCACAGTGTCTGGAACGGGGCGGGCCGCGCTCCGGTCTTGTGGCGCCGGTTCGGGCGTGTACCGCCGAAAGGACGTCCGTCCAGTACTCGTCCGGGGTGCTTGTGCCCGCGGGAGCAGTCATGGGTACGACGATCGCGTCGGGCTCTGCTCCGTTGAGCAGCCACGACCGTGCCAGAACCGTTTTTCCCGCGAACCGGTTGCCTTGCAGGACGACCAGAAGTGTCGTGCTCGACAAGGTGGCGAACAACCGAGCGCGCGGGGACGTGTGGCTGTCCAGCACTGTCGGGAACCTCGACTTCCGTCCGGTGGATGCGCGCAGGACCCCGACAACCCGCACAGACCCATCTGTCTAATGCAGAACGCAATACACATTTTATCTCGGGGTTCAAGGCTCGTGTGGTGCAACAGTCGGAAAGTGGCGCAACTCTTGCGGGAATCCTCGGCCGAGTTCTCGACGATCACCGACGGGGGATGAGCCCCTCCGCGCATACGACGCACGGTCGCAGGGCGGGGAGGGGCACGTCGTTCTATTCTATCCTCTGAACTCCGAATACCTTGGATACCAGCATCTTTCATGGAATCAGATGTCGCCGACCCTGTTCCTTCGGGTCGCGGGGATGAGCTGGTGGAGGTCTCGCGCTCGGCACCCCGAGTCCTATTGCTGTTCTTTGCCTAGTCAAGGTAATGTCTTGAACATTCGGTGTGGTCTCCTGCAGGGGAGTGCACGAGTCACCCGAATGCGCGCCCCGCCGTGTCGCCGGTCCATTTCCCGGCCGACGTCGACACCATGCCGGGGCGCGGATATGTCGATGCCCGCCCCGCATCGGCATGGGTCCCGATGCTGCCCCTGGCGCGTCGGACCCCCCTCTGTCGGCGCGGCTGAGGCCGTCGCCGCGCCGACGGGGGGTCTCTGAAGTTGATGTCCCGGCAGAAATGCCGAGCTCTCGACACCGAAGACGGCGACACCGCGAACAGCTGCACATACGCCGTGCGTAACCGGATCCGTGGGTCGAACCACCCGCCGTGCGCCCCGACTTCGCGTCCCATCTGCTTACAGGTAACAGGCGGGACCGCTGATTCGACCCATGATTCGTGAACCTTCACCAAGCGCCGGCCGCCGTCGTGTTCGCGGCCGTCATGTGTGTAGTGGCTGCCGTCCTGTTCCGGGATCACAGTGTCGCCGTCGCGTTCGGCTGCGCTGGGGCAGTGCTGATCGTCGTCGGAGCGACGCTGAGAATCACCCGATTTCCTGCTGGTGATCCGTTTCCCCGATGTGCAGTATGTCGGCAGTACATCACCGCTGGCGGGCACGATGGCTTGTGCTCGGCTGACTGTGCCGCAGAATATTCTGTCGCACTGGAGAAGCAGGAGGAAGAAGATCGATGGTGGCGCGCGATCGCGTAGCTGGTCGACTACCGAGGGGCGTTGACGTGCGCCCCAGGATTTTCGACCGCGACGAGACCGCCGACGCTCGGGTGGATGTCACTTCGAGTGCTTCACCTGCACGTTTACACCTGCGTTCTGCGCGCACGGGCAGCCGCCTGCCAACGGTGCACCTATCCCTGACGAACTGTCCCCGCAGGCCCGGTCCGTTGGCGTCGAGGAATTGTCGGCCGACTCGAGGGCCTGTACCGATGGCGATCCAGGCCCACGAGCTGCGTCTCGATCGGGTGCGTCAGTTGCTGCTGCCGAAGGCTGGAAGTCCGAGTCCCGGAACCGGGGGAGCGGGAGCATCTGTGGGCACGGTGAGGACGGTGGAGGACTGCTGGACCGCGAAGGCGGTCAAGGGGAACAAGGCAAGAATGTCGCCGATCCCGGGGTAGTCCGAGGCCCACATCGCGGTGTTGTCGGCGTTGACGCAGGTTGCCAGCGCCACATAGGAGCCGTCCGGTACTTCGGTGATGGTCTGCGTGGTGGTCCCGGGCTGGACCTGGTCCGAGGCGTACAGCGTCTGACCGGGGCCGGTGACCTCCCAAATGGGAGGCAACACCCCGCCGGGCGCAGTGGCGAGCGAGGTCGTACATGTCAGCACGCCGTCGGTGGTGTTGATGATCGTGTTGGTCACGCTGGTGCCGTCGACGCCGAAGGCGTAACCGACTTCGTCGGCGGTGGCAGCCGACCCGAGGGCAGGGGCGGTCACGGTGAAGGCAGCAACGGCGGTGGTGAGTACCGCAGTACGAATGA
Organism: Rhodococcus shunpengi; assembly: GCF_048381395.1. Lineage (NCBI taxonomy): Bacteria > Bacillati > Actinomycetota > Actinomycetes > Mycobacteriales > Nocardiaceae > Rhodococcus > Rhodococcus shunpengi. The sequence continues at coordinate 81,052 of NZ_JBLWIU010000013.1, forward strand.
TCGATCGCATCGAGGTTCCTGACAGTCGAATGAAGGGAGTACCTATGTGATCTTGCTGTAAATGCGACCGGTTGGCATGTTTTCGGTGATGGTCCGGCATTTGTGGTGTTCGAGCACGACCTCGTGCTCGACTCTGATCGACGAGACATACCGAACCTCGTCGTCTCAGTCGAAGGTGGTCGCCGTCGATGTTCCGGTCCTTTGGTGACCGGGCTCGACTGGATCGACGCCGTCGCTGTCCCCGGCGGACGCCCGGATCGATGTGTAGTTGTGGAGATCGAATGTGCGGGTGTGTAACCGATATCGCCATGTGGGGCCAGGCCACAGGGAGCGGTTGATTCCTTCGCGGTCGAGATACCAACTGTGGCAGCCGCCTCGGGTCCAGGTCGTCGCAGCCGAGTCGTGGTGGATGCGTGTGGTGAATCGGTGTTGTGCTTGTTCGCGGACGACGAGTGCATCGGCGCCGATGCGGTCGGTTTCCTCGAGCGCGGCAGCGATGTAGCGGAATTGGCTTTCGAGCATGAACAGCACCGAGGTGTGTCCCACGCCGGTGTTCGGTCCTCCGAGAACGAATGCGTTGGGTATGCCGGCCATGGTGGTTCCCAAGTGCGCTGCGGCACCGTCACGCGCCCAGATCTCCTGCAGGCTGATTCCGTTTCGGCCGTGGACGGGCATGCGCATCAAGGCGGCGGAGACGTGGAATCCGGTGGCGTGGACGAGCACGTCGATCTCGTGCCGGCGGCCGTCTGCGGTGTGCACGGCGTCTGCTGCGAGTTCTGTGATGGGGGAAGTCTTGAGGATGGTGGTGGGTCGGCGCAGGGCGGGATAGAACGTGTCGGAGAAGATGATGCGTTTGCAACCGATCCGGTACGAGGGTGTCAGTGCTCGGCGCAGGACGGGGTCGGGTATCTGGGCGTGCAGGTGACGCAGGGCCCGCGCCTCGAGGGCGGTGCGGCGACGCTGCGATCCGATCAGGGCGGGGAGAAGTGTTTCGTTGCGCCAGTATTCGACGGTCCGGCGTGCACGGTAGGGCAGCGGCACTCGGGTGCGTGGCCGGGGCAGGACCCAGGCGGGGGTGCGTTGGAACACCGTGACCCTGCAGGCGTGGTCGGTGAGGGCGGGGACGAGTTGGGCGGCGCTGGCGCCGGTGCCGATGACGCCGACGCGGGCGCCCCTCAGGTCGAGGTCGTGGTTCCAGCGGGCGGTGTGCAGGACCGGACCGGCGAAGGAGCCGGCAAAACGGGGGATGCGTGGGACGTTCAGTGCGCCGGTCGCCAGGAGGAGGAAGCGGGCGCGGTGGAGTGCTCCGGTGCGGGTGTGGACGTACCAACGCGCGTCGGTGTCGTTCCAACGGCAGGCGGTGACCTCGGTGTCGTAGTCGACGCGAGCGGTGCGGTGTATCCGGTCCGCCAGGAGTCGGCTGTGGCGGAGGATCTGGTGATGATCGGCCTGTCCACTGATCCAGCTGGGAAGCCGGGTGAACGAGTAGGAGTACAGAGCCGGGTGGATGTCGCATTCGCAACCGGGATAGGTGTTCTCGCGCCAGGTGCCACCGGGGCCGCTGCTGCGTTCGAGGACGTGGACGGTCCGTCCGCGGTGGGTGAGGTAGTGGGCGGCGCCGAGTCCGGCGAGTCCGCCGCCGACGACGAGTACTTCGGTGTCGATCACTTGAACAGTGTTCAATACTGGCGGTGATCAGTCAAAATTCGGGTGTGAGACATCGTCACGTCGACTACCGGCCGGAGGGGTCTCAGACCGACCGCGTCCGCGGTCACGGTTCCCGGTCCAGCGCCCCGGCACGTGCACATACGCCGCACGGTGTGCGGTCCGGGCCGGGGACACGGGCGTTCGACCGTGCGGAGCCGACGAGACGAATGCCGGAACCTCGTGGAGGGGGATCGGGCGTCGGTGTCGAAGACGTCGCGCTCGGCTGCGGCACGGTCGAACGACCGGACTTATGCGTTGTTCTGCGGCGTAGCAGCGGCACGTCCGCCCAGGTAACCGAACACGAGTCCGAGCGAGATGGTTCCGCCGGCGCCGCCGTAGAAGCCCTTCGTGGGCGCGCCACCGGAATTGCCCGCCGCGTACAGGCCGGGGATGACCTTGCCTTCGGTGTCCAATGCCCGCCCGTCGGCGTCGGTCTTCGGGCCGCCGACGGTGCCGAGTGCGCTGGCTTCGACCTTCAGTGCGTAATACGGCGCAGTGTCGATGGGGCCGAGAACACTCGACTTCGGACTGTTCAATACCGGTCGAATGATCTTGGCCAGCGGGCCGACGATCAGTGAACGCAGACGTTCCGGATCGTTCTTCCGTGCGACTCGTCCTGCGAGTTTGTCGACCACCGGACCGATGGCCTTGGCGAGGATCGTGCGGGCCTTGGCGGTGGCGGCGGGGAAGCGATTGTCGGGGGAGTATTTGCCCAGTCGGGGGTAGTACGCGCCGAAGTAGCGGTCGAACAGGGTGTCGCCGCGGTGGAACTGCGGGTCGCGGCCGCGGGCGGCGTCGGGGTTGAACCGGTCGACGGTGCGGAGCAATCCGACCTCGTCGACCCCGATCTTGTTCGCCAGCTCGGCGAGAGTATCGGCCTGGTGGAGGTATTCGGGAACCTCACCGCCGGGGGTGACGCCGAAGATGCCGAACTTCGTCCAGTACTGGTGGTCGAAGATCAGCCAGGCGGTGGCGTTGGGCATGGTGCCGGTCTGGGGGTCCACCTCACGCATGATCTGCCCGAACTGGTCGTAGGCCAGGGCTTCGTTCGCGAACCGCCGGCCCGTGCTGTTGACCATGATGCTGTGCGGCAGTGCACGCTCGCCGAGGAAGACGCGGCTGAGGGGTCGGCCTTCGAGTTCTTCACCGGGCAGTTGCACCCCGGGCATCCACCAGGCGTCTTCCATGCCGGTCAGGTCTGCGCCGACGTCCTCGGCCAGTTGCACGGCGATGCCGTCGTGGCCCTTGGGGGAGACCTGCACGCCGAACGGAGCGCCGAGATGGGTCGTCGTCAGCTCGGGGGAGCTTTCGTATCCGCCGCTGGCGAGCAGAACACCCTGGGTGGTGCGGACGGTGTGTTCGACGCCGCCGGCCTTAACGACGACGCCGGTGACCTTCGAGTCCTCGATCACGAGCCGGGTGGCGGGTGCTTCGACGCGCACGTCGACGCCGTTGCGCAGGTTTGCTTCGAGCAGCGCGCCGATCAGGGCGGGGCCGGCGAGCCAGATCTCATCGATGCCGATGCCGCCCAGCAGCCAGAAGGGCAGTGGGTTCTTGGCCATGCCGGTGGTCAGGGCAGGTCGGACGTACTTCGCAGCCTCGCCGAGTCCCTGGGGTGAATACGGACCGGGGAACAAGGCGCGGCCGACGGACGCACCGTCGATGTCCGAGCGGTAGTCGGGCCAGATCGTCGGGATCCACCCGAACGAGGTGTGCTCTTCGATGTACCGGGCAACGTGGGGGCCGGTCTGCAGGAACTTCTCGATCATGTCGTGGTCGAGAACCTTGTCGCGTCCCTCGCCATAGATGTAGCGACGGGCCTGGTCGAGATCGTCGTCGATCTTCAGGTCGTCGGTGGAGAAGCCGTGATTGGGTATCCATGCGGCGCCTGCGGAGATGCCGGTGGCGCCGCCGACGAGTTCGCGGGATTCGACCACGAGCACTCGTGCACCCTCCTTGGCCGCGGTGAGCGCTGCCATCAGGCCGGCTCCGCCGGAGCCGACGACCGCGACGTCCACTTCTTGCGGGATGCCGTTCTGGGATACCGTCCCGATGGAGCCGGTGAACCGAGTCGAATTACCGATCATGATCCTCCAACCTTTCAGTTTTCGGTGCGCCTTCGTTGTGCAAGCGCGAATACCGTATTGACTGTCAAATCAACAAGATTGACGTTTCTCTGTGGTGTCCGAACGGCAGCGCCGATCCGAGCGGAGGCGGAGCGTGCCCAGAAGCCGGCGCAGCATCGATATACGTGGTGTGCCCGGCTCGGGGCACTCGCGCGGTCGCGTCCTCGAGTCTCGGGTGTCGCCTCGACGTGTGGTGTTGCACGATCGTGGTGTGCATCCCAGGCGATGATCCGATATCGACCGCAGCCCTGAGGTCCTTCCGTTGCCGATCACACCGACATCGGCCGGGACCGGCGCAGCGCCCTCGTGCGAGGTCGCGGGCCGGACGGCCGATCGGTGGGAAGAACCGAATGTACTCGTCAGGACTGCAGTCGATCTCGACGGGACGACCCCCGTTGCCAGGATCGGTCGTCCTTCCACTCTGTGGTGGGAAGGGCGATGTCAGTTCGCGAATTTGGAGGCCACGGTCACGACGCGGTGGGCCATGTGGTCGAGGGCCGCGATCGTGGCGTCGTCGAGTTCGTTCTGGTTGTTCGGTCCGGTGACGTGCCCGACTCCGTAGGGATTGCCATCGGCGAACTTGAGCGGATCGGTGTAGCCGGGTGGCACGATGATGCCGCCGAAGTGCATCAGCGAGGTGTACAGGCCGGTGAGGGTGGTCTCTTGTCCGCCGTGCGCGGTCTGGCTCGAGGTGTAGGCGGCGTACACCTTGTCGGCGAGTTCGCCCTGTGCCCACAGACCGCCGAGAGAGTCGATGAACGTCTGGAAGGGGGCGGCGGTGCTGGCGAAGCGGGTCGGTGAGCCGAAGATGACGGCGTCTGCCCATACGATGTCCTCACCGGTGGCGGCCGGCAGATTCTTGGTGGCCTCGTAGTTTGCAGTCCAGGCGGGGTTTTCGGCGAAGGTGGCCGGGTCGCGGGTCTCGGCGATGTGGCGCACCCGGACCTCGGCGCCGGCGGCCTCGGCGGCCTTGCGCAGTCGCTCGGCCATCGCGGTGCCGTGCCCGGTGGCGGAGTAGTAGATGATCGACAGATTGGTCATATCGGTCCTTTCCTGATCGATGCCCATGTGTCTGTGCGCAGGGCAGGATCTGGGCGGTTCTCCCGCGCACGCGTCGGCGGACACCGCACTTCGTCGAGTCGCGACCCGGTCGGTCGGGACTTCTTCGACAACACGCAACTAGTTGCGATGTCAACTAGTTTCCACTGTAGTGCAGATGGTTGAAATGTCAACCAAAGGCTCGTCGCAGTGTCGCCGAAGTCAGTGGGATTGCCGACCCCGTCGCGGCCCTTCCGCACCCGCAGGTGGGTTCCCCGGCCGACGCGACACCGGAAAGTGGTCCGGATCGAAGGTGGAGGGAAATGGGGGAGGTGGGGATCACAGAGCTTGGAAGCTAGGGAACACGGCGATCGCGCAGGCGGCGATGATTCCCGCGATTCCGGTGACGATTGCGAGCAGGGCTCGCAGGGAAGCGGCTTCGTCCTCGGCGACCGTCGGCCGCGAGCCGGCCAGCGCCCCGCAGACGGCCGCGATCATCCCGAGGATGAAGCCGAGTTCGAAAAGCCAGAAGAAGGCGAGGGACAGCACGCCCATCCAGGCCGAGACCGTCGGCAACAATGAGCGCGGTCGGTGCGGTCCTCGACGTCCCCGCGCCTCCGGACAGAGGGGGCGCGCCGAATCCGAGTCGCGAGGGTCGCTCATCGCTCCTCCTTCGCGTGGGGGACGAGTCGGACCGACAGGAGTTGTTCGGGACCGTACGTATCGGAGATGTGTGTTTCGAGATGGGCGCGGAGCCGGTTCTGGGCGCAGGTGCGGGCGACGAATGCTAAAACCCCGGGGACGTGCACCGAGGGTGCAGAGGCCGCTCCGGGGTCATTGCTGTCCACTGTATCCGGGCCGGAGGGGCATGCCCACCGGTTTGCAGCATTTCCGACTCGGGCAATCCATATGGTCTCGATGTCGGACCATTCGTTGTGCCCAGTCGACTTCCCCCCGAAGCGGGGCACGTGAGACGGTAGGGCTGCCGCTCTCGGGGATGCGGCCGCATGCCTCCTGGGGTGTTGCCGAGCTGGATGTGAGCCGATGGTGCACGCGTAAGTGTCCAGGTCCCGTAGTGAGCGAGTCTCGCCGGAATTGTCCGTTCCAGGGCGAACGTTGCGGCGACCGTGCTGCGGTCGTGTCGGTCCCGGTCTCCAAGAGTGGGGTTGCCACCCGAACGTGACACCTGATGTCGTGACGAGATTCGATACCGAGGGAGGGACACGATCACATGGATACGGTGGACGGCACAGATGCTTCGGTGACCGGCGCTGGGCGCGGAGTCGGGCGGGACAGTGCTCGAACTCCTGCGTCCGAAGGTGCGCACGCGACGATGCAAGACGAAGAGGAGAGGGTCGTACTGCTCCACCGAGACGGGCCCGTAGGAGTGATCACCCTCAACCGGCCTCACGTTCTCAACGCCGTCGACGCCGCTGTGTCCGATGCATTGGGCGCCGCCCTCGACGAGATCGATCGTGATCCCGATCTGCGGGTCGGTGTCTTGACCGGAGCGGGACGGGCGTTCTGCGCCGGCGCCGATCTCGGGGCCTTCGCCGCTGGTGGATCCGTTCTGCCGACGAACCATCCGGAGTGGGGTTTTGCCGGCCTGGTCCAGCACTACGTGTCCAAGCCGCTCGTCGCCGCTGTCAACGGTGTGGCGGTCGGCGGTGGCACCGAGATCGTGCTGGCATGTGATCTCGCCGTGCTCAGCTCCGAGGCCACGCTCGGATTGCCGGAGGTCAAACGCGGTCTCATCGCTGGAGGCGGGGGTCTCGTACGTCTTCCGGGGCAGATTCCCCCGAAAATTGCTGCGCACGCGGTCTTTACCGGAGAACCTCTTTCGGCCGAGATGGCCCTGCGTTGGGGGCTGGTCAATTCGGTAGTTCCGCCCTCGGAGGTACTGCCCGAAGCATTACGTCTGGCTCACGTCATCGCAGACAACGCACCCCTCGCGGTACGCGCCAGCAAGAAGGTCATGTCGCACGCACATGCAGCCGGATTCGAAGACGATGTCTGGAAAGTCAATTCAGCCGAGTCCGATGCCGTGTGCGCCAGCGAGGACGCGTCGGAAGGTGCCGCGGCATTCACCGAGAAACGACCGCCCGTATGGCGGAACCGTTGACCGCCGCACAGCTTTCGCTGTGCGCCGATCCGTGAACACAACGCGTCCGTAGGGCTGCGCTGTGTAGTGCGACAAGTGACACCGTGGATGCCTCGTGCGGTATCCGAGTTATCCGGCCGGCCCATGGACCCGGTACGTCGTAGCCGGAGTAGAGAGAGGCAGCCGCTCCCGGATTCTCCAGCTGCACTGTCCCCCTCGGGATCGAGTGGGGCCTCGGCAGCGTGGACATCTCGAACCGCATGAACTTTTCTGCATACAATCGTAATCCCGAGGGGCACTGGTGAAGAGAACGACAGAGACAGTCGGACACGTTCGGAATGCGGCTCGGACACAGACCGCGTTGCTGGATGCAGCTCTCCAGGTCTTTCTCAGAGACGGATACAGCAAAGCTACGACCGAGGAGATCGTGGCGCTGGCGGGGGTCACCCGAGGAGCTCTCTACCATCACTTCGCGAACAAGCACGAATTGTTCCGAGCCGTGATCGAGCGCGCGCAACGGGAGGTCGCGGAAGCCCTTGTGCCCCCAGAGCCGGTCGATGCTTCGTGGGAGGCGTTCATCGGTGGGGTGCTCACTGCTCTCGCCTCCGCTCAGGACCCGGCGACGCGTCGATTGCTGCTGATCGAAGCACCTGCCGTCCTTGGGTGGATCGATATCCGGAAAGCTCAGGAACCGCTGCTGCACAGTATCGCGACCATGCTCGAGCCGGTCGAAACGGTTGAGCGAGGACCGTCGATTCGCACGTCGATACTCGCTCGTCTACTGCTGGCTGCAGTCGAAGAGGCGATGTTGTACCTGGCACACGCCGATCACCCCCGGCACGACCACGCAATCGTGCAAGCCGAAGTGCGCACCATTCTCGAGAAGACCGGTCTTCCCGGGCGGTAGTGGCCGAGACACGACCGGAAGCGAGCACTTGACCGACGCGGACGTCGGACACGATGACGCGGGGTCGGACGACCGTTGCGGTCGATCCCTACGGTGCCCACCCCGCCTCCGCTCCCACGGAGATATGATCAAGGTGTTCGACTCCACCCGGCTATGGACGAGGCCGCCGATGGTTGACATCGATCCGATGGCGACACAGCGGGACGATCGGTCCCACCTTGTGGCCGAATTGAGCGCGGTGGGATTCGAGGACCTCCACGAGATCGGCAGCGGTGGTTTCGGCGTCGTCTTTCGAGGTCGGCAGCCCGAGCTGGATCGCACCGTGGCGATCAAACTGTTGACCGCGCGGCCGGATCCCGACAACGTCGAGCGTTTTCTGCGCGAACAGCGTGCGATGGGTCGTCTCTCCGGCCACCCGAACATCGTCACCGTGTACGGGGTCGGTACCACTGCATCCGGTCAGCCCTACATCGTGATGGAGTATCACCGACGCAACTCTCTCGAAGTTCGGATTCGGACGCAGGGCCCACTGCGTTGGGAGGACGCACTCGAAGTCGGCGTCAAGATTGCCGGCGCTCTGGAGACCGCGCATCGGATGGGCATGCTGCACCGGGACGTCAAGCCGGCCAATATCCTGCTCACCGATTACAGTGAGCCGCAACTGACCGACTTCGGAATCGCGCGCGTCGCCGGAGCCTTCGAAACCGCCAGCGGCGAGGTAACGGGATCTCCGGCATTCACCGCACCCGAAGTACTTGCCGGTCAGGCCCCTACCCCTTCGGCCGACGTGTACGGACTCGGTGCAACCGTGTTCTGCGCAATCACCGGACACGCGGTGTACGAGCGACAGCGCGGTGAATCGGTGGTCGCGCAGTTCCTGCGGATCACCCGCGGTCCGGTGCCGGACCTCTGTGAGGATGCCCGCATCCCGGACGACCTCGGCGAAGTGATCGAACGCGCGATGAACCGAGATCCTGTCTCGCGTACCGGTACTGCCGCCGAATTCGGTGAACAACTCCGTGCCGTCGCGGAATACCACGACTTGCCGGTGGACCGACTTCCGATGCCCGACACCGCCGACACCGCCGACGCCGCCGTGCCTGCCCGGACCACGACCGGTGATCTCGGCCCTCGACGACGTAGTGGATCCGGTCGGTTGCTCCTTCCGATACCCGCCACACGGTTACGCCCGCCGACGACGACCCGACCATTGGTGGTGCGCGAGCGCCTCCTGCAGATATTGCGAGCGGGCGGGCCGCGCATCCTGACGGCGATCACTGCTCCACCGGGCTTCGGCAAGACCACCCTTGCCGCGCAATGGTCGCGCGAGTTGACCGCGACAGGCATCCATGTGGCGTGGTTGTCCGTCGATACCGACGACAATGAAATCGTATGGTTTCTGTCGCATCTGATCCAGGCCCTTCGACAGGTGCGACCGATGTTGGCTCGCGAACTCGTCGCGGTGCTCGACGAGCACGGCGACGATGCCATGCACTACATGCTTGCCACGCTGATCAACGACGTTCAGCAATCCGCCGAACAAGTCGTCCTGATCATCGACGACTGGCACCGGATCTCCCACCCCGACGCCCTCGCTGCGATGGCGTTCCTGTTGGACAATGCCGACGCAGCGAACTTGAGAGTTGTCGTCACCAGTCAGGCACGCACCGGAATGGCGTTGAGCCGTATGCGCGTTCGCGACGAATTGATCGACGTGGACGCCGCCACACTGAGGTTCGACCTTTCGGAAGCGCGAGCACTGCTGGTCGATGTCGCCGGGCTACGTCCGACCGAGGAGGACATCGCCGCGCTGACCCGCGCGACCGGAGGCTGGGTGGCCGCGCTCCACCTGGTTTCACTGTCACTACGCGCCAGCGACGACCCCGCAGGGTTGATCCGCGGAATCACCGGTCGCCACCACGCCATCGAGGACTATCTCGCCGAGAACGTCCTCAGTTCCATCGAAGCCCCGACTCTGGACTTCTTGCTCGCTACCAGCATCTGCGAGTACATCTGCGCGGACCTGGCCGGCGCGCTCACCGGAACGACCCGAAGCCAGGCTCTGCTCGAGGAGATCGAAGACCGAGGGTTGTTCCTTCGCCGACTGGATCAGGACCGCACCTGGTTTCGCTACCACCATCTGTTCCGCGAGTTCCTCCATCGCTGGATCGAACGCGAGAGCCCCGAACGCCTGAGCCGGTTGCATCGCATCGCAGCACAATGGTTCGCCGACCACGGGTTCATCCGAGAGGCGGTCACCCATGCCGAGGCAGCAGGGGACGAGGAGATGGCCGTGGACCTGGTGGAACGGCACGGCACGAACTTGCTCGAGCTCTCTCAGGCCGCCTCGGCACTGGTACTGCTCGACAAGCTGCCGCAGTCGGCGCTTGCCGGCCGGCCCCGTCTGCAGCTCATGGTGGCGTGGAGCAACATTCTCCTCCATCGCCTTCGACCCGCCGAACGAGCCCTTGCCGCTGCCGAAGCTCTTCTGGCGGATGCGACCGTCACTGTCGACGACACCGAGGAAGTCAACGCGGAGATCGGTGTGATCCGCGCCCTCGTCGCAGCCCGTTCCGACCGTTACGACTCGACGGACGAACTCGTTCGTCCGGCTTTGGCTCGAGCCGATGCGCTTTCTCCGTGGGTCGTGTCGGCAGCGACCAACCTCGCGAGTATGGCTGCAATCCACCGCTTCGATTTCCCTGCCGCCGAGCAACTTCAGGAATGGGCCGCTCCTTACCACAGTCGAAATCGCGGACCGTATGCCCGGATGCACAGTTCTTGCTGCCTGGGCATCATCGCGCACGAACGACTGGAGATCTCGACTGCGGAAGAGCAGTTCCGACAAGCTTTGCGAACGGCACGTAACGGAAGCAATGGGAACTCGACCGCTGTGCGACTCGGCGGTGCATTGCTCGGTGGGTTGCTCTACGAGCAGAACCGTCTCGATGAGGCAGATCGGCTTCTCGACGAGAGCTTCCTGTTGGGATATGAAGCCGGTGCAGTGGACTTGAAGACGGTCCGGTATACGGCCGGTGTTCGAATCAAGGCGGCGCGCGGCAATCGTGCCGCCGCCGCACAACGCCTCGACGCGGGCGCCCGGGCGGCGCACGCATTGAAGCTGCTCAGGTTGCGAGCCCAGATCGAGGACGAACGTGCGCGACTGCGGCTACCTGCGACGATCGGCATTCCCGTCCGCCTGCCGCCCACGTATGCGGAACGGCGCCGACCCGTGCACGGGATCGACGCGACCATTGCTCAATTCGACGAGTCCGTCGGCATTCGGACCCTCCTCGACGACGGCACACCGGACTCGCTGGAAACGGCGTGCAGGTGGGCGCAGGAATGGGTGGACCTCCTCGTCGATGCCGGCCGTCCGCGGGCGTTGTTGCAGGCACGGTGTCTGCTGGTAGACAGCCTGGCCACGGCCGACCGCACCGACGAGGCCGAAGCGCTGCTCGCAACGATCACTGTCCAGTGTGTCGCGCTCGGTATCGTGCGTGTCCTGCTCGACGGTGGACCGCACCTGGTGGCGCTGCTCGAGGACGTGCGAGCGGACGAGAGCAGGCAACGGAACAACAAATGGCCACCGATGTCCGACCGGTTCTGGAGCGTGATTGCCCCGCCAGGCCCGTGACGTCCGGTCGGTGTGCAGGCCGCACTGTCGATGAGTTCTTTTGTCGTCGAGTCTCTTGTCGGAAGTCGTTTTCGGAGTCGAGCAGTCGTCTTGTGGACCGGCACCGGGCGGTTCGTGCCTGTCGCCTCCGGAAATGTGTTCGCCGGCGCGGGTGAGCGCAGACTGCTGCGCTCATGCCCTGCAAGCGACATCTGCCGTCTCGATGACAGCGGGTGCGGTCACGTCCTACCCGTGAGGCGATACTTGCGGTATGGAGGTAGTGAACGGTTCGTCCGGTTCGGGGGATGATGTCGCGGTGTTGTCGTTCGAGTCGACGGTCCCGCGCAGGCATGTCCACCGCCAGGCGGTATCCGAGGTCTTCCTCACCGATTGCGTTCGCGGTCCCGGACCGGACCGGTTCGTTCTGGGTGCGCAGTGGCCGCGTCTGCACGGTTTTTATCGCAGCCGGTCCGGTCGTTACGACCCGATGCTGCTCGCAGAGACGCTGCGGCAATGCGTGATCTATCTGGCACACACCCGGTATCGGGTCTCTCTCGGTCAACGGTTCGTGATGCAGGAGATCGACATCAGCGCCGAGTTCGAGCGCCTGGTGATCGGTGCCGGTGCCGCCGAGGTCGCCGTCACTGCGGTGGTATCGGATGTGCGACGTCGTGGCTCGCAGGTCACCGCCTTGAGCGCCGCACTCGAGTTCGCGATCGCCGGTCGCTGTGTCGGGTCCGGAAGGGGCCGAACCGTGGTTCTCGCGGCCGAGGAGTACGACATCGTTCGTTGGGGTGAGGGCGGGCCACGTGCGCTCGGCTCTGTACCGAGGGGGGTGCCGGTCGATCCGGACGTGATCGGGGTGCCGGTCGTCGGGGATGTGGTGGTGGGTGCGACGGTACGGCCGGGTCGCTGGCGAGTGCTGCCGGACCTGTCGCATCCGGTGTTGTTCGACCATCCGTCCGATCACTTGCCGGGCATGCTCGTCCTCGAGGCTGCCCGTCAGGCGGCACGAGCGGAGCTCGGGGACCCGGAGGGGGATCCGGTGTCGATGAGCGTGCAGTTTCACCAATTCGTCGAACTCGACGTTCCGGCGGAGATGGTGGTCTCGGGACTCGAAGAGGGGAGCGCAGGTGCCCATGTCGTGCTCGAGCAGCAGGGGAGGGCAATGGCTACCGCCACGCTGAGGTGGGCCGCTCGTGCAACTCGTGTGCCGGGACCGGGATGCGGCGGGTAGCGGCGTGTCAGGCCGGTTGGTGTGTGTTGCTCCAGCGGGCGTGGCGGATCCTGTCGCTGTCTGGGCGGCAGTCGGAGGTCAGGATGCCGTTGAACAGGAACTGAAGCATCTGGTCGATGCGTTGTTCGAGATCGATGCGCCGATCGAGGACATTCGAGACCATCTGGACCCCGGTGAACGCAGAGATGACGAACCGTGCCAGGTCGGGGGGGTCGATTGTGGGGAGGAGGTCGCCCTCGTCGATCGCGGTCTCGACGAGGTGCCGGCAGGCTTCGATCCAGTCCTGGTACGGTCCCGGTTGGTTCGGTTCGGCGCCGGCGCTGAATTCGAGGGTCAACCGGATGCCGGCGCGGACGATCGGATCCTCGACGATCTGCCGTCCCATCTCGTGGCAGAGCATCACGATCTGCTCGAGCGCCGAGGCCTGTGTGGCGGCGATCGCGCCGACTGCGGCGATGGAGATGGCGTGTTGTTGTTCTACGACGGCGTGTGCGAGTTCGTCCTTCGATTTGAAGTGGAAGTACAGGGCACCTTTGGTGAGCCCACTGCTCGCGTCGACGATCGCCCCGAGGCTGGCACCGTCGAATCCCAGCCGATCGAACGTAGCGGCCGCTGCTGCCACGATCTGCTGCCGGGTCTCTACTGCCCGAGCTTGTTTGGCCACACCCCGTGTCCTTTACTCGATGATCTACCGAAAGGCGAGTCGTGGAGCATCTCGGCCCTCTGCCTCCTCTGAGGCGAACCGTACCACCGGACCGGAACGACATTGCGGACCACGCCTCGGCGCCGTCGACATCCCCGTTGCACGTCGCGGTCGTGGGTTCGAGCGGTTTCCTCGGCGGGGCGGTGCTCGACGCTCTCCGGAACACGGGGGTGGCATGCACGTCGATAGCGCGCCGTCCGCTCGCATCCTCGAGACCGGCGATGCGGGTGGTGGCGGCAGATCTACTCGATGTGGAATCGTTGACCGACGCGCTGGCCGGTGTCGACGTGATTGTGCACGCGGCCTCGTATACGGGCTCCGACACAGCCCGATGTGAGGAGGTCAACGCTCTCGGTACCGAGAATCTGGTGACGGCCGCTGCCCACCACCGTATCGAGCCCATCGTGTATCTGAGCACGATCGGCGTCTACGGACCTGGACCGCATCGCAACGTCATGGAGGGTGAACTTGCTCCGGCTCCGGTGACTGCGCTGAGCGCCAGTCGGCTGACCGCCGAAAACCATGTACGCCGATATGGCGGTCTGGTGCTGCGTTCCGGATTCGTGCACGGACCCGGCGACCGGTGGTTCCTACCCGGGTTGGCGCACCTCGTTGCGACTCTCGGGGTATGGATCGACGACGGCGTCGCACGGCAATCGGTGATTTCGCGCGGGGACGTCGGCAGACTTACCGCCGCGGTTGCGGCGCGGCCGCTACACACTGCGTGGCGTGGGGGCATGCGTCATCTCGCTCATCCGAACGCGGTGACCGTCCGCGAGCTCGTGCACGCCGCCGCCGCAGAAGGACTTCTCACCCCACCGATCGACTCCGTCGACTTCGAAGAGGCACTGCGGATAGGTCGGAAGCGGGGACTGTCCGCACGTCATATCGATCTGATCGGGCACGATCATCACTACGTCAGCACCCGAGTCTGGGCTGATACTGCACTCGATCCCTCGCCGGAGGTCTTGAGTCCCCACTCACCGTAGGGGTGCTCTGGACGTCCCGAAGTGGATGGCGTTCGCCGGGTTCTCCGGGCGTACCGACCGTGCAGCGGGTATGTATCGGTAAGACGTTCCCTGTGCGCTGGACATGAGGTACTCTCTATTCGGCTGCAATACCGGTCGAATGGTATTGTTTGCCCGGCCTGGCATCGATGTGGATGAATATGGGGAGTGTTCGAACGCATCGGCGGGTGATGTGCATCGAGTTGCTGACAGGCCGGTGATGGTGAGAGTTACGAGGGGTGCTCACCATCACCGGCCTGCGAGGTTCCGTCGGCATACGGCGCCGACGGACCTTCGTCCACGCGCTGGGGGGAGAGCGCGCGAACTGTGCCTCCGTCAGGGAGCACGGGGGCACAGCACAGACTATTCGAGACCTCGACCGTGTGCACGACCAACCCCTCCGGGTACACGAAGTTGTCGAAGTAGGGGCCCAGGATGGTGCTGTATCGGTCATCGGTGCTGTCGACCGTTGGGGTCGGTGAGCTGCTGTGACACGCTGCCGTCGGCGTCGGCGAGAAAGATCGGTCACCATCCGTCGTCGACGGTCGCTTTCACCGATGTCGGCTCGCGTGTAGCGGGACGCACCGGATCGCGGTGGGGTCCGATCCTGGAAGTTTCTCCTACAGAGTCGTCCTGTTACGAAATGACGACCGGCCCAGTTGTTCCTGTCACTGCCCACCGTCCGTCGACATGATCGAGGACGTAGGTGAGGCCGAGTCCGCAGTCCCTGCCGCACCATAGTCCGGCGCCGACGTGGACCGTTCCGTCGTCCTGCCGTCCGAGGGGGGACAGTCCGACCAGGACGCCGTCGTTGTCGACCCCGGTCAAGCCCTGTCGTGCGGGCTCCGTATGCAGCTGAGGGTCTGCGACGAACTCGACGGGCGGCAGATCGGCGGCTCGTGCGGTGATCTCGTTCTTCAGATCGGTGTCGAACTGCGGTCCATCGGCGGCGATGGACATTTCCGAGCTGCGTGATGCGGGACCGTCGACGATGTAGATGTACCCGACGGGAGTCGGTGCTTTCGCGAAGGGGTTGTCCACGAGGATGAGGTGGTGCAGGGCAGCCGAATAGATCTGTGATTGTGCGCTCGGTACAGGCGTGCTCGTGGCCGTGTCGAGCGGGTCGGTGCCGGCTCCGGTGTCCGTGCTCGAGCAGCCGGTCAGGGCGGCAGCAAGGACCAGCGCGGAGGTCACCGTTCGGATGCTCACGGTTCGGATGGTACCGATAGCGATGATGTCTTCGTCCTGCGTCCGCACTGGTCGAACAACCTGGTGTTCGTGGTCGGCAGAGTGCCTCGTCTTCGTGGACCGTGGTTACGGTGATTGTGCCATGCGAGCCAAAGCGACTGTTGCTGCTCGTAATTCGTCGGCCGAATCGAGTGGCGACAGATAACCGGCGCGCGTCATGGCTCGACCGCGCGGCGTGGTGACATCGAGGTCCAGGCCGTAGCGGTCGGCTCCGACACAGGTTGCTGCTGTGGCATCCGGGAATCCGCCGAGCTTCCGGGCCATTGCCAGCAACGAATCGGCGTGATCGTCGTTGAGATGCGCGATCGCACGAGCGGCCGACGGGGTAACCGGATCCGGCAGCGCTTCGGCGTAGTCCTCGGCGGTGGCCGAATCCATCCGCCCGTACCCCCCCGACCCAGCGCACGCGCTGCACCCGCAGAATCCAGAGCGAGAAGTCGCTGAAATCGATGTACACGCGTGCCGCGGGGACAGCGGCCAAGTGCGCTTCCCGTGCCGCGGCCAACTCCTCGCCCTCGGGCCGCTCGACGTATCCCGCGAGGGTGATGCGGGTGCTGGCGAGCGGGTCGGACTGCGGGGCAGGAGCTACGATCGCGATGCTCGCGCGTGGATCGCGCGCAAGATTACGGCCGTGCTCTGCCATGTGCGACACGCACAACACCGGAGAGCCTCCGACCAGTCCGTACGTCACGAAGGAAGCCCAGGGGTCTCCGTCCTTGGTGAGGGTCGCGAGAGTGCCGGTGTTCGTCGACGCTGCGACCGTCCGTGCTTCTTCGGCGGCAGAGGGTCGTGTCGCGTTCACGATCTCTGTCAGTGGCGGCGGCACCGTGGGGGCGTCGCCGGGGTTTCCATGATCCGAGTTCGTCATTGACGAGACGGTACCGGGTGGAATTCTCGACGTTCGCATGTTGAGGTCCGTTGTGTCCCGATCCGAGCGGCGCCTCTTCTCGGAGCATCCGAATCATGTCACCTTCTGCCTCGCCCGGTGTCGACAATCACCGCTACAGTCCTCGCGAGCTTGCCTTGGATCGAATTCGGGTCGATCGGGTACCTGCGACAATTTCCGAGTGCAGATTCCCACCGTCGAACCGCTGGTGTCCCGGCTGACCCGTGTACTTTCGCGTCCCCGTCGTGTGCGTGCGTTCGCTCGGGCCGGACTGTTGGACGGCTTGACGGGGGCAGCCCGACGTTCCCGGATCGCGGTCCTGCACCAACTTGTCGATCATGGAGTGAGCATGACCGAGTTGGGTCGGGCGACCAGCGCCGGTCAATTGGCCTATCTGGTGTTCGATGATGCGTTGGCGCCGCGCGGGGAGATGTACACCTTGGAACAGATTGCGCAGCAGACCGGCGTTCGGTCGGCCGATGTGGAGCGATGGTTTCGGTCGATGGGTCGGGGTGTGTCCACGACGGAGGCGGCAGATTACAGTGAAGATGATCTGCGTCTGGCGCGGTTGTTGACGGAGTACCGTGCGCTCGGGAGTGACGATGCCACCTTGTTTGCGTTTGCTCGGGTGGTCGGCAGAAATGCCTCGATGTTCGCAGATGTCAGCAGGCCGTTCCTGGAGAAGCAGTTGGAGGTGTATCGGGAGCGGCCCGAGGCTGCTCTGACGCTTGCTCAGGACCTGAGGCAGTTCGCTGCCGTTCAGTCCCGCCTGCTCAGTCAGGCTGTGACGACGCGGCTTCGTCAGCATCTCAGCCATCAGGTCCGTATCAGCGGGACCGATCGCCCTTCGCCGGACGTCTACGACGTGGCCGTGTGTTTCGCGGATCTCGTCGGATTCACCCCGTTGGGTGAACAGCTCTCGCCGACCGAGCTCGGAGGCTTGGCCGACCGGTTGGACAGTCTTACCACCGATCTGGTGGAGGAACCGGTTCGGTTCGTGAAAACGATCGGTGACGCGGTCATGTTGATCTCGCCCGATCCGACCGCGCTTGCTCAGGCGGCTGTGCGACTTGTGGATTCCGCTCGGCACCAGGGACTTCCGCCGCTTCATGTCGGCATCGCATGGGGTGCGGTAGTGCACAGTGCGGGTGACTGGGTGGGGCAATCATTGAATCGCGCCAGCAGGATCGTTGCGGTTGCGGAGCCACTGGAGATACTGGCCGACAGCGAGACGATGAGTCGCCTGGATGCATCCCTCTTGGAGGTCGATTTCGCGGGGTCGTACCAGCTGAAGGGGTTCAGCGGTGAGCAGGAGCTCTACCGTGTGCGATCTGCGACGAACGAACGTTGACGAGATCGACGATCGATCTCGGCAAGAAATAAGTGCGAGAGTATATTTCGGCAACGCGCGGGGTGGGCGTCACCGACTCGCCGATTTTTTGGCGATCCGTCGTCGACAGTGCACGAGGTCGCCTGTTCATCGGTGACCTCGCCGGCGTCGAGACCCTTGTCGACCGCTACGGTCCTCTCGACGGTGTCCACTACGGACAGGGCTGTCCTTCGGTCCTGCTGCCGCGGGTCGCTCTAGTGGCGATCCTCGGAGTACGAGGGCGTGCTGCGCATCCGCGGTGGCGCGGTGGGGAAGTGGTAGTGCCCACCCCGCCGCCCTTGACGAACACCGGCCTCTCCGTCGAGATGTCTCCACGACGTAGCGGGGTCACCGTGACGATCGGTCACCCACTGCTCGACCGCCTCATCGAGGTGCGCTTCGCCAGCTCGTGAGGCGAACACCAACAGGATCAACGGTGCGCTGAGCACGAGCGTGCCAACGGCGAAGGCAGCGAGCAGCAGCGTCATGATCGGCACACCGTCAGGAACCGGTGCTTCCGTGGACATGTCGACGTGCAGACCGGCCATGCCGGTGTAATGCAACGCTGCCACGGCACCGCCCATGATCACCGCTCCCAGCACGCGCGTGGCAAGCCGTGCAGCTCTGCGGGCCAGCCACAATGCAGCTGTGGAAGCGCCGATGCCGATGAGTATCGAGACCATGACGAAGAGCGAATCATGGGTGAGTGTGCCACTGATCCGAATCGCGGCCATACCGCTGTAGTGCATCAGACTGACCGCCAGTCCCATCACTACTCCGCCTACGGACAATGCGATTGCACGTCCGAGGGGGCCCGCCGACAAGGCCCGAATATCGATGAGCCACAAGCCGAACAAAGTTGCAGCTACTGCCACTGCCGCGGACAGCGCCGTCAATACGGGATCGTAACGGATCAACGAACCGGGCACTGCGAAGCCCATCATGGCAATGAAATGCGTAATCCAGATACCGACGCCTCCGAGGGACAACGCACCCAACAACAACCACGCCCACCGAGCCGTCCGTGAGGAACGGGTGTGGGCCTGCCGGACGCAGGACAGCCCGACATAGGACCCGGCAATCGATGTCCCGTAGGCGACGAAGAGCACCCACAGACCCAAATCGAAATGATGTATTTCGTGCGTCATCGTTTTCCTTGCATACGGCACGCCCGAGTGCAAGCGGACATGCCAATCTCCCTATAGGCGGACAGGTTCGTCCCTGCTGACGGACAGCTGATCTCCCTTCCGATGGACACGGGGGCCGGCGGTGTGTCGGTCCTGACACAGACGCCCCTCCGGGGTTTTGCTCGAGGTCTTCGACCACCTACGAGCAACTCCCACCGGAGGGACGCATGAAGAAGTCTGACAGGGACATCATGGAAATTCTCGAGGCCTACGACACCACCGGCAACGCGCACTCCGCAGCGCAGCTGGCCGGGGTCGATCCGAAAACCGTCCGACGCTACGTCGCCGCCCGAGACGCCGGTATGCCGCTGACCGGCCCGTCGCGACGGCCACGCATCATCGACGACTACATGCCCAAGATCGAAGAATGGGTCGAGCGCAGTAAAGGCAAGGTCCGCGCCGACATCGTCCACGAACGCCTCGTCGATCTCGGTTTCGACGGCACCGAACGCACCACCCGACGCGCCGTCGCAGATGTGAAAGCAGCATGGCAGGCCGGCCATCGCCGCACCTATCGACCGTGGATCACCGAGCCCGGGTTGTGGATGCAGTTCGACTGGGGCGACGGCCCGAAAGTTCCTGGCCCGGGCGGGGTTCTACGCTCGACCTTGTTGTTCTGCGCCTGGTTGGCATGGTCCCGCTACCGGGTGGTGATCCCGGTCTGGGATCAGACGTTGCCGACGTTGATCGCGTGTCTCGACGCCACGGTGCGTCGCTTCGGCGGAGTCCCGACCTACGCGTTGACCGACAATCCGCGCACCGTGAGCATCGATCACATCGCCGGAATCCCGGTGCGGCATCCGCAGATCGTCGAGACCGCCCGCCACTACGGCATGACCGTGCACACCTGCATCCCTTACGATCCGGAATCGAAGGGCGGCAGCGAAGCAACCGTCAAGATCGCCAAGGCCGATCTGGTGCCCACTGACGCGAATCTGCTGCCGGACTATGTGTCGTTCGTCGAACTCGAGGCGGCCTGCGAGCGGTTCTGCGCCACCGTCAACGGCCGTCGGCACCGCGAAAGCGCCCGCATCCCCACCGAGGCGGTGGCCGAGGAACGCGCCCGCCTGCACACCCTGCCGGCCAGCCCGCACACCCTGGCACTGGGCACCACCCGCAGTGTCGGCACCGACCAGACGATCCGCTTCGGGTCAGTGCGGTATTCGACCCCGCCCGGGTTGGTCGGCTCCGAAGTGTGGGTGCGCGTTGCCGGCACCGAACTGGTCGTCGTGGCCGATCTCGATGCCCTGCCCCGGGTTCCGGACTGGGCTGAGAACAGACGGGGTTTGAGTGAGGTTGCCCGGCATCTGCTTTCGACACCGGGCAACCCGCAGATCGACCCGGCGCATTATCCCGATCATCCGCAGGATCCGGACGGGTCACCGAAGCCGCCGGTCCCGAAGGCTCGCTCCGCGGCCGAGGCCCGGTTCCTCGACCTCGGCCCCGGTGCGCACACCTGGTTGATCGCCGCGTCGGCGGCCGGGACGGTCCGGATCCGGGCGAAGATGACCGGCGCGGTCGAGTTGGCCGCATTTGTCGGCGCCGCCGCCGTCGATGCCGCGTTGGCGGTCGCGGCCGAGGCCGGCCGCTTCGCCGACGGTGATCTGCCGGCGATCGTCGCGCATCACACCGCCACCGCAGCCGAGACCGGGCTCGTCGTCGCCGACGAGGCTCATTCGGTCCAACCCGGCACCGCGGCCTGGGCGGGATTCGGTGCCGCCGGAACCGGAGTCGGGTCATGAACGCCTCTGCACCACCACTACCCGACGATCTCATCGCCGTCCTCAAACGGATGCGGCTACCGTATCTCCGCGCCGCCGCACCGGAGGTGCTGGCCACCGCCAAAGCGCAGCGATGGGATCCCACCGAGGTCCTCAAGGTTCTTCTCGACGAGGAGGTCCGCGGTCGGGATGAGGCGACGAAGGCGATGCGCCGAAAAACTGCAGGGCTTCCCGCGGGCAAGACGTTTTCCTCCTGGCGCGAGACGGATTCGTCGATCCCGCTACCCACCCAGCACGCTCTGGCCACGTTGGAGTGGGTGGGGCGTGCCGAGAATCTTGCGGTCAGCGGGCCGTCGGGAACCGGCAAGACCCACTTCGTCGAGGCACTCGCGCATGCGGTCATCGACGCGGGGATGCGGGTGTCCTGGTTCAGTCTCGAATCGTTGACCGCCGCGATCGGGCGGGCTGCGGTGGACGGATCGATCACCAAGACCATCACCCGCATCACTCGCGCCGAGATGATCGTCGTCGACGATATCGGCATGCTGCCGTCGGGGCAGGCTGCTGCCGAGGCGTTCTACCGTCTCGTCGACGCTGCCTATGAGCGGCGCAGCGTGGTGGTGACCAGCAACCTCCACCCGTCCGGCTTCGACACGATCATGCCGGAGACCCTAGCCACCGCCGCCGTCGACCGATTGCTGCACCATGCGCATGTCGTGATCACCGAGGGCACCTCACTGCGGCTGCAGGACGCCACCGCCGGACGCGGGGTGATGCCGTTGACCTGACCTGGTGCGGGAGATCGGCTGACCGCCGACAGGGAGATCAGCTGTCCGCGCGCAGGGACATGACCTGTCCGCCTACAGGGACGCTCTCATGTCCCTTGACACC
>NZ_JBLWIU010000014.1:0-33441 GCF_048381395.1 Rhodococcus shunpengi
TCCAGCAACAACCACCGAACAAATTCGATGGCCGCACCAAATATTATTTGGCACTGACATTCATCGGCACACTGTTGAGTTCTCAAAGAACACGCGCACATCGTTACGTTACCGGACACCTGTCCGGCTCGCTCCGAGGCAACCGTTCCAAGCTATCACATCCGATTTCAGGGCCGCAAATCGCTGCTTTCCCGTTCTCTTCCGTGAGAGCCGATCGATGCGACATCGAACATGCCTGTTTCCGAACCTTTCGGTCCGGCGGGCTGTTCGGTGTCGCTCGAACGACGACTAAGTTACGCCGACGCTAACGCGCCGTCAAATCCGCTGGTCAGAGGCTCGCCAGCGTCGGCGAAGGCGTCAGTCGCGGACGACTCGTACGCCGGCGAAGTTCCGCTTGCCCCTGCGCAGGACGAGCCAGCGTCCGTGCAGCAACTCTCCGTCGCCCGGGGTCCACTCCTCCGAGGAAATGCGGACGTTGTTGACCGACGCGCCGCCTTCCTTGATGGTGCGACGCGCGGCTCCCTTGCTCTCGCACAGACCCGACGCGACGAGCAGATCGATGATCGTGTCCGGCTCGCCGGCGCGGAGCTCCGTCACGGACGCCTCGGTCAGGGCGGCCGCGAGCGTGGGCTCGTCCAGCTCGCCGAGTTCCCCCCGCCCGAACAGGGCGCGGCTGGCCAACTCGACCGCTGCGGTGTTGTGCGCCCCGTGCACGAGGGTGGTCATCTCGGCTGCCAGGCGCTTCTGGGCCTCCCGTGCATGCGGACGCTCCATGGTGGCGGTCTCGAGCTCGGCGAGTTCGTCCTTGTCGAGGAAGGTGAACCACCGCAGGTACTTCATGACGTCGGCGTCGGCCGCGTTGACGAAGTACTGGTACCAGGCGTACGGGCTGGTCATCTCCGGGTCGAGCCACAGGCTGCCCCCACCGGTGGACTTGCCGAACTTCTTGCCGTCGGACGAGGTCACGAGCGGGACGGTCAAGGCGTGCACACTCTCACCGTCGGTACGGCGGTTGAGCTCGACACCGGCGATGATGTTGCCCCACTGATCGGAACCGCCGACCTGCAGCGCACATCCGTACTCGCGGCGCAGCTGCACGTAGTCGTTGGCCTGCAGGAGCATGTAGCTGAACTCGGTGTACGAGATGCCGTCACCTTCGAGGCGGCGCTTGACGGTGTCGCGGGCGAGCATCACATTGATCGAGAAGTGCTTGCCGATATCGCGCAGGAAGTCGATCGCGGACAGCGTGCCGGTCCAGTCGAGGTTGTTCACGACCACGGCTCCCGTCGGGGAGTCGTCGAAGTCGACGAACCGTTCGAGCTGCCCACGGATCCGTCCTGCCCATTCGGCGACGGTGTCGGCGGAGTTCATGGTGCGCTCCCCCACGTCCCGCGGGTCGCCGATCATGCCGGTTGCGCCACCTGCGAGAACGATGGGCCGATGGCCGGCGCGCTGGAAACGCTTGAGTGCGAGGAGCGGAACGAGGTGACCGGCGTGCAGGCTCGGGCCGGTCGGATCGAAACCGGCATAGAGGGTGATCGGACCCTTGTCGAGTTCGCCTCGAAGTGCGTCGAGATCGGTCGATTGCGCGATGAGCCCGCGCCAGGTCAGTTCGTCGAGAATGTGCTCAGTCACCGTTCGATCATCCCATCACGCCCGAGGGGCGGCGGGCGCGCGTGGGCTGCGCCGGTACGCGGAGACCCCGATCGCCCCGGGAACCCACAACCGCCACGGCCTGTCGGCCGCCACGCTGATCCCCACCCGCGGCCCCCGCGCGACCTCCCCGACCAGCGGTTCAGCCGGAAGTTCCACGCGCACCCGAGCGTCGGCCGCGTCCACGTCGATACCGTTGTCGGCCAGATCGAGGCCGAGCGCAGCAGCGAGATTTCCGGGCCCCCGTGCGAGGTTCGAGAATGGAGTGCCGGACGTGCGCCGGGAACGGACCGCCTGCTCTCCCTCGATCACCTCACCACCGCGCAACAGCACTGCCGCGGCGGTGCCGTCGGGACCGAGAGAGACGTTCGCGCAGAAGTGCAGTCCGTAGCTGCGGTAGACGTATAGATGCCCCGCAGGTCCGAACATGACCGAATTACGCGGGGTGGGTCCGCGGTACGAGTGCGCGGCCGGGTCCGGCCACGGTCCGTCCTCGGGGCCGCCATAGGCCTCGACCTCCGTCAGCAGGACGGCGGTCTCCCCCACTCGGACGGTTGCTCCGAGCAGCGCTTCGGCAGCCTCGACCGGATCGAGTCCTTCGAGTTCGCCGCGGACGGATCGACGATTGCGGCTCAGTCGGTGCTCCATCCGGCGACACCGCGCGCGGTGAAGTCCTCGTGCTCGGCGTCGCTGACCTCGCGGGCCTCGTCGACGAGGAGGACGGGAATGCCGTTCTCGATCGGATACGCCCGCCGCAGTCGCGGGTTGTACAGGACGGCGTCGTCGACGAGAAGCAACGGCCCCTTGTCCTCCGGACAGGCCAGAATGCTCAGCAACGTGGGATCGACAGCCACGGATGTCCTTTCGAAGGGCGGAACCGAACCGGTCCCAGGCTACCGCGCTCCGGCGGGCGAACCCGCCGTGCCCGTCTTCCACGCCGTGGCCACGGCCTTGGTGAACCGCTTGTACGTCCCGGTGTCGGGGTTCAGGTACCAGGTACGGACGGTGGGCACGGGCAATCCCTGTTCGCGCAGACGATCGGCGGACGGGCGATAGGACGGGCCCAACGGGATGTCGGGCACGACGTGCACGAGATCGGGTCGTTCGTCGGCCGGGACCGAGTCGAACGCCGCCGTGATCTCCGCGGCCGTCGGTGCACGGTTGCCCCGCAGCGAGCAGCCGGCCACCGCGATGTCGCGACCTCCCACCGAGATGCCATAGGCGACGGCGAGATCGACACGCGGGATCGCTTCGAGCACGTCCGCCACGCTCTGGGTGAAGACCGGGCCGTGGAAGGTGGGGATCACCGTCCGCCGACTGTCGAGCAACCAGTAGTCGCCGTCGTCGTCGCGTCGGAACAGGTTGTCGGTGGGCACCCACACGTCGCCCGGTTCGAACACGCCGCGCATCACACCGGTGATCGCCGAGGCGGCGGGTCCGGGCCTGCCGAGCAGCAGTCCGACCTCGCCGACCTGCGCCTCCCGCACGAAGCCGCGTTCGTCCTCTACGAGTCGGCCGACGCCGGCGTCGTAGGCGGCGAGGCGCACGTCGGCGCTACCGGGCAACGGCCGGCCCTTCGAGCCGATCTTCGAACCGGAGACGTTCGCGAGCACGACGTTTCCCTCGGTCGACGCGTAGAACTCGAGAACCCGTGCGGGCTGGAACCGGTCGAGGGTGCGGCGCCACAACCCCGGTGGCATGCCGGAGCCGATGAACAACCGGATGGGGTGGATGGCGTCGATGTGCAGCGACGGGCTGTCGAGCACCTCACGCATCATCGACCAGGTGTAGGTGACGACGGTGACGCCGTAGCGGTGCACTTCGTCGCTGAAGAGCGACGGATTCAACCCGCGCGACAACGCGATACGCGCCCCACCGGCGAGCGCCCCACCGAAACTGACGAGCAGACCCGACGAATGATGCAGCGGCGCAAGACAGTACATGGTGTCGCCACGTCCGAGCGAGGCCGCGGTGGCGGTCCCGAAGGCCGACAGCGCCCATCGGTAGTTGGTGACCCGTCGCACCGCGAGCGTGTCGCCGCCACCGGAGAACAGGATGAACGCAAGTTCGCGCGCGAGTCCCGGATCGGCGACGTACCAGCCCGGCAGCTGCACGGAGGAGATGTCGAGTCGTTCGAGATCGACGACGTCGGCGCCGGGTTCGATGTCGAGGTCGCGGACGTCGCCGCCCCCGAGTACCAGCACGGGCAGGCCTGTCGCGACGGCCGCGTCGAGGTTCTCGGGATCGGCGACGATCTTCTCGACACCGCCGAGTCGCACGGCCTCGGCGATGTCCGGTCCGGGCGGGATCAGGACGGACACGCCGCCGAGGCGGGAGATCGCCGCGACCGCCGCCATCGCGCTGGGGCGCACGTCCATGAGGATGCCGACGTGCATCGCGGGACGGATGCCGTTGTCAACGAGCCCGAGGACGACGTTGTCGATCCGCCGGTTGACGGCGTCGAAGGTGTAGACCCGGTCCTCGAAGATGAAGCACTCCCGCTTCGGCGACTTTCGGCCGATTTCGGCGAGCAGGCCGCCGACGGAGATGCGGGTGCGCGGCTGGATCTGCCCGAGCCGCGCGAGGCGGGGAAGGGCGCGGGCGGCCTCGCCGGTGAGATCGCGTGCTCCGCGGACGGCACCCACCGCGATCCCCGCGATCCCCTTGCCGAAATCGGTTCCGACGTCGGCGA
Organism: Rhodococcus shunpengi; assembly: GCF_048381395.1. Classification (NCBI taxonomy): domain Bacteria; kingdom Bacillati; phylum Actinomycetota; class Actinomycetes; order Mycobacteriales; family Nocardiaceae; genus Rhodococcus; species Rhodococcus shunpengi. The sequence continues at coordinate 4,346 of NZ_JBLWIU010000014.1, forward strand.
GGGTCGCGGCGGTGTGCGTGATGCGGGATGCGACCGAGACGCCGGTGCCCTCATCGGTGGGGTTCGGCACCGCCATCGGCGCGATGCCGACGGGCCGGTCCCCGACGCCCTCGCGCCACTGCACCCACTCCCCGACCGACGGCCACGTCTGCTGACCGGCGACACTGCCCACAACCAGACCGAAATGCCCTGCGCGCAAGGTGTATTCGTAGACCTCCGCGCGGGGCGACGCCTTGCGGATGCCGCGTACGGCGAGCGGTTGCCCGATGTCGTCGACCTCACCGATGAACGCGAGGACGGGACAGGTGATCTCGGCGAGGCTCACTGCCCGGTCGTTGATGACGAAACCGCCACTGACCATGCGGTTGTGAGCGATGAACTGGCGCAACACCTCGGCGACGGCCGGTCCGGACCACGCCACCCACCCCTCGGTGTCGAGGAACCGGCGCTGCGGTTCTCGCGGCAGCAGCGCTTCCCGGTCGTGGAGCTGGAGCAGGAAGTCGATGCGCGAGCGCACGGTCTTGACCGGATCGAGCAGCTGGAATCCGGTGCGCGCCATCCATCCCGTGATCGCGAGGCGGTTGAAGACGTGGTCCGCGAGGAAGTCCGCGGAGTGGGTCGCGACGATCTCCGGAATCCCGAAGGGCAGGGCGGCGAGGGTGTCGACCGGGCTGCCGAAGGTGATCAGGCTCGCGATGCCGCGGCTACGCCGGTACGCCGCGACCTGATAGCAGAACATGCCGCCCTGCGAGTACCCACCGAGATGCACGTCGCGACCGGTATAGGCGCGGACGCAGTCGACGACTTCGTCGAGGGCGAGGATGTGATCGGTGAGGGTGCGTTTCCAGCCCCCCTCTTCCTGGTCGGGCGACCCGAAGTCCACGACCCAGGGGTCGAGACCCGCTTCGTGGAGGGTGCCGACGGCGCCGGCGTCACGGGTGACGTCGTACACCTCGGCGGACACCATCATCGGTGGCACGAGGACGATCGGGATGCCCGTGGAGGCGGTGTCGGATTCGGGGAAGTACCGGCGGAGCCGGTACATGGAGGTGCGCTCGACGACCTGGTACGGCGAGGACGAGCGGCCGGGTTCGAGACCACCGAAACGCAGGACTTCGAGACCGTTCTGGGCAGTGGCGACGAGCCGTCGCACCGACTCGGTCACTACATCGGCGTCCAGTCCCACGGTCCGCTCCCCTTCTCGACGATGTATCCGCAGCGGTCCCCGGCACCTGCGGTTCTACACCGGTACCCGTTGCATGCCGAGAGTATGTGTCAGCCTGCCACACCGCCCTCACCGTCCCGGGCAACTCGGGGTGTGCCCGGGACGGCAGGCGTGTCAGCCGCGCACCCAGCTGCGCAGGTGTGCCGCGGCGTCGCGCACGCGGCCGAGCTGCTCGGCCACCCGCACGCCCGCGGTGCCGCCACGCGCGTCGCGCGAGGCGATGGATCCTTCGACGGTGAGCACTTCCCGCACCTGCGGGGTCAGCGCCGGATCGACACCGGCGAGCTCCTCGTCCGTGAGGTCCTCGAGACCGACCCCGCGGCCTTCGGCGACCCGCACGCATGCCCCGGCCGCCTCGTGGGCGACGCGGAACGGAACGCCCTGGCGAACCATCCACTCGGCGATGTCGGTCGCGAGGGTGAATCCGGCGGGTGCGAGCTCGGCCATGCGTTCGGTGTGGAAGGTCAGCGTCGAGACGAGGCCCGCGATCGCCGGGAGCAGCAGCTCGAGCTGTGCGACGGAGTCGAAGACCGGCTCCTTGTCCTCCTGCAGGTCGCGGTTGTAGGCCAGCGGCTGCGCCTTGAGCGTGGCCAGCAGACCGGTGAGGTTACCGATGAGACGACCGGCCTTACCGCGGGTGAGCTCGGAGACGTCCGGATTCTTCTTCTGGGGCATGATCGACGACCCGGTCGACCATTCGTCCGCGAGGGTGACGTACCCGAACTCGGGGGTGCTCCACAGGATGACCTCCTCCGCCATGCGGGAGAGGTCGACGGCGATCTGTGCGAACACGAACGCCGCTTCCGCCGCGAAGTCGCGGGAGCTGGTCGCGTCGATCGAGTTGTCCGCCGCCGAGTCGAAGCCCAGATCGGCCGCGATCGCGTCGGGGTCGAGACCGAGCGACGATCCGGCCAGCGCGCCCGACCCGTACGGCGAGACCGCCGCGCGCTTGTCGAAGTCGCGCAACCGGTCGACGTCGCGAAGCAGCGGATGCGCGTGGGCGAGCAGGTGGTGCGCGAGCAGCACGGGCTGCGCCGCCTGCAGGTGCGTCTTGCCGGGCATCACGGCATCGGGGTGCGCTGCGGCCTGGCCGGCGATGGCGTCGACCACGTCGAGGGCACCGTCGGCGATGCGCCGCGCGCTGTCGCGCAGCCACATCCGGAACAGCGTCGCGACCTGGTCGTTGCGGGAGCGGCCCGCGCGGAGCCGGCCGCCGACCTCGGGGCCGACCCGCTCGATGAGTCCCCGTTCGAGCGCGCCGTGCACGTCCTCGTCGGACTCGGCGGGACCGAACGCACCGGAGGCCACATCGCCGGCGAGACGGTCGAGGCCGTCGAGCATCGTGGCGAGGTCGTCGTCGGTGAGGAGTCCGGCGCGGTGCAGCACCTTGGCGTGGGCCTGCGAGGCGCGCACGTCGTACGGGGCGAGCGCCCAGTCGAAGTGCGTGGACTTGCTCAGCGCCGCCATGGCGGCGGCCGGTCCGGATGCGAACCGGCCGCCCCACAGGGCACCTTCGTTGGTGCCGTGAGCTGTCATGACTACAGGCCCAGATCGCGCTTCGCGGCGACCTTCGACGACAGGCCGTGGATCTGCACGAAGCCCTTGGCGTTGGACTGGTCGAAGCTGTCGCCCTCGTCGTAGGTGGCGAGGTTGAAGTCGTACAGCGACTCGGGGCTGCGACGGCCGTTGACGGTGATGTGTCCGCCGTGGAGCACCATGCGGATGTCGCCGGTGACGCGCTCCTGGGTGTTCTTGATGAAGGCGTCGAGGGCGGTCTTCAGCGGCGAGTACCACAGGCCGTCGTACACCAGCTCGCTCCAGCGCTCCTCGACGCGACGCTTGTAGCGGCCGAGTTCGCGCTCGAGGGTGACGTGCTCGAGTTCCTGGTGGGCGGTGATGAGGGCGATGGCGCCGGGGGCCTCGTAGATCTCGCGGCTCTTGATGCCGACGAGGCGGTCCTCGACCATGTCGAGGCGGCCCACACCCTGGGCGCCCGCGCGACGGTTGAGTTCCTGGATGGCTTCGAGGACGGTGACGTGCTTGCCGTCGATCGCGACGGGGCGGCCGGCCTCGAAGCTGATGATCAGCTCGTCGGGGGCCTGCCAGTGGGCGGTGGGGTCCTCGGTGTAGTCGTAGACGTCCTTGGTGGGGGCGTTCCACAGGTCCTCGAGGAAGCCGGTCTCGACGGCGCGGCCCCAGACGTTCTGGTCGATGGAGAACGGCGAACGCTTGGTGACGTTGATGGGCAGGCCGTGCTCCTCGGCGAAGGCGATGGCCTTCTCGCGGGTCCAGGCGTAGTCGCGGACCGGTGCGATGACCTGGAGGTCGGGGGCGAGGGCGCCGAAGCCGACCTCGAAGCGGACCTGGTCGTTGCCCTTGCCGGTGCAGCCGTGGGAGACGACGGTGCCGCCGTGCTCGCGGGCGGCCTGCACGATGTGCTTGACGATCAGCGGGCGGCTGATGGCCGAGACGAGCGGGTAGCGGTCCATGTAGAGCGCGTTGGCCTGGACGGTGGGCAGGCAGTACTCGTTGGCGAACTCGTCCTTGGCGTCGACGACGATCGATTCGACGGCACCGCAGTCGAGGGCGCGCTGACGCACGACCTCCATGTCCTCGCCACCCTGGCCGAGGTCGATGGCCACGGCGACGACCTCCTTGCCGGTCTCCTTGCCGATCCAGCTGATGGCGACGGAGGTGTCCAGCCCGCCCGAATAGGCGAGTACGACGCGTTCGGCCATTGTCTTTGTGCTCCTTCGTATTTCGACGTGCGTCTATGAGTGGTAGGTCAGGCGAGTGATTCGATTTTCGCGGCCAGTTCGGCTCCCGTCGTCGGTTCGCGGGCGATGACCGCGATGGTGTCGTCGCCGGCGATCGTTCCGACCACCTCGGGTAATGATGCCCGATCGAGTGCACTGGCCAGATAGTGCGCCGCCCCGGGCGGGGTGCGCAGCACGGCGATGTTGCCGCTGGAGTCGGTGGACACCAGCAGTTCGCCGAGCAACCGGGACAGACGGTCGGTGCCTCCGGTCACACCGCGCACGGGGCTGCCGTCCTCCGGGACGACGTACACCCCGGCGCCGCCGTCGGCTGCGCGGAGCTTGACGGCACCGAGTTCCTCGAGGTCGCGGGACAGGGTGGCGGTGGACACCTCGATGCCGTCCTCGGCGAGGAGGGCGGCGAGTTCGGTGTGGCTGCGCACCGGGTGTGCGGCGAGCAGTGCGACGATGCGGGCCTGCCGCGCCGCGCGCGTCGGCGCGGTCGCTGCGCTGTCCGCATGGTTCGCCGCGGTGCTCACGGTCAGCTCCGGCTCTGCTCGAGCAGCCACACGAGCAGGGCCTTCTGTGCGTGGAGGCGGTTCTCGGCCTCGTCCCACACCACCGACCGCGGTCCGTCGATGACCTCGGCGGTGATCTCCTTGCCGCGGTAGGCCGGCAGGCAGTGCAGCACGATCGCGTCGGTGTCGGCGAGGGAGACGAGGGCGTCGTTCAGCTGGAACGGCCGGAAGGGAGCCTCGCGGTCCTTGCCGTCGTCCTCCTGCCCCATCGACACCCAGGTGTCGGTGACGAGCACATCGGCGCCGGTGGCTCCGGTGCGCGGGTCGTCGGTGACGGTGACGCTGCCGCCGGTCTGTTCGGCGCGTGCGCGGCTCGCGGCAACGACCTGCGGGTCGGGGGTGAACCCGGCCGGGGACGCGATGGTCACGTGCATGCCGGCGGTGACGCCGCCGAGCATCAGCGAGTGCGCCATGTTGTTGGCGCCGTCGCCGAAGTAGGTCATCCGCAGGCCCGCGGTGGCGCCCTTGTTCTCGCGGATGGTCTGCAGGTCGGCGAGGACCTGGCAGGGGTGGAAGGTGTCGGTGAGCGCGTTGACGACGGGCACGGTCGAGTGCTCGGCGAGCGTCTCGATGCGGTCCTGGCCGTAGGTGCGCCACACGACCGCTTCGGTGAACCGGGAGAACATCCGGGCGGTGTCCTCGACGGTCTCACCCTTGCCGATCTGGGTGGAGCCGGTGTCGACGACGATGGCGTGTCCGCCGAGCTGGGCGATGCCGGCGTCGAAGGAGAAGCGGGTGCGGGTGGAGGTCTTGTCGAAGAGCACGGCGACGCTGAGGGGCCCTTCGAGGGGGCGGCGGGACAGCGGTGCCTTCTTCAGTTCGGCGGCGAGTTCGAGCACCTCGGTCTGTTCGGCCGGGGTGAGGTCGTCGTCGCGCAGGAAATGGCGGAGCACGGGTCGTCAGTTCCCTTCCCGGTCGGCGGTGTCGAGGACGGCGGGCAGCGCCGTCACGAAGCTCTCGGCCTGCTGTTCGGTAAGGATCAGCGGGGGCGCGAGGCGGATCACGTCGGGTGCGGCGGCATTGACGAGGAAACCGGCCTCTCGGGCGGCGGTCTCGACAGCCGGTGCCTTCTCGGCGGTGAGGACGACACCGAGGAGCAGCCCGGAGCCGCGCACGTGCGAGACGAGCGGGTGCCCGAGTTCCTCGATGCCGACGGCGAGGGTCTTGCCGACGGTGTTCACGTGGTCGAGCAGGTTCTGCTCGTCGATCGTGCGCAGCACCGCGAGGGCGGCCGCGGCGCACACCGGGTTGCCGCCGAAGGTGGTGCCGTGCTTGCCGGGCTGGAACAGCTCGGCGGCCGGGCCGGTGGCGAGGACGGCGCCGATGGGCAGTCCGCCGCCGAGACCCTTGGCGAGGGTCATCACGTCGGGGGTGATGCCCGCTGCCTGGTAGGCGAAGAAGCTGCCGGTACGGGCGATGCCGGTCTGGACCTCGTCGAGCACGAGCAGTGCACCGCGTTCGGTGGTGATGCGACGCGCGCCGGCGAGATAACCCTCGGGCGGGACGACGACGCCGGACTCGCCCATGATCGGTTCGAGGAAGACGGCGGCGGTGTTCTCGTCCACGGCGGCCTCGAGGGCGTCGAGATCGCCGTAGGGCACGAACTCGACGCCGGCGGGCATCGGTTCGAAGGGGGCGCGCTTGTCGGGCTGGCCGGTCAGGGCGAGCGCGCCCATGGTGCGGCCGTGGAAGGCCTTCTCGCACGCGACGATCTTCGGCCGGCCGGTGAGCCGGGCGATCTTGAAGGCCGCTTCGTTGGCCTCGGTGCCGGAATTGCAGAAGAAGGCGCGGCCCTCGTGACCGAAGCGGTCGAGGAGCTTCTCGGCGAGTTCGAGCACCGGCGGCGAGGCGTACAGGTTCGACACGTGGCCGAGCTGGTTCAGCTGCGCGGTGACGGCCTCGATGATCGCCGGGTGGCGGTGGCCCAGGCTGTTGACGGCGATGCCGCCGAGCAGGTCGAGGTACTGCTTGCCGTCGGCGTCGGTGAGCACGGCACCGTCGCCCTCGACCAGCGCGACCTTGGGCACGCCGTAGTTGTTCATCAGCGAACCCGCCCAGCGCTGCTGGAGGTCGGACGTGCCGGTCATGCGGGGCCTTCCTTCTCGGAGGACGGCACCACCATGGTGCCGATGCCTTCTTCGGTGAACAGTTCGAGGAGCACGGAGTGCGGTTGGCGCCCGTCGATGACGTGTGCGGTGGGCACTCCGCCCTGCACGGCGCGCAGGCACGCCTCCATCTTCGGGACCATGCCGGAGTCGAGCGACGGCAGCAGCGCGGTGAGCGCGTCGGCGTCGATCCGCGAGGTGAGCGAGCTGCGGTCGGGCCAGTTCGTGTAGAGGCCTTCGACGTCGGTGAGCACGACCAGCTTCTCCGCGCCGAGCGCTTCGGCGAGGGCGGCCGCGGCGGTGTCGGCGTTGATGTTGTGCACCACGCCGTCGGCGTCGGGCGCGATCGTCGAGACCACGGGGATGCGGCCGGCGGCGATGAGGTCGAGCACCGCGCCGGGGTGGACGCTGGTGACGTCGCCGACGAGGCCGATGTCGGTGGCCTCGCCGTCGACGACGACCGTGCGGCGGGTCGCGGTGAACAGTCCGGCGTCCTCGCCGGAGGTGCCGACGGCGTAGGGCCCGTGGCTGTTGATCAGGCCGACGAGTTCGCGCCCGACCTGCCCGAAGAGCACCATCCGCACGACGTCCATGACCTCGGGGGTGGTGACGCGGAAGCCGCCGCGGAATTCACCTTCCAGGCCGAGTCGCTTCAGCATGGCGTTGATCTGCGGGCCGCCGCCGTGCACGACGACGGGATGGATGCCGACGGTGCGCAGGAACGCCATGTCGGCGGCGAAGGCGGTCTTGAGGGTGTCGTCGATCATGGCGTTGCCGCCGTACTTGACGACGACGATCTTGTCGCGGAACTTCTGCAACCACGGCAGAGCCTCGGCGAGGACGAACGCCTTCTGGTGCGAGGTGAGGTCGGCGATCAGTGCGTCGGTCACGTCGTCTCCTGTGCTCGTTCCGGTCACGACGAGTACGCCGAGTTCTCTTCGACGTAGGCGTGCGAGAGGTCGGTGGTGCGGATGGACACCTGCGCGTCGCCGAGACCGAGGTCGATGTCGAGGGCGATGTCGGCGGCGGACAGGTCGACCTCGCGGGCGCCGGGGGCACCGACACCGTCGATGCACACCGGATTGCCGTTGAACGACACGGAGATCTTGTCGGGGTCGAGTTCGATCGGGGCGATGCCGATGGCGGCGAGCACGCGGCCCCAGTTGGGGTCGGAGCCGAACAGGGCGGTCTTGACGAGGCTGTCGCGAGCCACGGTGCGGGCACCGATCAGGGCGTCGGCCTCACTGGCGGCGCCGCGGACGGTCACGGTGACCCGCTTGGTGACGCCCTCGGCGTCGGCCATCATCTGCTCGGCGAGGTCGTCGCACACGGCGAGGACGGCGGCGTTCAGCTCGTCCTGGCTCGGGGTGATCCCGCTCGCGCCGGAGGCCAGCAGCAGCACGGTGTCGTTGGTGGAGGTCGCGCCGTCGACGTCGAGGCGGTCGAAGGTGAGCCGGGACGCGTGACGCAGCGCGGTGTCGAGCTGCTCGGCGGTCGCGACGGCGTCGGTGGTGACCACGCACAGCATCGTCGCCAGGGCGGGGGCGAGCATGCCGGCGCCCTTGGCCATGCCGCCGACATTCCACTTGTCGGCGTGGTGCAGGGCGGCCTGCTTGGGCACGGTGTCGGTGGTCATGATCGCGTAGGCGGCGTCGGTGCCGCCGGAGATGCCCCCGGCGAGTTCGTGGACGATCTCCTGCACGCCGGAGAGCACCTTGTCCATGGGCAGACGGTCGCCGATCAGGCCGGTCGAGCACACGGCGACCTCACCGGCACCGGTCTCGGTGCCCCAGTTGCTCAGGGCGTCGGCGACGGCCTCGGCCGTAGCGTGGGTGTCCTGGAAACCACCGGCACCGGTGCACGCGTTGGCGCCGCCGGAGTTGAGGATCACCGCGCGCAGGCTGCCGGACTTCAGCACCTGCTGGGACCACAGGACGGGGGCGGCCTTGACCTTGTTGGTGGTGAACACACCGGCGGCGGTGAGTTCGGGGCCCTCGTTGACCACGAGCGCGAGGTCCTGCTTGCCGGAGACCTTGATGCCGGCGGGGATGCCGGCGGCCCGGAAGCCGGCGGGACTGGTGACACCCTGGGTGCGGATCAGGCGTCCCCCGGCGATCTCGGTGGCGCCGGTGTAGACGTCGTCTGCGTACTTGTTCTCGGTCACGGAGCCACTCCCACGGTGGACAGGCCGGCGGTCTCGGGCAGGCCGAGTGCCAGGTTCATCGATTGCACGGCGGCACCGGCGGTGCCCTTGGTGAGATTGTCGAGCGCGGCGACGACGACGAGCAGTCCGGCGTCGGCGTCGACGGTGACGGCGATCTGGACGGCGTTCGAGCCGACCACCGCGCCGGTGGCGGGCAGCGCGCCTTCCGGCAGCAACTGCACGAAGGGTTCGTCGGCGTAGGCCTTCTCGTAGACGGCGCGGGCCTCGGCGGCGGTCACCGTGGTCGGTGCGGTGCAGGTCGCGAGGATGCCGCGCGGCATGGGCGCGAGGACGGGGGTGAACGAGACCTTCACGTCGGTGCCGGCGAGGGCGGAGAGGTTCTGCTTGATCTCCGGGGTGTGCCGGTGGGCGCCGCCGACGCCGTAGGCGCGGACCGAGCCCATGACCTCGGAGCCGAGCAGGTCGACCTTCGGGGACTTCCCGGCGCCGGAGGTGCCGGAGACGGCCACGACGTTCACGACGGGTTCGACGATGCCGGCGGCGACGGCCGGGGCGAGGGCGAGGGAGGCGGAGGTCGGGTAGCAACCGGGGACCGCGATGCGGGTGGCGCCGACGAGGGCGTCGCGCTTGCCGGGCAGCTCGGGCATGCCGTAGGGCCAGGTGCCGGCGTGGTCGCTGCCGTACCAGCGCTGCCAGTCGGCGGCGCTCTCGAGCCGGAAGTCGGCGCCGCAGTCGATGACGACGGTCGTCTCGGGCAGCTGCTCGGCGATCACGGCGGAGTGGCCGTGCGGCAGGCCGAGGAAGACGACGTCGTGCCCGAGCAGGGTGTCGATGTCGGTGGCGCCGAGCACGCGGTCGGCGAGCGGCAGCAGATGGGGATGGAACTCACGCAGGGTGGCGCCGGCATTACCCCCGGCGGTGAGCGCGCCGATGGCGAGTGAGCCGTCCTGGTAGGCGGGGTGGCCGAGGAGCAGGCGCAGGATCTCGCCGCCCGCGTAGCCGCTGGCGCCGGCCACGGCGACCCGTAGCGGCGACTCGGGGGTGGCGGTGAAGTCCGGTGAAGTACCCATACGAATGATTATGCACCCTCATGCAAATCATTTCATAGGGGGTGTCCCTTCCGGGAGGATTCACTCCGACCGCAACGACCGCCGGATCTCCGCGAGCCGGTCGGCAGCAGCTGCCTTGCGCTCCTCGTACTGCTCCTCGAGCGTGCGACCCGCCCCGGTCGCGTGAGCGAGTTCCTCCGCGCCGAGCGCGGTCGCCGAACGCTGTTCGATCTTCTCACGCACCGATTCGAAGGTCGGCACCCCGTCCGCGGTGTATCCGGTGATCTCCTCGATCGTCGGTGCGCGGACCCCGCTGTCGACGATTCCGGCACCGACGGCACCCGGTTCGACGATCTCGGCCTCGTGGACCTGAGCCTCGTGCACCTGGGCCTCGTGGGCGTCTTCCTCGCGCGGGGTCACGTCGGGATCGGGGCTCGGCTCCGGGTCGATCGGCGGCACGTCCGGAATGTCCGGGCCCGGCGGCACATCCGGCACCGTCGGCGTCTCCGGCCCGGCCGGGGTGACGTCGGGGACGGGCTGCTCCGGCTTGTCGGGTTCCTCGGGAGAGGGCACCCGGCCGGCTTCGTCCTTGCTCATGCATCCAGGCTACGTCGCTGGGCTCCCGCTGCGTCCTGTTCGGCGCGAGCCCGCAGATACGCCTCGAAGGCCTCCCGGCTGGTGTACTGCAACCGCACCCCGAGCTCCTCGCGCAACCGCCGGTTGTCGAGCACCGGACGGTACTGCAGGAAGCCGACCCGCTCCGGGCCGTGCTCCGTCAGACGCAACGCGCGCCCGATCCGCAGGGCGAGCTTCAGCACCGCAGCGGGCACCGTGAGGGTCCTGCGGTTCGTCATCGCGGCGATCTCGGGCACGGTGACGACCCCGTCGCCCGCGACATTGAAGATGCCCGTGACCGGACCGAGCACGGCCTCGGCGAAGGCCGCCGCGACGTCGGTGTGCCAGACGAACACGAACGGGCTGTCGCTGCCGGCGACGACGAGCAGCCGCTCACGGTCGAGCAGTGCGGTGATCTGGTTGCGGACGGTCTCCCCCAGGATCGTGCCGATCCGCAGGATCACCTGTTCGAGCTGCGGATGCTCGACCCGGGTGGCGGCGAGCATCTCCTCGACGAGGCGTTTGTGCCGGCTGTAGGTGAACTCGTCGTTGCCGCGGATCGGATCGTCCTCGGTGAGCGGGACCGGGTTGTCGGCGTGATAGCCGTAGGCGGCGCCGGAGGACGCCACCACCAGGCGTCGCACCCCGTAGGTCAGTGCGGCGTCGACGACGTTGCGTGCGCCGTCGACGTCGACGGCATATTCCTGCTCCGGGGTGGTGTCACGCCCGGGGTTGACGATGGATGCCAGGTGCACGATCACGTCGGGGCGGTGGGTGCCGACGACCTCGGCGATCCTGCGGCGGTCACGGACGTCGGCGATCACGTGGACGACCGCATCGTCGGCGCCTGTTCGTTCGTGGCGGTCGGCGGGTTCGTGGAGGTCGGCGCTGATCACCCGGACGCCGCGCGAGCGCAAAGCCGCCACGACGGCGCTGCCGAGGAAGCCGTTGCCGCCGGTGACGAGGGCGGTGAGGGAGGTCATGCGGTCACCTTTCGGGTTGCGGTGCGACGGGCCCAGACGGTGGCCAGGAGCAGTCCGGCGACGATGTCCCAGATCCCCCACCAGCCGGCGACGATCGCCATGCCGCCGAGGCCGTCGAAGAAGGTCATGACGAGGCCGAGCCCGAGGCCGGCGTTGCGGATGCCGACCTCGAACGAGACCGCCCGCCGGCTGTACTCGGGCAGTCCGCTGGCCCATCCGCACAGATAGCCGAGACCGAGCGCGATTGCGTCGTGCAGGAACACCGCGAGCAGGACGAGCCCGATGTAGTCGAGGAAGTCGGCGAAATTGCCGGCGAGCCCGGCGACGATGAACGCGAGCAGTGCGAGCAGGGATCCGTTCTTCACCCACGGCTGGGCGCGGGACGCGAAGCCGGGCGCCTTCTGCGCGGCCCAGATACCGAGGACGAACGGCAGCCCGATGATCAGGGCGATCTGCACGACCATGTCGAGACCGTCGAGTTCGACCGAACGCAGCAGCGCCCGGGTGCCGTCGCTGCGACTGCCCCAGAACGCGAAGTTGATCGGCATGAGCACGATGGCGAGCACGTTCGACACGGCCGTCATCGACACCGACAGGGCGACATCGCCGCCGGCGCGGTGGGTGAGGACGTTGGAGATGTTCCCGGGTGGGCAGCACGCGACGAGGATCATGCCGAGCGCGATCGACGGGGCGGGGTCGAGCAGCAACGTCAGCAGCCAGGTCACGGCGGGCAGCGCGAGGAACTGCGCGGCGATGCCCACCGCCATGGCCTTCGGTGCGCGCAGCGCGCGGCGGAAGTCGTCGACGGAGGTGTCGAGGGCGATGCCGAGCATGATCGCCGCGAGCACGACGTTGAGGGCGAGCAGCGAACCGGAGTCGAAGGAGAGCCTGACGTCGTCGACGTTCACCGCACGCCCGCCCCGGGGGACGAGGCGGCGGCCTCGCGGACTGCGCGGGTCTGCTCGCGCAGCGCCGTGCGATAGGCGTCCTTGTTGACGTAGTAGGCCATCCGGCCGAGATTCAGATAGCGGTAACCGCCGGTGAGGTCCGGGGGCGAGGCCGCCAGCGCCGCGCGCCATCGCGCCGCGGCCGCCGGATCGGTATCGGCGAGACCGATCGCGGCGGCGACGAGCTCGGCCTGTTCGTAACGGCCCTGCCAGCCGAGCCCGGACGACTCGACCATGCCGAGCACGAACAGGTTCGCGAACCGGCGGCTGATCATGTTCAGCAGGAGGTCCGGTGCGTGGGCGCGCCAGTCGAGCAGGTCCCGGTCCAGGAACGGATAGTCGAGGACGTAGCCGGTGGCGTGCACGATCATGTCGTAGCCGGCGGCCGAACCGTCCCGGAACCGGACCTCGGCGCCGTCGTAGCGCTCGATGTCGGGCCGCACCTGCACGTCCCCGTGGCCGAGGTGGTGCAGGATCAGCGAGTTGACGACCGGGTGCGATTCGTAGAGACGGTGGTCGGGTGCGGGCAGCCCGAAGCGGGTGGGGTCGCCGGCGAACTGGCGCAGCACCAGCGCGTCGAGGCGCTGCTTGATCGGCGCCGGCAGCGGCCGGCCGCGGGTGAGGGTGTCGGCGGGACGCCCGAACAGATACTTGGGCACGAAGTGATAGCCGCGGCGCACGCTCAGGTCCACCGACCGGGCGTGATGGACGGCGTCGACGGCGATGTCGCAGCCGCTGTTGCCGGCGCCGACGATCAGGACCCGCTTGCCGCGGAAGATGGTCGGGTCCTTGTAGGCACTGGTGTGCAGGAGCTCACCGTCGAACTCGCCGGGGATCTGCGGGTGGTTCGGGGTCGCGAGGGTGCCGTTGGCGACCACGACACCGCGGTAGAGCTCGGTGGTCGCGGTGCCGTCCCGGCCGGTCGCGGTCACCCGCCACCGGTCGCCGTCCGGTTCGACGCGGGTCACGGTCGTGTCGAAGCGGTAGCGCTCACGCAGGCCGAAGACGTCGGCGTAGTCGCGGAAGTACCGGGCGAGTTCCGCGTGCCCCGGATAGTCCGGTGTCTGCGGCGGCATGGGGAACTCGGTGAACTCGGTGGTCGTCTTCGAGGAGATCAGATGCGCCGACTCGTAGACCGTGCTCACCGGATTGGTGATGTCCCACAACCCCCCGACGGCGCTGTGGGATTCGAAGCCGACGAAGTCGATGCCGTGCCGGGAGAGCGCGCGGGCCCCGGCGAGTCCCGAGGGCCCCGCCCCGATCAGCGCATACTTCTGTTCCGTCTCCATGTGTCGTAGGCTGGCAGGCCGCGCGAATTCGGCACGGATTTTGCAGGATAATGACGAAATGGACGATTTCGAGTACGGAACTGCGCGATCGATCGATGAAATCGACCTGAGAATAATCAATGCGCTCCAGTGGTCCCCGCGTTCGACGTGGGATGCGCTGGCCGGGCCGCTCGGTCTCGATGCCGCCACGGTGGCCCGGCACTGGCGTCGCCTCGAACGCGAACGTCTGGCGTGGACCACGATCACCCCGGGGCCGCGCATCCTCGCGCAGGTGACCACCGCACTGCTCGAGATCACCGTGGTGCCCGGCGCGAGGAGGTCGGTGACCGAGGTGATGACGGGGCGTCCGCACGCGGTGACCGTCGAGGTGCCGTCGGCGGGCGCCGACCTGCTCGTCACCGCCGCGACCGCGACCTACGAGCAGATGACCCGGTTGGTCGTCGACGACCTGGCACACCTGCCCGGTGTCGCGTCGATCCGCACCCACGTGGTCTCGGAGTGGTTCACCGAGGGCGGGGCGTGGCGACTGAACGCGCTCGGCCCCGGCGAGCGCGGTGAACTGGCCACGGGCTCGCGGCGGGTGGGTGAGCGGCGCGGACGCACGGCGATCTCCGCCACCGATCGCGCGATCCTGTCGGCGTTGGCGGTGGACGGCCGCACCCCGATGCGCACCCTGGCGGAGATCGCCGGGGCTGCCGCGGCCACGGTCAAACGCCGGGTCGAGGCGTTGCTGGCCGCCGAGGTCGTCGGCCTACGATGCGAGTTCGCTCATCCCGCGGCAGGTTTCGCGGTGCTCGTCACGTTGTGGTGCACGGTGCCCGTGGAGCGGTTGACCGCCACCGGGCGGGTGGTGAGCCGGGAGCCGGAGGTGCGCAACTGTTTCGCCGTCGTCGGCGCCGCGAACCTCGTAGTGCAGGCGTGGTTGCACTCCCCCGCCGAGGTCCCGGACTTCGAGGCCCGGCTGCTCGCGCGCTGCCCGGACCTGACCGTGCGGGACCGGGTGCTGGTGTTGCGCATTCACAAGCTCGCCGGGCACATCCTCGACCGCGCGGGCCGCAAGGTCGCCACGGTCCCGCCCGACGTGTGGCTGCCGGGCGGGGACGCGGACGTCGTCTCAGGCGCGTAGCTCGGCACCGACCGCGGTGGCCGCGGCGGCGACCGCCGCCTCGCGGGCGGCGCTGGCCTCGTCCTCGGTGAGGGTGCGATCGGGAGCGCGGAAACGCAGCGCGAATGCGAGGGACTTGCGGTTCTCCCCCAGCTGGGCGCCCTGGTAGACGTCGAACAGGCGGATGTCCTCGAGCAGGTCGCCGCCACCCGAGCGCAGGGCGCTCTCGACGTCGGTGGCCGGCACGTCCGCGTCGACCACGACCGCGACGTCCTGCAGGACCGCCGGGAAGGGCGAGACCACCGGTGCCGGAAGCGATTCCACGATCGGCAACGCGTCGAGGTCGAGTTCGAAGGCGCACGTGCGTGCGGGCAGGCCGGCCCGTTCGATCACCGCGGGGTGCAGTTCGCCGGCGTGGCCGACGACGACCCCGTCGACGAGCAGTTCGGCGCAGCGGCCGGGATGCCACGGCAGGTACTGGGCGGCGCGGCGCTCGAGGCGCACCCCGGCAGCACGTGCCACGGTCTCCGCGGCGGCGAAGGCGTCGAAGGCATCGGCGGCGCGGCCCGTGCCCCACGGACCGGCCGGTTCACGCAGCCCGGCGAGCACACCACCGACGTGGACGGGCTGCTTCGGCAGCGACCCTTCGAGCAGGGCGATCTCGTCGTCGGTGGGACGACGGTCGACCGGCAGCAGGTCGACCGGCTTCGTCTCGGAGGTGGGCTGCACGACCTGCGCGATCGCGTAGAGCGACAGGTCGCGCTGTCCGCGCGAGACGTTGCGGCCGAGGATCTCGAGCAGACCCGGCAGCAGAGTGGTGGCCAGCTCCGGACGGTCGGACTCGAGGGGGTTGAGCACCTTGGTGGTCACCCGTCGCGGGTCGTCGGCGTCGAGCTTCCAGGTGTCGAACACGCCGGCCGGCAGGAACACCGGGGCGAGCACCTCGACGTAACCGTCGTGGGCGAGGGCGCGGGAGACGGCGCGGCGACGCTTCTGCGTGGCAGTCAGACCACGACCGGCGGGAGCGGTGGGCAGCACCGACGGGATCTGCTCGAGACCTTCGAGGCGCAGCACCTCCTCGACCAGATCGGCGGGCTGGCGCAGGTCGGGGCGCCAGGTCGGCGGGGTGACGACGAGCTGGCCGTGGCCGTCCTCGCCGACGCCGACCTCGACCGCGCACCCGATCTGTGTGAGGCGGCGGGCGGCGGTGCCGTTCGGGTAGCTCACCCCGGCCATGCGGTCGGGCAGGTCGATGTCCATGCGGATCGTCGGGCTCTCGGTGGGCACGACGATGTCGGTGAGGGTCGATTCCACCTGGCCACCGGCGATCTCGACGAGCAGGCTCGCGGCCCGGTCGAGCGCGGCGGGGGCCAGGGCCGGATCGACGGTGCGCTCGAAGCGCTTGCCGGCCTCGCTGCTGAGCTTGTGCCGGCGGTTGCCGCGGAAGACGGCGAGCGGATCCCAGGTGGCGGCCTCGAGCAGCACGTCGGTGGTGCTGTCGCCGACCTCGGTGGTGGCGCCGCCCATGATGCCGGCGAGGGAGATCACTCCGGAGTCGTCGGTGATGACGACGTCCTCGGGATCGAGGTCGCGCTCGACACCGTCGAGGGTGGTGAGCTTCTCCCCTGCCCGGGCGCGCCGCACGACCAGCTCACCCTGCAGGGTGGCGGCGTCGAAGGCGTGCAGCGGCTGGCCGAGTTCGAGCATGACGTAGTTGGTCACGTCGACCGCGGGCGAAATCGGGCGGACACCGGCGGTGTGCAGGCGGCGCTGCATCCACCACGGGGTGACGGCCTTCGGGTCGATGCCGGTGACGCGCCGCGCGGCGAACCGGGTGGCCTTCGTCTCGGGTTCGAGCCGGATCGGGTAGGCCTCGCCGGCGTCGGACGGCAGCGCCGGCACGGTCGCGGGATCGGCGAATTCGAGGTCGAAGCCGCACGCGAGTTCGCGGGTGAGTCCGCGGACGGAGAAGCAGTATCCGCGGTCGGGGGTGATGTTCAGTTCGATGACGGTGTCGCCGAGGCCGAGCAGGTCGTTGGCGTCGGTGCCGGGTTCGGCGGTGCCGGGCTCGAGCACGAGGATGCCGGAGTGGTCCTTGCCGATGCCCAGCTCGGACAGCGAGCAGATCATGCCGTCGGAGACGTGCCCGTAGGTCTTGCGCGAGGCGATGGCGAAGTCGCCGGGGAGCACGGCGCCGGGCAGGGCGGCGACGATGAGGTCGCCCTCGGCGAAGTTGCGGGCACCGCACACGATGCCGCGCGGTTCGTCCTCACCGACGTCGACCTTGCAGAAGCGGATGGGCTTCTTGAACTCGGTGAGCTCGGTGATCTCCACGACCCGTCCGACGACGAGGTTGTCGATGCGGCCGAGGGTCTCGATGTCCTCGACCTCGAGTCCGACCCGGACGAATCCCGCGTCGAGTTCCTCGGCGGTGACGTTCCACTCCGGGGTGGCGCGCTGCAGGATCTCGGTCAGCCAGGACTGCGCTACTCGCACTTGTGCTCAGCTCTTTCGTTCGGTCGTCGGTCGGTGGAGTCGGTGTCGGGAGCGGGCTCTCAGCCCTGCACGCCGAACGGCAGGGTGAAGCGCACGTCGCCCTCGACGATGTCGCGCATGTCGGGGATGCCGTTGCGGAACTGCAGGGTGCGTTCGAGGCCCATACCGAACGCGAACCCGGTGTACACGTCGGGGTCGATGCCCGAGGCCCGGAGCACATTGGGGTTGACCATGCCGCAGCCACCCCACTCGACCCAGCCGGCGCCGCCCTTCTTGTTCGGGAACCACACGTCCACCTCGGCGGACGGTTCGGTGAACGGGAAGTAGTTCGGGCGCATCCGGGTGCGGGTCTCCGGACCGAACAGCGCCCGCGCGAACGCGTCGAGGGTGCCGCGCAGGTGCGCCATGGTCAGGCCCTTGTCGACGGCGAGACCCTCGACCTGCGAGAAGACCGGGGTGTGGGTGGCGTCGAGTTCGTCGGTGCGGAAGGTGCGGCCGGGGCACACGACGTAGATCGGGATGTCGCGGTGCAGCATGGTGCGGACCTGCACGGGCGAGGTGTGGGTGCGCAGCACCTGCCGCGAACCCTCCGGGGCGATGTGGAAGGTGTCCTGCATCGTGCGCGCCGGATGGTCGGGCAGGAAGTTCAGGGCGTCGAAGTTGAAGTGCTCGGTCTCGACCTCGGGGCCTTCGGCGACCTCCCAGCCCATCGCGACGAAGACATCGGCGATCTCGTCGGAGATGATCGAGATCGGGTGGCGGGCGCCGAGCGCGCGGCGGGTCGCGGGCAAGGTGACGTCGACGGCCTCGGCGACGAGGACCGCGGCGTCGCGTTCGGCCTGCAGCACCGCCTTGCGGTCGTCGAAGGCGGCCTGCACGGTGGTGCGGTGGGCGTTGACCCGCTTGCCGGCATCGGCGCGCTCGTTGCCGGGCAGCGAGCCGAGGGCGCGCTTGGCGAGGGAGATGGGCGCCTTGTCGCCGAGGTGGTCGATCTTCGCCTGGGCGAGTTCGTCGAGGTCGGCCGCAGCGGCGAACGCGTCGATCGCGGACTTCTCGGCGGCGGTGAGCGCGTCCTCGGTCAGGGCGCTCGGATCGACTGCCGGCGGGGTGCCGCCCTCTTTCTTGGCCACGACCGGTGCATCTCCTTCTTCGGACGAACGGGTGATCTCGGTGGGTGCGGTCCGGGCCGGAGGCCGCGGCGCACCGGGGAAATCCTATGTGATGGGCCGAGCGGCCCGATGTTGCACCCGCGCGCTCGCATACAGGCAGATCGAGGCGGCGGTGGCGAGGTTGAGCGATTCGGCGCGTCCGCGGATGGGGATGCGGACGCGATGGTCGGCGCGGGCGGCGACCTGCGGATCGAGTCCGTGGGCCTCGTTACCGAACAGCCACGCGGTGGGCGCGGCGAGCAACTCGTCGGCGTCGTCGAGGTCGATCTCACCGTCGGCGGCCGTCGCGAGGATCTGCACGCCGGCCTCGGCGAGCGCGGCCAGCACCCGGTCGGTGTCGCGTTCGCGCGCGACCGGCAGGTGGAAGATGCTGCCGGCCGAGGAGCGCACGCACTTGCCGTTGTGCGGGTCGACGCTGTCGCCGGCGAGGACCACGGCGTCGGCGCCGACGGCGTCGGAGACGCGGATGAGCGTGCCGGCGTTGCCGGGTTCGGCGACCGCGACGGGCACGGCGAGCAGCCGCGACCGCGGGGTCACCGCTTCGGCGAGCGGCACGTCGAGGGTGTCGCACACGGCGACGAGGCCGGGCGGGGTGACGGTGTCGGACAACCGGGCGGCGGCCCGCTCGGTGACGATCCCCACCCGCACACCCTTGTGGCGCGCTTCGTCGACAACCGTCGCGTACCGGCCCGCGGCCGCCTCGGTGACGAACAGTTCGTGCACGCGTGCAGCAGCGAGCGCCTCGGTGACGGAGTTCTCACCCTCGGCGAGGAACCGCCCGGTCTTGCGACGCTCGGCGGTCCGGAGCAGTTTCACAGCAGAAACGACCCGTGGTGTGCGCTCGGTGAGCGGGTCCACGGGTCGTTCCTGGATGTTGTCGTAGCTCAGGGCAGCACTCAGGCAGCCGGAGCGTTGACGTCGGCCGGCAGGGCAGCCTTGGCGACGGCCACGAGGCCGGCGAAGGCCTCGGCGTCGGAGACGGCGAGCTCGGCGAGGATCTTGCGGTCCACCTCGACACCCGCGGCCTTCAGGCCCTGGATGAAGCGGTTGTAGGTGATGTCGTTGGCGCGGGCAGCAGCGTTGATGCGGCTGATCCACAGCTTGCGGAAATCACCCTTGCGGGCGCGACGGTCGCGGTAGGCGTAGGTCAGCGAGTGAAGCTGCTGCTCCTTGGCCTTGCGGTACAGGCGCGAGCGCTGTCCGCGGTAGCCCTTCGAGGCCTCGAGAATCGAACGACGCTTCTTCTGGGCGTTGACGGCCCTCTTCACGCGTGCCACTGGTTATGTGTCCTGTCAGAGTTCGGGGGACGAACGAGGTGTCCCCGGATGGATCGGTCGGAGAGGCTCAGAGCCCGAGCATGCGCTTGACGCGCGGAGCGTCGGCATCGGCGACGACGGCCTTGCCGTCGAGGCGACGCGTCACCCGCGAGGACTTGTGCTCGAGCAGGTGGCGGCGACCCGCCTTCTGGCGCAGGACCTTTCCGCTACCGGACACCTTGAATCGCTTCGCGGTGCCGCTGTGGGTCTTCGACTTGGGCATGGAGTCCTCAGTTCTTGTCGTGTGCGTACATCGGTGCTCACGGACAGCACCGGATGTGCTGCCTGAGCGGGCTAGTTGCTCTGGGCGTCGCCCGTCTCGGGAGCCGGCGCGGACTCCGTGGACGGGGCTGCGGAGGCTGCCGGGCGCGGAGCGGACTTCGCCGGTGCGGCCTGCGCGGCTTCCTGAGCCTTCGCGCGGGTCTTCGCACCCTTGTGCGGGGCCAGCACCATCGTCATGTTCCGGCCGTCCTGCTTCGGACTGGTCTCGATGAAACCGAGTTCGGCCACGTCGGCGCCGAGGCGCTGCAGCAACCGGAATCCGAGTTCGGGGCGCGACTGCTCGCGGCCGCGGAACATGATCGTGACCTTGACCTTCGAACCGGCTTCGAGGAAGCGCACGACGTTGCGCTTCTTGGTCTCGTAGTCGTGGTCGTCGATCTTCGGACGGAGCTTCTGCTCCTTGATCACAGTCTGCTGCTGGTTCTTGCGCGATTCGCGCGCCTTCTGCGCGGCTTCGTACTTGAACTTGCCGTAGTCCATGATCTTGCAGACCGGCGGCCGGGCGTCGGGTGCCACCTCGACGAGGTCGAGGTCGGCTTCGATTGCCAGGCGGAGGGCATCTTCAACACGCACGATTCCGACCTGTTCACCGCCGGGTCCGACGAGTCGGACTTCGGGAACTCGGATGCGTTCGTTGATGCGGGTCTCAGCGCTGATGGGGCCTCCTAGGTAGAGCGGTGTGGTCGGTCTGACCGCACCGCAGCACGTGGCCCTACTCCTCGACAAGAAGACCCCGCTGTGGTGCCGAGGCTCCACGCGGGGTCCGATACCGACCGGTCGACGGCCAACCGGCTCGCGCCGGGTGATCCGCACCGCCCGATGAAGGGCGGACGTCCGGGGCTTCCGCACCCGGAGAACCGGACCCCTGAGCTGCATCGATGTGCCGCCAGAGGTGGGAGTCGGACTCCACTTTGCTGCCCACGGAGGATCACCGCGGGCGGTCGTGGGATCAAGTCTAACAAAAAGCCACGTCGACGACGAATCGGCGCGTCGGCGCCCCACCCGCGCGGGCGGCGACGAACGGCGCGACCCTATGCTCGACGCTATGACGGATGCTCCCGAGACCCCCGATCAGGACGCTGCGGCAGAGGATGTGCGCGAACTCGCCGACATCCCGGCCGTCGAGGTGATCAGCCGCGCAGCCGTGATGCTCATGAGTTCGGCTGCCGAGAAGCTCGGTCTCGCCGACGAGGATCCCGACAGCAGCGCACGACTCGACCTCGACGAGGCCCGCCGCGTGATCACCGCCCTCGCCGGCCTGATCACCTCGTCGGTGGAATATCTCGGTCCGCACGCCGGTCCGCTGCGTGAAGGACTGCAGGCACTGCAGCGTGCCTTCCGCGAGGCGTCGGCCGTGCCCGACGAGCCCGGCAAGGGCCCGGGCGAGAAGTACACCGGCCCGGTCTACTGAGCCGAACCGGCACTTTTCGCCTACGTCACGATCCACGCCTTACTTCACGATCGACGCGACCGAGCCGCCCACCGCTGAGGTGGGCGGCTCGGCTCGTCAGCTCGCGGCGGCCACCTTCTTCTTGGTGGTCTTCGCCTTCGCTGCCGTCTTCGTGGCGGCCGTCTTCGTCGCAGCAGCCTTGCTACCAGTCGCCTTGGTCGTCTTCGCCGCCCGCTTGCGTGCCGGCGTCGGAGTGGGCGCGGTGGTTCGTCCATCGAGGATCTCCGCGAGGAAGCGTCCGGTGTAGCTCTCCTCCACTGTGACCACCTCTTCCGGAGTGCCCTCCGCGACCACCGTGCCGCCACCGGAACCGCCCTCGGGACCCATGTCGATGATCCAGTCGGCAGTCTTGATGACGTCGAGGTTGTGCTCGATGACGATCACGGTGTTGCCCTTGTCGACCAGACCGTTGATGACCCCGAGCAGCTTGCGGATGTCCTCGAAGTGCAGACCCGTGGTGGGCTCGTCGAGGATGTACGCGGTGCGCCCGTTGGAGCGCTTCTGCAGCTCTGCGGCGAGCTTGACGCGCTGCGCCTCACCACCGGACAGGGTCGTCGCCGGCTGGCCCAGGCGGACGTAACCGAGACCGACCTCCACCAGCGTGTTGAGGTAGCGGTGGATGGAGGTGACCGGCTTGAAGAACTCCGCGGCCTCCTCGATCGACATGTCGAGCACCTCGGCGATGGTCTTGCCCTTGTAGTGCACCTCGAGCGTCTCGCGGTTGTAGCGGGCGCCGTGGCACACCTCGCACGGCACGTACACGTCGGGCAGGAAGTTCATCTCGATCTTCAGCGTGCCGTCGCCCGAGCACGCCTCGCACCGGCCGCCCTTGACGTTGAAGGAGAACCGGCCCGGCTGGTAGCCGCGCACCTTCGCCTCGGTGGTGGACGCGAACAGGCTGCGGATCTTGTCGAACACACCGGTGTAGGTGGCCGGATTCGACCGCGGGGTGCGGCCGATCGGCGACTGGTCGACCTGGACGAGCTTGTCGAGCTGGTCGAGTCCGTTGATGCGGGTGTGCCGTCCGGGGACCTGCCGCGCGCCGTTGAGCTTGTTGGCCATCACGGTGGCGAGGATGTCGTTGACGAGCGTCGACTTCCCGGAGCCCGACACACCGGTGATGCAGGTGAGAACGCCGAGCGGGAACGACACGTCGATCTCGCGCAGGTTGTTCTCGCGGGCACCGACGACGGTGACCTGCCGGCCCTTGTCGATCGGCCGCCGGAGCGCAGGGATCTCGATCTCCTCGCGTCCGGACAGATAGGCACCGGTGAGCGATTCGGGGTTGTCGAGCAATTCCTTGTAGGTGCCGCTGTGGACGACCTTCCCTCCGTGCTCGCCCGCGCGCGGTCCGATGTCGACGACCCAGTCGGAGGCACGGACGGTGTCCTCGTCGTGCTCGACGACGATGAGCGTGTTGCCCAGATCGCGCAGTCGCGTGAGGGTGTCGATGAGACGACGGTTGTCGCGCTGGTGCAGACCGATGGACGGCTCGTCGAGCACGTACAGCACGCCGACGAGACCGGAACCGATCTGCGTGGCGAGACGGATGCGCTGGGCCTCACCACCGGAGAGGGTGCCCGCGGCGCGCGAGAGGGTGAGGTAGTCGAGTCCGACGTCGAGCAGGAAGCCGAGCCGGGCCTGGATCTCCTTGAGGACCTGCCCGGCGATCGCGGCTTCGCGCGCGCCGAGGACGAGGCTGTCGAGGAAGCGTGCGCACTCGGCGATCGACAGGTCGCTCACCTCGGCGATGGACATCGCACCGAAGTCGCCCGCGCTGACCGTCACGGCCAGGATCTCGGGACGAAGGCGGGCACCGGCGCAGGCCGGGCACGGGATCTCCCGCATGTAGCCCTCGTAGCGTTCCTTGGCCTGCTCGGACTCGGACTGCTCGAGGCGGCGGTGCAGGAACGGCATGACGCCCTCGAACTCGGCGTAGTACGAGCGAACGCGGCCGTAGCGGTTCTTGTAGCGCACGTGCACCTGCTCGGTGCTGCCCTCCAGCACGGCCTTGCGCACCTTGGCGGGCAGTTTCCGCCACGGGGTGTCGATGTCGAATTCGAGGGCGTCGGCCAGGCCGGACAGCAGTCGGCCGAAGTATTCGGCGCTCTGGCCCATCGACCATGGCGCGATCGCGCCGTCGGCCAGGCTCAGATCCGGGTCGGGCACGACGAGATCGGGATCGACCTCCTTGCGCACGCCGAGACCCGCGCACTCGGGGCACGCGCCGTAGGGGGAGTTGAAGGAGAACGACCGAGGCTCGAGTTCGTCGATGGACAGCGGGTGCGCGTTCGGGCACGCCAGGTTCTCGGAGAACCGGCGTTCGCGGTCGGGGGCGTCCTCCTCGCGATCGACGAAGTCGAGCACGACGACACCCTCGGCGAGCCGCAGCGCGGTCTCGATGGAGTCGGTGAGGCGCTGCTGGGCGCTGGGCTTGACGGCGAGGCGGTCGACGACGACCTCGATGTCGTGCTTCTCCTGCTTCTTCAGCTTCGGTGGATCGGACAAGGGGTGGACGACCCCGTCGACGCGCACGCGGGAGTAGCCCTGGATGGTCAGCTGTTCGAAGAGGTCGACGAACTCGCCCTTGCGGGTGCGCACGACGGGTGCGAGGACCTGGAATCGGGCTCCGGCCTCCATCTCGAGCACCTGGTCGACGATCTGCTGCGGCGTCTGCCGGGAGATCTGCTCACCACAGACCGGGCAGTGCGGGGTGCCGGCCCGCGCGTAGAGCAGACGCAGGTAGTCGTAGACCTCGGTGATGGTGCCGACGGTGGACCGCGGGTTGCGGTTGGTGGACTTCTGGTCGATCGACACCGCGGGCGACAGGCCCTCGATGAAGTCGACGTCCGGCTTGTCCATCTGTCCGAGGAACTGGCGGGCGTAGGCCGACAACGACTCGACGTAGCGCCGCTGCCCCTCGGCGAAGATGGTGTCGAACGCGAGGCTCGACTTGCCCGAACCCGACAGTCCGGTGAAAACGATCAGACTGTCGCGCGGCAGGTCCAGGTCGACACCACGCAGGTTGTGTTCCCGGGCTCCACGCACGATCAGGCGGTCTGCCACGCCACATCCTTCCTGTAGACAAGGCCGGAGTTCGGCCCTCAGCCATGGTAGGCGCGGGTACCGACAGGTTTCCGTGACGAACACCGCGCGCCCGGGGCTCACGCGCGTGCACGCGAAGGTAGGTTGGCTGCATGACGCAGCAGCCCGTGATCATCGAGGACACCTACTCCGGCGACGTCACTCCCGGCGGACCCGCGCAACGCCGAAGGATTCCCGGAGCGAGCATCGTCAAACTCGCCGTCGGCGAGATGAACAACAACACCTATCTCGTCACCGACGACGCCACCGGCAAGTCCGTCTTCATCGACGCCGCAAACGAACCCGACCGTCTCGTGCAGTTCCTCCGCGACAATGCGCAGCAGCTCGAACTGATCGTCACCACCCATCAGCACTGGGATCACTGGCAGGGCCTCGAGCGGGTCGCCGCCGAGACCGGTGTGCCGACGGCCGCGCACGAGCTCGACGCCGGTCCCCTGCCGGTGAAGCCCGATCGGATCCTGGCCGAGGGTGACACCGTGCAGATCGGTGAGCTGAATCTCGAGGTGATCCACCTCTCAGGGCACACTCCGGGGTCGGTTGCGCTGGTCCTCACGGAACAGGGCACGGGTCGCACGCACATCTTCACCGGCGACTCGCTGTTCCCCGGCGGGGTCGGCAAGACCCCGAACGACGACGCCTTCCGATCGCTCCTCGGCGACGTGGAGTCCAAGATCTTCGACCGGTTCGACGACGAGACGATCTTCTACCCCGGCCACGGCAAGGACTCGACCCTCGGAGCCGAGCGTCCGCATCTCGGCGAGTGGCGCGAACGAGGTTGGTGACTGTTCTGCACGCGGCACACGTCGTTCGGTGGTCGGCAGGTGCCGTCCGATGACCGCCCCCTCACCCGAAGCAGTCTGGCACGGCAGTTCGGACCGTTTCGTTGGCGACGGCTCGTAACCGCGCACGCGCTGGCCGATGCCGCCCGTAAGGCGGATTGGTCGACCGTGTTCACTCCTCGACACCACCGCTTCGCACCTCGGGCCCAACCTGTGGCGACCCGGCGGTCGGTCGCGGTACACGCCGCTCCATCAAGCTGCCTGGCACAACGCTCCGTTGACGGTGATCTTCGTACCGGTCGCTGAGGCAACTCACTCGGGTGCGTGTTCCGCACTCGGGCCCGACTCACCGTTCTCTCCGTCGACCTGCTCGGCGTCGTTCGAGCGCTCGCCCACCGTGTCCGCGAAGGCCGTTCCCGAGACCATCCCGTTCGTGCCCGGCACGACCGTGGTCGGTCGTGCTCCCGGCTCGTACATGCGGTCGATCTCCTCGGCCTTCTCCTTCGCCTGTCTCTTCTCTTCGTCGTCGAGCCGATCCCAGCGGGTCGGATCCTCCGCGTCGGTCATGTCCGGGCCCCCTTCCAGCGCGGCACCGACCCGAGGGGGCCGATGCGGTTGCGTCCGTTCCAGGGTGCGCCCCGTCGCGGAGTCCCGGAGGACGAACGGGGATCGGAGTTCGCCGGAATCCTCCTGTGCGCCACTGCCGCGAGTACGCTCGAAAACCGGACGAGCTCGCACGAGCACGGAGGCCTGACACTGTGGCGGATCTCGTACTGGGGCCGGTGCTTCGGCACATCGGCGACACGGACGCCACGATCTGGGTGGAGACGTCCGAGCCCTGCACGGTGCGCGTGCTCGGCAGTTCCGAACCCACATGGACGGTCGCGGGACACCACTACGCGCTCGTCACCGTCCGAGGCCTCGAACCCGGATCGGTGACGCCCTACGAGGTGGATCTCGACGGCCGGGTCGTGTGGCCGCCCGCCGGCGTTGCACCGCCCCTGATCAGGACCGCGGGAGACGACCCCGACGGCTTCGTGCTCGCCTTCGGATCGTGCCGGGTGGCGTCGGAGAGTGCGGAACCGACAGCCGTACTCGGGAAGGATGCCCTCGTCGCCTACGCGCAGCGTATGCGTTCCCTGCCGATCGACGAATGGCCCGACGCGCTGTTGCTGTTGGGAGATCAGGTCTACGCCGACGAGTTGTCGGAGGAGATGAAGCGACGGGTCGGTGAGCGTCACGATCTGGCGGAACCGCCCGGCGCCCAGGTACGCGACTTCGAGGAGTACACCTGGCTGTACAGCCGGTCGTGGTCCGAGGACAACGTCCGATGGCTGTTGTCGAACGTGCCGACCTCGATGATCTTCGACGATCACGACGTGCACGACGACTGGAACACCTCCTATTCGTGGCGCCGGGAGGTGGAGGCCTCCGCGTGGTGGGAGGAACGCATCGTCGGGGCGCTGGCGTCGTACTGGATCTATCAGCATCTCGGGAACCTCTCCCCCGCCGAACTGGACGAGGAGCCCCTCTACGATCGGGTGCGGAACTGCGCCGGGGACGCCGAACCGATCCTGCGTGCGTTCGCGTCCGGTGCCGACGAGGAAGCCGACGGCAGTCAAGGGGTGCGATGGTCGTACCGCCGCGATTTCGGACCGGTGCGTCTGTTGGTGATCGATTCGCGGTGCGGCCGGGTGCTCACCCCCGACCGGCGCGACATGGTGTCCGATCCGGAGTTCGACTGGATCGAGGAGCAGACCGACGGCAACTACGACCACCTGCTGATCGGCACGTCGCTGCCGTGGCTTCTCCCCCGCGCGATGCACGACCTCGAGGCGTGGGACGAGAAACTTGCATCCGGTGCGCGCGGTGACCGATGGGCACGCTGGGCCGAGAAACTCCGCCGCGCCGCGGATCTCGAACACTGGTCGGCCTTCCGCGACTCGTTCGAGCGACTCGCACGGCTGCTGCGGGACGTTGCCGCCGGAGATCGCGCCGGAACGTCCGGCCGCACGCCCGCGACGATCTGCGTCCTCTCGGGGGACGTGCACCATGCGTACGCCGCCCGCGTCCGATTCGCGACGCCGACCGCCGGCGCGGTCTACCAGCTGACCTGTTCGCCCGTGCACAACCACGTCCCGGCAGCCGTCCGACTCGCCTTCCGCGCTGCGTGGAGCCGCGTGGCGGAGCGCGTCGTGCGACTGCTCCTCGGCCGGGTGACGGCCGTTCCCGAGGCGTCGTTCTCGTGGTCGAAGATGACAGGTCCGAGCTTCGGGAACCAGATCGCCACCCTGCGGACGCGAGGACGTGCCGCGCGCCTGACCATCGAGCGGAGCGTCGAGACCGCGTCGGGTCCGCATCTGTTCGAGACCGTCGCGGAAGTACCCCTGACTACCGAGGATCGGCCGCCTCAGGTCGCGCCCGCCCGCGCGGAGGAACAGCCGTCGAGGTGAGCGCGGAGGGGTGGCACCCATCGGCGTCCCATTCGGCATTTCCCCGATTTCCGTACGGTCCGAAATACTGCCTCGTGTCCTTCGACCCTGCTTCGCGCATATTCCCGTGACGCTCGGGGTACCTGTGTCAGGGTTTGGAAACACAGCCGACCACGGGAGGAACCACATGCTCGTCCGGAGAATTGCGCGGCCCATGCTCGCGTCCATCTTCATCGCCGGGGGTATCGACGCCCTGCGGAAGCCCGAGCCGAAAGCAGGTGCCGCGCAGCCCGGGCTCGATCAGGCTGTGAACGCCTTGCCGGCGTCGATCACCGACCGGCTCCCCAGCAATCCCGAGACTCTCGTCCAGATCAACGCCGCAGTGCAGATCGGCGCCGGGACCCTGTTCGCACTCGGCAAGGCGCCTCGCCTGTCCGCTCTCGCCCTGATCGGCAGCCTTGTGCCGACAACCGTTGCGGGACACGACTTCTGGAACGTCGAAGACCCCGATGCCCGCGCCCAGCAACGCACCCAGCTCATCAAGAACGTGAGCCTGATGGGTGGTCTGCTCATCGCCGCCGTGGACACCGAGGGCAAGCCGTCGCTCGGCTGGCGGAGCCGTCGCGCCGCGCGTGCCGCGCAGAAGTCGGTGGCCGCCGCGCTGCCGAGCCATTCCTCGGACGGCCACACCGCCGAAGCGCTGCACACCGTCGCCGAGCGGGTGAAGGCGCTGACCGAGGAAGCCGGCGAGCAGGGCGGCCACTTCCTGGAGATCGCCAAGGAACGGGCACCCGAACTCGCGGAGGCGGCGCGCGAGCGGGGCAGCGGACTGCTCGAGGTCGCCCGCGACCGCGGCCCGGTGCTGACCGAG
The DNA here is from genome assembly GCF_048381395.1 of Rhodococcus shunpengi. Lineage (NCBI taxonomy): Bacteria > Bacillati > Actinomycetota > Actinomycetes > Mycobacteriales > Nocardiaceae > Rhodococcus > Rhodococcus shunpengi. Next base: position 33,062 of record NZ_JBLWIU010000014.1, read on the forward strand.
CGTGCGCGCGATCGCAGCGCCGAGATCCTCGGTGTCGCGCGGGAACGCGCCCCCGAACTCGCCGAGGGCGCCCGCGAACGCGGCACCGAACTGCTCGGGCTGGCGCGTGAGCGCACCCCCGAACTCGCCGACGTCGCCCGCAAGCGTGGCTCGAAGCTGTGGGACACCACGGTCGATCGCAGCTCGGAATGGGCCAAGCTCGCCGAGGAGCAGTCCGCGATCCTGAACGCTCGGGCTCACGTCGCCGCGGAGAAGGCCCGTCTGCGTGCCGAGGCCGCGCGCAAGCAGGGCACGAAGGCGGAGAAGAAGCTCGCGAAGAACCTGAAGGCGCTCGAGAAGAGCATCGAGAAGAAGAAGTAGTCCGGTACGGCACAGTGGTG
>NZ_JBLWIU010000014.1:33455-48955 GCF_048381395.1 Rhodococcus shunpengi
AATCGCACGCCCGCACTGCTGTGATCAGGCTTTCTGCCCGTTTCCCTCCTGCGGCGACTAGACTTCTCGGGCACTTTCGTCGACGCGTCACCTCTGCGGCGGCGAGCGATTTCGTCATGTCTATCCCCGAGGAGTCCCTGTGCCGGTTGATGGCGCGTCCCATCCGGAGCTCGATCGCGAGCAGGCCTACGTGGCGATGCTCTACACGCATCTCGACGGTCTGCGCGAGTACGCGAAGACCCGGCTGGCCCGCGTGCTGCGCGAGACCGGAGGCACCCCTCAGGCGCGCAGCGAACGCGAGTCGTACACCCACATGTACACCGAGGACATCGCGAAGTACGACGCCGCCGAGCACGGCCTGTGCTTCGGCCGCATCGACGTGCGGGACGACGGGACGGACACCTCCGGACCCACGACGGAGGACGGCGCGGAGATCCGCTACATCGGCCGCCTCGGCATCCTCGACGAGGACAACGACTACGAGTCGCTGCTGCTCGACTGGCGCGCGCCGCAGGCGCGTCCGTTCTACCTCGCGACCCCCGCCGCGCCCGACGGTGTCGTGCTGCGTCGCCACATCCGCAGCCGCGGCCGCTCCGTCACCGCACTGCACGACGAGTACCTCGACCTCGACGCCGCCCTCGAGCACGCCGACACCCCGCCGGCCGGTGGCGTGGCCGGAGAATCCGCGCTGCTTGCCGCTCTGAACGCCGCGCGCACCGGGCAGATGCACGACATCGTGGCGACGATCCAGGCCGAGCAGGACGCGGTCATCCGGTCCGAGCATCGCAGTGTCCTCGTCGTCCAGGGCGGTCCGGGCACCGGCAAGACCGCGGTCGCGCTGCACCGCGCGGCCTACCTGCTCTACACCTACCGAAAGCAGCTGGCCAAGAGCGGCGTGCTCATCGTGGGCCCGAACAGCCGCTTCCTCGACTACATCGGTCAGGTGCTGCCCTCGCTCGGTGAGACCGGCGTGCTGCTGTCGACGGTCGGGGATCTGTATCCGGGGGTCACGCCGACCGTCGAGGACGATCCCGTGGCCGGCGAGCTCAAGGGCTCCCTGGACATGGTGAAGGTGCTCGAGAAGGCCGTCCGCGACCGGCAGGAGGTGCCCCGCTCCCCCGTGCAGCTGAGCTTCGACACCTACGCGCTCACCCTCGACCGCAAGATGGTGACCCGCGCGCGGGGTCGCGCCCGGTCGTCCCGCCGACCCCACAACCTGGCCCGGCCGATCTTCGTGAACGGGGTCATCGACGCCCTGGCCGACCAGCTCGCCGGGATCATCGGATCCAATCCGCTCGGCGGCGCGAACCTGTTGAGCCGGGAGGACATCCACGACATCCGGTCCGAGATGCGTTCGGACCCCGACATCGTCGCTGCGATCGACGCGCTGTGGCCGGAACTGTCCCCGCAGCAGGTGCTCTCGGATCTGCTCGCCTCCCGCGACCGGATCGCGTCGGCGGCTCCGGCCCTGACCGACGAGCAGATCGACGCGCTGCACCGCCCCGACGCACCGGGGCATTTCAGCGCCGCCGACGCTCCCCTGCTCGACGAGCTCGCCGAACTGCTCGGTGTGGACGACGCCGCCGAACGCGAACGCGCGAAGCGACGCTGGCGCAAGCAGATCGCCGACGCGCAGGGTGCACTCGACATCCTCACCGGTTCGGCACCGCAGGATCTCGAGGACGACCTCGATCCCGAACTGCTCATGGCGTACGACCTGATCGATGCCACCCAGCTCGCCGAACGACAGAACCACCGCCGCCACGAAACCACCGCGGAGCGGGCGGCCGGCGATCGCACCTGGACGTACGGCCACGTGATCGTCGACGAGGCGCAGGAGTTGTCGGCAATGGCGTGGCGAACGATCATGCGCCGCATCCCGAATCGCTGGATGACCCTGGTGGGCGACACCGCGCAGACCGGGGATCCGGCGGGAACCGAGTCGTGGCAGCAGATCCTCGAACCGTACGTCGCGAACCGGTGGAAGAAGACCGAACTGACGGTCAACTACCGCACGCCGGCGGAAATCATGCAGATCGCGCACGCAGTGCTCGCGGAGATCGATCCCGACCAGGTGCCACCGCAGTCGGTGCGCGAGTCCGGTTTCGAGCCGTGGGCGCAGCACGTCGACGCGGACGCGGTGCTCACCACCGTGCAGGCCGCTCTCGACGCCGAGACCGGCCCGGGCACGACGGCCGTGCTCGTTCCGGCGCGGCTCGTGGGTGCGTGGGAGCATCTCGCGTCCGGGTCGGTCACGGTCGCGACCGTCAAGGAGGTCAAGGGCCTCGAGTTCGACGCGGTGCTGCTCGTCGAACCGGCCGAGATCCTCACCGATTCCTCACGCGGGATGAACGACCTGTACGTGGCGCTGACCCGCGCCACCCAGCGTCTCGGGGTGGTGCACTCGGAGCCGTTACCGGACGTGCTGACCGGTCTCGCCGCACCGACACACTGCTGAGGCGACACGGTCGAGCCGACACCGTCGAGCCCACCCACAACCGGTCACCGGACGGTACCGTCCTTCGGGGCAGGGAGACGGGACGGATCATCCGCGGAGGGAACGAACACGTGGCCTATCGGGCAGCGCACCACCGGATACGTCGAGCGGGGTGCGCGGCGTTTGCGGCGCTGAGCGGGTTCCTCGTCTCCGCCGCATGCGGATCGGTGACGCCGACCCAGGACGAAGCGCAAGCTGCGACATCCACGACGTCGATCGCCCCCACCTCGTCGACGCCGCCCGACGCGCGTTTTCTGCGGGTGAGGGAGGCACTGGACGCGTTCGGTCTGGTCGCCGACGTCAACGACGACACGGTGCTGGCGGTGGTGCGTGGGGTGTGCGACCAGTTGAGCGCGGGCGTGCCGGAGCACGACGTCCTCGTCACACTCCGGCCGATCGCCGCCTATGCCGCGGGCGCCTCGGGGTCGCGGATGTCGGCGGACGACGCCGCCGCGCGCTACCTCGAGACCGCCCGCGAAGAGTACTGCTGATCCGTCAGCGGACGGTGTGCACCACCAGTACGTCGCACAGGGCCTTGCGGGCGACGTCCGAGGGGACGGAGCCGAGCAGGCGCCCGGTCAGCGTGTTGAGGCCGCGGTTGCCGATGACGATGAGATCGGCGTCGACCTCCTCGACGAGCGTGAGGAGCGATTCGACGGGAGCGCCGACGATGGGTCGCTCGGTGATCTTGCGGGCACCGGCCACGGTCGCCTTCTCCCGTGCGGTGCGCAGGATCTCGTAGGTCGGTGCCGAGCCGGTGACCTGGTATGCCTCGTCGCGCAGCGCGTCGGCGGCCTGCGCGGTGTCCTTGGGGTCGGCCGGGTAGTAGGCGCAGGCGATCACCAGTTGGGCGCCGGCGTCGCCGGCCAGAGCAGCTGCCTTCTCCACGGCCCGATACGACGATTCGGAACCGTCGGTTCCGACGACTATGGTCCGGTAGGCGCTCATTCATCCTCCATCGAGTGTGTGGTCCATCGACGCGTGCCGTCGATGCCGTCGTCGACGGAGGACACGCACGCTCCCCCGCCATACGCTGCGTCGACAGTAGCGGGATGGGCGGCCCGGGTGGGACGTTTGGGTCTCATCCCACAATCGCGTTTGATGTTACCGCGCGTCACCGTAACGCGGGCCGAAGAGACCGGCGGGGAACACCTCGGCGTCGACGAAGGCGTCGCGCCACGGCAACGCGAGGTCGAGCAGACGCTCCACACCGTCGTCACCGAGCGCAATCCACGGCGCGACCGCGAGGTCGTCGGTGAGATCTTCGACGAGCTCACGCACCTCGAATCCTTCGCCGGTGAGCTCGCCACGCTTGTCGAGCAGCCCGCGCCCGCGCAGTTCCTTCTCGGCATCCGCCCACTCGTCCCGCGACCAGCCACGCAGCTTCCGGGCCGGATCGGTGGCGAACCCGATACCGGTCGCCGTGTGGGTGACGAGCGCATCGAGACCCGCCAGTCCCGCGGTCTGCAGCGCCGCGACATGACCGTCGCCGCGATACTCGCGCAACAGCGTCAGGGCGTGCCACAGCCGCAGGTGCGCCACCTCGGGCCAGGGCAGGTCGGCGTGGGCGGCGTAGAGTGGGCGCCCGTCGGGACCGGGGATCGCCCGCGCCGCGGTTGCCGCGAGCTCCGCAGCCTCGCTCATCTCCGCAGAATCGAGCACGTCCTGCCCGAGGACCCGCCGGTGGAGAGCGTCGAGTCCGCGCAACCGCGCCGCGGTGATCGCGGCCGGTTCGGCGCTCTGCCACACGGCCGGGACGGCCGATGCCACCAGGCGGGGCGAGAAGCTGTAGAACGTCGCCGTCACCACCCCGGGGCCGACAGCACCCAGAGGTGCCGCGCGTCCACCGAAGTACTGCGCAGCCGGTCCGTCGACGCCCAGCGCGGCGAGTTCGCTCGCGATGTCCGGCGCGAAGTAGACGACCGCGTGCAGCAGTTCGAGTGCGCGGGCAGCACGCCCGGCCGAAGTGGGATCCATGGGAAGCGACCCTACCGAGTCGCCGGCGCCGACCGGGGCGGGTGACTACTTCAGGCCCGCGGCGTCCATCCCGCGTAGTTCCTTCTTCAGATCGGAGATCTCGTCGCGGAGCCGTGCGGCCAACTCGAACTGCAGGTCGCGGGCGGCCTGCATCATCTGGTCGGTGAGCTGCTGCACGAGATCGGCGAGCTCGGCGCGCGGCATCGTCGAGGTGTCGCGACCTTCCACGACACCGGAGCTGACGGCCCGCCCGGACTCGCCCTGGGCTCGGCGACCACGCGAGGCGTTGCGGCCGGAGCCGCCCACCTCGACGGCCTCGGTGTCCTCGGCCTCCTGATAGACCTGGTCGAGGATGTCGGCGATCTTCTTGCGCAGCGGCTTCGGATCGAGACCGTGTTCGGTGTTGTAGGCGATCTGCTTCTCGCGACGCCGTTCGGTCTCCTCGATGGCCCGCGCCATCGAGTCGGTGATCTTGTCGGCGTACATGTGCACTTCGCCGGAGACGTTGCGGGCCGCGCGGCCGATGGTCTGGATCAGCGAGGTCGTCGACCGCAGGAAGCCTTCCTTGTCGGCGTCGAGGATCGCCACCAGCGACACCTCGGGGAGGTCGAGACCCTCACGAAGCAGGTTGATGCCGACGAGCACGTCGTATTCACCCAGACGCAGCTGTCGCAGCAGTTCGACCCGGCGCAGGGTGTCGATGTCGGAGTGCAGATAGCGCACCCGGATACCGAGTTCGAGCAGGTAGTCGGTGAGGTCCTCGGCCATCTTCTTGGTGAGCGTGGTGACGAGGACACGTTCGTCGCGCTCGGCGCGTTCGCGGATCTCGTGCACGAGATCGTCGATCTGACCCTTGGTGGGCTTGACGACGACCTGCGGGTCGACGAGGCCGGTGGGGCGGATGACCTGCTCGACGAACTCGCCGCCGGTCTGCCCGAGCTCGTACGGGCCGGGGGTGGCCGACAGGTAGACCGTCTGCCCGATGCGGGCGGCGAACTCCTCCCAGGTCAGGGGCCGGTTGTCGACCGCCGACGGGAGACGGAAACCGAAGTCGACGAGGTTGCGCTTGCGCGACATGTCGCCCTCGTACATCGCGCCGATCTGCGGCACGGTGACGTGCGACTCGTCGATGACCAGGAGGAAGTCCTCCGGGAAGTAGTCGATGAGCGTCGCCGGCGCGGACCCGGCGGGGCGTCCGTCGATGTGACGGGAGTAGTTCTCGATGCCGGAGCAGAAGCCGACCTGCCGGATCATCTCGATGTCGTACTGGGTGCGCATGCGCAGACGCTGAGCCTCGAGCAGCTTGCCGCGGTTCTCCAGATCGGCCAGGCGCTCCTCGAGCTCGGCCTCGATGCTCGCGACGGCGCGTTCCATGCGCTCGGGGCCGGCCACGTAGTGGGTCGCCGGGAAGATGCGCAGGGAGTCGACCTTGCGCACGACATCGCCCGTGAGTGGGTGCAGGTAGTACAGCGCGTCGATCTCGTCGCCGAAGAACTCGATCCGCACGGCGAGTTCCTCGTAGGCGGGGATGATGTCGACGGTGTCGCCCTTGACGCGGAACGATCCGCGGGTGAACGCCATGTCGTTGCGGGCGTACTGGACGTCGACGAGCAGGCGCAGCAGCGCGTCGCGCGGCACTTCCACACCGACCTCGAGCTGGATGGACCGGTCGAGATAGGACTGCGGGGTACCGAGACCGTAGATGCACGAGACGGACGCGACCACCACGACGTCGCGGCGGGACAGCAGCGACGAGGTGGCGGAGTGCCGCAGCCGCTCGACGTCGTCGTTGATCGACGAGTCCTTCTCGATGTAGGTGTCGGTCTGCGCGATGTACGCCTCGGGCTGGTAGTAGTCGTAGTACGACACGAAGTACTCGACCGCGTTGTTGGGCAACATGTCTCGCAGCTCGTTGGCGAGCTGCGCGGCGAGGGTCTTGTTGGGCGCCATCACGAGGGTGGGTCGCTGGACGCGTTCGATGAGCCACGCGGTGGTGGCGGACTTGCCGGTACCGGTGGCACCGAGCAGGACGACGTCCTTCTCCCCCGACTTCAGCCGACGCTCGAGCTCGTCGATGGCGGCGGGCTGATCGCCGGCCGGTTCGTACTCGCTGACGACCTCGAAGCGGGCCTCGGTGCGCTCGATCTCACCCACCGGCCGGAACTCGGAGTGTGCGACGACGGGATGTTCACTTGCGAACGCCATGGAATCCAGAGTAAGCGCTCCCACCGACACACATCGTGGTCCTGCGTGCGGCACGGTTCGCCCGCTAGCGTGCATCCCGTGCCCGCGACCCCGCATCCCGTGAAGACCGAGACGTTCGACGTCGCCGCGAAGACCAACATCGACCCGAAGGGCTTCGTGCGCGCGGTCGACGAGTACCGCGTCGAGGAGTGGGGGCTGTACATGGCGCGACCGTCCGACCACCCGCAGTTCCATTATCTCGAATCGTGGTTGCTGCCGGACCTGCGCCTGCGGGCCTCGATCTTCCACTTCACGCCGGGCAACGAACGCGACCAGGACCGGTACGTCGACGTCGGCGAGTTCCGGCGCGAGGGCGACGTCTGGTATTCCCACGACCATTATCTCGACCTGATCGTCCGTACCGGCCGCGACACGGTCGTCGAGGACATCGACGAACTGGTGGTCGCGGTCACCACCGGGATGATCGACGCGGCGGCGGCCGAGACGGCGATCGATACGGCGCTGCGAGCGGTGGACGGCATCGCCGCGCACGGCCACGACCTCGACGCGTGGCTGCGGGAACGGGGCGCGCCCGTCTCCTGGCGCTGACGCGCACCACCGCTGCGCAGGTGCCGTCACCTGCGCAGACAGCGGAGGCGCAGGAGCGAAAAAGTTACTGCCGCAAAGGACATGGTAATCTGCCTCGGCCGGCGAAGCAGTGCACCGAGAAGGCGACCATCGGGGCCGGCCCGGATCGCCCCTCCGCGTGCACATCGCCCGACCGAGGACACCCCTCGCGCCGGCGGCGCGCGCCCGTGCAGCCCACGAGCGCCGACGAGAACGCCGCCGATCTCTTCGTCGGCACACGCCCGGATCCGGGCGTGCCCTGCTGGAGCGGTATGCCGTGCCCGCCGGCCCCTGGCCGATCGGGCGCTCGACGCATGCCCACCGTCCGGCAGTGGATCGGACCGACACCGAAGCGGAACCGACGGACAGGACGCGCACAGCGCGCCCCGGGGTTCCGCTGCGCTCCGAACGCTGCGGACGTGACGCGAAGACGAAGGAGGTCGCAGTGAACGGCACCGAGCTCGTTCAGTTCAGCGCCGCGACGATCGTTGCTCTACTCGTATTCTTCTACGGCGGAACGCTTCTCATCTCCGCCCGCATCGGGAAGAAGGACGAGAACGCCGACGGCTACATGACCGCCGGCAACAAGGTCGGTTTCGGGGTGTCGGCGGCCAGCATGACTGCCACCTGGATCTGGGCGTCCTCGCTGTACGCCTCGGCGACCTCCGGATACACCTACGGCATCTCCGGCCCCATCCACTACGGGCTGTGGGGCGCGTTGATGATCCTGTTCATCTACCCCTTCGGCAAGCGGATCCGCGCGGTCGCGCCGAAGGCGCACACCCTCGCCGAGGTCATGTTCGCCCGGCACGGACGGTCGAGCCAGCTCATGCTGGCCGGCTCGAACCTCGTCGGCAGCCTGATCAGCCTGATGTCCAACTTCATCGCCGGCGGCGTGCTCATCTCGCTGATCTCGCCGTTCGGTTTCGTCCAGGGCGTCGTCTTCATCGCTGCCGGTGTGCTGCTCTACACGCTGTGGTCCGGCTTCCGCGCGTCCGTGCTCACCGACTTCGTGCAGGTCGTGGCGATGCTCGGTGCGGTCGTCGTCATCATCCCGGCGGTCTTCTTCGTCACCGGCTTCCCCGACGCGTTCGACAGTGGGTCCGCGAACCTCACCGACCAGCAGGGCGACTTCTTCTCGAGCGACGCCTTCCTGAACCAGGGCGCGCCGTACATCGCAGCCGTGCTCGCGTACGCCATCGGCAACCAGACGATCGCGCAGCGCCTGTTCGCGGTGCGCGAGGATCTCATCAAGCCGACCTTCGTCACCGCGACGATCGGTTACGGCGCGACCGTCATCGGCGTCGGCATGTTCGGTGTGCTCGCGCTGTACCTGGGCGTCGATCCGATGGACGGCGACGTCAACAACATCGTGCCGCAGATGGTGGCGTCGTTCCTGCCCACGGCACTGGTCGTCGTGTTCTTCGTCATGATCATCGGCGCGTTGTCGTCCACGGCCGATTCCGATCTGTCGGCGCTGTCGTCGATCGTCATGGCAGACATCTACGGCCAGAACATCGCCGGCGGCACTCGCAACGCCGATCCGAAGCGGATGCTGTTCATCGGGCGCGCCACGATGGTCGTCGCGACCGCCGCCGCCGTGGCGTTCGCGAGCATGCGGCTGAGCATCCTCGACCTGCTCGTGTTCGTCGGTGCACTGTGGGGTGCGCTGGTCTTCCCCGTCATCGCGAGCTTCTACTGGCACAAGGTCACCAACAAGGCGTTCACGATTTCGGTGCTCGTCGCCCTGGCGGCGTTCCTGCCGGTGCGTTTCGGATGGTTCCCGATGGACGGGGTGATCCCCTGGACGGTGGACATCGCATCGGTGATCGGTGTCGGCGTGATCGCGGGCCTCATGGCGTTCGGCTTCTTCGGACTCCGGGCCGCACGCATCGTCGGTGTCATCGCCGCCGTGGCCGTGGCGCCCTTCGCGCTCGGCTCGGTCCACGACTACGCCGTGCTCAGCGCCTCGCTCGTCGCCTACGCCGTCAGCACGGTCATCTGTTGGGCGATGTCCGTGAACTCCGACGAGGACTTCGACTTCGAGGTCATCGCGCAGCGTGTCGGTGACTTCGACGTGGCGGAGGACAACGCACCCGAGAACGACGCTGCGCCCGAGAAGAACCCCGCGGCAACCACTCTGGAGAAGGAGAATCGATGAGCACGCTCGCACTGACCATCTACGTCCTGATGTGGCCCGTACTCGTCGCCGGTGTACTGGCGGTGCTGTGCCGCGGGTTCTTCAAGGAGTGGCTGCAGGCCCGACGGAACGGCGAAGATCTGATCTGACCCTCCCCGCGGAATTTCCTTTCGGCGCCCGGGACCGCATGCGCGCGGTCCCGGGCGCCGAGTTCGTGAGGTCATGGCGTTCGGCACGTTCCCACCGAACAGTTGTGAATGGCGTCACGGATCCGCCGGGGCGGGGCACATTCATGCGGTCCGCGCTCTCCGATCCGCGTCACGTATCGATCCGTGTTCGCACGCCGAGGAGAGAGCCGACCCAGGCGTACATCTCGTGCCACGCGCGCCGTCCTGGCGGACGGTGCCGGCGATCTCCTCATCCCGCACGTACCGAGAGGATCATCGAGGTCACCGGAACCGACCGGATCGCCAAGGCCGCGTCGAACGTCTACCGCATGGCCGGTGCCGCAGAGGTGGAGCTACTGCGGGACGACTTCGTCGAGACGACCCGGGAGATGTATCCGGACCTCGTCGAGGACGAGACGGTTCCGCAGAACATCCCCGACACACGCTGCTGGTCGGGTGATGTGGCGCAGGGGCGGGCGCGTGTGTGCCTGATGGTCCACGGGCGGTACATGGCAGAGTCCTCGGGACTGCGACCGGTGGGGAACGAGGCTCCCGAGAACGACTCGCTTCGTACGATGTCACAGCGGGTGGCCACCCAGTACGTGAAATTCGTCCGATCCGAGGAGATGAGCTTGGGAGAGAACTGATCTCGCGGTATTGTCGACGGGTGGTCGACGCTACCCCCGACGGCGTCGACCACGTCGAACCGCGGCATATTCGTAACTCCCCCGCCCGTCGAGCAGAGCCTCGAATGTGCATGCGGGACAATGTGACTGCTCGGGGTGGTCAGGGGGCTCGATGAACGAGGCCGAGTTGACTGCAGGATGCACTGCTCGCGGCGTGGAGGAATCTCGACACATTCCGTGGCACAGCAGCATTCGGAACGTGGCTGTATCGCATCGCGAGCAATGCGGCGCTCGTCGTCGTGCGCAGACGATGTGGCGAGGTCCCCGGCGACCGAGTCGGGGACGAATACGCATCCGGGGAAATACTTCTCGCCGAGAAGCGCGGTCGACGGTGATGCGGGCCGTCGAGCCCTTTTCCTGCTCCCCGAACAGTTTCGGGTCGCGATCGTGTTGCGCGAATATGCACAACTCGGTCACGCCGAGATCGCAGCCCATCAGGGAGTGGGTGTGCAGACGATGAAGAGCCGAATCAGTCGTGCCCGTGGGCAACTCGTCGATCTGCCGAGTCCGGCACTGCTCGGCGCAGAATGAGTCGCTTCCGACCGGCGGTCGGCCCCATATCGATCCGGCAACGACGATCGGGGCGGCCGGCACGGAGGGCACCGAACGGCCGGAGAAACCCGGAAGGATGAGCAATGACACGAAGCGAACCGAATCCGTTGCCCTCGTCGGGGGAATCGCTGGGTCTCGACCTGATGGACCGGATACCCGAACTACCCGAGAGCGTCTGGTGTCGGGTGCTCGATATCGCCACCGATCCCCTCACCCCTCGCATCGGAACCGAGCTGGTTCCTGTGGTCCGAGGTCGGGGACCGGGTATTCGGTTTGGCCTGGTTCCCTTATCCCGCCGGAACGTATGCGCAGTACACGGCCGGGCCACAGCGACCGGCTGGCCGATCGACTGCACCTCTCGATCGTGGGGCACTGGCGGTCGGCGGACTGTATCGGGTGAACGGCCCGGCGGCCGAGTTGCGCGCTCTGGCCGCGGACCTGCTCAGCGCGCACCTACCGGCCGACGGCCGACCGGACCGCGACGTCGGGGGTCACCCCAGGTGAGCGCCGATCAGTTCCCGGAAGGACGGTCCGTCCGTGTGGACCGCGTTCCCCGACACGCGCGGCCGTCCGGCGGGCGAGGCGTCCGAGACCACGTGTGGTGATCCCGTGCTACGGGTGATCTGTTCGGCGAGTTCGTCCGCAGCCCTGTCGATCCGCGCCTTCAGCGCCGTGGCGGCATCGCTCTCTCCGAAGTCGTCGGTGGCGGCGAAGACGCCGGTGGGCACGACGAGCGCGCGCAGGTAGCTCAGCAGCGGCCGCATCGCATGGTCGAGGACCAGCGAGTGCCGGGCGCTGCCCGCGGTCGCGGCGATCACCGTGGGCACACCGGTGAGCGTGTCCGGATCGAGCGCGTCGAAGAACATCTTGAACAGGCCCGAGTAGCCGGCGGCGAAGACCGGGCTCACCGCGATCAGCCCGTCGGCGGTCGCGAGCTGTTCGCGGGCCCGCGCGACCGCCGCGGTGGGGACACCGGCGGTGAAGGTGGTGGCGAGATCCGTCGCGAGGCTGCGCAGTTCGATCACCTCGATCTCCGCGTGGTCGCCCCGCGCGCCGACCGCGACGCGAGTGGCCTCGGCGATGCGGTCGGCGAGCAGACGGGTGGTGGACGGTTCGGACAAGCCGCCGCTGACGACGACGATGCGGCGGGTCATCGGACGTCCGCCTCCTCGGGCACGAGGTCGATGCGGGCCGGGATCACCTGGCGGTGCGCCGAGTCGGCCCCCTGCGCGGCGAGGGTGGTGTGCGTGGGCGGGTCGGACGGCACGTGGGCGGGGCGGCGACGTTCGAATTCCGTTCGCAGCACCGGCACGACCTCCCGGCCGAGGATCTCGATCTGCTCGAGCACGACGTCGAGCGGCAGGCCGGCGTGGTCCATGAGGAACAGCTGACGCTGATAGTCGCCGGCGTAGTCGGCGAAACCGAGCGTGCGTTCGACGACCTGCTCGGGTGTGCCGACGGTCAGCGGTGTCATCGTCGAGAAGTCCTCGAGCGACGGGCCGTGACCGTAGACGGGAGCGTTGTCGAAATAGGGACGGAAGATCCGCTTCGCCTCGGCCTCGGTCTCCGCCATGAACACCTGGCCGCCGAGCCCGACGATGGCCTGGTCTGCGGCGCCGTGACCGTACTGCTCGAACCGCTGCCGATAGAGGGCGATCATCTGCTGGATGTGTTCCTTGTTCCAGAAGATGTTGTTGTGGAAGAAGCCGTCGCCGTAGAAGGCGGCCTGCTCGGCGATCTCGGGCGAACGGATGGAGCCGTGCCAGACGAAGGGCGGGGTGTCGTCGAGCGGCCACGGGGTGGAGGTGTAGCCGTGCAGCGGTGTGCGGAACTTGCCCTCCCAGTCGACGACGCGTTCGCGCCAGAGCCGTCGCAGCAGGTGGTAGTTCTCGATGGCGAGCGGGATGCCCTGCCGGATGTCCTTGCCGAACCACGGGTAGACCGGTCCGGTGTTCCCGCGTCCCATCATGAGGTCGACGCGGCCGCCGGAGAGGTGCTGCAGCATCGCGAAGTCCTCGGCGATCTTCACCGGGTCGTTGGTGGTGATGAGGGTGGTCGCGGTCGAGAGGATGAGCTTCTCGGTCCTCGCGGCGATCCAGCCGAGCATCGTCGTCGGCGAGGACGGGACGAAGGGTGGATTGTGGTGCTCGCCGGACGCGAAGACGTCCAGACCCACCTCCTCGGCCTTCAGCGCGATCTTCGTCATCGCGACGATGCGCTCGTGTTCGGTGGGGACCCGGCCCGTCGTGGGGTCGCGCGTGACGTCGCCGATGGTGAAGATGCCGAACTGCACGGTCGAACCTCCGTCAAGTAGTTGAACTGTCAACTACTCTAACGGATGGAGCGTCCGGAAGATTCCCGGGCGGGTCTCCGCCCGGGATCCGGACTCCCTAGGCCGACCAGCCGGTGCTCTCGGCCCACTCCCACGCGCGATGATGCGCCCGGTCGAACCACGGTGCCTTGAGCGCCGCGTAGGTCGCGGCCGCCTCGGCAGGATCCGACTTCTGTGCCGCTTCAGTGGCGGCATCGGCCTTGAGGTCGGCGTACTCGCGCCTCGCGGTGTCGACCGCGGACAGCCAGTCGCGCAGCAGCAACGCGAACTGCTGGGCGGGCCAGCCGTCCACCCGGACCGCCACCCGCGCCGGACGACCGGGATCGGCGCTGCCGTGCAACCGCATCTCCCAGACCGCCGGGTCGGTCTCTCCCCCGGCACCGTAGGACGGCTTCGGTTCGTCGGTCACCACATCGTCGATGCCCGGGAAGCCCGCAGCGGCCAGCGCGGGTGCGAGCGCGTCGGCGGCCGCGAGGTCGCCGACGGTGATCTGCAGGTCGATGACGTCGACGGCGGCCAGGCCGGGCACCGCGGTGGAGCCCACGTGGTCGATGCGCTTGGCTGCGCCCCCGGCTGCGAGGGCCAGCCGGGCGATGAGCCGCTGCGCCTGTCGATGCCACTCCTCGCGCGCGGGCACGAGCACCGGATCAACCCCGACCACCGTGCCGGTGCGCAGATTCTTCTCGAACGGCACCAGGCGGTCGTTCCACAGCGTCCGGACCTGTTCGACCAGCACCTGCTGATCACCGGTGTTGTCGAGCCACACATCGGCGACCTCGCGCCGCTGTTCCTCCGTCGCCTGCGCCGCGATCCGCGCGCGGGCGTCCGCCTCGGGCATGCCGCGCAGTTCGACGAGGCGCCGGATCCGCTCCGTCTCGTCGGCATGCACGACGGCGACGAGATGGAAGGCCGGCGCCATCCCGCCCTCGACGAGCAGCGGGATGTCCTGCACGACCACCGCGTCGTCGGGCGCAGCGGCGACCAGCTCGGCGGTACGGCGCCCGACCCGGGGATGGGTGATGGCGTTGAGAACCGCGCGGGCATCCTCGCTGGCGAACGCTTTCGCCGCCAGGGCCGGGCGGTCGAGGGTGCCGTCGGGCTGCAGGATGTCCTCACCGAAGGCGTCGACGAGCTCGGCGAGTCCCTCGGAGCCGGGAGCGACGATCTCCCGGGCGACGACATCGGAGTCGACGATCACCGCCCCGAGTTCGACAAGCTCCTTGGCGACGGTCGACTTGCCCGCGCCGATTCCTCCGGTCAACCCCATTCGCAGCACGCTGCCCAGTCTCGCATCAGCGCGTCGCCGAGGCATCTTCGCGGTCCCTACGACGCCTCGCGCATCGTCAGTCCCGACAGCGCGACGACATACTCGTCCGTCTGTTCGTCGAAGTCGACCGTGTACACCGTCGGGTAGTAGCCGGTCCGCCGGTAGGACGACGGTTGTTTCACGACTTCCCGCAGGGACGGCTTCGTCGCCGGCCACTCCCGCGTCATCATCGGCTCGATGAAGATGAACTCCCCGTCCCACGACCCGGCAGCCGCGCCGCGCGCTCCGCGAACTCGGGTGCGGCGGCCGAGGGTGGCGCGGGCCGCGACGACCGCCGCCGCCACGAGCGCCCCCTGCAGGCCGGCGACGAAGCCCTCCGGTGACCCGCCGGGTAACAGCGACTCGGCGGACAGGAACACCTCGAGGACGATCCGTGTCGAGGTGTGTGGACCTCGGACACGGTGCACCGCGTCGCTTGGGACGAACCGGGTGCACTTCTCGGACCGCTCGGGAGTCACCGACATCTCCCCGTCGGAGCGGCCAGGGATCACACGCCGATCACGGCAGGGTCACGGGGTGGTCGCAGCACCGCTCGGGAACCGGACACACCCCCTCCTACCTGGGGCAAATGCGGAGAATTCGACGTCGTGTCCGATATCGTCGTTGCGAAGCGTCCGTCCCGGCTCGTCCGGAGCATTCGAGAAGGCAGGCCATGCGATCCTCCACCTCCACCACAGGTCGGCATCGCCTCGGCATGGAAAACGGTGTTCACTGCATCCTCATCCCCGAGGTCGCTGCCGCCCTCGCCGAGCACCGGCGGAACTGGTTCACCGCGCTGCTGACGAACGCGCGCCACAGCCACGCCGCGATGCGCAAGCGGGCGACGGCCCTGCCCGCGCAGTGGGCCACTCCCGCCGTGGGGTGAGCTCGCCGTGAGCTGAACGCCTGCTGTCCAGAACGAACGAAGACCGGCCCCCTCCGCCGTTGCGGAGGGGGCCGGTCTCGTCGTGTTCCGGGAGCCTCTGCGCCCGAGCACCGGTGCCGCTGTAGAACGCGGACGGCCCCGCACCG
>NZ_JBLWIU010000014.1:48981-74340 GCF_048381395.1 Rhodococcus shunpengi
GGGGCCGTCCGTGGAACCCTGTGTCAGGCGTTGCCCGACAGCTTCTCGCGCAGAGCGGCGAGCTGGGCGTCGCTCGCGAGCGATCCGCCGCCGGTCTCCGGAGCAGCCTCGGCACCCGACTCGGACGAGTAGTTGCCACCGGACACGCCGGCCGCAGCCTCGGCAGCCTCGTCGGCAGCCATCTTCTCGATCTGAGCGGTGTGCATCTTGTGGCGACGCTCGGCCTCCGCGTAGCGGGACTCCCACTCCTCACGCTGCTTCTCGTAGCCCTCGAGCCATTCGTTGGTCTCGGGATCGAAGCCCTCGGGGAAGATGTAGTTGCCCTGCTCGTCGTAGCTGTCGGCCATGCCGTACTTCGACGGATCGAACTCGGCGGTGTAGTCCTCGTTCGCCTGCTTCAGCGACAGCGAGATACGACGACGCTCGAGGTCGATGTCGATGACCTTGACCATCGCGTCGTCGCCGACGGCAACGACCTGGTCCGGGACCTCGACGTGGCGCTCGGCCAGCTCGGAGATGTGGACGAGGCCCTCGATACCCTCCTCGACGCGGACGAACGCGCCGAACGGAACGAGCTTGGTGACCTTGCCCGGCACGATCTGACCGATCGCGTGGGTGCGGGCGAACTGACGCCACGGATCTTCCTGCGTCGCCTTGAGCGACAGGGAGACACGCTCGCGGTCGAGATCGACGTCGAGAACCTCGACGGTGACCTCGGTGCCGACCTCGACGACCTCGGACGGGTGGTCGATGTGCTTCCAGGACAGCTCGGAGACGTGCACGAGGCCGTCGACACCGCCGAGATCGACGAAGGCGCCGAAGTTGACGATGGAGGACACGACGCCCTTGCGGACCTGGCCCTTCTGGAGCTGGTGCAGGAACTCGCTGCGGACCTCGGACTGGGTCTGCTCGAGCCATGCGCGGCGCGACAGGACCACGTTGTTGCGGTTCTTGTCGAGCTCGATGATCTTGGCCTCGATCTCCTTGCCGACGTACGGCTGGAGGTCGCGGACGCGACGCATCTCGACGAGCGACGCGGGCAGGAAGCCACGCAGGCCGATGTCGAGGATCAGGCCGCCCTTGACGACCTCGATGACGGTGCCCTTGACGGCCTCGTCCTTCTCCTTGAGCTCCTCGATCGTGCCCCAGGCGCGCTCGTACTGAGCACGCTTCTTGGACAGGATCAGACGGCCTTCCTTGTCCTCCTTGGTGAGAACAAGAGCCTCGACCTCATCGCCCACCGACACGACCTCGTTGGGGTCGACATCGTGCTTGATGGAGAGCTCGCGGGACGGGATGACGCCTTCGGTCTTGTAACCGATGTCGAGCAGCACCTCGTCGCGATCGACCTTGACGATGGTGCCCTCGACGATGTCGCCATCGTTGAAGTACTTGATCGTGGCGTCGATGGCGGCGAGGAAATCCTCGGCGGAGCCGATGTCGTTGACGGCTACCTGCGGCGAGGTGACGGTGGTGGAGGCCATGTGTTGAGTTGCTCCGGACGGGTTGATAGTCGGTTGGTCAAATTCGGTCGGGCACGTGAAACACCCACTGCGATACGGCGATGTGCGAGTCACGGCGAGTTCCTCGCTCGGCCCTGAAGCCGCGCTGCGGACACTCGCGATCACCAGGCTACGCGTCTCGAGGGGACCCGGGCAAACCGATATCGGGACCGCTCCCCCGCACCCGATAGGCTCACACCCATGTCGGGCTCCGCGAACACCCCTTTTCCAGACCTTTCGGGCGCCCCGGAGGCAACCGACGAGGAGGCCGCGCGGCACGCGGACGCCGAGACGATCCTCGGCGAGACACGACCCACCCGAACCCGCCTCGGCTCCCTCGAGAGCGAACGCGCGAACCGGGTGTGGTGGGACGCCGACACCGACGACTACCACCGCACCCACGGCGAGTTCCTCGGCGTGGACTCGGCCGCGGGCGAGTTCGTGTGGTGCCCCGAGGGCCTGCACGAGGGCGATGTGCAGTTGCTCGGCCCGGTCGCCGGCCGGGACGTCCTCGAACTCGGATGCGGTTCGGCGCCGTGCGCCCGCTGGCTCGCCGGACAGGGTGCCCGCGCGGTCGGACTGGACATCTCCATGGGGATGCTGCAGCGCGGACGCGCGGCGATGGCCGCCTCCGGTCCGACGGTTCCGCTCGTGCAGGCCGGCGCCGAGAACCTGCCGTTCGCCGACGCGAGCTTCGACATCGTGTGCTCGGCGTTCGGCGCGGTGCCCTTCGTCGCCGATTCCGCCCGGGTGATGCGCGAGGTCGCGCGCGTACTGCGGCCCGGCGGACGGTGGGTGTTCTCCGTGAACCACCCGATGCGATGGATCTTCCCCGACGACCCGGGCGAACCGGGCCTGGTCGCGATGTTCCCGTACTTCGACCGGACCCCCTACGTCGAGGTCGACGCAACGGGACGGGCGACCTACGCCGAGCACCACCGCACCGTGGGCGACCGGGTGCGCGAGCTCGTCGCCGCCGGCCTCGAGGTCTACGACATCGTCGAACCCGAGTGGCCCGAGCATCTCGACCGTGAGTGGGGGCAGTGGAGCCCGCTGCGCGGGTCGATCTTCCCGGGCACCGCCATCTTCTGCAGCCGCAAACCCCACTGACCCCGACTCACAACCCGCGCCGGATTCGGGTTTCGGTGTTCACAGCAGTCGGGACAGGAACTCCCGGGTCCGGCTCTCCTTCGGGTCGGCCAGCACCTGGCGGGGATCACCGGCCTCGACGACCACGCCGCCGTCCATGAACACGAGCTGATCGGCGACCTCCCGCGCGAAGCCCATCTCGTGCGTGACGACGACCATCGTCATGCCGCCGTCCGCGAGATCGCGCATCACCGCGAGCACCTCGCCGACGAGTTCGGGGTCGAGAGCCGAGGTGGGCTCGTCGAACAGCATGAGCTTGGGATCCATGGCGAGCGCACGGGCGATCGCCACGCGCTGCTGCTGGCCGCCCGACAGCTGCGCGGGATAGGCGTCGACCTTGTCGGCCAGCCCCACCCGCGCGAGCAGATCCCGGGCCTTGTCGACCGCCTCGTTGCGCTTGGTCTTCTTCACGAGCATCGGCGCCTCGATGACGTTCTCGAGCACGGTGCGGTGCGGGAACAGGTTGAAGTGCTGGAACACCATTCCGATGTCGCGGCGCTGTTTCGCCGCGGCCCGCGGATGCAGTTCGTACAGTTTCGAACCCCGCTCGGCGTAGCCGACGAGATCGCCGTCGACGTACAGGCGACCGGCGTCGACGCGTTCGAGGTGGTTGATGCACCGCAGGAAGGTCGACTTGCCCGATCCGGACGGGCCGATCAGGCAGGTCACCTGGCCGCGCCCGACCTCGAGCGAGATGCCCTTGAGCACCTTGACGGCGCCGAAACTCTTGCAGACCCGGTCGGCCCGCACCATCGGCGTGTCGACGGACGTCATATGCGTTCCTCCCCCGGTGCGCCGGGCTTCGGCGTCGGTTTGCCGGCCTCGGTGACCGGTGCGTTCTGTGCGTCGGCGAGTGCCTGCAGCTGGCGGGCGGTGAGCTGCCGGCTCAGACCCTTCGAGTAGTGCCGTTCGAGGTAGTACTGGCCGATCATGAGCAGGCTGGTGATCGCCAGGTACCAGGTCGCGGCGACGAGCAGTAGCGGGATCGGCTGGAAGTTCGCACCCGAGATGTCGCGGGCCCGGCCGTACAGCTCGAGGCTGTAGGGCACGGCGGCGACCAGCGAGGTGGTCTTGAGCATGCTGATCAGCTCGTTGCCGGTGGGCGGGATGATCACCCGCATCGCCTGCGGCAGGACGGTGCGGCGGATGGTCTGCGACCACGACATGCCGAGCGCGGTCGACGCCTCCAGCTGCCCCTCGGGCACGGAGGTGATGCCGGCGCGCACGATCTCCGCCATGTAGGCCGCCTCGTTGAGTGCCAGACCGATCACGGCGAACAGGAACGCCGCGTTCAGGCCCTGCACGTCGATGTGGACGAACTGGTGGACGAACGGGATCCCGAGGTCGATCTGCTTGTAGATCGAGGGGAACAGTCCCCACAACACGAGCTGGACGTACACGGGGGTACCGCGGAAGACCCACAGGTACAGCCAGGCGACGGAGCGCAGCACGGGATTCGGGGACAGACGCATCACGGCGAGCACCACGCCGAGGACGACGGCGATGGCCATGGCGAGCACCGTCAGCTGGACGGTCTTCCAGGCGGCTGCGGTGATGCGGGCGTCGAACAGGTACTGGGCGTAGATGTCCCAGCGGTAGGCCTCGTTGGTCGCCGCTCCCCAGGCGAACAACCCGAGCGCGATCAGGACGATCGCACCGGAGATCCATCGTCCGGGATGCCGCAGGGGTACTGCGCGTATCGGCTCCGGTTCGTCCGGTCGCGGTTCCGCGGATCTCGCGGACGTGGACTCGCTCATGGTTCCCTTTCTCAGCTCGTCGCGCCGTTGATCTGCGAGGCGGTGATCGCGCCGTCCTCCATGCCCCAGCGCGCGGTGATCTCGTCGTACGCACCGGAGTCGATGAGGTACTGCACCGCCTGCTGCAGTACGGGACCGAAGGGCGAACCCTTCGCGACGACGAATCCGTAGGGCGCGGCGTCGAAGACCTCACCGGCCGGTTCGAGTCGTCCCTCGCTGCGGGCGATGACGTACGCCGTGACCGGTGAGTCGGCGGACAGTGCGTCCACCCGGCCGAGGATCAGGGCGTTGGCGGCCTCGTCCTGGCTGTCGTACTTGACCTTGTCGATGGGCGGCAGTCCGCGGGCGACGCACTCCTCGCTCTTGGCGGGGACCTCCTCGAGGTCCTCGATGGTGGTGGTCTGCACCGCCACGCGCAGTCCGCACGCGTTGTCGGGGTCGACGGATTCGCCGGTGCGCTGCGCCCACTGCACCCCGGCGCTGTAGTAGGTGACGAAGTCGACCGATTCCTCGCGTTCCTTCGTGTCGGTGAAGGACGACGAACCCATCTCGAAGGTGCCCGCCTGGACGGCCGGGATGATCCGGTCGAAGTCGGCTTCGTTGAGCACCGCCTCGAGTCCGAGTACGTCGCCGAGGGCCTGGACGAGTTCGACACCGAAGCCGACGATGGTGCCGTCGTCGTCCTTGAACTCGTTGGGGGCGTACGGGACGTTCACTCCGACCTCGAGGGTGCCGCCGTCGGCGATGTCGGGCGGCAACTGGCTCGCAATGGCATCGACCTTCTCGACGGTGACGCGATCGCCGGGCGGGACGGTCGATTCGGTGTTCACCACGCACCCGGTCGCGAGGGCGAGCACCGCTGCTCCCGCCGCCAGCCTGTTCAGGGTCCGGACACGACGACGCCCCCACGAGGTCGCGCGCGAGGCCGCGCGGCGGGTGTGCACTGCTCGATTCACAGTCGAACAGTATCCAACCCGGGAGGGGTCCGAATGCAAACCCGAAGCTCAGGCCTCGAGGCGGGCGACGACGGCGGCGGTGAACTCGTCCGTCGACGCGGTGCCACCGAGATCGGCGGTCGCGACACCCGCCGCGACGGTCGCGCGCACCGCGTCCTCGATGCTGCGGGCGGCCGCGGAGAACTCGATGTCCGCGCGCGCCCCGAGACGGTCGAGAAGCATGGCGGCGGAGAGGATCAGCGCGATCGGGTTGGCGCGGCCCTGCCCGGCGATGTCCGGTGCGGCGCCGTGCGCGGCCTGGGCCATGGCCTTCGTGCGCGAGGCGTTGATCGACGCCGCGGTGCCGAGCGAGCCGGACAGTTCGGCGGCGAGGTCGGACAGGATGTCGCCGAACATGTTCTCCGTCACGATCACGTCGAACTCGGCGCCGCGGCGCACGAGCAACGCGGCCATCGCGTCGACGTGCTGGTCGTCGACGGTGACGCTCGGGTAGAGGCGACCCACTTCCTGGCACACGTCCCGGAAGAGGCCGGTCGTGCGGGAGAGCACGTTCGCCTTGTGCACGATGGTCACGCGTTTGCGGCGCCGCGACGCGAGATCGAAGGCGGTGTGCGCGATGCGTTCACAGGCCGCGCGGGTGATCACCCCGACCGCGAGCGCGATGTCGGGTGTGGGCATGAACTCGCCGCTGCCGACGGCCATGTTCCGGTCGGCGTAGAAACCCTCGGTGTTCTCCCGGACGACGACGAGATCCATCTTCGGCGACACCGACGGCGCTCCCGGCAGTGCGCATGCGGGCCGGATGTTCGCGTACAGGTCGAAATGCTTGCGGATCCGTCCGCCGGGCGTGAGCTGACCCCGGAACTCCGGTGGGTACGAGGCGCTGTCGTGCGGGCCGAGGATCCACGCGTCGAGCTCGGCGAGGGTGTCGAGGGTGACCTGCGGCAGCGGGCTGCCGTGTGTCTCGATCGCGGAGGCGCCGACGGGCAGCGGCACCCAGTCGACCGCGACCCCGGCTGCCGCGATGGCGGTGTCGACGATCCTGCGGGTCGCCGGCACGATCTCGGGACCGATGCCGTCCCCCTCGAGAAGTCCGATGCGGTGGGTCTGGAGCATTGCGGTGTCGTCGGTCACCCGGCCATCATTGCCTACCGTGGTCCAGTCGGTGGAACTCCTCCTCGACGCCCCGCTCGACGCGGCGGTGCGCGACGAGTGGACGCGGCTGCTCGACGCCGGTCTGCACAGTCAGGGACGGGTCCGTTCCGAATCCAACCGTCCGCACGTGACGCTGTTCGTCGCCCATGCCGTGCCGGACGAACTCGAGGACGCGCTGCGGACCGCCATCGCGGTCCGGCGGATCACCCTCCGGCTCGGTGGCGTGGTGATCTTCGGTGGCCGATACGCGACGCTCGCCCGCACGGTCGTGCCGTCGATCGAGCTGCTCGAACTCCAGGCGCGGGTGTTCGAGGTGCTTTCGGACTGCCCCGGGATCCCCGCGCACATCCGGCCCGGCGAGTGGACGCCGCACGTCACCCTCGCGCGGCGGGTGCCTGCCGCGCGGGTCGGTGCGGCGGTCCTGGCGGCGCAGACGCCGGAGCGGCAGCTGACCGGGTCGAGTGCGGGTGTGCGGCGCTGGGACGGCGAGGCCAAGCGGGAGTGGCTGCTCTCCTGAGCGGGCGGCGGTGAGCGGTTCAGAAGCGGTAGTCGCCGAACTGCGTCACTTCCATATGGGTGTCGGGCGTGCGTCCGGTGAGGGCCAGCACGTCGAGCAGGAGGAAGACTGCCAGAAGTACGAGGACCAGCAGGATCATGCTTCGAGCCTGCCGCGCCGGGAACCGGCCCGACAGTGGCAGAGCCGTCGGAGAACATCGATTTTCTGCCACCGCGGTGTCACACTGGATGCCGTGTCCGGAACACCTGGAACCACCGGCCGGCTCGAGAAGGTGGTCGTCCCCGTCCTCCCCTACGTCGAGACCTTCGAACTCGGCGTGGCATGCGAGGTGTTCGGGTTCGACCGCTCCGACGACGGCCTGCCCACCTACGACTTCCATCTGGTCGCCGCGACCTCCGATCCGGTGCGCACCCGCTTCGGCTACACCATCGAGGTGCCGCACACGCTCGATCTCCTCGACGACGCCGACCTGATCCTGCTGCCGGCGGTGAGCAGCGAGGGCATCGCGCTCGACGACGAACGCCTCGAACCGTTGTTCGCGAAGTTGCGCGCCGCCGTCGACCGCCGTGCGCGGGTGGCGAGCATGTGCACCGGGGCGTTCATCCTCGGCGCGGCCGGGTTGCTCGACGGGCGTCGCTGCACGACCCACTGGATGCACGCCGACCGACTCGCCCGGACCTATCCGACGGCGCAGGTCGACCGGGACGTGCTCTACGTCGACGACCATCCGGTTCTCACGGCTGCAGGCACCGCAGCCGGCATCGATCTGTGCCTGCACATCGTCCGCTCCGCCCAGGGAGCCCAGGTCGCCAACACGATCGCCCGGCGCATGGTGGTGCCACCGCACCGCGACGGCGGACAGGCTCAGTACGTCGCGATGCCGCTGCCCGAATGCAAGGACGAATCGCTCGCACCGTTGCTCGACTGGATGAGCGAGCACCTCGATCAGGAACTTCCGGTGGCCGCACTGGCGCAGAAAGCGCACATGTCGGCGCGTACCTTCGCGCGGCGGTTCGTCGCCGAGGTCGGGGTCACGCCCGCGCGCTGGCTCCGCGACCAGCGGGTTCTGGCCGCGCAGCGCCTGCTCGAGGAGACCGACCTTCCGATCGACGTGGTGGCCGACCGCGTCGGTTTCGGTACCGCGGCGGTGCTGCGCCAGCATTTCCTGCGCCTGCGGCAGACCACGCCGCAGGCCTACCGACGGACCTTCCGGCGGTCCGTCGACCCGGTCGGCGTGGGACGCCACGAGCCGGTCGGCGTGTGACGCATCCCTCGATCGACACCTCCCGACGGCGCCCCCGGAGCAGGCACGTCACGTAGCGTGGCGGAAGGAACCCCGTCACGAGGCGTGGCGGAGGGAACGAACGGGAAGAAACAGCGGCGGCCGGATGTTGGACCCGTCGACACGCCCGACCGAAAGGATTTCCGTGGCAACCAAGGCTCTCACCCAGCAGGACTTCGACGAGGTCGTCACGAGCAACGACATCGTGCTCGTGGACTTCTGGGCCGACTGGTGCGGCCCCTGCAAGCAGTTCGCCCCCACCTTCGAGGCATCGTCGGACAAGCACCCCGACGTCGTGCACGCGAAGGTCGACACCGAGGCCGAGCAGGCCATCGCGGCGGCGGCGAACATCCGCTCGATCCCCACGATCATGGCGTTCCGCGAAGGCATCCTCGTCTACAACCAGGCCGGCGCTCTTCCGCCCGCCGCTCTCGAGGATCTCGTCTCGCAGGTCAAGAACCTCGACATGGACGATGTACGCAAGCAGATTGCGGAGGCTCGCGCCGAGCAGGGCTGACCCACTCGCGTCGACGGCGCCCGTCCCCGGCATTCCGGGGGGCGGGCGCCGTCGTCTGTACAGCTCCGTGTACTTGCGGCCGGTGTGCCTGCGACTCAGTGCGCCGCGGCGTCCCAGCTGCGGCCGTAACCGACCGAGACCTCGAGCGGCACCGACAGTTCGATGACGGAGTCCATCTTGTCGCGCACGAGCGCCTCGACCTGTTCGCGCTCGGCCTCGACCACTTCGAGCACGAGTTCGTCGTGCACCTGCAGCAGCATCCGCGACCGCAGTCCGGCCTCGCTGAGCGCCTTCTGCACGTCGATCATCGCGACCTTGATGATGTCGGCGGCCGTGCCCTGGATGGGGGCGTTGAGCGCGGCGCGCTCGGCGATCTCCCGGCGCTGCCGGTTGTCGCTGTTGAGGTCGGGCAGGTACCGGCGGCGACCGTAGAGGGTGGAGGTGTAGCCGACCTTGCGGGCCTCCTCGACCACGTTGTAGAGGTAGTCGCGCACGCCGCCGAAGCGGGTGAAATAGGCCTCCATCTGCTCGCGGGCCTCGTCGGTGGAGATCTTCAGCTGCTGGGCGAGCCCGTAGGCACTCAATCCGTAGGCGAGACCGTAGGACATCGCCTTGACCCGGCGCCGCAGCTCCGGGGTGACCTCCTCGAGCGACAGCCCGAACGCCCGCGACGCCACGAAGGTGTGCAGGTCCTCGCCCGTACGGAAGGCCTCGATGAGCCCCTCGTCGGCGGACAGGTGCGCCATGATGCGCATCTCGATCTGGCTGTAGTCGGCGGTGAGCAGCACGTCGAAACCGTCGCCCACCACGAACCCGTCGCGGATCCGGCGACCGGCTTCCGTCCGCACCGGGATGTTCTGGAGGTTCGGCTCGGTCGACGAGAGCCGGCCCGTCGCCGCGACGGTCTGGTTGAAGGTGGTGTGGATGCGACCGTCGTCGGCGATGGACTTGATGAGCCCGTCGACGGTGGTCTTCATCTTGGTGTGCTCGCGGTGCGCGAGCAGATGTTCGAGGAAGGGGTGGCCCGTCTTGTCGAACAGGTTCTGCAGGGCATCGGCGTCGGTGGTGTAGCCGGTCTTGGTCTTCTTCGTCTTCGGCATCTCGAGCTCGTCGAACAGCACCACCTGCAGCTGCTTCGGCGAACCGAGGTTGATCTGCTTGCCGATCACCTCGTAGGCGGCGTTCGCGGCGGCGGCGACCTGGGCCGCGAACTCGGACTGCAGGTCGTGCAGGTGCGTCGAGTCGACGGCGATGCCGGTGGCCTCGAGATCGGCGAGGACCTCGAGCAGGGGCAGTTCCATCTCGGTGAGCAGGCGCACCGACTCGATCTCGCCGAGTTCGGTGTCGAGGGCCGCGGCGAGGTCGACGACGGCGCGCGCCGCGAGGATCTGAGCCTCGGCCGCCTGCGCGTCGGCGGCGTCCTCGTCGTCGAGCAGCGAGAGTTGTTGCGCGCCGGTGTCTTCGACCCGCAGCTCACGCTTGAGGTAGCGCAGCGACAGGTCGTCGAGCTTGAACGAGCGTTGCCCGGGCCGCACCAGATAGGCGGCGAGCGCGGTGTCGCTGGTGATGCCGGCGAGCGTCCAGCCGCGTCCGCGCAGCGCGTGGATGGCGAACTTCGCCTCGTGTACGGCCTTCTCCACGGTGGGGTTCGCGAGCCATGCGGCGAGGGCGTTCTCGTCCTCGGGCGTGAGCGCCACCGTGCTCACATAGGCGCCCTCACCGTCGGCCCCGGCGACGGCGATCGCGGTCGCGTCGCCCCCGTAAGGAGTGCCGGTGCCCACCACGGCGAGGCCGTGGCGTCGGCCCGCCGGGGCGTGTTCGGCGAGCCAGTCGCCGAGGGCACCCGGCTCGACGATCCCGCCGCGCACCTCGAAGCCCTCATCGGCCTCGGGTTCGGCCGACGAGAGCGTCTCGAACAGCCGGTCGCGCAGCACCTTGAACTCGAGGTCGTCGAACAGGCGGTGGATACGGTCGCGGTCCCACGGTGCGAGGGCGAGCTGTTCGGGGGTGTACGGCACGGCCACGTCGCGCACCATCTCGGTGAGCTGGCGGTTGAGCAGCACGTTGGACAGGTTCTCGCGCAGCGCGTCGCCGGTCTTGCCGCGCACCTCGTCGACGCAGTCGACGAGTCCGCTCAGACTTCCGTACTCGCGGATCCATTTCGCGGCGGTCTTCTCGCCGACGCCGGGGATGCCGGGCAGGTTGTCGCTCGGGTCGCCGCGCAGCGCCGCGAAGTCCGGATACTGCTCGGGGGTGAGCCCGTACTTCTCCTCCACCGCCTCGGGGGTGAAGCGCGTCAGATCGGAGACGCCGCGCCGCGGATACAGCACCGTGATGTCGCCGTTGACGAGTTGGAGCGCGTCGCGGTCGCCGGTCACCACGAGCACCCGGAAGCCCTGGGCGTGCGCCTGCGTCGCGAGCGTGGCGATGATGTCGTCGGCTTCGTAGCCCTCGATCGCCATCACCGGGATCCCCATCGCGCCGAGGACGTCCTTGGTGAGGTCGATCTGACCCTTGAAGTCGTCGGGTGCGGCGCTGCGCTGGGCCTTGTAGGCGGCGAACAGTTCGGCGCGGAAGGTCTTGCGGCTGACGTCGAATGCCGCCGCGACGTGCGTGGGCTGCTCGTCGCGCAGCAGGTTGATGAGCATGGAGGTGAACCCGTAGACCGCGTTCGTGGTCTGCCCGCTGTGGGTCTTGAAGTTCTCGGCGGGCAGCGCGTAGAACGCGCGGAACGCGAGGGAATGGCCGTCGAGGAGCAGCAGGGTCGGGCGGTCGTCGGAGGCCGCGGTGGACGTCGCGGAAGTGGATGCACGGGTCACGCGTGCCAGTCTAGGGACCGAGGACGACAGCGTCGGCCACACCGCCCGACCAGTGCCTCTCCGGTATGTGCGAACACTCGTTGTCCGAAGAAACGAGACCGAAACGTCCGGGTGATCCAATTTTTCCCGTGGACGTGCGATCCAGCCGCTAGAGTCCCCTGTCACGACACCGTAGTCCGGCGTCATCGCAGTTGACGATGATGCCCCGGGCACAGTGCCGCGCTCGATGACAGCGCACCAACCGGGAGGACCTACGTGGCCCCTACCTCGGGATGTCGGCGACGACCGACCTCGACCCTCCACCGATCGGTCCGCGCCGCACTCGTCACGCTCGCGAGTGTCCTGTTCGTCCTCGTCGGCGCCGGCCTCGCCTCCGCCCAGGATCCACCGGACCCACCCTCACCGCCCGCGAACACGGCACCGGCCGCACCCGACGAGGAGTCCGCGGAGGGGGTGACCGTCCGCGGAACGCTCAACAATGCCGGCGAGCGACTCGACGGTGTCGTCGTCCGTGCGACCACCGAGGGCGGCGAGGTGGTCGCGGAAACCGAATCGGCCGACGGTGGGCGCTGGGAGCTCACCGTTCCGCCGGGTACCTACGTCTTCGAGGTCGACACCGAGAGCCTGCCCGACGACGTCACCGTCCAGACCTCGGTGACCCGCGACGTGGCGCCGGGGCGGGCGAACACCGTGATCTTCTCGTTCGGGGAGGCGCGCACCGGGTCGACGGTGGCGTGGGGCGAGACGCTGGTGCGCACCATCGTCGACGGTCTGCGGTTCGGTCTGGTCATCGCGATCGCCGGAGTGGGCCTGAGCCTCATCTTCGGCACGACGGGGCTGACGAACTTCGCCCACGGCGAGCTGGTGACCCTCGGCGCGGTTGCGGCCTGGATCTTCAACGTCACCCTCGGTGTCCAGCTGATACCGGCGACGATCCTGGCGGTGATCGTCGGCATCGTCATCGGCCTGCTCAACAACGCACTCATCTGGGCGCCGCTCCGGCGCCGCCGCACCGGCCTGATCGCCCAACTCGTGGTGTCGATCGGGCTCGCGATCTCGTTGCGCTATCTCATCCTGGCCTTCTACTCCGACCGCACCCAGCCGTTCGACGACTACCAGGCACAACAGCAGCTCGTGTGGGGGCCGATCGCGATCACCCCGGTCAATCTCGCATGCATCGTGATCAGCCTGGTGGTGCTCGTCGGCGTCGCCCTGCTGCTGCAGCGCACCCGGATCGGGAAGGCGATGCGCGCCGTGGCCGACAACCGCGACCTCGCGGCGTCGTCGGGGATCGACGTCGAACACGTCATCCGGTTCGTATGGGGGCTCGGTGGTGGGCTCGCCGCGCTCGGTGGCGTGCTGTTCGGCCTGTCGGAGCTCGGTGGACGCGTGCAGTGGGAGATGGGATTCAAGCTGCTCCTGTTGATGTTCGCCGGCATCATCCTCGGCGGCCTCGGCACCGCCTACGGCGCGCTGGTCGGCTGCGTCGTGGTGGGTCTGCTGGTCCAGCTGTCCACCCTCGTCATCAATCCGGACCTGAAGTACATCGGCGGTCTGCTCGTCCTCATCGTCATCCTGGTCATCCGCCCCCAGGGCATCCTCGGCAGTCGGACAAGGATCGGGTGACCCATGGATATCGTTGCGGTACTCCAGGTTTCCTTCGCCCAGCTCATAGGCCCGTCGGCGATCTTCTACGCGCTGCTCGCGATCGGCCTGAACCTGCACTACGGCTACGCCGGTCTGCTGAACTTCGGCCAGATCGGGTTCGCGCTGCTGGGCGGTTACGGAGTGGGCATCATGACCGTCACCTACGACCAGCCGTTGTGGGTGGGCATCCTCGTCGGCCTCGCACTGGCAGGTCTGCTCGCGCTCGTCCTCGGCATCCCCACCCTGCGGTTGCGGGCCGACTATCTCGCCATCGCGACGATCGCCGCGGCGGAGATCCTGCGGCTGGTGTTCCGCTCGACCGCGTCCGACTCGGTGACCGGATCCACCCGCGGCCTGTGGGGATTCGCCGACCCGTTCACCTCGCTGAGCCCGTTCGATTCGAGTCGCCAGTACAACCTGCTCGGCATGCGGTTCTACGGCGACGACCTGTGGGCGATGGTCGTCGGCTGGACGCTCGTGCTGTTGCTGTGCGGACTGGTCTACCTCCTCTCCCACAGCCCGTGGGGGCGGGTCCTCGAGGCGGTGCGCGAGGACGAGGACGCCGCCCGCGCGCTCGGCAAGAACGTCTTCGCCTACAAGATGCAGGCCCTGGTGCTCGGCGGCATGATCGGCGGTCTCGGCGGCATCTTCAACGCCCTGCAGACCAAGTCGATCAACCCCGACTTCTACTCGACCGCGCAGACCTTCTTCGCGTTCGGCGCACTGATCCTCGGGGGTGCGGGAACGGTCTTCGGACCGGTGCTCGGCGCCATGGTGTTCTGGTTCCTGCTCACCCTCCCGGACGCCTTCCTCCGCCAGGCGATCGCCGGACCCGACCCGCTGCTCCCCCTCACCGAACAGCAGGTCGGCGCGATGCGGTACGTGCTGCTCGGCATCCTCATCGCGGTGATGATGGTCTTCCGGCCACAAGGCATCCTGGGAAGCAAGCGGAAGGTGCAACTCGATGCCTGACACGATCCGACCCGACCCGACACCGCCGCGCACGGTCCTCGGCGCGGACGAACGCGCCGCACTGTTCGCCGGCGTGGACCGCACTCCCGGCGCCGCCAAACCCGACCCGCTCCTCGTCGTCGACGATCTGTGCCGCACGTTCGGAGGCCTCAAAGCCGTGGACGTGGCCCACCTCGAGATCCAGCGCTCGTGCATCACCGGCCTGATCGGTCCGAACGGCGCCGGCAAGACCACCCTGTTCAATCTCCTCACGGGCTTCGACCGGCCCGACACCGGCACCTGGGCGATGGACGGCGTCCCGCTCGGCCGGCTCCATCCCCATCAGGTGGCGCGGCGCGGGATCGTGCGCACCTTCCAGCTCACCAAGGCGCTGTCGAAGATGACGGTCCTCGACAACGTCCGTCTCGGCGCCCGGCACCAGACGGGCGAGCGCATGGTCGGTGCACTGCTGCCGTGGACATGGCGCCGGCAGGAACGCGAGATCACCGAGCGCGCATACGAACTGCTCGACCGCTTCGGTCTGGCCGCGAAGTCCGACGACTTCGCCGGTTCACTGTCCGGCGGTCAACGCAAACTGCTCGAGATGGCCCGTGCCCTGATGACCGAACCGACCGTCGTCATGCTCGACGAGCCGATGGCCGGTGTCAATCCGGCGCTCACCCAGAATCTGCTGGGACACATCAAGACCCTGCGCGACGACGGGACGACGGTGGTGTTCGTCGAGCACGACATGGACGTCATCCGCGACATCTCCGACTGGGTGGTGGTGATGGCACAGGGTTCGGTGATCGCGGAAGCACCGCCGGACGCGCTGTCGTCCGATCCCGCCGTGGTCGACGCCTATCTCGGCAGTCACCACGACCAGGCACTCGAGTTCGACGACGAGGGCAACCCCGTGGGTGCGACCGCCGAACTCGCCGACGCCCTCGCGGACGCGGAAGCGCAGACCCTCGAGGCCGGAGGCGACCTGTCCGATCCCGATGCGACGTCGACGGACGCGACGGCCACGACACTGGAGAAGCCGTGAGCGACAACATCACTCCTGTGCCCACCGGGACGACGCCGGCGGAACGTGCCGCTACCCCGGAGGAACATGCCCGCCTCGCGACCGGCGCCCTCCTGCGCGCCGACGATCTCGTGGCCGGTTACTTCCCCGGGGTCGACATCCTGCGCGGCTGCAATTTCTACCTGCGCGACGGTGAGATCGTGGGCATCATCGGCCCGAACGGAGCCGGCAAGTCGACCCTGCTCAAGGCGTTGTTCGGTCTCATCCCCATCCGCAGCGGCACCGTCACACTCGGCGGAGACGAGATCACCTCGGCACCCGCACACATCCTGGTGCGCAAGGGCATCGGCTACGTGCCACAGACGCAGAACGTGTTCCCCTCGTTGACCATCGAGGAGAACCTCGAGATGGGGATCTATCTGCGTCCGAAGGACTTCGAGAAGCAGTTCGAGCGGGTGGCGTCGTTGTTCCCGCTGCTGGCCGAGCGTCGGAAGGTCAAGGCGGGAGCGCTCTCCGGTGGCGAGCGGCAGATGGTCGCGATGGGCCGCGCGCTGATGATGGAACCGTCGGTACTGCTCCTCGACGAGCCGTCGGCGGGACTGTCGCCGATGTTCCAGGACGAGGTCTTCATCCGCTGCAAGAAGATCAACGCGGCGGGGGTGTCGATCATCATGGTCGAGCAGAACGCGCGTCGCTGCCTGCAGATCTGCGATCGCGGATACGTCCTCGACCAGGGCCGCAACGCGTACACCGACACCGGCAGCACTCTCATGCACGACCCGAAGGTCGTGGAACTGTATCTCGGTACGCTCGCGGGCAGCCGGGAGAAGCGGAAGGGGTGACCGCCCACCGGCGATCACCCCTTCGCTCACGACCTGCAGGTCACTCCCCCACCACGATGTAATCCTCGGTGGTCAGGGTGTTGTCGGGGCCGAACACGAGCCGGCCGTACGAGCCCACGCCGGGTTCGCCCGCGTCCACGAAGGTGAGTTCGCCGGTGGCACCGTCGTAGTCGATGTCCTCACCCGCACCGAGAAGGTCGAGGCACTGCTGGTAACTGGTGCACTTCTCCCCGTCACGGGTCACCGAGTTGATGTTCGCAGCGATGTCCACACCTGCCGTCGACCCCGCCTGTTCCGCAGCCAGCGCCGAGACGATCACGGCGTCGTAGGACTCTCCGGCGTAGTTGAAGTCGATCAGGCCCGGATCGACACCGAGCAGTCGCTGCTGGAATTCCTCACCGGTGTCGGTCAGCGGCGTGGTCCCGGCCATGCCGTCGAGCAGTCCTTCGGCGACGTTCTCGCCCAGCGCGTTCCCCATGTTGCCGTCGACACCGAAGACCGCCATGCCGTCGGACGGGCCGATGCCCACCTCGTGCATGCGGGTGATGATCTTCGCCGACTCCTCGAAGCCGATGAGCGCCACCGCGTCCGGTGCGAAGTTGGCCACCTGGTCGACCTCCGCGTTGAACGACTGCGCGTTGGGGTCGTAGATGATCTTCTGGATCTGATCCTCCGGGATACCGGCGTCGACGAGGTTGGTCACGGTGTTCTCCGCGAGACCGGTGCCGTACGGGTCGTTCAGCGCCAGGATCGACACGCGCTGCGCCCCGTCCTCGGCGATCAGCTGCGCGAGCGCCTGCGCCTGGAGCACGTCGGTCGGGGCGGTGCGGAAGTACAACCCGCGGTCGGCGTAGCAGACGAACTGATCGGAGGTGTTCGCCGGCGAGAACTGCACCACGCCGGCACTGACGATCTTGTCGATCACCTTGAGCGAGACCGAGGACGAGGCGGCACCGACGATCACCTGGGTGCCGTTGGCGAGATGTCGGTCGACGGTGGTGTTCGCGGTGTCGGTCGTCGTGTCCCCGGAATCGCCCGGGAACAGTTCGACCGGCTGGTCGAGAACACCGCCCGCGGCGTTGATCTCGTCGACGGCGAGCCGGACGGCAGCGACCTCGGGCGGTCCGAGGAAGGCGAGGCTGCCGGTCTCGGGAAGGATGGTGCCGATCTTCAGCGGTCCCGTGGCGGGAGTCGCCCCTGCTGTGGCCTGCTGCGGTTCGCAGTCGGTCTCGACGGTCGTCGCGGCCGCCGACCCCTCGTCACCGGCCGACGTACCGGATGCCGAATCGTCGCCGTCCGAACCACACCCGGCGAGGGCGAGCGTCGCAGCACCGAGTACCGCTACGGCGCGGACCAGAGTCCGTCTTGCCATTCAACTCTCCTTCGAACGCCTGACACCGCATCCGGCGGATTCCGGATGTGGTCGAAACATAGCGGTCGGAAGCACCCCGCGAACCGGGCCGAAATCCTTGTGATACGACCGTTATCTGCGGGGCGGAGATTTGATGTGGCGGTAACGCGTCGGAGCGCCGTGAGCACCCGAAACCGGTTCGCGCGGCTAGCCGGCGGTGTCGCTTCCGAGGGTCTCGAGGACGACCACCGCGACCTGCTTCATGGTGGTGCGGCGGTCCATCGCGGCGCGCTGGATCCAGCGGAACGCCTCCGGTTCGGTCATCGCATGCTTCTCCATGAGCAGCCCCTTGGCCCGGTCGACGAGCTTGCGGGTCTCGAATCGCTCGTTGAGCCCTTGCACCTCGCGCTCGAGTTCGCGCAGCTCGGAGAAGCGGCTGACGGCCACCTCGATAGCGGGCACGAGGTCGCTCTTGGAGAACGGCTTGACGAGATATGCCATGGCGCCTGCGTCGCGGGCGCGTTCGACGAGTTCGCGCTGACTGAAGGCTGTGAGAATAACCACAGGGGCGATGCGTCGTTGCGCGATCTCGGAGGCGGCGTCGATGCCGTCGCGGCGCGGCATCTTGACGTCCATGATCACCAGGTCGGGGCGGAGTTCCTCGGCGAGTTCGACGGCACGCTGTCCGTCGCCGGCCTCACCGACCACCTCGTAGCCCTCCTCGCGCAGCATTTCGACGAGATCGAGCCTGATCAGGGCCTCGTCTTCCGCTACGACGACCCGACGAGGAGTTGGTGTGCTGTCGTGCGGCGCGGAGGTCATGGTCGGGCCTTCCCCTCGGTACTGGCGGTCCCCGGTGCAGGGTGGAACGTAAGAAGGGTACCGGTGCGCGCCCGCTTCGCCCGATCCTCTACAGTGGTGTCCGCAACGCCCCCGTATCCCAATTGGCAGAGGAAACGGATTCAAAACCCGTCCAGTGTGAGTTCGAGTCTCACCGGGGGCACCACTTTTCGGCCCGCGCCACACGGTCGGAGCACGCGTTCCGCATCCCGCCGATTCCCGCTCCGCTGTCGTAATGTTCCGGCGTGAGTATCTGGGTTCCTGTCGTCGTTGCACTCGTCACCGGTGTGGTGTCGTGGGCAGTTGTGAGTCTGTCGCGCGAGCTGTCCCGCCGAAACCTCCGGACCCGGATCGCAGCCGATCTGGCCGTCTACAACGGACTCGGCGACGAGTTCCGGAAGCGTCCCCTGCGGGAGAGCGTCGATGCCCGGCTGTGGCAGCTCGCGGCCCAGTCGATGCCGTTACCTCCGGGATCACGCCCGAAGCCCCGGATCCGCCGGATCCTGGCCCTGATCGCAGTGGTGCTCGTCGCCGTCGGAGCGCTCGTCTTCCTCGAACTCGTCCTGGGCATCCGGGAGGGCGACTCGGCGCGGGTGGCTCTCGCGCTGGTGGCAGGTGCGCTGGTCGGATTCTCGATTCCCGGCCTGTCCGCCGATCCGGCGGAGTTGCAGGAGCGGCAGCTCATCCGGGCATTGCGGGAGCGGCGGGCCATGGAACAGCTGCAGAACGGGCAGAGCTCCTCCGCAGGTACTCCCCCGGACCTTGCGGAGACCGCGTAGCTACGATTCTCCGGGTGACCGGTTACGACGAGTTCGACATGTTCGGGGGCCTCGACCCCGCGTCCCTGCCGCTGCGCCAGCAGCAGATCCTGGCCGCGATCCGCGATTGGATCGTTGCGCAGGGATCGTCCCCGAGCACTCGGCAGATCGCCGAGTCGGTGGGTCTGCGGTCGACGTCGACGGTCTCGAAGCATCTGAAGAGCCTCGAGGACAAGGGTTTCCTCCGCCGCGGCGCCGCTGTGGCGCGCCAGCTCGATGTGCGCCCCTTCCTCGGCTCGTCCGGCGGTGAACGGGCGTCCGACGACACCGTGACGGTGCCGATCGTGGGCGACATCGCCGCGGGCGCACCGATTCTCGCCGAGGAGCACATCGACGACCTGCTCACCCTCCCCCGCGATCTGGTCGGCTCCGGCACCGTTTTCGCGCTGCGCGTGCGCGGCGACTCGATGGTCGACGCGGCGATCTGCGACGGCGACACCGTGGTGGTGCGGCGGCAGCACGAGGCCCACTCCGGTCAGATCGTCGCGGCGATGATCGACGGCGAGGCGACGGTCAAGGTGTACCGGCGCCGAGACGGTCACGTCTACCTCGAACCCCGGAATTCCGCCTATCCCGTCCTCGACGGCGACGAGGCGGTGGTGCTGGGCACCGTCGTGTCCGTCATGCGCCGCATCTGATCCCTGCCGAGATCAGCGGCAGATCGGATCGGTGACGACCGGCGGTAGTCCGTCGAGGAGATCCTGCGCGGGCGGCCCGAGCAGCGGATCGCCGGCGAGCCAACCCAGCGGCGGGCAGTCCTGCAGGAGCGGGCCGGTCTCCGGTCCGGGCCGAAGAGGACCGGTCTCCGGTCCGGGTCGAAAAGGACCGGTCTCCGGTCCGGGCGGCACCCCTTCGGTGAACGCGCCGAGGACGTGTTCGGAGAGCTGCCCTGCCGATCCGTAGGTCGACGCCGCGACGGAGAAATCGGGACCGAACGAGGCGGAGGCGTGGAACGAGCGGTCGTCGCTCCATCCCCACTTCGTCCCGATGACACCGGCGATCAGCGCCGTCCCGTAGTTCTGCGGATATCCGTCGGCCGCGGTGTCGTAGGCCCTGGCCATCGCAGCGAGCACCGGCGAACCGGGATCGGTGCGCTTCTTCGCCTCGAGATAGGTGACCATGTCGTGCGTCGACGTGGTGCCGACACCCCAGTAGCCGGGCACGTAGGTGTCGGTGAGCCCGAACTCCGCCGCGGTCGACGAGATCGCCTGCGGGTATTTCGCGTGCAGGCGGTCGGCGATCGCGTCGTTCGACGACCGGATCATCTCGGTCGCGTCGGCGTGGTCCGCGGGGTCGCCGTAGGTGAGGACGTACTCGGCCAGATACATCTTGACGATCGACACACCGGCACGGGACTCGTGTTCGTTCGCGGTGCCGGCGCGCACACCGGTCGGGGTGTGCGCGAACGAGATCTGGGTACTGCTCGGAGCAGCGATCGCGCCGGTGTCGTCCACGATCGGCGCGGGTGCTGCGGAGGCGATGTGACCGCCGAGGGCGGTGAGGGTGGCTACGGCGAGGGCTGTCGCAATCGGGCGCATGCGGACGGTTACCCCGAACCGGACGCGCGTAACGGCCGCGACCTGCACCCGACCGTTCCTGTCGGTGCTCGCCACTACAGTTCGGCCGTCCGGGGATCGCTCCGGACCCAGCGACACGAAACGGATCCACCATGTCGATGCCCGCCACTCCGCCCACTCGTCGACCGTGCCGATCTTCCGTCCCGGTGCGTCCAGCTCGCGGACCGAGCGGCCGGGCCGTCGCGTGCCGGACGACGATCCCGTTCGGGCGCGACAACGACGGCACGCCCGTCTCGTGGGATCTGTCCGCCGGCCGACACCTGTTGATCCGACGCGACGAGCGCCGCTCGTCGCCCAGCGTGTCGCTCGACCTGATCGCGATGACGACCCTGACCGGCGGCACCCACGACCTGGTGGTCGTCGATCCGCATCGTCGGCATCGCTGGCTCGGCGGATCCGCCTCGCTCCCCACGGGGCCGTGCTGTTGGGCCACCACCGCCGAACAGATCACCGGCGTGGTCGCCGAACTCGACTCCCCGGTCGTCGGACCCCCGCGCGTGCTGCTCGTCGCCGATCTCGCCGCGACCGTCGCAGCGCTCGACGACGAGGGGCGCACCCGGCTCGCCCGGGTCGCCGCGGACGCACGCGAGCACCAGTTGCTGCTAGTCGCCACCACCGCCGACACGAATCCCCGCTGGTATCCCGAGGGGCTGATCGACGCGTTCGACGACATCGTCGCGCGACGGCACGAGGAGAGACCGTCCTTCGGCCTCCGATGATCGCTCGATCGGCCGAGGGAGTACTCGATCGACACCCGGCAGTACTCGATCGACACCCGGCAGTGCTCGATCGACGCCGAAAAAACAGATCGAACCGCCGCGATTGGCGCATTCGTCCTGGGGTGGTTCTTCGTCGTCCAACGCGCCGCCGGTTTCATCACCGATCCCGAGGGGACCCTCCGGACTCGGACGCACGCGATCAACCCTGATCACGCGGTGTTTCGACGAGACCTTCCCGGATCCGTTCCGTCCACGCGTCGACGTCGACCCAGTCCCGGGCATCGCCGTAGTGTCCGCCCATCAGCCGGAAGACGATCCGCCCGATTCCGGCCCAGTCGCCCGAAGCGATGACACCGGCGAAGAAACGGTGATCACGCACGTCGGCGACCGAACGGAGGTTCTGCACCGCCCGAGGTTCCGGGGTGACCCGCCGCAGATATGCGGCCACCCGGGGCGAGAGGATCGTGCTGGTCGCTCCGACCGACGAGACGGAGAACGCCCACACCGGTCGTCCTACCGGCTCGGCGCATAGCCGATGGATCGCATCGGAAGCCTCGGGGAGCCACTGGCCGTTGTGGATCGCACTTCCGACGACCAGCGCCTCGTACGTTCGCACCGACGCGATATCGCCGAGCGCGCGGAGTTCCACGGCACCGCGGCTTTCCAGTCCCGCAGCGATGCGTTCGGCGATTCCCCGCGTCGACCCTCGGGCGGTCGCGTAGCCGATCAGGACGGACATGGCGGAGCCTTTCGGCAGTGGGTGACGGCGCCGGGTGCAGTCTCCAGTGTGAGGAGCGGCGTGCGCGGCACACGAGAGTCTTCGGTCACTTCCTGCGGGCAGGTCGGGACCGTCGACTCTTGTGCGACCGACCGGTCCGAGCGTGTACTGGCAGGGTCCCGAAACGGCAGGATCCCGGAAACAGCAGTGTCCCGAAACGGCCGTGCCCGCAGCTCGGACAGGCACCGAGGTGATCGTGATGACAGCACACCACCCCATCGTCGCCGGAGTGGACGGATCGAGAGCGTCCCTGCAGGCCGTGGGCTGGGCAGCTCGCGAAGCGGAACGTCGCCGGCTCCCGTTGTCGTTGGTCACCATAGTGTCGGTCCGCAACACCTTCGGTGTCCCGATCGGCATGCCCGCAGGATTCTTCGAGCAGGAGGAGTCCGAGGGACGCGACATGCTCCTCGACGCCGCCGAATACGCGCGCCGCGCGGCGCCCGATGGTGAGCTGGACATCGAGACCCACCTGTGCACCGGTTCCCCGTCGCTCGAACTGGTGGACCGGTCGAAGTCGGCGTCGATGGTGGTGGTCGGAGCCGGAGACAACCGGTTCGGCTGGGAGCGATTCGGTTCGGTCAGCCGAGCGGTGGTGACGCACACGCACGCCCCTGCCGTGGTGGTCCGCAAACTGCCGCACGTCGACGTCAACGACATCTCCGGTCCTGTGGTCGTCGGCGTCGACGGTTCGGAGCACAGTGTGCGCGCGGTGTCCGCGGCGTTCGAGGAGGCTTCGCTGCGCGGCACCGACGTGGTGGCCGTCCACGCGTGGTCGGACCTCGATGTGCGCGGCCCGTTCCGATTCCGGATCGACTGGGACAGCGTGGAGAACAAGGAGCGGGCGTTGTTGTCGGAGAGTCTCGCCGGGCACGGCGAGGCGTTCCCGGATGTGCGGGTGTACCCGGTGGTGGTGCTGGACCAGCCCTCCCACTATCTTGCGTCGCACGCTGCCGATGCGCAGTTGCTCGTTCTCGGCCGTCGCGGTCGAGGCGGGTTTCCGAGCCTGATGCTGGGATCCACCACATGGGCGCTGCTGCACACGGTGACCTGCCCCGTGATGGTCGTCCCGTAGTGCGCGACCTACAGTCGGCGCTGATCCCCGCCGGTCACGTCCCGTCGCTCCGGGCGCGGTCGAGCAGGATGCGTTGTTCCGCTCGCGCCACCGTCCGTCTCGTCTGCGCCGCGGCGTCGGGCGCGACCGACACGGAGGTGATACCGCGCCGGACGAGATGTTCCGCGAGTTCGGTGCTCGTCGACACGGCCTGACCGCACAGCGACGTCGTCAGTCCCGCGGCCGAGGCCCGCTCGATGATGTGATCGATCGCGTCGAGCACCGCAGGGTCGAGGGTGTCGAACAGGTCCTTGCACACCTCCGAGTCCCGGTCCACCCCGAGCATCAACTGCGTGAGGTCGTTGGTTCCGATGGACACACCGTGGATGCCGAGCTTCGCGTATTCCGGCAACCAGTAGACGACCGACGGGACCTCGGCCATGATCCAGCGCAGCAAGCGCTGGTCGGAGCCGAGCGGATGCCGGTCGAGTTGGACGAGGCAGTCCCGCAGTTCCCAGCGGGTGCGCACGAACGGGATCATCAGGTGCACGTTCGGGTGCGCGCTCCGAACCCGGTGCAGCACATCGAGATCCAGGGAGAACAGTTCCGGATCCCGAATGTACCGGAAGCATCCGCGGTAGCCGATCATCGGGTTCTCTTCGTGGGGTTCGACCTCACCGCCCTCGAGGTCGGCGAACTCGTTGCTGCGCAGGTCGATCGCGCGGTACACGACCGGACGCGGTGCGAACGCCGCCGCGATCCGCGCGAGGCCACCCGCCATCTTCTCCACATACTCGTTGCGACGGTCCTGCGCGATCATGTGCGAGGGATGTTCCCCCGCGAGCGCTTCGGTGATCATGAACTCGGCGCGCAGCAGACCGACGCCGTCGACATCGGT
This sequence comes from Rhodococcus shunpengi, assembly GCF_048381395.1. Taxonomy (NCBI): domain Bacteria; kingdom Bacillati; phylum Actinomycetota; class Actinomycetes; order Mycobacteriales; family Nocardiaceae; genus Rhodococcus; species Rhodococcus shunpengi. Next base: position 73,135 of record NZ_JBLWIU010000014.1, read on the forward strand.
CGCGGCGACCGCCTCCGCGGCGTCGGGGGTGGCGAGATTGACGTAGACCGCTGTGGCCGTCACAGTCTCGGCGGAGAGAGTCGATGTCGCCGGCGCGGAGGTCGTCGCCGCGGGCCGCTCGGCGGTGTGGACCGCCCCGTCGAACACCACACCGACGTTGCCGTCCACGGTGATCAGCTGCCCGTCGTGCAGATCGGTGGTGGCGGTACGTGCACCGACCACGACGGGCTTGCCGAGTTCCCGTCCGACGATGGCCGCGTGGCAGGTGATGCCGCCGCCGTCGGTGACGATGCCGCCGGCGCGTCGCAGGATCGGCAGCCAGTCCGGCCGGGTCATCGGTGCCACGATGATCTCGCCGTCGCTTAAGCGCTTCCCGTCGACGAGTTCGTGCAGCACCCGCACGCGGCCGGTCGCCGTCCCGGGGCCCGCGCCGAGACCGGTCAGCAACGGTCGTGCCTCGCCGTTGCCGGACGGGGCGGGAGCCGCCGGTTGGTCGAGTGTGGTGATGGGGCGGGTCTGCACGATCCACAACTCGTCGTCGGCGAACGCGAACTCGAGGTCCTGGGGATGCCCGTAGTGTTCTTCGACTCCGGCGGCCAGCCGTGCGACGCGCAGGAGTTGCTCGTCGTCGAGGACCCGGGTGCGGCGCTCGGGGTCGAGTGCGACGCGGCTGTCCCCGCTGTCGGTGGAGGTGATGCGGAATTCCTGATGACCGAGGTGCACGTCGAGCACCTCGAAGCCGTCCTTCGCCACGACGTACGTGTCGGGTTCGACCTGCCCGCCGACGACGACCTCACCGAGACCGAGCGCTGCTTCGACGACGATCCGATCGAGTTCGCCCGTGCGCGGGTCGGCCGTGAACGCCACGCCCGACGACTCGGACTTCACCATCACCTGGACCACCACGGCGATGGACGGTTCGTCGGTCACCCCGCGCAGCCCTCGGTAGGTGCGGGCGCGTTCGGACCACAACGAGGCCCAGCACGCCTGCACCGCGCGGATCACCGCGTCGGCGCCGATGATGTTCGTGTACGACTCGTGGATACCGGCGAACGAGGTATCCGCGGCGTCCTCCGCGGGAGCGGACGACCGCACCGCGACCGGCACATCGGGACCGAGGCTCTCGTAGGCGGAGACGATCGCCGCGCGCATCCCGGCCGGCACGGTCGAATCCGTCACCAGGGCGGCGAGCTCGGCGGAGGTGCG
>NZ_JBLWIU010000015.1:0-197346 GCF_048381395.1 Rhodococcus shunpengi
GTGTGCAGCGTGTTCGGCACCTTGGAGATGACGGCGAAACCGACGAATCCGGCCAGGACCAGAATCGCGATGTTCGCGAGTAGTTCGTTGTACATGTCAGAACCTCGATCCAGGCATAGGCGCGTGGTCCCAGTACGGGGCGTCGGACACATCCGTCGACAGCAGTCGGTCCGCAAGGACAACAGGAATCGCCAGCAACCACGACATCGGCGTAGTAAAGATCTTGTCGATCACAGTGCTCATCGGCTTGCCCCTGCCGCTACCAACGAGTCCGAACGCGTCACGCAGGCGGCCGCGAGGATCTCGTCCGAGAAGTCCGGGGCCAGGGCACCGGACTCGTCGAGCAGCAGCTCGATCAGCGCGTACACGTTCTTCGAGTAGAGCTCGGAGGCATGCTCCGGCATCGTCGCGGGCAGATTGAGCGGCGAGCAGATGGTCACATCGTGCTTGACGACGGTCTGCCCCGGCTCGGTGAGTTCGCAGTTGCCACCGGTCTCGCCGGCGAGGTCGACGATCACCGAACCCGGCTTCATCCCCTCGACCGCGGCGGCGGTCACCAGGCGCGGCGCCGGGCGGCCCGGCACGAGCGCGGTGGTGATCACGACGTCGAAGCCCTTGATGGCATCTTCGAGCGCCTGCTGCTGCTGGGCCCGCTCGGCCTCGGTGAGCTCGCGTGCGTAGCCGCCCTCACCGGCGGCGTCGATACCGAGGTCGAGCCACTGGGCACCGACCGAGCGGACCTGGTCGGCGACCTCGGGACGCACGTCGTACCCGGTGGTGCGGCCACCGAGACGCTTCGCCGTGGCCAGCGCCTGCAGACCCGCCACACCCACACCGAGCACCAGCACGGTCGCCGGCTTCACGGTGCCGGCAGCGGTGGTGAGCATCGGGAAAAAGCGCGTCGATTCGCTCGCCGCGACCAGCACGGCCTTGTAGCCGGCGACGTTCGCCTGCGACGACAGGGCATCCATGACCTGGGCGCGGGAGATACGCGGAATGGCCTCGACGGCGTACGCCTCGACTCCGGCGCGGGTCAGAGCGCCGATCTGATTGTCGGCGTTGCGCGGGGCGAGAAAGCCGATCAGCCGCTGACCGGAGGTCAGGTGGGCGATCTCGGCGTCGCTCGGCGCAGCGACCTTGACGACGATGTCGGCCGACCAGGCGTCGCCGACACTCGCGCCGGCTTCCTTGTACGCCGCATCCGGGATCAGCGCGCCCTGGCCGGCACCGGACTCGACGACGACGTCGAGGCCCTTGCCGATCAAGGAGGGCACGATCTTCGGTACGAGCGCGACCCGCCGTTCCCCGTCGTTCGTCTCACGAACCACGCCGACGGTCGGACGCCTCATCTCAACGCCATGGACTGGAGTGCTTTCGGCTTTCACACCTCTCAACTCCTCGATAAGGCCAGTCATTCCTGGCGAACATTGCTATAGGAGTGGACTTATGAGCTGAGTCCCGCAGCATGTATATCTCGGATCATAATGTCCGACATTCAACGCTTTGTCTATTACCAATCTCAAGTCTGCGGATCGAACCCGACCCCTCGGGGTCGTTAGTCCCACCATCTCGACCAGGACCCCCAGTGGTTCCTAGGATCCGAAGTGCTTGGGCCACTCGACCTTCTACACCCTGTCCCCATCCCGCTTCTCACGAGCTGCCGCGCGCGCCAACGCATCTCCGATGAACCGGGGTCGGTCACGGAGCTCTTCCCGCACATGGGAAGTCTCGTTGATCGAGGCCACCTTCATGGTTCCGTCTCGAGAAATGAAGACACGTGAGACGGAGACGTATTCCAGCGCGAACGTCATCGGTTTTTCCAGACCGAGTATCTGCTGGAACAAAGCGTTGATCACACCTCCGTGTGAGATCACCGCGACGGTCTCATCATGGGATGCCGCTGCAGCGACCCGTTGCACGGAATCCACCACTCGGGTTCGGAACGCCGTCTGGTCTACGTACCGGGGCAGCAGTCCCGCTCGGATTCGTTCGTATGTATCCGGATCCTTCTGAGCCGCCTCGTGAAACGGAATGTAGTAATGATGGTCCACGTCGTACTCTGCGAGTCCCGGCTCGATTTCCGGAACGATGCCGCATAACCGACTCAGAGGCTCCGCGGTCTGCTGAGCTCGTCGCTGAGGACTGACGAAGATCCGTGCGACCCGGCCTGAATCTGTCGCGTGGCACAACTCTGCCGCCTGCCTGCGTCCCAGGTCGGTCAGGCCCGGGTCGGCCGTGTCGATCGATCGTTCCGGCTGCGCGTGTCGAATCATGAGTAGTTGCATACGATCACTCCGTCAGTTCTTCGTAAGGGGGCACTGCTCCGCGCCCTCACCGGTCCACGTGCCGATCTCGATTCAGACGCTGACGCGGTCGAAAGCTCACGTCTTGGTTGAAGGACTCGCCCTTCCAGTGGCCATGGTTCCCTCGGTGCGGAGTCAAGGCTGCGGCGCGGACAGCTCCTCGATCCTCGGATCCGGCCGATCCTGCGTCCCGAACAGATTCAACGCCGGGACCGAGTTCACGAGATCGTCGCACCGGCTCGCGAGTACACAGTGCCGTGTGCGACGACCCGTCGTCCCGAAAGATGGCTACCCCAGCCCGGTGGTGATGACGATCTTTCCGCGTGCCTTGCCGTCTTTGAGGTATTGCAGTGCGTCAGCTGCCTGCTCGAGTGGGAAGATCGTGTCCACTGCAGCGTTCAACTTTCCTCGACCGAACAGGTCGAAGACTTCGGCCATGGCCGATCGCACGAGGTCAGGACAGCGATCGTGATAGTCGCTGCTCTGTAGTCCGATGATGCTGATGTTCTTGACGAGAACGTGGCCGGGCTTGACCGGGTTCTGTCCTCCTGAAGCGAATCCGACGACGACGATTCGACCTTCCCATGCGGTGGCCCGAATGATCGGTAGCAGAAATTCACCGCCGAGTGTCTCCAGAACGACATCTACTCCCTGGCCCTCGGTGGCAGCCAAAAGATCATCCCGTAACGTGTCCGGGGTAGAAATCAGCACGATATCGGCGCCTTGTTTCCTGGCGAGCTCACCCCTGGCCTCGTCCTGCGCGAGCGCGATGACCCGGGCGCCCCAAGCCTTGGCAAGTTGCACACCCGCGGAGCCGATCCCACCGCCGGCGCCGGTGATCAGCACCGTCTCCCCCGGTTCGAGTCGGCCTCGCCGCCTCAAGCCGAAGTAAGCAGTCGAGTACACCAGCCCTGCCGCAGCGGCCTCCTCGAAACCGATGTCGTCCGGCAGCTCCATGACAAGGTCCTCAGGGACCACAACTTGTTCGGCGTACCCACCGACCTCGACGAGTGCAAGAACGCGCTGGCCCACAGAGATGCGCTCGACTTCATCGCCGACAGCGATCACGCGCCCGGCGGCTTCCTTGCCGGGACTGAACGGTCGCGGCGGGAGATGTTGGTAGGTGCCCTCTACCAGCATAATGTCGGGGAAATTGACACTCACCGCACCGACTTCGATAACGACCTCACGGGGCCCCGCAACCGGATTGGCAGTGTCCTCCACCACCAGAGTGGTCGGGGGACCGAATTCCTTGACGAGCGCTGCGCGCATAGGTCTTCCTTTCAGTGCTGGAAGTCGGATGGAGGGGAGATCTCGGGCCGAGCCCCGCAACCGGAGCACAAACCGATCCGCCGACGTGGCAATGCGCCGGACCGACGAATCCGATGAATGTGAGGAGCTCGCCGCGCGAGCAGAGTCCACACCGTTTTCGCACGTGTTGTCTCGACCGGTTCAGCGCGTACGGCATTCGGCGAGGGTGACGAGGCTGCGTCGAGAGAATACGCAGATGCGCTCATGCCGTCATCTCCCGAAGTTTGAACTTCTGAATTTTGCCGCTCTGCGTCATCGGCAGCGCCGGCAAGATCACCACTCGCTCGGGTAGGTAGTGCTTGGAGAGGCCGTGGGACATGAGGAATTCGCCCAGGGATTCGACGGTGAGGTCTTCCCGCCCCTCCTCGAGCACGACCACGGCGCAGACACGTTCACCGAGCCGGTCATCAGGAACACCGATCACGGCGGCGTTCGCCACATCGGGATGATCGAAGATCACCGATTCGACATCGGTGACCGGAATGTTCTCCCCACCGCGAATGACAATGTCTTTGGCGCGTCCTCGAAGCGAAACCCAACCGCGTTCGTCCATGCTGGCACGGTCCCCGGTCCGGAACCACAGGCCAGGGAGGTAGGAGGCCTCGGTGGCGTCCTGTCGATCGTAGTATCCGTACAGGAGAGCCGGACTACGCACGAGGAGCTCGCCGACTTCACCCGCGAGGACATCATGCCCGGCCGCGTCGATGATGCGGAACTCCGACCCGGCAACCGCCGCTCCATCGGTCTGCTGGATCTCTGCGGGTTCTGTTGGGGTGCACGAAAGGACGATGCTGCACTCCGTCATACCCCACGCCGGACAGACGTACCCTCCGAGCGCGGCCTGCGCTTGGGCGGGCAGGTTCCGAGGGACCGAAGATCCGGCGACGACAAGGCATTTCAAAGGACTTCTGGAATCGCCGGCGAGATCGGTGCGCATCATGTCCTGCAGGAATGTCGGCGCGCCGAAGAATGTGGTGACACCTTCGTTGCGAATGACCTCGACGCCCCACTCCGGCTCCCACCGATCCACGTGGACGGCAGTACCGGCGAGATGGAGGGTGAGGACGATTCCCCAGACGAACCCGGTGTGGTGACCGACCGGCGAAGCGACGAGCTGGACCATCGGCTCGCCGTACACTGCCGGGCCTACGTGCTCGGCTAGTGCGCGCACCGAGTACAGCAAAGTGTCATGGCTGTGCATGGCCCCCTTCGGCTCTCCGGTCGTACCGGAGGTGAAACCCAGATAGCACACAGCAGCCGGGTCCGGATCTGCGAACTCACGGAGGGGAACGTCGGCATGATCGGACCACAACGACTCCCCATCCCGCAGATCGGTGCCGTCGCCATCGACGATGATCACGTGTTCGAGTGTCGGGATCGCGGTGCGGAGCCTGCGGGACAACGCCAGATGGTCGTTGCTGCGCCATCTGCGGGGAATGACGAGCACCCTGGCCCGGCTTCGCCGCAGAATCGCTGCGGCCTGCATCTCACCGTAGGCGACAGGGATCCCGGTATAGATAGCGCCGATCTCATTGATTCCCAGCACCATCTCGGGATATTCGATCCAGTTCGGGAGCATTACGACGACCGAGTCGCCCGCACCGACACCTAGTGACGCAAAGACGCCGGCGGCGTGATGCGCATTCTGGTGGTACTCGCGGTACGTACGTGTCGTCCGTGTCCCGTCGCTGCGCAGACCTACCAACGCCACACGTTCGGGGTGTTTCCGAGCAGCGGCGCCGAGCAACGACCGGACACTCTCGCCTGCCCAGTACCCCGCTGTTCTCCACGCCGAAGCGGTGGCGTCGTCGATCGGTGTGTACTGCCCGACGAGAATCTCCGCCAGAGGAGCGTGAATGCGCGCGGTCATGACGATTCCCTTCTGAGCACATTGAAGTCCGGTGCAACACGGAACAGACCGCGTTCAGGGCGACGATGACCGTTCGAAGGTCGGCAGCAGCTCGCGGCGATGCCATGCCACGAGGCGTTCGCCCACATCATCCTCGATGAATCCTCGTTCGTGCAGCACCGGACGGTTTCCGATGCCTCCGCAGTCGTGATCCGTTCGGGATCCACCGGCCGTTCGTCCCTCCCTCGAGTTCGGTGCACGCCCGTTGCCGAACACCATGCGATGGGATTCGAATGTTGCGCGTACCACATCGACGATCCGATCCTAAATGATATTTACATAGCGTGCAAAATGTTACACATGGTACGGTTCACGCGGTGTTCCACCTGAACACCGCCTTCCTCCGGTGATACCGTGGGCCGATCTGAAAAGGTCGAACATTAACGGCAATACGCACGGGATGGGCATGACTGAGGGCAGCAGGCGGCGCACAGTGATCGGCGAAGCCGTACGACGGCCACGTGAACAGGTCGAAGACGCGTTACGCACCGCCATCCTCTCCGGCGAATTGAAAAGCGGCGACATGCTTCCGGCCGAAGCCGAACTTGCTCGCCAGTTCAACGTAAGCCGAACGACACTCCGTGAAGCCCTACGAGTGCTGAGTTCGCAGCGTTTGATCACCAAGGTGCCCGGCGCACGAGGCGGCAACTTCGTTCAATCGGTCGACTACCACTCGCTTGGCACAGTCATGGCAGAGACGGTCACCAATCTGTTGGCCTTTGGCAAGATCGACTTCGAAGAAGTTGCCGACATGAGACAACACCTGGAAGTGCCCGCCGTGAGATTGGCGGCAGTCAATCGAACCGAATCGCAACTGGCGGAACTCGCCCGGATCGTTCAGGAGCAGCAGTCGGCATCGGTGGCCGATCCCGACATGCTCGACCTCGCTCGCCGCTTCCACACGCTCATTGCACGCGCGTCAGGAAACCGAATCCTTGCCTCCTGTGTCGCGGCTCTTCATCACACCACCGAACCCGTACATCAACTGGATCCATCCCCCGACGTGGGACGGGAAACCGTCCGCCAACACTCTTCCATTCTGCGCGCAATCAAGGGTCAGGACCCGGACGCAGGGGAAGCAGCGATCATCGAGCACCTCACATACCTTCGTCGTTACCGTCTGACCCATCAGCAGACCTGACAGGCAGGGACGGACCCGAAGCAGAGGCACGTCCGGATATACCGCCAATCACGCATCAACTGCCCGAACCGCCGGACCATGACGACGTCGCAACCGGCATCAGAAGCCAGAAAAGGACGCAGGACGTGATCAACACTATTCGCATCATCGGCGCTGGAACGATGGGACGCGGAATCGCTCAGACCGCAGCTACCGCAGGAATCACCGTCGAACTCACCGACGTCTCAGCCGAAGCCGTAGACGAAGCCGTCGAGTTCATCACCTCGATACTGCTACGGTCCGTCGAGAAAGGAACACGGACGGCCTCGGATGCCCAAGCCGTGATCGAGCGTATCCGCACGGGCATCCAACCGACCGATCCGACCGACACCGTCGACCTCGTCATCGAAGCCGTTGTCGAGAACCTCGAGGTCAAACAGCGCCTGTTCCGAGACCTCGAATCGGCGGCGCCGCACGCCCTGCTGGCGTCGAACACCAGCTCGATTCCGATCTCCGCCATCGGTGGAGGCCTGTCCCGCCCGGAAAAGCTCATCGGACTTCACTTCTTCAATCCGGTCCCCTTGATGAAGCTGGTGGAGATCATTCCGGGCATTCGAACAGACGCGGAAGTGGTGACCGCATGCCGTGAATTCACCGAGCGTGTCGGCCACACCCCGATCATTGCCCGCGACACCCCCGGATTCCTCGTAAACCACCTGGGCCGCGCATTACTGACCGAATCACTCGCCGCGCTCGCGGAGAACGTCGCCCCTGTGGCAGACATCGACCGCATCGTCCGTGACGTACTCGGACTGAAGATGGGCCCCTTCGAACTGATGGATCTGACGGGACTCGATGTCTCCCACCCCGTGATGACAAACGTCGCAACCGGCTTCTACGGCGACCCCCGCCTGCGGCCGTCTCCTCTCGCCGCAGGACGAGTCTCCGCGCACTTGTTCGGCCGCAAAACCGGTGAAGGCTTCTACAGCTACGCAGACGGGCGGCAGCTGACACCGCCAGAACAAGTGATCACGCCATGCGCCACAGCAGTCCCCCTTCACCCGGTCGAAAACGAAGCACTGATCGAATCCTTGCAGCAAGCAGGAGTTCTCTTGAGCCGAGAAGCCACGGCGGAGGCCGTCTCGGTCGTCACTCCTCTCGGCGTGCCGGTTCATCGAGCTGCAGTGGCCGCCGGAACGGACCCCTGCCGCACCATCGGCATAGATCCGCTGAGCATCGGCACCGAGCGGACCGTCGTCATCGTGCCGCCGTCCCTGGACGTCGCCGCGGGCAAGGCGGCCATTCAGGCGATCGCCGCTGCCAGCCCCTCGGTGACGGTCACCTCGGACGGTCCTGCTCCGGTTGCGCAGCGCATCCTTGCGGCGATCGTCAATCTGGGGTGTGCCCTTGCAGAGCAGTCGATCGGGACCCCACGCGATATCGATCTCGGTGCGAGGCTGGGGCTGGGTTATCCGGCCGGCCCGTTCGAGCTCGGCGAGAAGTACGGCCCGGAGAAGATCAGGACCATTCTGGACGGGATCCTCGAGTACACCGCGGACCCCCGATATCGGGCGAGCGGGTGGCTGCGGGCACGCGCAGAACTCGGCATCCCCCTGGCAGCGATGGGCACGCGAGCGCACGATCTGGTCAGCTGTCCCTGACCCGACCCTGCCCTTGCCTGATGACTCGCCGGAGGAAGCGCGGTGCCGGGCGCGGCAGACGACCCAGAGCGCGAGGCCTGTGTATCAGGGGCTCTGCGCCGGGTATCGCAGTGCCCTCCGGGCGATGAAACTCACGAGACGATCCTCTACTGCGCAGCGCCGACTCGAGGCCTGCGCGCGTGCGCCGTGAGGAACTCGGAAGCGGCGGAGATGGGAAGACCCCTGCCATGATGAGCCCTGGTGGATCCTTGCCGATTTCCATGCGCCCCGCTGACAACTGCGAATCGCATTTTGCGGCACGATCGTTCGGCTCGTTCACTGCCGCAGCTCGCCCGTGCGGCACCGAAAAGCGTCGGGATGAACTGGCGTTTCGGCCCTGACGAGAGACTCTCGAACACAAGCACTCGACTACCACGGTCGAACCCTTCGACAGTGTCGGCCACGGGAACACCCCTCAGCGGCGGCCGATGTACGGAAGTTATCGGGTCCGCCCGAGTCGATGACCGTGTTGATCAGGAAGCCGACCAGTTCTGCAGCGGCGCGATACCCCCACTGTTGCGGATGCTCCTCATGCGATGGTCCGTCGCTGCTGCTGCGCGGCGCTCGCGATTGCGGCCAGCCTACGAGGACAACGCGGAAGGCGCACCGACCGCCAACCGCACCATTCTGCACCTTGTTTCTTTCTATACACTTTGCATTGATACGTAATGGTTGTATGGTATGGATCACCCTGATCGGTCGCGGTCAACCATGGTCTGTTGGCCGAAAAGCGGCCCACAACAAAAGGAGTCAGAGATGACAGGTCGCATGGAAGGCAAGGTCGCCTTCATCACCGGCGCCGCTCGAGGACAGGGCCGCAGTCACGCGGTGTGCCTGGCCGAGGAAGGTGCCGACATCATCGCCGTGGATATCTGCGAGACGATCCCCCAGATCGAGGGCTACTACCCCGGCGCCACAGAGGACGACCTGGCCGAAACGGTCAAACTGGTGGAGAAGACCGGCCGTCGCATCGTCGCCGAGAAAGCCGACGTGCGAGATATCGCTCGGCTGGAAGAAGTTGTCCAGCAGGGCGTGGCCGCGCTGGGCGGACGTCTGGACGCCATCATCGCCAACGCGGGAATCGCGATCGGCAACCACTGGCACGGCTACTCCCAGGACGAATGGCAAACCACGATCGACATCAACCTCACAGGGGTGTGGAACACCGTGCGGGCCTCTGCCCCCGCGATGGTCGACGCCGGCAACGGGGGCTCGATCGTCCTGGTGAGCTCCACCAACGGGATGAAGGCAGGCCCCTTCGCGGCCCCCTACAACGCGTCCAAGGCGGGCGTCACCGCTCTCGCAAAGACCTTCGCCATGGAGTTGGCCGACCACGGTATCCGCGCGAACTCCATCCACCCCGGCCCGGTCGACACGCCGTTGGGAAATCGAGCCGGCGGCGGCATTCAAGAACTCGATGCAGAGAACCCCGGACTCCTCGCGATGTACAGCAACTGGAAGAAGGGCAACCCCTCCTTCATGGAGCCCCGCGAGATCTCCAATGCGATTCTCTACCTGGTCTCGGACGAGTCCACATGGACGACCGGTCTCGCGATGGCCGTCGACGGCGGCACGACCGTCTACTGACAAGCTGACAGTTCCCGGGACGATAAGCCGTATATAGAAAGAACCCCGGGCAGGAGGTGGGTTGCACCTGATCTCCTGCCCGGGGTTCATCGCATCTACAGAACGCGATCACGCACCGTAGTCGCGCTCTTTCAATTCCTTGCCGTACTCGTCGAAGTTCCGGGCGATGTTCTGCGCGGACTGCACCCGGCCTGCCATGCCCTCGGCGAACAGTGCCCCAGTTCCGACCAGCATCTGGGCGTGCTGCACGTAGTTGTTCAACCACTTCTTCGACGACCGCAGGCTGAACTGATTGTAGGACAGCAACTTCTGCACCATGGTATCGACTTCGGCCTCTACCTGGTCGGCCGGCACGGCCCGGTCGATCAGGCCCATCTCCACGCCTTCTTTGGCGGTGCATACGCGGTCCAACAGCAGAAACTCGCGGGCACGCCCGAGTCCGATCCGCAGCGGCCACACGACCGATCCGCCGTCACCGGGAGGGCTACCCCACTTCGACATGTGCGGGTCGCTGAAAGTCGCATCGTCCGCGGCTACGACGAAATCGCATCCGAGGGCGATCGCGGCACCGAGGCTGTGTGCACCGGGGGCGTACACCTTGGCAATCGTGATCTTTTCGCACGCGATGAGGTCTCGGTTGAGATCCTCGGTCTCCTTGAGGGTGAGGAGACTTTGCTCGATGTTGCCCGCATGGCTGTGCAGCCATTCCTGGTCGTACATCTTGGGGTTGAGGAACGTGCGATCCTTGCCCGTGACCACCACAACATTGGCGTCCGACTCGTGCGCCATCCGGAAGACCTTGCCCAAGGCCGCGTGCGTGGGACCGTCGAGACCACCGATTTCGATAGTGAAGACACCGTTCTCGTTGGTGATCTCGAGTTGACCCAAGTCGCCGTATGTCCGCGTCATTTCTGTCAGATCCTCTCGATGATCGTCGCGTTGGCCATGCCGCCGCCCTCGCACATGGTCTGGAGGCCGTAACGGCCGCCGGTAGCCTCGAGGTGGTTGATGAGGGTCGCCATGAGACGGGTGCCGGAACCACCGAGGGGGTGGCCGAGTGCAATCGCTCCACCGCGCGGGTTCAGCTTCGCAGGATCGGCGTGGAGGTCGGCGGCCCACGCGAGCGGCACGGGCGCGAAAGCCTCATTGACCTCGTAGGCGTCGATATCGTCGATCGACAAGCCGGAGCGTGCCAGCACCTTCTCGGTCGCCGGAATCGGTCCGGTCAGCATGATCTCCGGATCGGAGCCGACGACGGCGAAGGAGTGCAGGCGAGCCCGAGGGGTCAGACCCAGCGCACTTGCCTTCTCCTCACTCATGATCAACGCAGCCGAGGCGCCGTCGGTCAGCGGCGAGGAGTTGCCGGGCGTGATCACCCAGTTGATCTCGGGGTAGCGCTCGCCCATGGCCGGGTCCTCGAAGGCCGGCCGCAGACCTGCGAGTCCTTCGACGGTCGTGTTCGCGCGCACGGTCTCGTCGACCGTGTGCTGACCCCCGTTCGGGAGCGTGACCGGGACGATTTCGTTGTCGAACGCGCCGGAGGCTGCATGCTCGGCGGCAAGACGGTGTGAACGAGCAGAGAACTCATCGAGCTGCTCTCGGTCGAACTTCCACCGCGATGCGATCAACTCGGCACCGATGCCCTGGTGCGGGAGACTCGGAAACCGCTTCGCGAGCGGGCCGAACGGGTCGCCCCCGGCCGAGGATGCGCCCATCGGCACCCTGCTCATCGATTCCACCCCACAGGCGATGGCGATATCGTATGAACCCGCGATGACGCCTTGGGCTGCGAAGTGGACTGCTTGCTGGCTGGAACCACACTGGCGGTCCAGCGAGGTGCCGGGCACGGATTCGGGGAAACCGGCGACGAGTAGGCCGGTGCGGGCGATATTGAGTGCCTGGTCGCGAGTTTGGCTGACACAGCCAGCAATCACGTCGTCGACCAGGACGGGATCGAGCCCGGTACGCGTAATGAGGGCGGTGAGAACGGTGGAGAGCAAGTCGGCCGGGTGAACCTCCGACAGTCCCCCTCCAGGCTTACCCTTGCCCGACGCGGTGCGGACGATGTCGACGATGACGGCATTGGTCATGCCGGACGCTCCCTACTTCGATGTTTCGTTTGGATGCAGTTCTTCGGTCGCCTGTATCGACTGCGCCGGTGATGCGAACGAACGCTTCACGTGGCGGTCGATCAGGCACTGTCCGTTCCTGCGGCACCGACACGGCGGCCGGTGAATGCCTCTATCGCTTCGCGGAACTCCGGTGAGGCAAGCCGGTCCGCCTGTTCTTCCGCTTCCCGTTCGAGTGTGCGGTCGAGACCCGCGAGCGCGTACTCGTTGACGAACGCCTTCGTCCGTGAAAGGGCGGTCCACGGGGCGGCAGCCAGATCGGACGAACACTTGGTGATCGTCACCTCGAGGTCTTCCGGATCGCACACCACGGAGACCAGCCCCGCAGCCAGAGCCTCCTCGGCTGTCACTCGCTCGCGCAGCAGCAGAATCCGCATAGCTCTCGCGCGTCCGACGGAAGCGGCAAGCGTCGCGGTGGCACCACCGTCCGGAATCAGCCCCATCCCTGCGAAAGGAAGAATGAAATGCGCTCGCGTGGTCGCGATCACAAGATCGCTGGCAAGAGCCAATGAGGCTCCCACGCCGACAGCGGGTCCATCGACGGCAGTGATCACCGGCTGCGGGGCGTGCACCAATCCGGACACTGTGCGTGACGCGGCCGCGAGCATCTCATCGGCGGCGCCGACGATCTCGTCCATGCCCGCACCCAGATCACCGCCGGCGCAGAAGCTGTCCCCCGTGCCGTCGAGCACGATACATCCCACCGAAGTGTCCGACGCCGCCTGCTCGATCCGGTCGTCCAGGAGTTTCATCGTCGCCAGGTCGATCGCGTTGCGACGGTTCGGTCGGTTCAGCGTCACGCGGGCAACCCCGGCGTCGACCGCATAGAGAACGGCATCCTGTGTCATCGGGGCGCCATCCGGATCGCACCGTCGAGACGGATCGTCTCCCCGTTGAGCATCGGGTTGCCGACGATGGAGGCCACGAGGTCCGCGTACTCGTCCGGGGATCCGAGGCGGGCCGGGTGCGGCACCTGGGCGCCGAGCGACGTCCGTACGTCCTCCGGCAACAGGCCGAGCAGTGGCGTCTCGAACAGGCCGGGAGCGATGGTCATTACACGGATTCCGAGGGAGGCGAGATCGCGCGCGACCGGAAGGGTCATGCCTACGACCCCGCCTTTGGACGCGGAGTACGCCGCCTGGCCCACCTGGCCGTCGAAAGCGGCGACAGAGGCGGTGTTGATGATGCAGCCTCGCTCTTCGCTGTCGATCTTGTTGTCTGCCATTGCCGCCGCGGCGAGCCGGATGACGTTGAACGTGCCGATGAGATTGACCGCGATGGTCTTCGTGAAGTCGGGCAGAGGGAACGGACCGTGCTTGCCGACTGTCTTGATCGCCTTCCCGATGCCTGCGCAGTTGACCACGATGGCGAGCGAGCCTTCGTCGTTGGCAGCGTCCACCGCCTCGGTGACCGCGGCTTCGTCGGTTACGTCTGCCGGCACAAAGCGCGCAGCGGGGCCGAGTTCGGCCAGTGAAGTCTGGTCAGCGGTGGGCAGATCGACCGCAACCACTCTTGCTCCGTCCGCCACCAGTCGCCGGACTGTTGCCAGCCCGAGACCGGACGCTCCGCCGGTTACGAGTGCTGTCTTGCCGTGAATCTGCATTCGTTATTCCTTCATCAGTTCGAGAGTTGGTGCGGCGCTGACCACCGAAATTCGGTGTACGCAGCAGTGGTGGAGAAATCAGTCGAAGGTGACTTTGAGGTTGTCCGTCACGGGCAATGCCTGACATCCGAGGACGTAACCGTCGGACTCGTCGTCAGGATCGAGCCCTTCGGAGGTGGTCATGGTCACTTCACCCTTGTCGAGATGAGCGGTGCAGGACCCGCACCAGCCTTCCCGGCAGGCATGGGGTGCCTGTATTCCGTGCTCGAGCAGTACCTCGACAAGGTTCTTGCTGCGAGGCCAAGCCAGATGGTGCGTCTCGCCGTCGAGTTCGACCTCCACATCCGCCGTTTCCTCATCACCGGGTTCGCCGGTGTCGGAGAGAGACGGTTCCGGTGCGAACGGGTCCGTGGTGAGGGAGCGGTATTCCTCGCGGTGAAGACGGCGATTCGGAGTCACTGCCGAAGCAACGACCTCCATGAAGGGAGCAGGCCCACAAGTCCAGACGTCACCGTCGTGGTGGTCGTCGGCCCATTGAGCAAGCGCCTCGGCGGTCGGCAATCCACGCCCGTCCTCGAACCAGTGGGACACGGAGAGCCGATCAGGGTGTTCGTGCGCCAGGCGGTCGAGTTCGTCCGCAAAGATCGTCGACTCGCGGTCACGATTGGCGTAGAACAGCGCAACTCGACCGTCGCCGGACTGCAGCATCCACCGCAGGATCGACATGACAGGAGTGATGCCGCTGCCTGCTGCGGCGAGCAGGATATCGGCGCTCGAGTCGGGCACCGTGAAGCTTCCACTCGGTGGCAGCACTCGAAGTGAAGCACCCTGCGCCACGTTTCGGTTGAGCCAGTCGGAGGCATATCCGCCTTCGACTCGCTTGACCGTGATCGTCGTACCGCCGCCGGGCGGACTCGAAAGGGAATAGCAGCGAGCTACGTGCGGAACCCGCTCACTGGGCACTGCCACCGTGATGAACTGTCCCGCGCGGTGGGAGAAGGTGATGTCCAGTTCGGCTGGAATCTCGAAGGTGATGGAAACCGCGTCGGCAGTCTCACGAGACACCGCAGAGACCTCGAGCTTGTGTCCCAGGAGGGCCAGTTCGTGAGTTGTACTGTCGGACATGGGTATCCTGCCTTGCGTAATATGGGTGGTCACTCGATCTGTGGGAGCTCGACTCCGGCTTCACGGAATGTCTCGACCAGTGCTGCCCGCAATCGCATGCTGAGCGAGGACTGCTGGGAGCGCAGGTAGGAATCCAGGGCTGTCCGCTCACGTTGCGTCAGCGGGAACGACAGATAGACGTTCGACCACACCAACGACTTGTCAGCGGTCCCCGGTCCGTGTTCGGTGTCAGGATCGACGGTCACGATTTCGACCCGGCTCTCGGCAGTCCGAGGCGGCGTTCGGCCAGGACTCCGCGAAGCACTTCGCTGGTGCCGCCGTAGATGGTTGTAACGAACGAATGTCGATACACATGCTCGATCTCACGGTCCAGACCGTCTGCGCGGGCCGCACCTCGGGTGCCGAGCGAGTCGAGGAGTCGAGAAGAGTGCTTCAGCAGTGTTTCGGTGCCGTAGAGCTTGGCCATGGTGCCTTCGAGGTTGGCCGGACGGCCTTCCGCGCGCAGCCCCGTCGTCCGGATGCCCAACAGACGCGAGACTTCCGTGGCTGCTGCTGCCCGCCCGAGCCGGCGGAGCATGTGCGGTGTGACCGCTTCCGGGTTCTTGCCGACCCACTCGACGACGAGGTCGAGCAGCCGCTGCACCTCGGCCGCGAACTCGCCGCCACGCTCGAAGTCCAGCGCCACGATCATTGTCTGCCAGCCACCATCGACCTCGCCGACCAACGCGTCGTCGCCTACAACGACGTTGTCGAAGACCGACATGTTGGACTTCTCGCCACCGAGGGTGGGGACCGGTGAGAACGACAAGCCGGGAGTCGACGTCGGAACGAGAAACAGGCTCAGCCCACGGTGGCGCGGCACGTCCGGGTTCGTGCGGGCCAGAACGAAGACATAAGTCGCGACCTCGGCCGAGGTGGTGAACGCCTTCTCCCCGTTGATGACCCACTTGCCGTCTTCGCGCCTGTCGGCACGCGTGCGCACCGCGGCGACATCGGATCCGACGCCCGGCTCGGTGTAGCCCAGTGCGATGATCGTCTCCCCTGCCACCACACCGGGAAGCACCCGGTCGCGAAGTTCCTGCGAACCCATCCGGCGAATCGTCTCGGCGACAAGCATCGTCGTCGAGTACGCCGCCAGCGGAACACCGGCGCGCGCAGCCTCCTCGGTGACCACATCCATCTCGTGGGGGCTGAAGTCCTGCCCACCTTCCTCGACCGGCCAAGCCGCGCCGAGAATGCCGGCGGCCGCCAGGCCTCGATGGAAAGCCCAACTGTGAAGGGTGCCTGATTCGGCGACCTTGCGGCGCTCCTCATCCGTGAAGTGCTCACGGATGACGGCGCGGACCTGTGCCCGGACCTTCTCGGTCCGCACGCTCGGGGTGAAGTCCATGGCTACCGACCTCCCGCTGTCTCGAGGAACTGCTGACCGATCTGCTCCCACAACACGTCCGGGTCACCGCCGGCCAGGGCCCATCCCTTGGCCCGTCGGACATAGCGATGGATCGCATACTCGAGAGCAACGCCGTACCCACCGTGGTAGTGCAAGCTCACCGACGCAGCGGTCTGGGCAGCGTCAGCTGCCTGGGCATAGGCCATCGCAGCCAGCGCCTGCCAGTTCGCGCTGCCTTGATCGGCTGCCCATGCCGCCTCCAGGACAAGCAACTCTGCGCCCTCGACGTCCGTCGCCGCATCCGCCAGACCGTGTTGGACCGCCTGGAACGTACCGATCGGCACACCGAACTGATATCGCACCTTCGCGTAGTCCACCCCGATACGGATGGCCTGATCACCGAGCCCGACCAGGCCGGCAGCGGTGGCGACACGCCACCACCCGCGGACATCGTCGAAAATTCGCCGGGCGGATTCCCCGGTGGCAAGGACGGTCCGCGAACCGGCGTCGACCGCGCGGTCGGCCAGCGCCAGGAATCCGAGGTCACCGCTCGGCCGTCGCTGAGGCTCGGCCCGCAGGGCAACGAAGTCGTCACCGTCGAGCACGAGTACGACATCTGCAATCCCGCCGGCAACCACGTGCCGGGCAACTCCGTCGCGGACAGGTTCGAGCGCGACGGTCGCAATGAGACGACCGGCGCTCACGTCGGCGGCGAGCTCGGTGGCGTCGGGCACTGCTGTGAGCGCCCGCAGCGCGATCGCCCCTTCGATGATCGGGACGGCGGCAAGGTACCGACCGGCCTCGCGCGCCATGAGCGCCAGACACACGATGTTCCCGTCCTCGGTGTCATTGGCGATGCCGAGTGAATCCAACGAAACGAGCAGCTGCCAGAGTTGCTCATCGAACGCCTCATCGGTGCCGTTCGTCGAGCCGCGACGTTCGGCTTCCTTCTCGAAGAGGGTGGCAAAGGCGCTGCGGACGGCTTCCTCGTCCTCCGTCAGGCGCAGGTCCATCGAAGTGCTCCTTCTCGTCCGGGCAACATCGACTGCATCATTCGTCGCCTTCCGGATAAAACTGATCTGCCCACCGGCGGAAGTCGAGCACCGCATTCTCCCCGGTTGCGAGCCGGGGCTTCGCTCGGTAGAGCTTGGTCTCCCAGATAGGGATGTCCTCCACGATCTGGCTGCTGAACTCCTTCATGAAGGCTTGGCCGTAACGGGACGGACCGGACTCGTCACCCGGCACGAAGAAGATATGGCGGGCAAAAAGTGTCTCGTCGTCGATCGGGGTCACGGTGAACAGGGTGCGCGCTCCCCCCACCCCTACGAGCCGGACCAGACTGATGCCCAGGCCCCACAACTCGGACTCGACCGCACCCTCGACGCTTCCACGTCCGGTCTGCATGGTGACCGAGGCAGTGGCCCGGAACATCGGACCGCCTTCGACCACTTCGACGGCGCCGAAGCCCGGCACGCCGTGCACGAACTGGAAGTGCGAGACGTCGACCGCGTTCTCGAGGATCTCCTGGACGTGCGTTCGGATCGTCCAACTCTGCTCGGACACCACGCACACGAATTCGGGGTCGTCGGCCTCGGGCAACTGCGGCGGGAGCCAATGGGGTTCACGGCCTTCCGCGTCGTACCACACGAAGATCTGGTTGTTGCGCTCGACCGAGGTCCACACCTTCTGGCGAGCACCTCGCTGCGGCTTGTCCCGGTAGGGAATCTCGACGTTGCGGCCGTCGCAGTCGTACTTCCAATGGTGGAAGGGGCACACCAATCGGTCGCCGTCCACGAAGCCGCCCTGTCCGATGTTTGCGCCCATGTGCGCGCAGTACGCGTCGAAAACTCGGGCTTCACCACCGTTCGCGGGTCGCCAGCAAATGAGTTCTTGGCCGAACCAGCGCATCCGGTGCAGCGCACCGGGCTCGACGTCGTCGGACGCCGCAACGCGGTACCAGCTCGAAGGGAACGACGGGAGCTTGATCCGCTCGGCGGTGGTCAGGCCCGTGGCGGGGTACGGCGACGGAGTAAGGATCTCCTGCGATGTCATCGTTTTCGTCTCCTGCATCTGCGGCGGGTCACGTCGTCGCCGGCCCTGATTCCCCGGGGATGTGTACCGAGCCCACGGTGGCTACGAAAGTGCGGGTCCGGCAACGTTAACCTTTGCGAAATAAAATTGTCAATGGGTAAGTTTTTTAACAGCATGCGTACAAATCAAGGTGTGGCCCAGCGCCGGACGAACCGGCCCACTTCCTCGAGCGCGTGCTCGGTCTCGGGGAACTCACCGAACAACTGGAAGGCATGGCACATCTGATAGGAGATCTGCAGATCGACCTCGCACCCGGCACGACGCGCAGCCGCCGCAACGCGAATTGCGTCGTCCACGATCAACTCACTGCTCCCGGCCTGCACCAGCAGCGGAGGAAATCCCGTGAAGTCGGCGAAGCAGGGCGACGCGAGCGGATCCCGCGCATCATGCCCCTGCAGGTATCCCCGGGCCAGCGATGCATAGGCGGCAGGGTTGCCCATGGGGTCGATGTCGGCGTTTCGTCTGAAGCTCTCGGAGTCGAGAGTGAGGTCGGCCCACGGCGACATCGCGATGACGCCGGCGGGCAGGCGTTGCCCATCGCACGGTGCCTCGTCGCGCAACCGCAGCGCCGCAGAAAGGGCGAGCCCCCCACCGGCCGAGTCTCCTGAGAGAAAGACCGGATCGATATTGCCCGACGTAAGTGCACGGAATACCGCGACGACCTCGTCGAGGGCCCGACCGAGAGCGTGCTCGGGACTCAAGGAGAAGTCGGGCAGGAAGACTCGACTGCCCGAAACCCGGCTGATCCGTGCCGCGAGGTCTCGATGGCTCACCGACGATCCGTTGGCGAACCCCCCTCCGTGCAGATGGATCACCACGGTGTTCCGGGGTTCCGGGGCGGTGACCCACCGTCCCGGAACCCCACCGATCGTGGCCGGCTCCACCTGAACGTCCGGACTCGGTTCGGGCCACATAGCATCGACTTGGGCTCGGATCCGGTCGATCGACGGCTTCACCCCGAAATCGAGCGAATCATTGAGTTCCTTGACTGCCCGTACGACATCATCAGAAGCCATGTTGTACTCCTCGTGTCTTTTCACCCGCACCGTCCATCGGGGTCCCGGGTTGCGGGTCAGTCTGCGGAATCATCGCCTTACGTCGTAGTCCGAGATGTCGGCCGGCAGCAGACGCGCGTAGTACTCGTCGACGGTCCACGGCATCTGAACTCCCGACCTGCCATGTTCGTTGACGAAATATCCGCCCTTGCCCTCGGACTCGTAGATCAGCCCGCGTACGGCCTCGTCGATTTCCTCGTTGTAGGCGTCGTAGGCGGACTTCTTGACCTCGACCTCGCGGAAACCGCCCTCGATCTGGGCGATCAGCATCTCGGCGACGTACTGGGTCCACAGGTCGACGTACATGAGGAAGCCACCGCCGCCGCGCCCCTGGGAGTTCGGTCCGTAGATCGAATAGAAGTTGGGGAAGCCAGGGATGCTCATGCCGAGGAAGGCGCGAGCACCGTCCTTGCTCCACAGATCGTCGAAATTCGTTCCGTTCCGGCCATGGAATTCCGCCGGGTAGAAGTAGCGCGACACCTCGAACCCGGCTGCAGCGACGATCAGGTCGAGTTCGATGAGCTCTCCTGCATTCGTCACGATTCCTTCCGGGACGATTTCCCGGACCCCGTCGGTGTTCAGATCGACGTTGTCGCGCATGAGCGCGTCGTACCAGCCGCTGTCGACCACGATCCGTCGGGCCAGCGGTGCGTAGGTAGGCACCAGCTTCGCCACGAGTTCCGGATCGTGTCCGACCTTCTCCGCGACGTAGTCCGAGAGCAGTTTGCGTAGGCTGTCGTTCTTCTCACTGATCAGACCGCCGCTGGCCTGCCAGGCGGGGTCGGTGACCTGCACCTCCTGCATCGCCAGCGTGGCGATGAACTGGCTGTAACTTGCCCAGTTCCAGTAATAGGGCATGTTCTCCAACAACCAGCGGGTGTGTTCCTTCACGGGGCGCTGAAGTCCCGGCGTCTCTACGATCCAACTCGGAGTCCGCTGGAAGGCCGTCACATGCTTGGCCGATTCGGCGATCTTCGGGAGGATCTGAGTGCCCGTGGAGCCGTTCCCGATCACCGCAATGCGCTTGCCGTCCAACTCCAGCGACTGGTTCCAGTCGGCGGTGTGCACCACATCGCCGGCGAAACTCTCGAGGCCGGGAAAGTCGGGCATCTTGGGCGTGGCGAAGAGTCCGGTCGCGGTGATGAGCACGTTGGCCGAGTACTCGGTCCGCTCGCCGGCCGCATTGTTCGCCGTGACACGCCAGGTGGAGGAGGTACCGTCCCATCTGGCATCGACCACCTCCTGGCCGAAGACGATATGCTCGTCCACGCCGAACTTGCGCGCGACGAAGTCCATATAGTCCTTGATCGCCGCCTGGGTCGGGAAGTACTCGTCGAATACATAGCGCTTCTCGAACTTGTACTGGTAGAGCAGGAAGTTCGTGTCCACACGCACATTGGGATAGCGATGGCGGTGCCACGTTCCGCCCAGATCGTCGAGGCGTTCGAGGATCGTGTGTTTGATGCCGAGACGGCTGAGCTTGATCGACATGGCGATGCCGCTGGCCCCGGCGCCGACGATGAGGACATTGAAGTTGTCGAGCGATCCCGGTGCTGCAGGGGTGCTCCATCGCGGATCGCGCGGGAACTCCTCCAGGGCGACCTCGCCGCGATATGCCTGAAACTCGCTGTCCGTCAGCGGGGAACCTTGGAACAGCTCCATGAGGCGCCGCATCTCGGGATCGCTGGGAACGTCGGCACGGGGACCATGGTTCGCAGGATCGGACAGGAAGTCGACGGCCTTGGTCCGGACTGTCGCGATGTCCTCGTCGGACAGGGACGGCCACTGGAAGACGCCTCCGCGGAGGGCGACCCATTCGACCGGCATCTCTGCGAGTTCTGGGTCACCGGTGGCCTGGTAGAGCGCCAACCGCAGCGCGTTTGCATCCGCCTTCTCGACGGCGGTCTTAATCAAATCGTCAGTAGTCAAGATCATCGCGTCCAAACGGGGACGGGTCACCGCCGGAAGGGTCGGTGACGGGGTGGAGTTCTCGGCTCGACAACCGAGCGACCAACTCAAAGTATCAACACGTTACAAGTTGAGCAAGTAGTAATAATTCTGCACCTTGTAAGTTTTGGGGTGTGATTGGCCTACGCCGAAAACGTCGCAACGGTGCGCTTGTAGTCGAATCCCTGCCCGACCGTCAGGCTCCTGTCCGCTGCGAGACGGTCCCACAACTCCGCGGCACTGCCCCGAACCTCATACACAGCGGCAGAGTCGTGCAGATGCTCGACATCGCGCGTCAGCGAAGGACTCAACCGATAACGAACCACCGAAGCAACCTCCGGATAACGTTCGAGAATCTCCGGAATATGCACCTCGTCGTACCACCGCTCGAACTCGTCGAACATGCCCGAACGAGCCTTCGCCAGGACCGTCAGTCGCTGGATACTCATGCTGGGACCTCCTGGTTGTCCATATCTGTCAGAACACGACCTGCCCGGATGCCCGCCTGCATGGCATCCGCTGCGGCGCGAAGAGACAGCGCGGCACGCACCCACCGCTCCACCGGATATTCGGTGAGATAGCCGTAACCACCGTGAACCTGAAGTGCCGCGCCACTGACCTCCACCGCCGCATCGCATGCAATGGCGAGAACACCGGCCGCTTGCGAGACGTCGGATCCATCGGCCTCCAGAGCAGCTGCCGTGGAACTCGCGACCAGCGCGGCCTGTCGCTGCAGCGTGGCACGCATGACCGGCAAGTCGGTCAGCGGCCCACCGAACTGCTCACGCCCGCGGGCATAGTCCACGGCTTGGTCCACCGCGGCACTCGCAATGCCTGCAGCCACGGCCGCGGCCCCGATCCACATACTGCTACGGATCTCGTCCGCGACCGTGCCGAGGGAAATGCCGGCGCCGTTGATGTCAACGCCGACCGTCCGCGCCCCGTCCAATCCGGATCGCCGCACCGGCGAAGTCTGCTGGATCGCCTCGGAAGGCAGCCATACCGCCTCATCACCGTCGAGGAGCACGATCGAGTCGAGTTCACTCGCAGGATCGACACGGTCGATCGCGCCGACATACGACGTGCCGCTGCGCTCCAACCGGACGGACATCGCGGCGGCATCGACGATCACCACGACCCGGTTGCCCGACCGGACCGTCTCGGCGTACTCGCGAGCCTCCGTCGGCCCGCCGGCCAGCGCCGTCAGCGCAGCACGGGATTGGGCACACGCCCAACCCAGCGCCGGCCAGTTCCTGCCGATGAGATGGAGCACAAGCTGAGGGACCCGCCGGGGGTTCGCGTCATCCTCGTCGTCATCGATCATCCAGAGTCCGAGCGCGCCCAGTTCGGCGCGAAGCGCATCGGCGATGGCCGGCTGATCGTCGTGGATCTGCTCCCGGTCCCCTGCAAGCCGAGCGAAGAGATCGACGATCGCCTCCTCCTCGGCGCGCAGGCGTGGGCCTCGCCAGGTCATGACCAGAACCGGCCTGCGTCGGGCTCACGCCGGGCAGCGAACGCCTCGTTGAGCTCGTGTGCCTCCTGAGTCGACAGATACAAGGTCAGCATCTGGTCGTGTGCCATACGTGCCTGACCCGAGACCCCGTTGTGCCGAGCGGAGAAGGCACTCTTCAGACCCGCCAGCGCCATGGGACTGCGGGTAGCGATCTCTCGTGCGATCTCACCGGCGCGAGCGAGGAGCTCCTCTCCCGCCACGACCTCGTTCGCCAGCCCCATCTCCACGGCCTGCGTCGCCGTGAACTTCTGGTTGAGATACCACATCTGCTTCGCGCGCTTGCGGCCGATCGTGTCCTCGAGATACCACGTGCCGTAACCAGCGTCGAAGCTGCCGACCATGGGACCGACCTGGCGGAAGATTGCGTGCTCGGCCGCAATGGTCAAATCACACACGGTGTGCAGGACGTTGCCGCCGCCGACCGCGAAGCCGTTCACGGCAGCGATCACGGGTTTCGGGATGGTGTCGATCGCCTGGTAGACGTCGACGATGGGGAGCACCTGAGACTGGTCGAGCGACTTCATCTCGTCGTGTTCTCCGCCGATGCAGAAGAACTTGCTTCCGGTACCGGTGAGGATGGCAACCCGTAGTTCGGGATTGATCCGGAACCGCTGCAGGGCGTCACTGAGCTCGAGGCAGGTCTCTGCGCGGAGCTTGTTGCCTGCCTCTTCACGGTTGATGGTGATCGTGACGACAGGTCCGTCGACGTCGACGATGATGTCCTGGTAATCAGTCATGCCTGGATGCTTTCTTTCTCCGCTGGGGCAGGGGTGCTGGGGCGTTGGTTGACGCTGCCGAGGCGGCGCAGGAGCGGGGGTGGTGCGAACCGACCGTCGTGCGTCGCCTCGTAGGCCGCTGTGGTTGCGGCGAGATGACGCTCGATTCCGATCTCTTCGAGCATCTGGAACGGTCCCTTGCGGTACCCGAGCCCGAGTTTGACCGCGATGTCGATGTCCTCCGCCGTGGCCAGTTGTTCGTCGTACGCCTGAACGACATCGTTCAGGTAGGGCAAGAACAACCAGTCCACGAGAAATCCCGGGTTGTCCTTCACAACCACCGACGCCCGTTCGAGACGTTCGACGATCGTGCCGACCTCTTCGACGACGGCCACGTCGGTCTGCTCGGCGGCAATCACCTCTATGAGTCCTGCAGCGGTGCCCTCGTGCCCCCAATGCAGGCCGATCAGTCGGCCGGGATCCGAGACCATTGTCGCGAGGGCCGTCACGGACTGGGTGGAGGTGGTCGTCGCCACGATCGCCTCCGCCGGTGCCGCCGCGGATATCGCTCGCAGCGCCTCGGCTTTGTTGTCCTCCGCCACCACTTCGATAATCAGATCGACTGCGAACTCGGCGAATTCGAGTTCCTTCGGGTCGATCACCTGCACGTCGAAGCCGTGTTCGGAAAACAGGTCGGTGAGTCCGGATGCCCCGTGGGCATCGCCGACCACTGCAACCGATCGGGTGGTTGTCACGAGTCGTCCCTTCATGATCCGAACAGCCTGGTGTCGTCGTACTCGTAGAAGCCTCTGCCGGTCTTGCGGCCCAGGTCATTGGCAGCGACCATCCGCTCCACCATCGGCGGAGGGAAGAACCGGGGCTCTCGCAACTGCTCGTAGAGTCGCGTGGCGACCTGCTGGTGAATGTCCATCCCGACGATGTCCAACAACTGGAAGGGGCCCATCGGGTGACCGAGACGCGACTTGACGGCGGCATCGATTCCATCACGCGTTCCCAGTCCGGACTCGAGTGCATCGATACACCGGTTCTCCCACGGGATGAGGAAGCGGTTCACGATGAATCCCGGTCGGTCCTTGGTGACCACCGAGGTCTTGTCCAGCCCGGACAAAAAGCTCACGGTGGCCTCATGGGCCCACGTGGCGGTGTGCCGGCCGTCGGCCACCTCCACGAGACTCATCAAAGGAGCGGGGTTGCAGTAATGCGTGCCGACTACGCGCTCGGGATGCCGAGAACCGGAGGCTATGCCGGTCACCGACAGCGTGGAGGTGTTGGTGTGGAAAAGAGTGTGATCGGAGACGACTTCGTCGAGCTGGCCGAACAACTCTTTCTTCAGCGCCAGATCCTCGAACACTGCTTCCACGACAACCTCTGCGGAAGCCAGGTCGGACATCTGCGTGGTGCCCTGCAGACGCCCGATGGCAGCGTCGGCGTCCTCCTGGGTGATCTTGCCCTTGCGAACCCCCGTCTGGAAGAAGCCGCGGACGGTGTCGATTCCTCGTTCGAGACCGGCCTCGCTGACGTCGTAGAGCAACGTCGGATGCCCGGCACGGACCATCACCACGGCGATGCCCGACCCCATGGTGCCCGCGCCCAGGACCGCAACGGTCTTACGAACATCCTCGCTCATGCACTTTCCTCCTGTTTCACCGTCACGGCACGGCTGACCCGGTCCCTGGCAGTCGCGGTGCGATTGATCTCCCGACCGATGAGAAGTCGTTGGACCTCGTTGGTGCCGTCATAGATTTGGGTGACCTTGGCATCCCGGAGGCAGCGTTCGACCCCGACGTCGGCCAAGTCTCCGAGCGGCCCCAGAATGCGCGCGCACTCGGCCGCAACGTCCCACCCCAGATCGGTGCAGGACTGCTTCATCATCCCGATCAATCCCGTGGGGACATCCGGGTTCTCGTCCACATGACGGGCCACGGTGATCAACAGGAGACGACCCTGAGCGATCCGACCACGAAGCGTGGCAAGGGCGAACAGGTGCTCATCCGACAGTCGCCCCGGGGACACGCACCGCAACGCGTGAAGGGTCCGCGCATAGGCGGCTCGCGCCAACCCGACCCCCTGCGCTGCTGCACTGATCCGGGACTTGACGACCGATTGCATCACGACGCGCCATCCACCGCCCACACCACCCAGTAGGGCATCAGACGGAACGAAAGCGTTATCGAAGAAGACCTCGGCAGTGCTCGACGCGCGCATGCCGAGCTTGGCGAACGGGGTGCCGCGGCGGACTTCCGCCTGACTGCCATCGACGACGAATGCCCCGATACCGTCTCGCCCTTTCGCCCGGTCCGTAGTCGCGAAGCACACGATCACGCCGGAACGGTCACCTGTGGTGATGAAGGTTTTGGAGCCGCTGAGCCGGTATCCGCCAGTCGCGGCGTCGTGGACTGCTCGGGTCCGCAGTCCGGAAACGTCGCTGCCGGCGCCGGGTTCGGTGATGGCGAGCGAGCCGAGGATGGACCCGTCCAGCAACCCCGGGACCCATTGCTTCGCCAAACTTTCACTGCCGAAAGTCATGATCGGGTAGGCGGCGTGCATCTGGGTCATGAACACCAAACTGGTGGAACCGCAGGCGGCGGAAATTTCTTCCATGGCCGTGGCATAAGCGACGTTCGAGTCGCCGCTGCCCCCCAGCTCGCGGGGAAAGACCAATCCCATCAGTCCGGCGTCGGCGAGGGCACGAACCCCTTCACCGACGAATCCACCGTTTTCATCAGCCGAACGAGCCCTGGGGGCCACCTCACGTGAGACGACTTCCCGTGTCCGGCGTCGAACTTCGAGTTCACGTTCGGTGAGCTGAGCGTCGATCGAGGGCTCGTCCAGGGACTGATGCAGTCCCAGGTAGTCGTCGAGGGACTCTTCCAGAGGAGTGAGCACCGTCATCGCATCTCCTCGTTCCCAGCCGCGACCAGGTCCGGGAAGCCGGCTGTACGGCGTTCTCGGAATGCCTGGATTCCTTCCGTGGACTCCGCGCCCACGATTGCCTCGACAGCGGCGTCGGTCTCGGCGGCGAGTCGCTCGGCCTGCGACGACGACCCGTGTGCCTGCCGCACGAGGTGCAGGATGGATCGGATCGCCGCGGGACCGTTTCCGGCGACCACATGCGCTACCTTCATTGTTTCCGTCATCAGGAGTTCGGGGGCCACCGGCGGAAGAACGGTCAGACCCAGTTCATAGGCGCGTTGTGCCGTCAGCCGCTCCCCTGTGAGCATGAGCTGTGCTGCTGCAGCTTGCCCGACGAGGGGTGCGAGGCGTTGCGTGCCGCCATAACCGGGAATCAGCCCCAGTCGTGACTCCGGCAACCCGAAACTTGCCGACTCCGACGTCAGTGCGAAAGTCGAAGCCAGGACGAGTTCGAATCCCCCGCCGAGTGCGAGGCCGTTGACAGCCGCGATCACCGGCACGTCGGCTGACGCAATGTCACAGAAGGCTTGCTGTCCTTCGTGCATGATCCGTTGCGCCGAAGCCACATCGAGTCCGTCGAGCTCTTCGAGGTCCGCGCCGGCCGAGAAGGCTCGCGTCCCGGTGCCGGTAAGCACCGCAACGCGCACGCTCGGGTCAGCGGCAGCCCGCACCACCTCGTCGCGCACGTCGCGAATGAGTCGACCGTTCAGCGCGTTCATCGCCTCGGGTCGATTGATCTCCAGGACCCGCACGGCTCCGTCGCTGGATACGTTCAGCTCACTCATGAACAAGTGCTTTCGTGCGGACGCCGGGCTTGCCGACGAAGTTGGCGGCGGTGTAGGCGAATACGGCCGAGGCACCGATCGTGGCGCCTGCCCCGGGATAGCCGCGGCCGAAGACCGACGCCGTGCAGTTTCCGGTCGCGAACAATCCTTCGATCGGCGAGGCGTCGGCACGCAACACGCGTCCGTGTTCGTCGGTCATCAGTCCGCCGCTGGTTCCGATGTCACCCGGATAGATCGGAATGGCGTAGAAGGGGCCGGTCTCGACGGCGCCGAGGCACTTGTTCGGTCCGTGATCGGGATCGCCGTAGAACTGCTGCCATCCACCCTCACCGCGGTGGAAGTCCTCGTCGATACCGGTGCGGGCGAACCCGTTGAAACGATCGACCGTCTTCGCCAGTCCCTCGGCATTGATCCCGCACTGTGCAGCCAACTCCTCGAGAGTATCGGCCGTTTTCCAGTCGCCGGCATCGATCCACTTCTGATGGCCTTTGCCAGGAAGCGCCATGCCGAAGGTGTACTTCTGGCGATGAGTGTTGTCGATGATCAACCAGGCCGGAATCGCCGCGCCCGTCGCTTTGTGGTGCGCATAGATGCGCTGTCCCGCTTCCTGATAGCTGATCGACTCGTCGTAGAACCGGTCGCCGTTGGCATCCACCGTGATCGCATGCGGTTTGGCGCCGACCGTCATCGCCATGGCCGGCTTGCCACCGTTCATCCAGGTCGGCATCCACCAGGCTTCGTCCACCATCGCGGTGTCCGCCCCGAGGTCGGTGGCCATCCGGATGACCTCGCCGGTATCGCCCGGATTGGACGAAGTCCACTCGTCACTCATCGGTCCCACGTGCCCGGCGTACTCCTCCCGCATAGTCAGGTTGCGGGAAAAGCCACCGGACGCAATGAGCACCCCGTCGCGGGCCTGCACCCGAAGCCGAATCCCGTCCCTTTCGACGACTGCCCCGATGACTCGATCGTCCTCGACGATCAACTCGACGACCGGCGAATTCAGCCATACCGGCACCTTGCGCCGCAACAACGCGTAGAGAATCCGGGTCATCAGCGCTTCACCGTTGGTGACATACCTCTGGCCGCTGGCCACACCCCACGCCGTGCGGAAAGCGACCCGCGCGACGGCGGAGCGGCCGCCGGAACTCTTCGGGGTCTGTAGCGCAGAGCCTTCGCCGGTGTAGATGTTGAGCAGGGGTGAGAACCCGGGACGAATGCGTTTGCTCCACTTGCCGAGCTTCCTGCGGTTGAAGACCTTCGGCTCGATGGACCGGCCGGCCATGGACCCGCTTCGATAACCCCGAACCCCGGCGTAGTAGTCACTCATCCCCGGACAACGAATGAAATCCACACCCTCGGATTCGAGGAAGTAGATCATCTCGTTGCCCTCGGTGAGATACGCCTCGCGACGCTCGAGCGATGAGGCCGGACCGACATCGCCCACGAGCGAATCCAAGTAGTCCAGCGCACTCTCGTGAGAATCCGGCACGCCCTCGCGCTGCATCAGCGGGTTGTTGGGCATCCAGATGACGCCGCCGGACATGGACGTCGACCCACCCCACAGATCGGTCTTCTCCACAACGAGCGCGCTCTTCCCCAACGCATTCGCTCGGAGTGCACCGACCGCGCCGGCACCGCTGCCGATGACGAGGAAGTCAGTGCTGTGGTCCCATTCAGTCATTCTCAGCCTCGATCCATATGTCGGAAATGATGTCGAGCGGCGCGTGTCACAGTCCGTAACCACCGTCGACGTCGATCTTCTGGCCGGTGACGTAGGCGGCCTCGTCGGAGACGAGGAAACAAACCATGGCGGCGACCTCATCACCCAAGCCCAGCCGACCCAGTGGGATCTGCTTGACGACGGCCTCGCGCATCTTCGGCGGAACATCACCCGTGGCAGCGAGATTGACGCCCATCCCATCTTCGAGCACGCCGGGTCCGACAGCATTCGCCCGCACCCCGAAGCGGCCCTCCTCGACGGCAACCGCATGGATCAGCGCCTCGATTCCCCCCTTCGGAACCGAGGACAGCGCGTCGCGTGCGGGATAGCGCCGTAACGCCATCGAGGAGACCGCCGTCAGTGACCCGCTGCTCTCACGCAGGTGTGGCAGGCTCGCACGTACCAGCTCGAAGAAGGCCATGAGTTCATATCGCACATGGTGCGCGAATTGCTCCGAGGTGAACGTGCTGACGAATCGCTGGTGGGCATAGGGTCCCGCGGCGTTCACGACTGCATCGAGCCGACCGAACTCTTCGAGCACGCGTGCCACGAATCCATCGGCCTGCTCGGGATCACTCATGTCAGGGTTGTCGAAATACGCTGCGCCACCGAGCGCTTCGATTTCCTTGCCCAGTTCGATCGCACCGGTCTCATTGCTGTTGTAGGTGAAGCCGATTCGGTATCCCTGCGCGGCCAGGCGAAGGCACACACCTCTACCTACACCGCCCGTACCGCCGGTCACCAGTGCTACCCGCTGCTTCGTGGCCACGTCGCTCATTGCTTACTCCTGGTCCTACATCGCTCGCGCGATGACTTCCTTCATGACTTCGTTGGCGCCGCCGTAGATGCGCTGGACTCGGGCTCCGGCAAAGATGCGCGCAATCGGGTAGTCGAGGATGTATCCGTAACCCCCGAAGACTTGGAGGCATCGATCCGCGACCGAGGACAACATCTCAGTGGACGCCAGTTTGATCTGGGCGGCGAGTGTCGCGTCGAGACGTCCCTCGACGTGCTCTCCGATGCAATGGTCCAGGAAAGTCCGGGTGCTCAGAACCTCGGTTGCGCAGGATGCCACCTCGTGCCGCAACGAGGGAAGATCCCACAACGTTGCGCCGAAGGCACTTCGTTGCCGTGCGTGTTCGATTGCCAGCTCGACAGCGAGTTCCGCCTGGGCTACCGCCCCGATGGCGATTGCAAGGCGTTCCTGGGGCAACTGTTGCATCAGGTAGGTGAACGCAGCACCTTCATCCCCGACCAGAGCGCCCGCAGGAAGCGCCACTTCATCGAAGAACAACTCTCGCGTGTCCTGCCCCTGTTGCCCGATCTTCCGCAGCGGCTTCCCGTGTGAGAAACCCTTCAGATCCTTTGTCTCTACTGCGAACAGAGACAGTCCCTTCGATCCCGGTCCGCCGGTCCTGGCCACGACGAGCACCACACCCGCCATGGAGCCATTGGTGATGAACGTCTTCGAGCCGTTCAGGATCCAACCGTCTTCCGCCTTGCGTGCGGTGGTGCGGATCGCCTTCAGGTCCGAGCCCGCTCCGGGCTCTGTCATGGCGATCGCACCGATCAGATCACCCGCCGCCATCTGCGGTAGGAGTTGTTGTTGTTCCGGGGTGCCGAAATGCACCAGGTAATGCGGGACGATCGTGCTGTGGATGGCATACGCCAGCGTGTCGTCACCGGTGCGGCCCTGCTCCCAGAGCACGGCGGCTTCGTGGGCGAAGGTACCTCCGCCGCCGCCGAGTTCTTCCGGCACGCTCGGCAGGAGCAGACCCAGACGCCCGGCTTCCTGCCAGGTCGACGCATCGACACGATGCTGGTCGGCGAAGCGTTCTTGATGGGGAAGCACCGACTGGGTGAAGAACGTCCTGGCCAGGGCTGCTACGTCGTGGACCCCGTCCGCCTCGGTCCACGCGGATCGATACCCGGGCCGGCTGTGTGGGCGCGGCTCAGACAAGTTCCATCCCGCCGTCGATGGTGTAGGAGGAACCGGTCACGTATGCCGCTGCGGGAGAGGCGAGGAAGACTGCCAGCGGCCCGAGTTCCTCGGGTTCCGCGATCCGCTTGAGCGGCACATTCCGCAGCATCTGCTTGAGCATCTCGGGGTTGTCCATGCCTTCGGCGGTGATCTCGGTGTTGAAATATCCCGGTGCAATCGCATTGACCGTGACGCCGCGTGAGGCCCACTCACGAGCCAAGGTGCGGGTCAGATGCGCAACTGCGGCTTTCGAGGTGACATAGGCGGTGTGGCCCGGGACCGCTCGCACTGCCCAGGAGGACGACACGTTGATCACCGTTCCGCTGCCACGCTCGACAAGGTGAGCACCAACCGCTCGCGTCATATCCGCGAGTCCGACAACGTTGGTGCGGACGATTCTCTCCCAGTCACTACCCTTTGTCTCGAGAAACGGTGTGGGGTAATGGATCCCCGCATTGTTGACGAGAGTGGTGACTTCACCGAAGCGTTCGATCGCCCGCTCGAGGACGTGGTCGCCTGCACCGTCCTCACTGACATCGGCGCTGACGGCGAGTACACGCTCCCCTGTCGGGTCGATCGCGGTGCACGCCTCGTCCAGCGATGACTGAGAACGCGAGACGAGCACCACTCGCGCGCCGGCATCGACGTATGCTGCTGCGATGGCTCGTCCGATGCCTCGGCTGGCACCGGTGACGATCGCGGTCACGCCGTCGAGCACGTCCGGTGCCCACATCGGTCGTCGGTTGGTCATGGTTCCTCACTCCGTCATCGGTTGTTGTGTCCATCGCGCAGGCGCTTCTTGTCGAACTTGCCCACACTCGTCCTTGGGATCGCGTCGATCACGATCACGTCCTCAGGGATCCACCATCGTGGGACACGATCAGTCAGGTATTCGGCGATCTCGGCGGCCGATATTGCCGTGGACGACCCTGTCGTCGTCACATAGGCAACAGGGCGTTCTCCCCAGCGATCGTCGGATCGGGCAACGACGGCCACCTCGCGTACCAGCGGGTGCTCACCGATTGCGTTCTCCAGTTCGGCGGAGGGGATCCATTCGCCACCGGACTTGATCATGTCCTTCGTGCGGTCGACAATGCGAATTACACCTTCGTCGCTGATTTCGGCGACATCTCCGGTTCGCAGCCAACCGTCCTCGGTGAATTGGGACTCTGTGCCCCGCGGACGTCCGAAGTACTCACCGGTGATGGTCGATCCTCGAACCTGCAGTTCACCACCCATGTTCTGGTCGATGCGCACGTCGACGAGCGGCATGGGGCGTCCCTGGCTCATGCGGAGATCCATCAGGTCTTTACCCGAGGCGGTGCTGCGGTGGGGAATGCGACCGACAGCGATCAACGGGTTGGCCTCTGTCATACCGAATCCCTGAACCATGGGAATGCCCAATTCGTCGAACCGTTTGAGAAGCGCCGTGGTCAGCGGCGCGCCGCCGGCCACCACCATCCTCAGTGTGGACAGGTCCGGCAGGTCGTCGAGTTCGCCCACTCCGTGCCAGATCGTGGGAACACCTGCAGAGACCGTCGCCTGTTGCTCCGAGAGGACAGCTGCCATTGCTTCCGGAGCGGTCAGTGGGCCCGGTAGGACCAGGCGTCCACCGGCCAGCAACGTTGCATAGGGAAGTCCCCAGGCATTGGCGTGGAACATGGGAACAAACGGGACCACCACGTCGCTCTCGCAGATTCCGTAGAAGTCCGGCAAGCTCTCGAGCACCGTGTGCAGCATTGTCGATCGGTGGGTGTAGACCACGCCCTTGGGCCGCCCGGTGGTGCCGCCGGTGTAGCACATTGTGCAGGCCGCCGATTCGGGGAAACGTGGAAACTCGAAATCTTCATCGCCCGAGTCGAGAAAGTGTTCATAGTCCAGGTCGCCGGCTCCGAGAGTCGTCGGGCCACCGATCACGATCCGACGTACGCCCTCGGGAAGCGTCGGAAGCCTGTCGCTCAAGTCGGCTTCGACGACGACGACACTGTCCTCGGCGTCATCGATGATGAAGGCCAGCTCGTCCTCGTGCAGTCTGATGTTGAGGGGGTGAACGACGGCTCCGAGGCACGGAACAGCGAGATAAAGTTCCAGGTGCTCTCGAGTGTTCCAGGCGAAGGTGGCGACTCGATCCCCCTCTCCGATGCCTAGATTCGAGAGAGCGGAGGCGAGTTTGCGCACGCGCTTCATCAACGTTGCGCAGTCGACCTTCGAACTGCGTCCGTCAGCGTCGTACGAGACGATGATCTGGTCTCGGAAGAGCTGCTCTGCTCGAGTGACGATGGAATTCAGTACGAGCGGTTCGTCCATCATCGTTCCGGGAAATTGGGGCGTCCGCCCGTGTTCCAGCGGTGGCATGTCCCTCATCTCCTACGACAGTGCCCGCGCGGGCTCGGTCCGGGTCGGCACATAGATGGATCCTTCGGCGGCCATCCGTTCGATGTCGGCGTCGGTGAATCCGAGTTCACACATCACCTCGTAGGTGTGATCCCCCAATTCCGGGAAGCGTTCGTTCCTCGGTTCCGGGATCGACCCCAGACGGAATGGGCTGCGCACGGTCACCATCGCTCCGTCGCTGCCCGGCACCGGGAGCAATGAACCACGAAATCCCACTTGCGCGTCCTGCACGACTTCGGAGAGGGTCTGCACCGCCGAAACCGGAACGTTCACCCGCGTCAACCGCTCGATCCAGACGCTCGCCGGCTCCGTCGCCAACACGTGCGCAACGTGTTTCCGAATCCGTTCGCGTGCGCGCTGCCGGTGGGCATTCGTCGCCAGTTCCGGGTCGTCGGCCAATGCGTCGAGTCCGAGTTCGCGGGCGAAACGCTGCCACATGGCGTCGTTGCCGATGGCAATCACGATCGATCGGTCGGCGGTTTCGAAGGGTTGGTAGACCGCCAGGACGGAATCGGTTCCTCCGCTCGGCGCCGGCTCCGCTTCCCCGGCATGGAACGAAGCGATCCGGGGCGCCATGAGTGCCAAGTCGGTTTCGAACAAGGACACGTCGATCACATCGCCGATGCCTTCGCGGAAGCGTTTGACCAGCGCCGCATTGATTGCCAACGCCGCGCACATGGCCGTTGCAATGTCGGACAGTGCGGTGGAGACACGCTGGGGAGCGCCGCCCCGTGCGCCGGTGACGGACATCAGTCCCGAGCGTGCCTGCGCGACGAGGTCGTATCCAGGGCGATCCTGATGCGGCCCATCGGAACCGAAGCCGGACAGTGCGCAGTAGATCAATTGCGGAAAGGATGCGCACAGAGTGTCGGGGTCGATGCCGAGCGACGCCAACTTCGCCGGGTTCATGCTTTGGACGAATACGTCGGCGTCGGCGAGCAGGCGGTGGAGGACCTCACGACCGCTGTCGGACTTCAAGTCCAGGGCGATCGAGCGCTTGTTCCGATTGGCAGCGGCGAACCAGGCCGAGTTCCCGTCGACGAACGGGGGGCCCCAACCTCGGGCTTCGTCGCCCGCAACCCGTTCGATCTTGATCACAGTCGCCCCGAGATCGGCGAGGTACATCGAGGTGGTCGGTCCGGCGTAGGAGGTCGACATGTCGACGACCTTCACCCCGGCGAGCGGCCCCGGAATCACTTCAGCTGTCACCGTTCCCACGGTAGTCATATGTGAACAGCTACGTCAACTATTTACATCGTGAGACCTTTTGTTCAACGTTGCCAATGTCGGCGTTCAAGATGCTGGGCGGATGCCTACAGAATGCGCCTCCCCCAAAAGAGGGACCTGGCACGCCTGGACAGCATCGGCGCCAGCGGCTCTGCGAACGAAGGAAACGGCGGGCAAGCGGAACGCTGCGGGTACCGCACTCGACACGGATACATGCACCGCTCTATGCAATCCACCCGATCCCCGCCGATCTCGGTACCTGCGGTGATCTGGTGACCGACGAGTACGTTCGTGTTCCGGGGATCGACGACCCGCCGATCTCCGGTCTCTACGCAACGGTCAACACCACTGCCACCCCTCCTTAGACGCACCTACATGAGTGCCGGCGGCAGCATCTCCAACAGCATCGTGTCCGGCCATCTCGTCGCAGCTCATGCCACCCAGGACGGCACTGACCGCCAGGTCCGGCGCACGTGAAGGTGAGCGCCCCCGCGCTGGGAAATTTGCGGCGGCCGGGCTACTCTCGCGGTGTCCATCATCTCGGTACGTGAGCGGCTGTCATCGCAGAGCCCATGTCGTAGCCCGTCGGACGTCCGCCGCACGAGTAGCGACATCACAGTCGCTTTCCGAGTGCAGACGAATCTGTGTCTTGCCGCCCAGACGGCACCCTCGCCCTTGGGGGTATGAGATCCCTCCGGGCAACCAAACCTATTGGAAGGCTGAGAATGACCACGGAAAACAGTACGAACAACCTTGCCGACCTTGCCGACCACATTGCGGTCGGCCAACTTCTGAATCAGTACACCGACGCGCTCAACGCAACCGACTGGGACGTCCTGGCAAGCCTGTTCACCGAAGATGCAATCTGGCGAGTCATCACCAACGGTGAAGTCGAATACGTACAAGAAGGCGGGAAGAACATCCTTGCATTCCTCAGGGACTCCACCGCGACAACGCAAGCCTTCGTGCAGATGAACCACGCTCCCGTCATCCACCTCGATGGAGAACGCGCCTCCGCCAGCTCGACGATGGAGGCAATCTACTGGTTCGAAAACGGCACACGACAACAGCGATTCGCCATGTACTACGACGAGATGATCCGAGGAAACGACGGCAAGTGGCGATTCACGCAACGAGAGTTCCGCTCGAAAGCGACGGTCACGTTCACGGAGTAGGCAACTGAGATCGCCCGTCGGCGACCTCAGGCGTGGGGCAGCACTCGCACTCGATCACTGGCCGCATCCAGGCTCAACACCGGCGCCCCACCCCGGCTTTATCGGGGAATCCTGCGACGAGGACGAGGCCTTCCGGAAATTCAGCACCGATGCCGAGACCTCGTCGAGGACCCCTGATCGAGCTCGAGGCCGGTCGGTATCAAATACCTACGAACTGAGGGCATTGCGAGCGTGCCGATCTCCGTTCTCGTCCGCTGATCAGGATTGTGGTCACGAGCAACCGGCGATGCGTAGCGCCATCTCCTGATAGCGATCGCCGATCTCGTCGATGGTCCAGATCCCGTCCTCGCGATACCAGCGAGAAACATCGAACCCGAGTGACAGAAGAGCGAGCGCTGTCATCGGCATATCGACGACCCGAAAGTCACCCGCTTCGACTCCCTCGGTCAGGATCCCACGGACAATCGATTCCAGTTCACGCCGATAGCGGGAGATCACCTCGCGGTGCTCACGTGTCAAGGCATTGATCTCGAAGTTGACGACCCGCGCCTGCTTCTGGAACTGCGCGTGGTAGCGACAATGGGCGCGCACGACAGCACCCAACTTCTCCGCGGGAGTGCCCTTGCCGGCCGCAGCTTCTCGCACGATCTCCACGACCGTCCGATGACCATCGACCGCCAGCTGGAACAGCAGCTCTTCCTTCGTCGAGTAGTGGACATACATTGCAGCCTGGCTGGTTCCAGCCGCCTCGGCGATATCGCGCGTGCCCGTGCCGTGGTACCCCTGGGCCGCGAAGGTATCCAGGGCGGCGGCAAGCAACCGAGCCCTGGTCGCCTCACCACGGACGTTGCCGCGTCGCGCCACAGGCATATTCACCCGACTCTCCGCCATCACCCACCTGCTCTGCGTGTTGGGACCTACGAACGACCAGTGTACGGCTCCTCGAGATGAACCGTCCCCAGGGCTCCTATGTGATCGGTCGATTCTTTCATCAACGAATACCCATGCTCATCAGCAGATATTTTTGTGATCGTGTGATCATAGTTTAAGAATTTTCTGCTATCGTCAGGCGCCATGACCGCAACTATCTCCACTCCTCTCGAACTTTTCGACCTGTCCGGGCAGCACGCCGTCGTCACCGGGGCGTCCTCCGGACTCGGTCGCCGATTCGCCCAGGTTCTCGCCGCAGCCGGTGCACAAGTCCTGGCGGTGGCGCGCCGCGGAGACCTCCTGGCGACCCTGGCCGAGGAGAATGCCAACATCACTGCATTCACTGCCGATCTCTCACGCGAGGAAGACCGCGCAGCTACATCCAGCCGTGCCCTGGAACTGTTTCCGACAGTCGACGTCCTGGTGAACAACGTCGGCATCAGCAACATCGTGCGGGCCGAAGACGAAACCGTCAGCGACTTCGAGTCCGTCCTCGGCCTGAACCTCGTCTCTGCGTTCAGCATGAGCCAGCACCTCGGTCGTAGCATGCTCAACCACGGCGGTTCGATCGTGAATGTCTCATCGATCCATGGAGCCGTCTCCTCCGCGCCGATCAACCAAGCCAGCTACAACGCATCGAAAGCCGGATTGATCGGTCTCACCCGCGAACTCGCCGGCCAGTGGGGACGACGCGGTGTCCGCGTCAACGCTCTGGCACCCGGATATTTCAAGAGCGAACTGACCGCACAGATGTGGAGCGAACCCTCGACGCTCGCCTATCTCAAGCGCAACACGGCGCTGGCGCGAGGCGGTGAAGCCGGTGAACTCGACGGCGCACTGCTGCTTCTGGCCAGCCCGGCCGGAAGCTACATCACCGGCACTACCCTCTTCGTCGACGGCGGCTGGACCAGTCGGTGATCATGTGATGCCCACGACCAACCAGACCAGCACCCCTCTCCCCCTCGGTCTCGCCGACTGGATGGATGCGGCCGGTGTCGGGTCCGGACCCATCGGCCGAGCCGAGATCCTGACCGGTGGCACCCAGCACCTCATGATCGGATTCGAACGAGGTGGAAAGCGTTACGTATTGCGCCAGGCCGCGGAGGCCGAGTCCTCGGAGGCCCGGGTCCTGCAACGTGAGATCCGAGTGCTCTCAGCACTATCCGAGAGCGACGTACCCCATGCCCCCTTGGTCGCATCCGCCCCGGACGGTGACGAAGCAGTCGGCCCGACCTTCTATCTCGTCGACTACGTCGACGGGGTGAACCTCATGGTGACCGGTCTACACGCTCCGGACACCGACCGTGCCGCAACGGACGCCATGGCATTCGGGATGGCCTCAGCCCTGGCCGCGCTCACAAAAGTCACGGTGGACGACGGACCACTACAGGGCTTGGGCCGACCCGAAGGCTTCTTGGCCCGCCAGCCCACCCGTTGGATGAACGCCATCGAAGACCATGCGCGCACACCCGGATGGGACGGGATCAGCCCCGCGCAGATAGAGCCGATCATCTCATGGCTCGAGGACCACCTCCCCGACCCGGTGCCCCCCAGCCTGATGCACGGCGACTATCAGGTTGCAAATGTTCTCTTCCACCCCACTGCCGGAGCCCCGACCGCAATTATCGACTGGGAGATGGCAACAGTGGGCGACCCCCGGCTCGATCTCGGCTGGATGCTCTCCATCTGGCCCGACCGTCCAGGAGAGGACGATCTGTTCCGGTCAGCTCTGGGACGCCGTCCCCACTTACCGTCGGCAACCGCGGTGGCACGCGAATACGAAACCGTCAGCGGCATCAACCTCGTCGACCTGCCCTGGTTCCGGGTCATGGCCGCACTGAAGTTCGCAGTCGTTCTCGAAGGTGGATACGCCGCTGCGCTTCGCTCCGGCCACGTCCCCCCCAAGACCACACAGTTGCACGGCTACGCCCGCGCACTGTTCGACCGAGCCCTGCAATGGCAGGCTCAGGAAAGGAGCCTTTGATGCAGGTCCAGCATCTGACCGAGACGATGACCGATTTCATGGTCTCATCGGTCTACCCCGCAGAGGCGGTCTACGCCCGCCAGCTCGAAGAGCTGGGCGATCCCCACGCTCAACCTCCCATCATGGAGGAGCTCAAGGCCGAGGCACGTCGAAGGGGACTATGGAACCTCTTTCTTCCTCACGCCGAGCCCGGTCACACCCCCCTGTCCAACGTCGATTACGCACCGCTGGCCGAAATCGCCGGCCGCAGTCTGCACCTGGCCCCGGAGGCCATGAACTGCTCGGCGCCCGACACCGGGAACATGGAGTTGCTCTCCCTCTTCGCCACCCCCGAACAAAAAGAGCGATGGCTCACTCCCCTGCTCGAGGGAAAGATCCGGTCCTCCTACGTCATGACCGAACCGGATGTGGCATCCGCCGACGCGTCCAACATCGCGCTCACCATCGAGCGGGATGGTGACGAACTGGTGCTCAACGGCAAGAAGTGGTGGATCTCGGGCGCAGGCCGACCGGAATGCACCCTGCTGATCGTCCTGGGCCTCTCCGAGCCCGAAGGGTCCCGGCACGCACGGCACTCGGTCGTCCTGGTTCCCAAGGACACTCCGGGCGTCACCCTGGAACGCGAGCTCACGGTCATGGGCTATCACCCGCACGACAGTCACATGGAGATCACCTTCGACAACGTCCGCGTTCCTGCCTCCAATCTGCTCGGCGAACCCGGCCAGGGCTTCGCCATGGCCCAGGCCCGGCTCGGACCCGGTCGCATCCACCACTGCATGCGCCTGATCGGCATGGCAGAACGCGCCCTCGAGATCATGATTCACCGGACCTCTTCACGCGTCGCCTTCGGCGTCCCGCTGGTCGACCAAGGCGTGATCCGCGAATGGATCGCCGACTCACGCGTCGAGATCGACCAAGCGCGGCACTACACCATGCACGCCGCGCACCTGATGGACACGGTCGGAAACAAAGCGGCCGCCAGCGAGATTTCGGGCATCAAGGTCGTAGTCCCCTCCATGGCCACCCGGGTCATCGACCGCGCTATCCAAGCCTGTGGAGCCGCCGGCCTGAGCCAGGACTTCCCGTTGGCTCGGCTGTGGGTGGAGGCACGCACGGTTCGCTTCGCCGATGGTCCCGACGAGGTCCACCGTCGCGCTGTCGCCCGCACCGAAGTCAAGCGTCTCCAAGCCGCACTGGAGGGTGAAAACCCGACACTGGCGCACCATCTGCGATTGGGGCAGCACTCATGACCAAGAAGATGGACGGCCAAGTCGCCGTCGTCACCGGTGGCAGTCGTGGCCTGGGCGAACAGATGGTTCGGGCCTTCGCTGCCGAAGGCGCCGACGTCGTGATCGCCAGCCGCAAACTCGAGCCGTGCGCCGCCCTCGCCGAGAGCGTCCGCGAGGAGTACGGCGTCGAGGCTCTCGCACTCGACGTCAACGTGAGCAAGTGGGATCAGTGCGACAAGTTCGTCGAAACCGTCTACGCACGCTTCGACAAGGTCGATGTCCTGGTCAACAACGCCGGCATGTCTCCGCTCTACGACGACCTCACGTCTGTGACAGAAGCACTCTTCGACAAGGTCGTGGATGTCAACCTCAAAGGTCCGTTCCGGCTGGCGGTGCTGTTCGGAGACCGCATGCGTCGTGACGGCGGCGGCAAGATCGTCAACATCGGA
Organism: Rhodococcus shunpengi; assembly: GCF_048381395.1. Lineage (NCBI taxonomy): Bacteria > Bacillati > Actinomycetota > Actinomycetes > Mycobacteriales > Nocardiaceae > Rhodococcus > Rhodococcus shunpengi. The sequence goes on from NZ_JBLWIU010000015.1 coordinate 40,311, forward strand.
TCCATCGAAGCGATGAGCCCGCAACCGGACGCACTGCCCTACGCAATGGCGAAGTCCGGTGTACACGCGCTGACCGAGGGCCTGGCACGGGCGCTCGCACCCCAGGTACGAGTCAATACCCTGCAACCCGGCCCCTTCCTTACCGACATCTCGCGCGCTTGGAGCGCGGAATTCAAGGCCGGGCTCGACCGCCGAGCAAGCCTCGGCCGCTGCGCCGAACCTGCGGAAATCGTGGGCGCCGCTCTCTATCTCGCAACCGATGACTCGTCGTACACCACGGGCTCGCTCCTGCGGGTAGACGGAGGCTGGTCATGAGCAGCGAGACCTCCCTCAGCACAGAACAGCCGACCCTCCCACTCACCGGGGTACGCGTCGTCGAACTCGGCGGGATCGGACCGGGTCCGTTCACCGGGATGATGCTGGCGGATCTGGGCGCCGAGGTCATCCGCCTTGATCGACCCGGCTCCGACGGATCACAGGACATGCTGTCGCACCAAGTATTGCTACGCGGACGACGCTCGCTGGCCCTGGACCTCAAAAAGCCCGAGGGTGTGGAGATCGCGCTGCGGCTCAGTGCTGCAAGCCACGCGGTGTTCGAGGGGTTTCGGCCCGGGGTCGCCGAACGCCTCGGCATAGGCCCGAAGGACATTCATGCCCGAAACCCCCGGGTGGTTTATGGGCGGATGACGGGGTGGGGTCAGGACGGCCCCATGGCGCACGTCGCCGGTCACGACATCAACTACCTCGCTGTGTCAGGTGCGCTCCATCCCTTGATCGGCGCCGATCGAGTACCGAGTCCGCCGTTGAATATGCTCGGCGACTTCGGCGGCGGCGGGATGCTCCTTGCCTTCGGATTGCTGGCGGGTCTGCTCGAAGCTCGGACCACCGGGGTCGGGCGCGTGGTCGACGCAGCCATCGTCGACGGCGTCGCGCTGCAGACCGCCATGCTCCACGCAATGCGGAATTCAGGTGGCTGGTCGGAACACCGCGGCACCAACCTCTTCGACGGTGGGGCTCCGTTCTATCGCGCGTACGAGACCTCTGACGGGCAGTGGATGGCAGTCGGGGCGGTGGAGCCGAAGTTCTATGCGCGATTGATACACACCTTGCAGCTGGACGAGGTGCTCCGTGCTGACGAGCAGTACGCAAGTGCCAACTGGGAGCTGGCCAAAGTCATCATCGGCGACCGGTTCAAGAGTCACAGCCAGTCCGAATGGGTCGAGATCTTCGACGGCGTCGATGCATGTGTCACACCGGTGATCGCCCCGTGGGACGTCCTCGAAGCCCATGGGGGAATCGGTGCGCGTAGTTATGAGTACCGCGGATTTCCCGAGCCGCGTCCTGCTCCACGTTTCGACGGTGTGCCGGCGCCCACTCCACCTGCCTATGGCGCAGTCGGGAGCGACTCACGCCGGCTCCTACAGGAAATCGGATACAACCCTCAGGAAATCGAACAACTCGTGGCCAGTGGCGTGACCGTTCAGTCCTGATTCACCGGCATTGTGACGGTGTGAACGTGCTGCGTAACTCGGGCTCGACTGTAGGGCAAGAGAACTCGAGCCACGGTGTGGAGATAGCGACACCAAGGCAGATATCGAGCATGTGAGAGCACCTCACACCGTCACGCCGGTGTCGATGATGCGAGTGTGAACGGCAACAAGCGATCTCTACGTACACACCGCAGCAGACGCTCCGGAGGATACGATCCGTGCCGACGCCGAAACGACCCCAAGGGATAAGCCCACGCGGTCCGACCGGTCGATCACCGGCCCCTGAACGACACGTCGCCGTACGAAATGCTCGCCTGGGGGTTGTCAATCGCGGCATCGGCAGGAACTGGACTTCGATGCAGAGCCATACGTCTCGTTCCCGCGTCGATAACTCGTACCCCTTCCACGCCGGGTGAGCGAGGTCTACGGTGTCCTACCCCCCGAGTTGCTTCGGCGCGCCAGTACCCCGCTGAGCCGAAACGCCGTTTCCGGATACTTTCTCCGAAAGTGCAGTACGGCAAGATAATAGACCGAGCGAGTACTGGTGTCACAGAACAAAATTAATTACCATAGGTGACGACAGCAGACGTGGTTGCCGGGGAGGGCGCCACACCTGTCGACAGCTCGTCCCGCAAGCATCCACCGCAGGTTACATGTCCACCCAGCGGTGCGCGTACAGCGTGGGCGAGACGGCGTGCCTCCATCTCCGGGCACGGGCAGACACCGATACCCCCTGCATCGGCCTGCCAGGGCTCTGCTTCGATGATCTAGAGATCACCGAAGCGGAGCCGTCCGCCTTGTGCAGGGTCATCACGTATTCGGCGAACTTCGTCCCGTTCGTCCGCGCAGCTACGAATGAGACCTGCCTTATGTCGTGTGCTTCTTTCAGCACGCCGGAGCAACTGCGAGTACAGAAAAGCAACGAAGTGCACGCCGTGACGTTCGTAGCGGCTGATCAGCCGGCGCGAGCCCGTGAGCCGGGCCAAAATGTGTCCAATTTTCCACCCGTACCGACCAAGGTGCTCGCCGCTGCCCACGCCGCACCGGACGACCCGTCGGACGATGCCGCGGACCGGCAGCCATCGTCGACCTACGGAATAGTCGTGACTATGTCCACCCAGGGCCGACCGGTGCGCTGACGACACGAACCGCGACGCCAGCGCACCGCAGGAAGGGCGGTGATCCTGCGACCACAGGTTGCAGCAGGACGTTGTCGGCGGTGCTCGCCGAGGTCACCGCGGTAACAAAGGGTATATCATCGGCGTCGCAAAGCAGGTGGATCGTCCAATCGTTCTCTCCTCGATCGACCGGGGGGTCGATCAGAGATCCCGGCTTCTCGCCCGCACGGGTAGGGGCGGCGACGACCGCAATGGGCCAGTCCAGGTCCCGCGGGCGCCGAGCCGGTCGAGGACGTGCCCGTGCAGCTCGACGACCACCCGGCTTCGATCCAGGTGGTCGAGCGGGCGGGACGCGGTCGGGACATCGACCCCGAACGAGCGGGGCGGCTGCCGCCCCGCATCCCGCTGGTCAGCGCATAGACGAATGCGGTGAACACTGTCTGATCATCGAGCACTGCCCGCCGCCTGCGGCAGTGGCGCGAGAACGCGAGTGGCAGCAATTCGACGCGATCCCACGACGCATCCGGCGCCAGCGGCAAAGACAGCGCATCGGCCACGATGGTGCCTGTGCCGCATCCCAGATTCGAACCGCCCGAGACATATTCCTAGGGACCCGCGGGTCGGTCCCCACACGCGTTCAGCCGAGCTTCAAGACGCGAGCGGCATTCTCACGCAGAAACTTCGGCCAGACCTCATCCTTGAGGGGCAGGTCGGGAAGCTCGGCGAAGATGCGGCTGATGTCGAGTCCGTAGGGATGGTATCCGCCGTACATGACCTTGTCCGCGCCGCGACTGTTGGCGTACGCCAAGATTTCCTTAGGGTAGTACTTGGGCGCAAAACCGCTGGTGGAGTAGTAGAGATTGGGATACTTCAGTAGCAGCTTGATCGTCAGATCGACCCACGGCTCGCAGCAGTGCCTGAAGACGAACTTCAGTTCCGGAAAATGCAGGCACACTTCGTCGACGAGTCCTGGGTGCTGAACATCGAACGGCACACGCGGCCCGGGAACGCCACCGTTGACGAAGATCGGAATATCGAGTTCGATGCACTTGGCATAGACCGGAAAGCACCGCTTGTCGTTGATAGGGCGCGGTGGGTTCAAGATTGCGGGCATGAACTGGGCAGCAACGATGCCGAGACGTTCGCGGGCCTCCTGGAGGGCTCGCACCGACTTCATCCCGTCGTTCGGGTCCACCTCGAACGCTCCGACGAGGCGATCGGGGTGGTTCAATATGGCTTTTTCTTCCAGCGCGTTGCCCAGGTGGACCGGAATGAGTCCCACTTCCACACCATGTTCGTCCATTCGCCTCAGCAGGTCCTCGGCGGTGGGCTCTTCCTTCTCATCGGGGATGTCCTTGAACATGTAGCGGATGTGCTCGTGGAAGTTGTCGGGATCATCGGTTTCCCCGAAGTCCGAGGGGAACCCGATGAGCGTGTCGATGACCCCGATGTCTGTGGGCATGGCCATGGTCAGATGCCTTCCGTTCTGGAAAAGATTCTGCGGATCTGTCGGAGTGCGTCAAGCGCTCGCGCCGGACGCGGTGTAGGCGTCCTTGAGTTGGTTCTTCCGGACCTTTCCTGAGGGTGTTCTCGGGAGCTCCTCGACAACAACCACTTTGGAGGGAACTTTGTAAGAGGCCAACCGTCCGGTGCAGTAGGCGATGAGATCTTCGTCCGTCACTGCCGCCCCCGGTGACAGTTCGACATAGGCGACTCCGACCTGTCCCACCAGTTCGTCGGAGACGCCGACAACCGCTGCGGTCTGGACATCCGGATGCGACACGAGCACAGTCTCGGCGTCGATGGTGTACACCGTTGCGCCGGATCGCTTGTAGGAGTCCTGATTGCGTCCGAGGATCGTGATGTACTCACGATCGTCCATCCGTGCCAGATCCCCCGTGCGCAGCCAGCCGTCGACGAACGCCTTCTCCGTGGCTGCGGGATCGTCGAGATATCCGACGGTCAGGCAGTCGGTCCGGATCAACAGTTCCCCCACAGTGCCATGCGGCACGGTCACCGTCGGGTCCTCGATAGCCACGACCTTCGCAGCGCCACCCTCATGAATCCTGCCGACGGTCGTCGAGACATCTTCCAACGGCGCCCCGAGCGGGGTGTACGCAGAAGTTCCGGACTCGCTCAACCCGTAGCCGGCCATCAGGCGCGCCTTGGGGAACGCAGCCACGAGACGGTTGGGGAACTCGGGTGAACTCGTCGTGCCACCGAACCCGATGATGCGTATCTGCGGCATGGTCTCACCTGCAAGTTCATCGACCAGCTGCTCCTGCTGGGCCGCGATCCCCGACAAGTGGGTGCAACCCTCCCTGCGCATTCGATCGAGGATCGCAGAGGCATTGAATCGTTCCTCGAGCAACGTCCCAGACCCCGCAGCGAGTGGAATCATCGCCTGCAGCCAGCATCCGTAGATCCAGTACAGCGGGGCCCAGAAGATGGAGCGATCTTCGGGCTCGAGCTCGAGGTGTCGGGCGAAGCGTCGCCCAGCAGTCACGATTGCGCGATGGGTCTGCATCACCCCTTTGGGTGCTCCGGTCGTTCCGGACGTGTAGATCACCAACGCGACGTCGTCGGGTCGTACTGCCGCGACCTGCCGGGCCACATCGTCCGGATCGATGGTGTCGGCAGCCTCGAGCACCGAGTCCCAGGTGCGCACATCCGTCGGCCACGGACCGTCACCGACGCCGACGAGTCGTTCGACTCGGACCGACCGCAGGACCTGTTCGAGCTTGTCGATCGTATTGCGTCCCACCACCGTATCCGCCCAGACCAAAGTCGAGACCTGCGAGTGGTTCAGCAGATTGATCACTTCCGGCGCAGTCAGCATGGTGTTCAGGGGGACCAGAACGGCGCCCAGCGAGGTCACGGCGTACTCGATCTCCAGCCACAAGGCACGATTCCCCATGAAGAGCCCGACCCGTGAACCCCGCTCGACCCCCAGGGCCGCGAGTGCACGTGCGGTGACTTCGACCCGCTCGGCCAGTTCCCCGAAGGTGATCTCCTCACCCGGCCGTCCCAGCCAGAAACCGTTCGGCCACGCTGCAGCAGCGTCAGCCACCGCAGCAGGGATCGTCACGGGTGCGTCCGAGCCGTCAGTCTGCGCCAACACCATGCCATACCTCCGCCACTAAATTCACGATCGGCGCATATATTAACACGCTGTCAATTCGTGTCATTTACCTCTTCTCTCACCTGGCAGGACAGAGCGAGGGGCGAGAGGAGAAGCGCGCACGTCCGCCTGCGGCTGCCCCAACGAAACGGCATGCACCGACCTACTCCACACCTGGTGAACAAATCTGCACCGTTGACATATTCGTAACCGACTGATCAAAATAACCTGATCATGTGATCAGGATCTCTCCCGTTGGGATGAGAGCGCGGCGAACAACTTCGAGGGAGATGTGCCATGGATGATCGGGCCTCAAAGACTGGGCGGGCGAGCACTTTCGTCACACGCATGGCCCAGGCGTCTGCGGCGGTTCTACTGACGGCAGGCCTGACGGCCTGCGGTGGTAGTTCAGGAACCGACGACGACTCCACGATTCAGATCGCCATGCTCGCCCCCTTGACGGGGGGCTATGCCGCCGATTCGAACCCCAAGGCAATCGAGCTGGCAGAGAAGCTGATCGAAGCCGACGGCGGTGTCGCCGGCAAGCAAGTGAAGGTCACCATATACGACGCAGGCAGCGAACCTCAGACAGCTCTGAATGCAGCAAACCGCGCCGTCTCCGACCGGGCCGACGTCGTGGTGGGAGGCATCACCACTTCCCAACTCAAGGCGATCGAGCCCATCATCGCGCGAGCAAAAATCCCGCACTTGCACCTGGCGAACGTGGCGGGCGACACCGCTTACAACCTCAATCCCCCCCAGACGGCCTCGGCCGACGCAACCGTGAGATTCGCACAGAACGTCTTGAAGGCACAAAATGCGGCAGCACTCACCACCAGCGACGAGGGCAGCATGAGCAATGCCAAGGACATCCTCGACGCAGCGCAGAAGGCCGGTCTTCCGATCACCGTCGACCAGAACGTGGCGCCCACCGCCACGGACATCACCCCGCAGGTCCGGAACATGAGAGATGTCGATGTCGTCCTCCAGACCGCAGTGCCGGCCATCGATACGATCACGATCCGGACGATGACTCAGAATGCGATCGACATCCCGGTCATTCTGTCCCTGGGTGGCATCTTTCAGGTAACCAGCCAGCTCACGCCGGCTGATCAACTTGCCAATGTCTACATCAACTCCATTTGTGCTGCGTCCGTCCCGCTCGAAGCCCAGGACAACGAGAAAGCGAAGGCGTATCTGGAGGCGTTCTCGAACGAGTTCGGCGACGGGCTCGTCCAGAGTCCCCTGGCACCGCGATTCTTCGACGCAGTCAACATCTCCGCGCAGATCGCGACCAGTGCCGATTCACCCGAAGAGCGGATCGAATACATCGATTCGTCCCTGGAGTACGAGGGTGTCTGCGGCAACTACACATCCAACGACTCACGCTATCTGGCTGCGCCCGAGAATGCGTTCGTCATGTCCGCCGCAGACGGGACGCTGACTCGCGCTCAGTAACGCGAACGTTTTGAAACACAACACGTCCCGGAACAGGAACCCCGAACCTGCATGTGCAGGCTCGGGGTTCCTCGGCATTTCGATCGACTGACGCCCGACGGCGCGGACCCCCCTATAGGAGTATTCGGCTGTTGTGCAGCCGGTTCGTGCGTGCCCCGCCGACCCGATCGCCCGGTTCGACTCTTTATACGCGATGCGACGTCGACTTATCTCAGAGGGCCGGATGCGACACCGGTCGATGAAGCATCCAGCCGAGCAAGCATTGCAACGTCAGCGTTTGCCGGCGTGATTGGCAGCTGTATAACCGAAGACTGCAGAGGCGGCGATGGTGGCACCTGCTCCCGGGTAGCGCCGTCCCATTACCGAGGCAGTCACGTTACCTGTGGCATAGAGCCCTTCGATGGGAGCGCCATCGCGGTCCAGCACCCGTCCGTGCTCATCGGAGAGCACGCCGCCACTCGTACCGATGTCGCCGGGATAGAGTGGAATAGCGTAGAACGGTGCTCTGGCGATCTCCCCCAGGCAGTGATTGGGGCCGTGATCCGGATCGCCGTAGAACTGCTCGAAACCACCCTCCCCGCGATTGAAATCCTCGTCGACGCCTGTCCTGGCGAAGCCGTTGAAGCGCTCGACCGTCTTCTGCAGTCCCTGAGGATCGATACCGCAATCGCGAGCGAGAGCATCAATAGTGTCCGCGCTCTTCCACGCGCCGGACTTGAGCCAACTCCGAGGAGTCATCCCCGGCGGAGCCATGAGGAAGGTGTAGCGGCGGCGGTGATCGGTGTCGATGATCAACCATGCAGGTATAGCACCGCCGGTCTCACGTTCTCGTTTGTACATCTGCTGGCCGGCCTCCTGGTAGGAGATCGATTCGTTGAAGAAACGCTCCCCCGAGGAGTCGACGATCATCGAGTGCGGCTTGCTCCGCTCCGACATGCACATCATCGCTTTGCCTCCGGCGAACCATGTCGGCATCCACCAGGCCTCGTCGATCAAGTCGGTAGCGGCCCCCAGGTCCAGCATCATCTGGAGCATCTCGCCGGTCTCCCCTGGGTTCGCCGAGGTCCACTGGTCACTCACCGGCCCGAGGTCGGCCTGAAACCGCTTGCGCATTTCAATATTTCGCGCGTAACCCCCGCTGGCGACCAGGACACCATCCCGGGCACGCACCCGCACGGCACGACCGTCCTTGGCGATCACAGCACCGATGACACGCGAGTTATCGACGATCAGTTCGGTCACTGGCGAGTTCAACCACACCGGCACGCGACGCCGGAGCAGAGCATGCAGCACCCGGGCCATCAAGGCCTCGCCGTTGGTGACGTATTTCTTGCCGCTGACGACACCCCAGGCTGTGCGTAGACCGACGCGCGCCGCCGTGGAGTATCCACCTGTGCTTCGCAGTGCCTGCAAGTGTGCAGCTTCACCCGTGTAGATGTTGAGACCGGGTGAGAAACCGGGGCGCATCTTGTTGCGCCATGCCCCGAGCTTCTTACGATCGAAGACCTTCGGTTCGAGTGACCGGCCGGGCAGTGATCCGCCTTCGAAGCCGCGCATGCCGGCGTAGTAGTCGCTCATTCCGGGGCACCGGATGAACTCCACTCCCTCGGACTCGAGGAAGTAGATCATCTCGTTGCCGTCGGTGAGGTATGCCGTGCGACGCTCCGGGGAGGACGCCGGGCCCGCGTCGCCCACCAGTGTCTCGAAGTAGCGTTGGGCCTCGTCGAAGGAATCGGAGATGCCCTCACGTTGCATCAACGGGTTGTTGGGCATCCATACGACGCCGCCCGACATAGCGGTAGAACCTCCGAAAAGGTCTGTCTTCTCGACGACGAGGGCCTCCTTGCCGAGTGCACTCGCCCGCAGGGCGCCCACCGCGCCGGCACCACTGCCGATTACGAGGAGGTCTGTGACATGGTCCCAGTCGGTCACGAATCGCACCTTTCCACGCCGACGCAGCGCAGTGTCCCGAACGGTATGGCCGCTCAGAACACGTGCGCAGTGGCGGTATCGACGAAGGCAGGAAATCACCTACCGTGCGCCACTTTAGGGATATTTCTCAGAATGGACCTGCCCTCGACCCCGTACGCCTGAAACTATGTCTCGATTGCACAGGCGCAGCACCTGCGCTTGTGCAGGCCTTACATGTGGAACTCATGCCGAAGCGAGCACGGGACGGCCCACCCATCGGGCACAGAGCAGCGCGGTTTCGAGATCGTGCCTGTCCTCGTCCACAGATCGCTGACGCAACCGCGCGACCTGCTCGAGCCGATTCCGGACGGTATTGCGATGTAGGAACAAATTTTCGGCGGCGACGGTATGGCTACCTGATGCCTGAAGAAACGCCAGGGTTGTCTCCCGAAGACGCGCCGACGTCTCGTCATCCGCCGCGAGCGGACCCAGTACTGCTCCGATCCAAGTCCGGAGAGACTCGACGTCGTGAGCTGCCATCGCCGCCACCGCAACACCGGGATCAGAGAAAGAAAGGACACTGGGAGCAGGGTCGGCGACTCCGGCCAATCGGTACGCCGCCAATGCCTGGCGGTGCGACGCACGGAAACCACGGCTGCCCGCCAGAGATTGCCCGGCTACGACACGGAGCCGGGGCAGTTCACCGAGTGCAGCGCAGAGCTGGTCTGCTGTCAGTACTGCCGGTTCATTCCGCGTAATCCACGCCGTGGTGGTTCCTTCGTCCGTGTCCACCGCAAGGACATGCTCGCCGTCGAGTGCAGCGGCAAGCGAGTGACAGACGTCTTCGCGCTCGACGTGCGCACGTCCTGCATTAGCTTGCGGCTCCGGATTCCATATGACGAGTCCGATATGAAATGCCCTGATCGGATAGCCGAACCGGTCGAAGATATCGGTCTCGTCACTGCCGGACAGTGCAGCGTGCACCAACGCACCAGCTCGGGAGACGGATGAGCTGCTGCTTCGACGTATCTCCCGTTGATAAATATCGTGCAGTTGGCTGGTCATCGCGTCGACGTAGGCGAACGCAGTATCTGTGGCGTACTGCAGGACACGGAGCTGCCCACTCTCCTGGAACTTCACGGTGAGCAGTTCCTGGCAGAGTTGATCGCAGAGACGATTGTGCCCGACGTGATACGCGCGAATGAGCAGATTCCACGGGACACCGCGTTGCGCCAAGCGTCGGGCGTACGTCACGGATGCCGGCATCGGGCGCAGGTCGTCGATTTCCAGGTCCTCGGTCCACAGATGCAGGATCATGCCGAGATTGGCGTGGATGCTCGACTCGAGCAGTGCCTTCAACGGCGGATCTTCACCGAGCGGTCCCAATCGCATCAAGACCGCGGTCATGTTCTGAGTGATCGCGTCCATTCGTGGTACGAGGCGGTTGGCAACGTCCACGAGAAGCTGGTGGTCTTCCGGTTCGAGTTGCGCCGCGACGGGTTGAGGGTTCTCGAACTGAGGCATAAGTCGATTCTGCTTCATTTCTCGGTGTGACCGAGAACTGGCACACAAGCCCGATGCCGGGGGCCGGAACGATGGCGCGGACCATGCCGCCATCCTTCCCTTCGAAGGCAGGTAGCAATCCGGTTCCCTGCAACGGACGGGTTCGGTTCTTGCCGAGCAAACCCGGGCGGCACGACAACCCGGTCGAGTGACTGTCAATGGTTCGGTTAGTCTGGCGCACGTCAGCAGGTTTGAAACGACCGTCGCCGTCTTGCCCACTACTGGTGAATACTTCGGCTTCGGTGCATGTCAGGAGAATTCAAATGCGAGCGTGGTTCTATGACAGCCCTCTCAGCCCGATTCGGCTCGAGGATAATGCCGCCGATCCCCGTCCGGGTGAGGGTGAGGTGGTCGTACAGGTTCGCGCCGCGGGACTCTGCCACACGGACGTGGGTTTCTTGGATGGCACACTTACGGGAATCTTGCGCGATTTCCCCGTTGTCCTCGGCCACGAGTTCTCAGGTGTGGTCACCGAGGTAGGCAACGGTGTCGACGGTTTTGCCCCGGGTGACCGCGTCGCTGTGGACAACATGGGCGGATACGGTTCCTTCAGAAATGGCGGCTACGAGCAGTACACCGTGGCAGCGACTCGCGACCTCATCCCCATTCCCGGTGACCTGTCCTTCGAACAGGCTGCCATTGCGACATGCGGTGGTCGCACCGCCTACCGCGGTGTTGTCGTCGCCGGAGGCGTGGAAGCCGGCATGAAGGTCGGGATCGTCGGACTCGGCGGTATCGGGTTACTCGGGGCGCAGATTGCCAAGGCGCGCGGTGCCGAAGTCTACGCGGCAGAAATCAATGAAGCAGTCTGGCCTAACGCCCGCCACCTCGGTATCACAGAGACGGTCAAGCGGGCCAAGGACCTGGCGCCCTACGAACTGGACGTCATCATCGACTTCGCCGGCTTCAGTGACACCCTCGCCGGTGCTGTCGAAGCCATCAAGGCGGGCTCGTACGAGACCCTGGAGGGCGGTCGCATCGTGTGTGCTGGACTGGGAGAGCAGTATTCAACGATCGATGTCGTCCAGATGGTGACCAAGATGATCGAAATCAGGACAACTTCGGGCGGTACCGCTGAGGACGTCGCCAATGTGATGGCCATGATGGCGAATGGCAGCGTCGGTTTGCGCACCGAGCGCATCGCTTTCGACGAGATCGGCAACGGGCTGGACCGCTTGCAGCGCGGTAACGTCAGTAGTCGACTCGTCGCAACGATGGACGCGTAAGGGTTACTCCGCTTCCACAGCGATTCTCGATAGTGGATGTACTCGAATTGACGGCGTCGGTACGGCGGCCCCGGATTGCTGGTCTGGGGCCGCGGCGAGTTCATGGCGACCGTCTGAACTCGCCCGGTTCGTCAACTCATCACGAATTGCTAAGAGCATGTCTCTTATGGTTGGGATCTTCTGTGCGGCATGATGCACCATCCTGGTCGATGCGTTGTCTTTACCGCTGGTGCCGGATGCGTCGTGGGAGATCGCCGAACCGCTACTACCTGGGTTCTCGCCCCGGTCGCAGGGTGGCGGACGGGCAGCGATCGATGATCGAGACGTGCTCACCGCGGTCGTCTACTTGCTTACCAGCTGGTGCGCGTGGCGGCACCTGGCGCCATCGTTCGGAGTCAGCGTCCCGACCGCGCACCGTCGCTTCACCACCTGGACTCGGGCCGGGGTGTTCGACGAGCTGCACCGCCAGGTCTTCGATCGGCTCGGTGCCCGCGGAGACCTGGACTGGTCCGCCTCGATCCTCGACGCCGCGCACGTGCGGGCGAAAAAAAGACATCTCAGGGGCTCGAGAGTCAAGCAGCCAGATCGAGGCTGACCACGACCCCGTCTTTCTCCACCGCGACCCGTAAATGCTGCGCGCCGGTCGCCGGGCCTCGTGCCGATAGAGTCGGGTCCTCAGGCGTTTTCCGGAGCGACGCCACAGCCTCGCTCATCGTGTAACGGTCCACGAGCAGAGTGAAGATCTTCCGCGTTCCTGGCAGGTCATCGAACCGCTCGGTCATCGTCTCCACCGCCCGCTACGTTAACGCCGGCGACACCGTATCGGCCGCGAATTCCGCCCCGGCACCCACCTGGGCAGCCGAACCGCCGCCGACGGATCCGCGTAGGTACCGAACTCGAATCTGTTGTGTAGCGGTCCATCTGCCGTAGGGCATTCGAGTCTCCGAGCAAGCACGGCGGAACTCCTTGGCGGAGAATGTCGCGTCACACGGTAGCGACCGTTCCTGATTTTGTAAATACTGCGCCACTTTTCTTTCTTGCACGCTGGAAGCACTTGCACCCACCCTGCACGCACTGGGCACTTCCGAAGGGTTCTCCAGTGACCACCGAGACCATCGATACTTCCCCCGCCCTCGTCCGCAGGTCCGGTCCGGCCGGGATCCTCACGCTCAACAGGCCGACGTCCTCAACGGCGCACTCTCGGCAGCAGCGGGCACGCCCTGCAGGCACTCGATGCCGATTCCAGGTACGCGCCTATGCGGTCACGGCAGCGGACGCGCCTTCTGCGCCGGTGCCGATCTCGCAGAACTCGCCGACAACCTCTCGTTCCTGACACCGGACAACCCCGAATGGGGCTTCGCCGGAATCGTCCACCACCCCATCGACATCCCCGTGATTGCCGCCGTCAACGGACCGGCCTTCGGCAGCGGCACCGAGATCGTCCTGGCATGCGACCTGGCCGTGATAAACGAGGACGCCGGCCTCGGACTGCCCGAGGTCGAACGAGGATTGTTCGCCGGCGCCGGAGGCGCCTTCCGGCTGCCCGACCAGATCCCACAGAAGCTCGCCGCCGAAGCCATCCTGACGGGAGAGCCCATCCTTGCCTCGACAACGTTGCAGTGGGGCCTGGTCAACGCCTGCGTTCCGGCGGATCAGGCTCTCGACGAAGCGATCCGCCTCGCGGAAAAGATCGCCGCCAACGCACCCCTCCCGTGGCGGCAGCAAACGCGTGATGGCTCGCCGCCGTGACTTCGGATCGGATTGGAGCGAGCAGATGTGGCAGATGAACGCCCCCGAATTCGAAGCCGTCGTCACCAGCGACGATACCCGTGAAGGAGCCCGCGCATTCGTCGAGAAGCACACACCGAAGTGGCAGGGCCAACGAAATAAAAGTGACGCCACATTTACAAAACCGCCGCGAGGCACTAACGTAAGATCCGTACGCGGCAGATGATCACTCGTCCCACCACGGCAAGGAGGCCAGATGAGCGACGAACAGTCGACCAACCTGGCCACCGGGGCCGCACGACGGCCCCCCACCCCCAAAGGACGAGACACCCGCTCCCGCCTCCTGACGGCGGCGACAGCCCTGTTCGCCGAACACGGCTACGCCGGGGTGAGGATCACCGACATCACCGAGGCCGCCGGCCTGTCCGCCGGCGCGTTCTACCGCTACTTCACCGACCGCCGCGAGATCATGCTGGTCCTACTCCGGCAACTGACCGACGAAGCATTCGATTTCGTCCGGGTTCCTTGGGATCAAACCGATCCGATGGATTCGGTCCTGCGATCCACCCAGCTGTATTTCACGTTCTACGAGTCCCACCGCGCCCTGTTCGGGGTCCTCGTCGAACTCGGCCAGACCGACCCGGAGGTCAAAAAAATCTGGGCCACCTCCCGCCGGGCGTTCTACGCCCGCATCGCCCACGCGCTGCGGCGGGGTATCGAATCCGACCGTCTGCGTCTGGATCTCGATGTCGACGTGGCCGCAGAGATGATGGGCAGTATGACCGAGTTCTATGCCTTCCAACGTTTCGTTCTGTCCGACGGCGTGACCAAGGACGTATCCCATGAAGAAGCTGCACGCACTCTCGCAGCGATCTGGACGGCAGGCATCGTCCGCCCGTCCTGACGCTCCGAGGTGCCTCGCTCGACCGCCCTGCCGGCGTCGGGCCACCTGCAAGGAGTCCCCTGCATTGAGTTCCATCCTACTGTCGCGTGACGACCTGACCTTCCTTCTCTACGACTGGCTCGACGTCGAATCGCTGACGAAAAACGTTCGCTTCGAAGACCATTCGAAGGAAACCTTCGATGCCGCCCTCGAACTCGCCGAGACGATCGCCGCCCGGTACTTCCGCCCCCACAACCGCACCGGCGACCTGAACGAACCACATTTCGACGGCACCGAAGTCCACATCATCCCCGAAGTACGCGAAGCCCTGACGGCCTTCGCCGAGACCGGACTGCTCGCCGGCACCATGGACAACGAGGTCGGCGGCATCCAACTCCCTCGCGTAATCCACCGTGCGTGCTTCGCCTGGTTCCAGGCCGCGAACATTGCTACCGCCAGCTTCCCGATGCTGACCATGGCGAACGCGAATCTGCTCCTCGCCCACGGCAGCGACGAACAGATCGCCACCTACGCCGCCCCGATGCTCGAGGGCCGCTTCCTCGGCACCATGTGCCTGTCAGAACCGCACGCCGGATCGTCCCTTTCCGATTTGACCACGCGCGCCGTTCCCGACGGCGACGGTCGTTACCGGATCTTCGGCCGGAAGATGTGGATCTCCGGCGGCGAGCACGAACTGAGCGAGAACATCGTCCATCTCGTCCTCGCGCGCGCACAGGGCGCGCGTCCGGGTGTGAAGGGACTGTCGCTGTTCATCGTCCCGAAATACCTGGTGCACGAGGATGGTTCACTCGGCGAACGCAACGACGTCGCATTGGCGGGCCTGAACCACAAGATGGGTTACCGCGGCATCACCAACACGATGCTCAATTTCGGCGATGGTGTCCACACCCCTGCGGGTGGCGCCGGGGCGGTCGGCTATCTCGTCGGTGAGGAGAACCGCGGCCTCGAGTACATGTTCCACATGATGAACGAGGCCCGCATCGGCGTCGGTGCCGGCGCTGCCGCCCTCGGTTACACCGGCTACCTGCAGTCTCTCGACTACGCCCGCACCCGTCCCCAGGGTCGCCGCCCCGGCCAGAAAGACCCGGCGACACCGCAGGTCGCGATCACCGCACACGCCGATGTACGGCGCATGCTGCTCGCGCAGAAGGCCTACGCCGAAGGATCGATGGCCCTGGTCCTCTACGCGGCGAAACTGCTCGACGAGAGCACCACCGCAGCCGACGACATCACCCGCTCGAACGCCCAGATATTGCTCGATGTGCTCACCCCGATCGTCAAGAGCTGGCCGTCACAGTGGTGTCTGGTCGCTAACGACCTGGCCATCCAGGTTCACGGCGGCGCCGGCTACACCCGCGATCACGACGTCGAACAGCTCTACCGCGACAACCGCCTCAACCCCATCCACGAGGGCACCCACGGTATCCACGGACTGGACCTACTCGGCCGCAAGGTCGTCATCGACAACGGCGCCGGCCTCGACCTGCTCGCCGGCACCATCCGCGACACCATCGACCGCACCCCGGAGATCTACCGGCCCTGGGCACACCACCTCACCGTCCGACTCGACCGACTCGTCGAGGTAACCGAAACACTCTGGGACCACGGTAATTCCGAGGTCACCCTAGCGAACGCCACGGTTTACCTCGAAGCAGCCGGACATGTGGTCCTCGCCTGGATCTGGCTCGACCAGATCCTCGCCGCACACGGACGCACCGGAGCGTTCTTCGACGGCAAACGCGCCGCAGCCCGCTACTTCTACACCTACGAACTCCCCAAGGTCGACACACAATTCGATCTGCTGGTCGCCCTCGACACCCAGCTGCTCGAACTCGACCCCGACTGCCTCTGACCTCCTCTCCTATCCCTGCATCTTCAGAAACGCGAGAACCTGCCATGACCGATGCTGTCATCGTCGCTGCCGTCCGCACCCCCCTCGGCAAGCGCAACGGAACCCTGGCCACCGTGCATCCGGCGGACCTGTCCGCCCACGTCCTCGACGCGCTCGTCGCACGCACCGGAATCGACCCCGTCATCGTCGACGACGTCGTCTGGGGGTGCGTAAGCCAGGTCGGGGAACAGACCTTCGACATCGCCCGCACCGCCGTGCTCTCCGCCGGCTGGCCCGAATCCGTGCCCGGCACCACGGTGGACCGCCAGTGCGGCTCCTCCCAGCAGGCCATCCACTTCGCCGCCGCCGGCCTGATCGCCGGCCAGTACGACATCGCCGTCGCCGGTGGGGTGGAATCGATGTCCCGCATCCCCATGGGCTCGGCCCAGGCCACCGGCAACCCGTTCGGGCCCCGCTACGTCGCCCGCTACGGACCCGACACCCCCAATCAAGGTCTCGGTGCCGAGCAGATCGCCGACAAATGGGCCCTTACCCGCACCCGGCTCGACGAGTTCGCCCTGACCTCCCACGACCGCGCCGCCGCCGCCACCGACGCCGGTCTGTTCACCGAGGAGATCGCCCCTATCGACGTCGACGGCACTCTGTTTTCCACCGACGAAGGCATCCGCCGCGGCGGCACCCTCGAGAAGATGGCGAACCTCAGGCCCGCCTTCCTCGACGACGGCACCGTCACCGCCGGCAACGCCTCCCAGATCTCCGACGGGTCCGCGGCTCTGCTGATGATGACCAGCGAGGCCGCTGCCCGCGCCGGACTGACCCCCCTCGCGCGTGTCCACACCGCCGTTGTCGCCGGCTCCGCGCCGATGCCGATGCTCACCGGCCCGATCCCCGCCACCCACAAGGCACTGGCCAAGTCCGGGTTGAGCATCGACGACATCGGTGTGTTCGAGGTCAACGAGGCCTTCGCTTCTGTCACCCTCGCCTGGGCCGCCGAGTTCGGTGTCGACCTGGCCAAGGTCAACCCCCGCGGCGGCGCCATCGCCCTCGGGCATCCTCTCGGCGGCTCCGGCGCCCGGATCATGACGACCATGCTGCATCACATGCGCGCCAACAACATCCGTTTCGGCCTGCAGACGATGTGTGAAGGCGGCGGTCAGGCCAACGCCACCATCCTCGAGCTCCTCTGAGCCGCAACAACTCTTCTCGAAGGCGGACCCCATGCAGAACCTGACCTACGATTTCACCGGACAGACCGTCGTCGTCACGGGCGGTGCCCGCGGCATCGGCCTCGAACTCGGCCGCTTCTTCGTCCGCGCCGGCGCCGATGTCTTCATCATGGATTACGACAAGGACGAGATCGGCAAGGCGGCAGCGGACATCGGCGCGCGACCGCTCCACGGTGACGTGAGCAGCACCGACGACATCGACCGCGCCGTCGACCACATCATCGCCGACACCGGACGCGTGGACGTCATCGTCAACAACGCCGGCATCCTGCGCGACAAGGTGCTGTGGAAGCTCACCGATGACGACTGGGAACAGGTCCTCGCCGTCCACGCCGGTGGCACCTTCCGCCTCACCCGCGCGTGCGTGCCCCACTTCCGTGCCCAGGGCTTCGGCCGGGTCGTCAACGTCACCTCCTACACCGGATTGCGCGGCAACACCGGCCAGGCCAACTACGCCACCGCCAAGGCCGGCATCATCGGTTTCACCAAGACCGCCGCCAAGGAACTCGCCCGTTTCGGCGTGACCGTCAACGCCATCTCCCCCAACGCCGAAACCCGCATGGTCGCCTCCATCCCGGACGACAAGAAAGCCGAACTCGCCGCCACCATCCCGATGGGCCGCTTCGGTGATGCGGCCGAAATGTGCGCAGCGGTAGCCTTCCTGGCCTCCCGCGAAGCCGGATACATCACCGGCGTGGTTCTGCCCGTCGACGGAGGCATCTCCATCTGATGCCCACCTTCACCTACGACCAGCTCGCCACCGCCGCCGGCACCGACCTCGGGCACAGCCGCTGGATGACCATCGACCAACACCGCATCGACGCCTTCGCCGACATCACCGAAGACCACCAATGGATCCATGTCGACCCGCAGCGCGCCGCCCGCAGCCCGTTCGGCAGCACCATCGCCCACGGATACCTGACCTTGTCTCTGGTCGCCGGTTTTCTCGACGAGATCTTCCATCTCGAGAACGTCGGGATGTCCGTCAACTACGGAACCGATCGGGTGCGATTCCCGCATCCGGTGCCTGTGGGAAGCCGGGTGCGGGGACGCGGGGAGATCATCGACGTGTCACCTGTGTCGACCGGCTTACAAGCGACGGTCCGGGTGACGGTGGACATCGACGGCATCGAAAGGCCGGGGTGCGTCACCGATGTGCTGATCCGGGTCACCCCCGCCCAGGACTCTGCACCCGTTCGATAACTTCCGTCGCGAACTGTGACGACGTTCGGAGATCATCCGGCCCGGAGTATCGGCCCTGTCCGGGAAGCTGCAGCATGATCGGGTGACGTTGATGGTGAAGTGCCTTCATCGCCGATACGTGCGACCCTGCAGCAGGTACCGGGCGGCCGCAGGCTTGTCCTCGAATCGATGGGTCCGGGTGCTGGCGGCGGCGGCGCTGTCCGACGCATCTCGGCCCGAGTCGAGCATGACTTCATACGAGCCTGGTCAGCCCCCGTCAACGTCGTATCTATCCGACTTCCGGCCGCGTAGGCTGGCACACCGGTGACTACTATGTACTTGCCGACGGGCTCACTGCATCACTGGTCTGAACCTTCGTGATCAGTGCCTGAAGCCCCGACGTCACCCTCGAGCTTTTCCCCGGAAGTGGTTTCGAGACAATTGCTTCCAATTTTGAGGAACGCGGGGGGGTGTTGCGGGGCGGCGACACGGATGTCCGGCGATCGAATGGTGGAATACGATGCGACATCGAAGGCCCGGCCTCGTGGGTCCGGTGCGTCGACGCAATCTGCGTATGCTTAATCTCTGTGAAGTATCGACGGCCCGAGGTACTCGCACGCACGCAATGCAAGCGCCAGGTCGAGTTTGCTGTGGTTCGACAATCCCGTAGCCGGATCGCCGAGCGTCTTGGCGATCCGGTATTTGACGGTATTGCGGTGCAGGTTCAGCTGCTGTGCAGTGTGGAGAGGACTCCCGCCGGTCTCGAGATAAGTACTCAACGTTGCGCGCAGGTCCGAGGCCTGCGCCGTGTTCTCGGCGAGCGGGCCCAGTATCTCCTGGACCCAAGCGCGGCTCGAGTCCAGATTTGCGGCGAGAAAAGAGGTCACTGCGACACCCGCATCACCGAAACCGATGATCGGGCGCGCGGGTGTGGCGGCGAGGTTAGCAACGGACTGGGCTGCCCGCGCTTGCTCGTGAGACCGCCGAAAGCCCTCGATGCCCGTGGCCGGGAGCCCCAGGACGGCTCGGAAATCCGCCCCACCGGGCACTGAAGCGGCCAAAGTTGTCGTGTCGACATGTGAAGGCCTGCGGGCGAACGGTAACCATCCCCAGACTGTGGCCCGGTCGATGGCAGTGAGAATGGGCGCTGATTCCGTTCCGAGATGGCGCGCGATATCCCGCACATAGCGGTCGAGACGAGTGAGCATGCTCACGCTGTCCGGAGCCGACCAAGCGATGATCGCCACGTGGTACCGGTCGAGACGATACCCGGTTTCCGATTCGAACTCGCCTGTCTCCGTACTGTTCCCGGCAAGCGCGCCGTGGATCGTCGACGAGTGGACATTGCCACGAGCACCGATCCACCGCCGCCTTTCGCGTTCGTACGCGCTGAAAACGTAGAGTGTTATCCAGTCGATATAGCGGTACAGGACATCCGAGATGTGCTTGAGTGTTGCCATGACCTGCGCCGGGGGCAGGTTACTGGCCTCGATCTCGCTGTAGCAGACCGTGAGCAGGTAGTCCTGACCCATGTGGTACGCCCGTACCAGCGAGTGCGAGGAGACGTCACGCTGAGCAAGGCGAAGGGCGTATTCCACTGCCGCAGTTGTCGGTTGAAGATGATCGACCGGGATGTTGTTCGCCAGCATGTGGACAATGGTCAGGAAATTGCTTTGAACGCTCGCACCGAGCAGATCGACAAGTTGCGGATCGTCGTCGAGCCGATCGATCCCCGAGGACAGCATCGACGTCATTCCCTGAACCAGCTCTGCCGACCGAGCTTCGAGCCGGTGCGCGATCGCGGCCGTAGTCGCCAGCACGTCCGGAGCAACGGCGGAGTTCGGAAGCGGGAACGCACTCGGCTCGCCGCCAGGGGGCATCGTCACCGCAGTCTCTTTCCCGTCCGCCGCAGGCGCCTCAAGGCCGATTCGGCCGCATTGTATCCGCACATACCGTGTGCACCCGCACCGGGAGGCGTCGACGCCGAGCACAGATACACACCGTCGACACCGGTGCTGTACGGGTCGCGAGCAATACGCGGGCGGAACACCACTTGTAGGTCGGCGTTGGCACCGCCGATGATGTCACCGCCTACCTGATTGGGGTTGTCTCGGGCGAGATCGGCCGGGGCACTGGTCACCTGTGCGACGATACGGTCACGGAAACCAGGAGCGAACCGTTCGATCTGCGCGATGATCACATCGGTTGCGTCGCCAGAGAAACCTGCCGGCACATGGGCGTACGCGTACACCGGATTCATCGACCCGGCAGAGCGGGTGGGGTCTGCGACGTACTGCTGACCCAGTAGGACGAACGGGCGCTTCGGCAGCCGCCCCTCAGTCACTTCGCGTTCTGCCCGCTCGATTTCGTCGAAGTCGCCACCCAGATGGACGGTACCCGCGCGGGCGCACGCCGGGTCGGACCACGGAATCGGCCCGTCGATCGCGAAGTCTACTTTGAACGCACCCGGGGCGTGCCGGAACTTTCTGTACGCCTTCGCGATCCGGTTCGGGAGCGCCGGACCGAGAATCTCCAAGGCCGCCCCGGGGGCGACATCCAGTAGAACCACGTCGGCGGCCGGAATGTCCGCGAAGCTGCGCACATGTACACCGGTGTGCACTTTACCTCCGTGTTCGGCGAGCGTCGCCGCGAGCGCCCGGGCGATCGCCGCCGAACCACCCTCCGCCACCGGCCAGCCATAGCGGTGGCCGGCAGCAGTGATCATCAGGCCCACTGCAGACGACGCGGGCCGGTCCAGTCGGTGGTAGGCGTGCGCGGCGACACCACCGAACAGCGCGCGCCCCTGCCTCGTCCGGAACCAGCGTGCCGCGACGGTGGCAGGCACCAGCGCACGCGGACCGAACGCTGCCAGGCGCCACGGATGGCGGGGGATGTTGAGCACCGGCCGCATCAGATCGGCGGCCACATCGTCGAACCCCGTCGCAAGGTCGGAGAACATCCGGCGCCAGCGCGGACCATCCCCGCCGAGACCCTCGGCGGTGTCCTCCAAGGAACGGTGCAACAGCGCTGCGTCGGTTCCGTCGAGAGGGTGCGCACAGTCGATTTCGGGCCACCGCCACTGCAAACCGTAACGCTCGAGGTCGAGAGTCTGCAGATAGGGGGATCCGGCTCCCATCGGATGGAAGGCCGAGCAGTGGTCGTGGATCAGGCCGGGCACGGTCAGTTCGCCCGACCGGGTGCCCCCGCCGATTTCGTCGGCGGCCTCGAGAACCTGAACGTCCACGCCGTTCTGTGCGAGGTGGACGGCGGCAGCAAGTCCGTTGGGTCCGCTGCCGACCACGACCGCGGTGCTCATCGACGGGTCTCCTTGCGCTCGGCGGTGGCGCGGTCGCGCATCTTGGGTTCGGTGAGATTTCCCGGATCGGTCATGGCGCGGTCGACGTCCACGTCGATCGTCCAGGTCACGTTGACAGGGATCGGACCGTTGGGCAGCCACGGCTGTTCGTCGATAGCGTCCGCGACCTTGAACGTTCCTCGTTCGACGACCCCGAGCGCTGCGTCGATCACCTGGTACTCCTGCGTTGCTTTGTGGATCGGCTGCGATTCGACCCAGGTGACGAGGAACTCGCCGGGACCGAAGTTGCATCGCCGTTGGATTGCATCGATCAGTCCCTTGTTGTGGAAGTGCCCGTCACCGAAGTTGAATGCAACGATCGAGTTGCAGGCGAATTCGGCTTCGCGCAGCGTGTACCGGTTGATGTCGTCTCCGAGTTTACGCAGCATCAGCGAGAACAAGCCGCGTCCGTGGCTGTGCATCGCGCGGAAGCCGAGGAGCTGATGCATCACGATGTCGGCTTCTTGCGGGGTGTACATCGACAATAGCTGGGTGCGGGTGTTCGCCGCGGGGCGGACAATGTGCTTCTCGAGTTTCTCCTCGGCGCCGGGCGCGAGTGCCCACACGCCGGTCGCCCAGTTACCCGAGTACTGCCGCATCGACGGCAGGAACGAGACGAGGTCCGGACGCAGATTGCCGAGGACCGGGAAGAAGCACAGCGCGGCAACGATTCCGATCGTCAGCCACGGCGACGACATATCACCGATCCCGAAGCCGGCCTCGTTGGGGTAGCCCCAGAACAGGAAGACCGACAGATACGCGAACAGAAGGTTCCATTCAAGCGGCACCGCCAGCGGGAAGGTCGACGCGATGAACAGGTGGAACGCGACCATCAATACGACCGCGCACAAGGTCACGGTGCGGTTGGTCGAGAACAACAGAACCAGCGGTGCCGCGATCTCGACGAGTGTGCCGAGGACATGCCCGACACTGCTGGCGACCGGCGACGGACGCAGATCGTTCGGGAAGCTCCGATAATGCAGACGCTTGATCGTCTTCGACCACAGCCAAGGGGTGTTGCTGATCATGGGGGGATCACGAATGCGAAATTGCGGCCGAACTTCGACACCCCGGCACCGATCCACACGATGACGATCAGCAGCTTCGCGGCCACGATCATGTCGACGAACGGCAGGAATGCGAAAAACACCATCGCGGGAAGATACTGTTCGCCCCGAGAAGCCAGGAAGATCACCTTGTCGCGCAGACCGATGATCACGAGCAGTGCGATCAGCGGCAGCATGAGCCACGGGCGGACCAGTCCACTGTTCTCCGCAACCACGGCATCGAGCGAGGCGCTGGGCACACCCGGAAGAGTGACGGCGAGGACCAGGTTCATGAGGATTGCGGCGTAGACAGCCACATCGAACACTGTTCGGGAGTCACCCTTGGTGCCCGGAACTTTGCCGGGCCATGGTGGGAGCCGAATGGTCTCGGGCTTGAGCCAGTACCGGAACCCGCCCGTCATCGGCTTGAAGTGCCCTGCGAGAGGACCCCACGAGCCGGCCATGCCGAGCGTCTCGAGCAGGACCGTCCACAGGACGAGTTTCTGGTAGACGATCGGCTGGTTCCACCAAGACATGACGTCGAGCCAGCTCAGTCCCGAGGTGAGAGTGGCGACTGCGGTTCCTGCCCCGAGGTAGAGAAACAGCAACTTGAAGATATAGATGGTGTGCACCATCTTCGGTGTGCCGAATCCGTAGTCCACCCAATGTGTCGCCGTCACACGAAGTCGGTCGAGTAGCGGTCGGTCGAGGAAGGTGTCGGGGTCGATGGCGGGAGGATTTCCGGTCTTGAATCCCATGGCGAGCTCCTGGGTTCGTTGGCTTATAGAGGCCATCACCTCGGGTGCGTCGGATCGACGACCGAGTGGATGGAGTGTGGTATCAGAGTGCGAATGCGCGGTGATGAGCCCGGCGCAGCCCCGGTTTGTCGATCTTGCCGACCGGATTTCGCGGCAGATCCGCGACCAGGTGGATTTCGGCGGGGACCTTCACCCGCGTCAGCAGCCCGGCGGAATGTTCGAGCAGTTCGGCTTCGGTGACTTCGTAACTGGGGTACGAGACGACGTACGCGACAGGCACTTCACCGTAGACCTCGTGGTGAGCACCGATCACGGCGCATTCGAGAACAGCGGGATGAGTGGCCAGTGCGATCTCGATTTCCTTGGGGTACAGATTCTCGCCGCCGCGGATGATCATGTCCTTGATCCGGTCCACAAGTGTGAGATAGCCGTCCTCGTCGAGGCGTCCGACGTCGCCGGTGTGCAACCAGCCGTCGACGATTGTTCGTCGGGTGTCTTCCGGACGGTTCAGATATCCACGCATCACGTTGGGGCCCTGGATGATCACTTCGCCGGTTGAGCCAGTCGGTAGCGGGTCACCCTCGGGTCCTACGATCGCGATCTTCTGCCCCGGCAGTGCCGGGCCGACGGTGCCGAGTTTGCGTGGCCCGTCGATCGGGTTGCACGCCGACGCGCATGTGCCCTCGGTCAGGCCATACCCTTCCACGATGACGAGCCCGAACTTCTCCTCTACCCTGTCGAGGAGTTCCTTCGAAATCGGTGCAGCCCCGCATATTCCGAATCTCAGCGACGAGGTGTCGACGCCCACGTCATCCGGCTGTGAAGCGAGGAGCGCGTAGATAGTGGGCACAGCCGAGAAGTAGGTCGGCTGCAAACGCGCGACGTCCTCGAAGAATCGGCCGGGTGAGAACTTGCCAGTGATGGTGAGCTGCGCTCCGGCCACCATCGGGGTGAGGAAGCTGACCGCTATCGCATTGACGTGAAAGAGCGGAAGAATCAACAGGCAGTGGTCGTCGGCGGTGACGGCGAGATGCTCGCGAAACGCGGACGCCATGTAGTTCAGATTGCTGTGGGTGAGCTGAACGCCCTTGGGACGTCCCGTCGACCCCGAGGTGTAGATCAACAGTGCGATATCGTCCGCGCTCGGCCGAAGGTGCTCGAATCGGACGGAGGAAAGCTCCGTGGCCATGTCGTCGACCGCGATGGTGGGTCGGCCGGCGGACGGCGCGCCGACCCCTTCGTTCAGAACGAGAACGGCGCCCGAATCCTCGATCTGGTAGTCGGCTTCGGTTTCGGTGAAGTCCGGGTTGATCGGGGTGGCGATCGCGCCGATCCGCCAGGCCGCCATCAGTGCGATAAGCAACTCGACTCGGTTGGGAAGCATCACCGCCAGTACCTCGCCGGCCGCGAGCCCGCGGTCGTGCAGTTGCGCTGCGAACGCGTCGACCCGATCCGCGAACCGGCGGTACGTGAAACTGCTGTGGTCGTCGCGCAGGCACTGTGCGTCGCCGCGTTCTGCCGCGAGATCCCATACGAAGTAGTCGATGTCCGTCATACCTTGGGTCACCTTTTCTCGAGGTTGTGACCCAAGACACTACGACCGTCCGACCTGCAGCGAAATGTCCCGCTGGGCTCAGCTTTCGCCACACTTTTGTCCTCCGAGCACAAACCCGGCTCCGCCGGCATCGACAGCATCCGAAGACGGATCCCTGCCTGCAACTCGACCTTGGTGACCCGTGCCGAGTCGACGCAGGCGGATCGCGGCAAGACGGCGCCGGGCGGCTACCGGGGTCGCTCTCCGTCTGTTCTCGTGACGCCCCGTCCCGGAACGGTCCGTTCCGGGACGGAGGATGAAGGAATAAGAACAACCACGTCGGAGCTCTGCGGGGCCGTGATCGTCAGCACCGGCTCGTAGTTGTTGCCGGGCCGACGGAGATACCGACGTTGACCGGCTCCGGCTCTCGGGCGCGGGGAACAGCGGACGCGGTGAAACACCCGCAGGCTCGTCAGACGGAGCTGACAGGGTCGACGCAACGCCCTGGCCGCCATTGTCGGCACGTCCCGCTGGCGGCCGGTCTCGTTCTGCATCGCACCGTTCGCGGCGAGCTCGGTGACATCGTGCAGATCACCGTCGGCGATCGTGCCGGGACGGCTGTAGGTGTGAATGGCTTGCAGCTGGTCGGTGGCTTGTGCACTGCTCGTCCACTCTGTCGTGAGTGCGTCGTCGTACTGATGGGAATGACGTTGCAGCATTGGCTGCGAGCGTGTTTCGCGCCAGCTACCGTGCGTGGCAGACTATTTGACAGCGGAACGCACGGGCATTACTTCGCTGTTGATTTCAACCTTGACGTCCTCGAGTTTCTGCCGTGTCTTGTTGCGCAACTCGTTCGCCTTGCCGCAAATGTACTTGCGTACAGACAAATGCTGCGGTCGATGTTCCTCGCCGCCTCGTTCACTCCCCTTGATCCTGTGCATTGCGCGGGCTCGCGAAGCATGTCGATGATGCGCCGACGGGCCGGTCCTCCAACTAGCGCTGGCAACGTCCCCGTCGCTCATGAGAACTCGAGTGTGAACAAGTTTTTCGAGATTTGCTATGTGGGTTCGAATCCGCGCCGGTACTTCGCCGACGGGTCATTGGCTAAGGGCGTCCGGGTCGGGTGACATCTCGGCGAACCGGAGCATGTGTGTGAGAGTGACCGGCAAAAGTCCTTCACGTCAGCAACCTCGGTACGTCGACACAGTTCGGTGTTCGCGCGACACTGGGCGATGCAGCGCCGTGTCCACAAGCCGCTCGGTGCTCTTGACGCATCGACGTAGTCGGCTGAGACCAAGAAGAACCTCCCTCGACGCTCGAGGACGGCATCAACCTCCTGGCCTGCCGGGAGCCCACGTACGGTGGATGAAATCGATGTCGATCGTCGTCGTGGGTGCACGCGTCATCTACAGGTGTGTGACTTGCCCTCAAGGGCAAGGTCCGCGGTGTGCCGTATCGACGAACGGAGTTCCTCCGCTTTGTTGTTTGACTCGACCACACCGAACAGGAGGTGCGGCTGTGGCAGCCGATCTCGCACCTTCAGCGACTCGGTGACCGTGCCAGGACTCCGATCGCTACGCCAGCGCCTCTCACCAACAAGCGTCTAGTGCTCGATGCCGATGCGGTGGACATGAACAAAGTTCGTCGATCCGGTCTTGTTCGGCGGGGACCCTGCGACGATGACGACCAGGTCACCGTGCCGATAGCGATCGAGTTGCAGGAGCGCGGTGTCGACCTGGCGGATAATGTCGTCGGTGTTGTGCACCGGATCAACGAGAAAGCCTTCGGTGCCCCAGGTCAGTGCCAGCTGGTTACGAACCTCAGGTAGCGGTGTGAAGGCCAACAGCGGCAGCGGCGTGTGCAGACGGGCGAGGCGGCGGACGGTGTCCCCGGACTGGGTGAACGCGACAAGAGCCTTGGCATTAAGGCGTTCGCCGATGTCGCGGGCGGCGAAGGACAGCACTCCACCCTTGGTGCGGGGCACGTGGGTCAAAGCAGGTACGGCGGTCGAGTTCTGTTCGACGGCGGCGAGGATGCGGGCCATGGTCCCGACGGTCTCGAGCGGGTACTTCCCGACGGAGGTTTCGCCGGAGAGCATGACCGCATCCGCGCCGTCGAGGACCGCGTTCGCGACATCGGAGGCCTCGGCACGGGTAGGACGGGAGTTCTGGATCATCGACTCGAGCATCTGAGTGGCGACGATGACCGGGCGGGTGTTCTCCCTCGCGAGCTGCACGGCCCGCTTCTGAACCAGCGGGACCTGTTCGAGGGGGACCTCGACGCCGAGGTCACCGCGGGCGACCATGAGCGCGTCGAAGGCCAGCACGATCTCCTCGAGATTGTCCACGGCCTCGGGTTTTTCGATCTTCGCGATCACCGGGACGCGCCGTCCGACGCGGTCCATCACCTCGTGGACGCGGTCGATGTCGGCGGCCGAACGCACGAAGGACAGGGCGACCAGATCCACCCCGAGCCGCAGAGCGAATTCGAGGTCGTCGATGTCCTTGTCCGACAATGCGGGGACAGAGATGTCCATGCCGGGCAGGGACAGGCCCTTGTTGTTCGATACCGGCCCGCCCTCGACGACGGTGCAGACCACATCCGGACCGTCGACGGTGGTGACGGTCAGGGCGAGTTTGCCGTCGTCGACGAGCAGACAATCTCCCGGGCGGGCGTCGGCGGCCAGGTGGGCGTAGGTGGTCGAGACCCGGTCGTGGTCACCGGGGCAGTTCTCGACGGTGATGCGTACGGTGTCGCCGGTGGCCCAGACGGTGGCGCCGGCGGCGAAGCGGCCGAGGCGGATCTTCGGTCCCTGTAAATCGGCGAGGATCCCGACAGATCGACTGGTAGCAGCCGCTGCCGACCGGACCCGGTCGTAGTTGGCCTGGTGGTCCGTGTGGTCGCCGTGGCTGAAGTTCAACCGGGCGATGTCCATCCCGGCCTCGACCAGGGCACGCACCTTGCCGTCGGTGGCGACCGCCGGTCCGAGGGTGCAGACGATCTTCGCCCGCCGCGGGGACAGTAGGGCGCCGGGGCCGGCGGGTAGTCGGGAAGTGAGCTCGGATGATCGGTGCTCGGTGACAGTCATGGAAGTTCCTCCAGAAGGAGTCGCAGTACGGACGGCAGCGACGCGCTCGACTGCCGAGGTACCGGCCCGCATGGGTGCTGGGGATATCACGCGGACACGAGGCGGCGGGATGCGCTAGTCACGACGCTGTGTCGCAGCACCAGAGGGCACGCTCTCTGGCGGTCATCCCGCCCCAGATTCCGTGCAGTTCGCGAGTACACAGCGCGTGATCTCGGCAGGCCGCCAGCACAGGACATCGGCGACAGACGTCTTTCGCAAGCTTTTCGAGCCGCGCGCGGGCGGGTCCGCGGATGTTGTCGGGGGATAGAACAGTGAGCCGTCCGTGCCACGGCACCGGGCGCGTAGTTGTCATTCCCAGATATCGGAGCGGGCCAGCAGCGATCTCACAGGGGCGCCGGAGTATCGCTCGACCACCTTGGGGGTGGTTGTGGGATCCGCGGTTGCTCTCTCGAATCAGCAGTGAGGGTTCAGATACCGGTAGACCCGGCGAGGCTGCCAGTCGGAAGGAGAGATCTCGTATTCGATGTGATTGCCGTGATGCCGATGTCGCGCCCGATACGACGGAGCGACTCACCTGTCAGGCGGGGATCGGTGTTGATACCTCGTTGGGTGTAATCGCACAGTGCGTAGATGTGGTCGAAACCTGAGCTGTCCCCGTGAGGTCGAGGAAGACGCGCTCGTTCGACCACTGCGATGACAGGAAGGGGGCGTGCTCGTTCGGCGAGTACAGAAAACAGTCTGCCGTGCCCGGCCTGCTCGTCCACGCTGACGCCGGCGGTGACGACAAGATCGACATCGGTGAGAGCTCCGTCGAAGTCGAAGAGGTCGAGGAAGTACTGGGCGCCGGAGACCATGCGGGCGCCGAGCAGCATCGTTGCGAAGCCGATACCACCGGCGCTACCCGCGCCCGGGGCGTTCGCGATGTCCCGGGCGTGAGGGTAGCCGCTGCGGACGAATGCTTCGACGAGGTTGTCGAGGCCGGCGTCGAGAAGACGGGCATCGGCGTCGGTGGCACCTGTGTGCGGTCCGTACACCGCTGTTGCACCGGTAGGGCCGAGCAGTGGGCTGGTGACGTCGCTGGTGACCACGATCTCGATGCCCTCTAGGTTCACTGTCCGGGAGCAGTCGACCGTGTGGATCCGCGACAAGGTGCGCCCGCAGGCTCGGAGCTGGCGGCCGTCGACATCATGGAAGGTGAAGCCCAACGCCGCGAGCATGCCCATGCCTCCGTCGACGCCGGCACTGCCGCCCAGCGTGAGCACCAGTCGGTCCGGGTCGTGACGTAGGGCGTGTCCGATGGCCTGGCCGAGGCCGAGGCTCGACGCATCCAGTGGCATCCTGCGGCCGCCGGGCAAGGTGGCTCGTCCGCAGATGGTCGCGAGGTCGATTACGACGGTGTACTCATGCAGGGCGATCCGACTGTAGTGCGGCAGTCCGGTTTCTCCCGCCACAGTAACCGGGTGTGGGGTGAATCCGGCGGAGACCGCGGCGTCGATACTGCCTTCTCTCCCGGCGGTGAGTGGAAGCAGGCGAGTGGCGATTCCTACGGTGGACAGCCCGGACGCGAGATGCTCGGCGATGTGCACTGCGCTGAGCAACCCAGGGAATGTGTAGGGAGCGATCAGAGCTCTCACAGAGAAGCCTTTCGTAGATGACGTAGATGCGGTCGTGGAGACGCTCCACGATGAATCGAGGGTGAGGTCACCGCTGCCGAAGCACTCGGTGTTCGTGGTCGGGGTTCTCCGTCCTCGATACCGGCAGATAGGCTGCGTCCGGGGCGTGTGCTCGGTGGAAATTGCCCACTGTTCCTGCGGCGAAGTTCGTTGAACCGAAGATAACTTCGGCCTGGCTCGTCTCGTCTCGTCTCGGGCAAGGTCTCCCAGGCCATGGATTGGGCCGCCGCCGCACTGGGATCCTGGAGATCGCCGAGGTGCGCATGGGGACACCGTCACTCTGCTGGTATGGACGCTCCTCCTTGGCGATGACCGCGGAGCGGGCTGTAGGGTCTTCGCCCATTGGCGTACCGCATCTGCGGTCATCGCCGGGTTCGAGGTTCTAGTGCGTGACCTCGCCGGCCGTGTCACACAAGCTTTGTCCCTTGGTTTCCGGAGCGAGCCACTGTGACAGTGCCGCGCCCAGCCCTGCGATGACCGCGGCGATCACCATCGACACCGACGAACCCAGATGGGTGATCGACCAGGGCAGCAGGAAGGTGCCCAGTGCGGCGCCGATCCTGCTCGCCGAGGTCGCAAACCCGGTTCCGATACCGCGGATCTCGGTGGGGAAGATCTCGGCCGGGTAGATACCGGTCAGGGTCGTGTACATCGCGTTGAAGAACGAGAAGACGAGGAACAGGCCCAGCACGATGACCGCCGGTGCACCCGCCCAGATCGCGATGATGGCAAGCACCACGGTGCACAGCCACTGCGGCGGAACGGTGAGCGCTCGGCGACCGACCCGATCGATCAGAAGAACAGCTACTACGACTCCGAGCAATGCGAGGGCAGACAACCCGACTCCCCCGGCAAGTCCGCCGCTGAGTCCGTAATTATGGAGGATGTCGTCGGCGAAAGTAGCGATTGCGAAGTAGGGAGTGACCGCACAGAACCAGAATCCGGAGGTGAAGAGCGTCGCCCGCCAGTTTGCGTTGTTGAACAGCTGCTTGAAGCTGCCCTTCTTGACCTGCTCGCGTTGGATATCGTCCAGTTCGGCGGATTCCATCATGTACTTGAGGGCAACAGCGCGGGCTTCGTCCTTGCGTCCCTGGTTCCAGAGCCATCGCGGTGATTCGGGAAGGCCGAGACGGGCGAAGAAGATCACCAGGGCGATGACGGCACTGCTACCCAAGATGAGGCGCCAGCTCAGGTCGGTGTATTCGATGAGCAAGAATCCGACCGCATAGGCGACCATGAAACCTGCGTACCACGCGATCAAGGTAAGGCCGATCAGCCGTCCACGCAGTCGGGGCGGGGAGAATTCGGACATCAACGGCCACCCGATGGAGTACTCGCCGCCGATGGCCATGCCCATCAGGAAGCGGACGATGAAGAGCTGCGCTGCGGCGGTGAGCAACAGATTCGTGCTTCCCACGAATATCTGGAGTCCGGAGGCGATGACGAACAGTCCGATGTCTGCCAGGAACATCGGCTTGCGTCCGAACCTGTCGGTCGCCCAGCCGGCCAGTGGTGCGCCGACGAAGATGCCGATCAAGGACGCTGCGGCGACGAGGCCGATCTCGAGCGTTGACAATCCGAGGTCGTCGCTGACCGTTGCGGTCACCGGTCCTACAATGCCGAGGATGTATCCGTCGAGGAACATTCCGCCGAGCAGCACGCCGACGAGTCTGATCATGAAGCGTCGTTTGAAGGCGGGGGACGTCGGTGACGTCGCGGTGTTCATGGAATTCACCGTCGTCATCTGATTCTCCTCGTGGGAAGGGGGTGCATCATGGCTGTGTCTCCTGGACCTGAGGTTGATCGAGAACTGAACGTACGGTGGTGTCGTGCAGTTCAAGGCTTCTGGAGATGGGGATCCCGACTCACAAGCCGTACCGATCGTTGTCATCCCGACTCCGCTGTCGGTGTTCCCACCGTGTGGGGCGTGCGAGTGATCCGCTGATAGCTTCTCGTCGCCGCACGCCACGTCCGTGGGGACAGCCCAAGACTGTTGCTCAGCGGCCGATAGTCGGTCGTGGAAGGGGTAAGCAACGGGTCGGGCATCTCGGGGCACCAGGTAGACGGGTCACCCGCCTTGGGTGCCGTTCAGCCGGGTGTTCGAGTGTGTCGAGTGTATTGCGGAGCTCACATTGCACCAGACCGCGGTAAAAACTCGGCTTAGCTGAACCACAAGTACCTGCATCAGCTACCCACAAATCGCCCGTATAACTGGCGACTGTATGCCAAATATCGGGCACACCCTGTTGTACGAATTTCTGGGTCAAATGAGTGCGGCGTGGACGGAGGAGGGCCTCTCATCGACCCGAAGGCGCCGGGGCAGGCCCCCTCCTCGCTGTCGAAGTTGTCCCATCCGGACCCGCGAAACTCCCGTCTTATCCCTGTTGACAGCCCCAATTCAGGGAACGTATGTTCTCGATACGACATGTTGTATGACAACTATTTGTTCGTAATGCAGACTCGAGCATCACGCGCACGCGGTCGACGAAATACGCGATCGACCACATCTACACGAAACCTATTGCCCCACAACGGAAGGAGCACGACATGACGACGGAAACTCCGTACATCGTTCGCCAGGACGCCGCCAACGTCTTCTACGAAGGGCCCGAACTGTGCCGGGAGTACTTCCGGAACGACGCGATGTGGTTCGGCAGCTCGACCGTGCAGCCCGGAGACACCGGTGCCGTGGATCCGGGACACGAGGGTGCATGGGAGGTGTTCTATTGCGTCTCCGGGGAGGGATATCTCGACGACGGGGAGCAGGAATACCTGCTCAAAGCCGGGGACGCATGGGCTGTACCGCCTACGGTTCCGCATCGGATCCACAATCGCAGCACTACCCCGGTCGTCATGGTGTGGGCCGGCGGACCCTCGGTACCGTCCGCGTCGTAGCGTCCCCATCGCCCCTCGGATCAGGGAGCCGCATCGCCTCGGCTTCACGAAGATCGAGTCGCACGACGATCTCTTTCTCGGACCGACCAGTCCGCAGGAACCTTCGAACAAATGATGTTGCAAGCGCATTCGGTAACCACCCGATGCGGCTGCCTCATTCCCGCACACGAACGCTTCGTCGCGACGGCCACCGAACAACCGCTGCTGTCGGCACGGAGCCCCACCGCTACTGCCGAGTCCGGAGGTGTTCACCCGTCCGGACTCGGCAGTAGCGGCATCACACGGCGAACAGGCTCCTCCTCGGTGGCGGTCATGCCACACAAGGATGGCCTGACCGGACCCGTAACATCCACGCATTCGACGAGACGTCCGACCCGCGAATGACTCACCGAATCGTCAGAAATCACCACCGGCGGCCATCTACCCCGAGAGCCTCGAGCGGAATACACCGCTCTCGTCCATCCCCCCATCGAGCGGTCATCGATCGACTGTGGACAGCTCCCCGATACGCGCACCGAGTTCGTCCAGCACGTCCATTCGGACCTGAATCTCACTGAGGGGCACCGTGCGTGACGTTCCGGGAGGACGAACGCCGAGAGCACTCAACCGGGTTACATGAGCATCTGCCCTCGCGACGAAGTCGGGCTGCAGTTTGTTCACATCGAACGCCAGCAAGAACATGCCCACCCCCGGGTTCTCCGATCCCGAGTCGAAAGACGGTGCGTCGATGGACCAATTGGCTCCGGACATGCCGGCGAGAAGCTCGACCATCCACGCGATATTGGCACCCTTGTAGCCCCCGAACGGCAACATCGCGCCCTCGAGTGCGGCATCGGGATCGGTGGTCGGCTGCCCGGCAGCGTCGAGGGCCCAACCGTCAGGGATCTTCTCGCCTCTCGACGCCGCGTCCCGAACGTTCACGTAGGCCGCCGCGCTCGACGACTGATCCACCGTCATGACCTGCTGTCCCATCCGAGGAAACGAGTACGACAACGGATTGGTACCCAGGACGCGACCGGTTCCCGGCGCAGTGGCCAACAGCGCATTGGAGTTGATGGCGCCGAGTCCCACCAACCCGTGCGTCGAGAGGCGTTCGGTGAACCACCCGAGTTGCCCACCGGCGAAGGCGCCCGATTGCAGGAACACCGCGACACCGAGCGACTGGGCAGCGGTGAGGAGTTCATCGAAGGCCATATCGAACCCCGTATGAAATGATCCGCCCCGCGCGTCGCAGGAGATCACCCCCGGCGCGGGCCGCGTCAACTGCGGAACGGCCTTCCCGTCCAGGCGGCCGGTGTCGAGAGCGCGCAGGTAATCGAGTAGGTGCGCCACGCCGACACCGCGCATCCCCCGATCTTCGGCGAACAGGGCCGCATCCACGAGCAGGTCCGCGAGCGTGGGGGACGCGCCGGCCAGTGCCAATGCGGTGCGGGCGATGTGCGCGATCTCGTCGCGCCGGATCGGCACCTCAGGTAGGGAGCTCATCGGTGGTGTCTCCTCGGTCATTCGCATCGTCCGAAGTACTTCCGGATTCGTTGTGTGGATTCGAGTACAAGGTCGTGCACCGCGCTTTGACCAGCTCGAGCGTCTCCGCGACGAGTGGGTGCCGTGCGGCGCCTCTGCGGGTGGCAGCAACGATCTTGCGGGCCGGGACAGGTTCGCCGGTCAGCCGAATCCGGGTGACTGCCCACTCCGAACTCAGCAGCCATAGCCGCGGCACGAGCATGACTCCCATGCCCTGGGACACGATCGCTGCTCCGGTCTCCCACTCATCGGCTTGATGAACGATGTTCGGGGTGAATCCTGCTGCCACACACGCAGTCACGGTGAGCTGATGATAGGCCCCGCCCGGTGCCCCGACCACCCAGGTCTCGTCGGCCGCATCCGCGAGTGTGACCCTCCGGCGGGACGCGAGTTGATGATCCGCGGGAACGACGAGATCCAGCGGATCGTCCACCAGGAACTGTTGGTCGAAACGGAGATCGTCCAGGGCGGGCGAGTCCGCAGTCACCATCACCAAGGCAAGATCGGCTTCCTCCATCTGGAGGAGTCGGAAGCACTCATTGGGATCGGCTTGGATCAGCCGCACGCGTAGGCGGGGGTGGCGCTCGCAGAGGACTCTGCCGGCGTAGGGCAACAATTGGGTGGTCGCGGTGGAGAAGCCGCAGAGGGTGTACGGCCCCGACATCTCGTCGGCCGTTTCCGCGAGTTCGCTTTGGGCCCTCTCCCATTGCTCCTGCATGATGACCGCGTGACGCAGCACGATGCGAGCTGCCGGCGTGAGCTTGATGCCGCGACCGGAGGGCTCGGTCAACTCGACCCCGAGCACCTCCGACAGTTGGCGCAGTTGGTACGAGATCGCGGACGGCGTGTATGCCAGTGCGGACGCAGCGGCTGTGACAGTTCCGTAGTAGTCGACCGCCTGCAGGACTTTGATCCTGGGGTCAAGCACCGGGCCGCCTGAACGTGGCAAATGCATTCACCTGGTCAACAGTAGGGGCAGCGTCTTCCGCGCCGCAATCGACAATCGGTCGCAACGGTTGGGGGCTCCGACGACCCGTCGGAGCCCCCAACCTGCTCGACGTGCGTCAGCCGTTGACGCTCACCGACTCCAAGCCGTCCTTGAGGTGCGGGTAGACGTTCATGAACCACTTGCTCTTGTACTCACCGCAGGTGAACGGTGCAGGGTTCGCAGGATGGTCGGCATCCACGCAGGTGGGGACGGTCTCGACCAAGGCGTCGAAATCGAGATCGATGAAGAACGCCACCGAGTAGCGTCCCGCGCCGCTCTCGTTGACCACCCGGTGGATCGTCGAGGAGTACTTCCCGTTCGTCATCAGCTGGACCAGGTCACCGATGTTGATGACGAAGGCGTCCTCGACCGGCGGGGCACTGATCCACTCCCCGTCCTTGTTCTGCACCTGCAGACCACCGACGTTGTCCTGCGAAAGAATCGTCAAGATGCCCTTGTCGGTATGGGCACCGATGCCGATCGTGTTGTCGTTCGCAGTGGGGTCCTGCGGCGGGTAGTGCAGCAGGCGCTGGATGGTGATCGGGTCGGTCTGCATCCGCTCGAAGTAGTCGGCGGGCAGACCGAGGCTGATGGCGAATGCGCGGACCAGATGGCCGGCCAGTGTGCGCATGGCGGCGTAGTACTCGTCGCAGGTGATCTCGAATTCGGGCAGCTCCGCAGGCATCAGGTTCGGCCCGAAGAACGGTGACACGCGATCCTGCTTCGCCGCGTAGTCGAAGGCTTCTTTGAGGTCGACGTTGTTCTGCGGGTCTGCGTTCTCGGCGAACGGCGGGATGTATCCGCGCGCGGTCGGGCCGGACTTCTCGATGTGTACGTTGTTCTTGGCCTCGTCGGGGAGGCCGAAGAATTCCTCGGTGGCTGCATACATGCGCTTGACCAGCTCGGACGGAACGCCGTGGTTCTTGACGTAGAAGAAGCCGACCTGTTCGCAGGCTTGCCCGATCCGGCGCGCGACTGCCTCGACGTCGCTTCCGTCGACAAGGCCGGCGATGTCGATGATGGGGATTTCGTGGAAGGCAATCGTCTTGCTGGCGAACCGGTTGACCGTTGCGTGGGACATGGATTCCTCCTGAAGCGTGGACGGAGAGTCGAAATGCCGCGGCTGCCGCAGAGCGGGTTCCGAAGGCGACACAAGAATCGTCGCGCAGGTCACAGTTGCAGTAAAGCGCATAAATCCGCATTCAACCGTGAAAAATATTTTTACAGTCGGTGGGCTTCGCCGTCTCAGTCGCTCCCCTGCGGCTACTCCACAATGGAACAGACCGAACTTCACCTCGAATACATACTGCGCCAGCACTATCGGGCAATCATCCGATCCGTGGTGACGACGGATCGCTCCGGTGCAGTAGTCGACGAGGGCGAGGAGGTGCAGCACGCTTGACGGTCAGGCGAAGGCCTGTGCGGGACGCGGCGACCGGCACCTCGATCAGGCAACTCGGCCTATCCGAGTACTCGGGCTTCGCCCCCATGGCGCACGTGCACCATCGCGGCCAGACGACAAGGATGAGGCTCGGTCCGTCATCGAACATCGGTACGGGCCACACGAGCACTCGGACGTATTCCGCGCACATGCGTACGGCACGAACGCGTACGCGCACTCATCCGGGCATACCTCGCCGGGACCGGTTTCGGCGGGGCACCCGCGGGAGGGGTGCACGGGTTTTTTCCAGGTCGCGAACGTACCGCCGGTGCCCGGCCCCGGAGATCGGTCGTCTCACCACGCCTCGGACCGACTTCGCGCCGAACTCCTGGGTCGGGCGCGAACTCGGCCAGGAGCGTTACCCTCCTGCGGGGCTCACCGGACCCAGGCGAACCAGTTGGAAATCGAACGCGCTCGCGAGGTGATATTCGATCGAGTACGAGACGGGTTGCTCGGTCTCCGTGTAGTCGACCTGCCGGATGATCATGCAGAATTCGTCCGGCTCGACCCCGAAAATCGGCGCGTAGGCAGTGCCGACCTGGGCAGGTTCGAGCTCTGCAACGCCGAACACCACGTCGATACCGCACGTCTCGGACAGGAAGCTGTACAACGACGGCCCGATCGTGAGCGGTCCGGGCGGTACGAGATCGGCGGAGAAGTAATCGTGCTCGATGGTGACCGGGGTGCCGTCGGACGTTCGCACACGGTACAGATCGATGATCGGCGCCCCGACTTCGAGGCCCAGGCAGTTCGCGATCTTGTCGTCGGCCTCGGCACGCCGCCAGGACATCTCCGCGATTCCGGGAGTGTGTCCTGTGGAGCGGATGAGCTGGTCGGCGCCGATGTTCTTGTGCAAGCTGCGCACCAGCGGACGAACGGAGTTGACGTATGTTCCCGAGCCGTGTCGGCGAGTGATCAGCCCCTCGTTCTCGAGTTGCCCGAGGGCGGCGCGAAGGCTGACCCGGCTCACGCCGAGTTGTTTGGCCAGTACCGGTTCGGACGGAAGCCGGTCGCCCGCGCTCCAGAATTCATCAGACAACCGGCGCTTGAGAGCGAGCGCGGCGCGAGCCGAGGTGCTGATCTTGTGACCGGCTTCATCGGTCACCACCGCCGACGATGACGATGTTGAATTGTCCGATTTCGCCTTTGTCATGGCTCCTAGCATGCCTTGAAGCACAACGTTGATCAAGCAACGGCCGTAATACGGGGCCGGAGAAATGTGCCGTTGACAGAGTGTGTGGCCCTCGTTACTGTCACACACCAAAGTTGTATTACAACTCTCTCTTCAGCAGACCAGTGAACACCTAATGCTGACCCACCGGCGTACATCTAGGGAGAACCATGAGGCCAGAAATCATCGTCATGCTGACCCACCATGACGTGACCGTGCCCAACGCCCGTGAAGTCTTCCGCGAAGCGGCCGATCTTCCGGTGAACTTCTGGGGTTTCAAGGACATCGGACTGTCCCTGAAAGAATCCGAGCAGCTGGTCACCGACTTCCGGGACGCCGGCAAGACCGCGGTCCTCGAAGCTGTCAACTTCTCCGAGACCGATATGCTCTCTACTGTGTCATTCGCCGCCGATTGCGGCATCGAGTACCTCACCGGCGGACAGTTCACCGAGACCGTCCGCAACAAAGTCCGAGATGCCGGAATGAAGTACTTCCCGTTCTGCGGAGAGACCCACGGTCCGCCGATCACCCTCTCGGGAACACTCGACGATATCGAACAGGACGTAACCCGCCTCCTCGAACTCGGCGTGGACGGGGTCGATCTGGTCGCCTACCGTTATACCGACGGCGACCCCATCGAACTGGCACGCCGCGTCATAGCAACAGCCGGCGGAGAGCGAACCATCGTCGCAGGCAGCATCAACTCGGTCGAGCGAATCCGACTGATGCACGACCTCGGCCCATTCGGCTTCACCATCGGCGGCGCCTTGTTCGAGGGCACTCTCCGCCCCGGACACTCGTTCCGCGACAATCTCCGCGCCGCCGTCGAAGCCGGCGAAACCGTCAGCGAGGCAGCACAATGACCTGGTACGTCCTCGGCGTCGACATCGGCACCACCGCGATCAAGGCAGCACTCTTCGGAGCCGACGGAGCCGAAGTCGCCGAACACACTGCCGAATACGACCTACTCACTCCCCGCGCAGGCTACGTCGAACTCGAACCCGACACCTACATCCATACATTCGCCCATGCGGTGACATCGCTACTGCGCGAGTCGACAGTGGACGTCTCCTCAATCCGGGCACTCGGCCTGTCCGCCCAGGGTGAGACGATGCTGTGCCTCGATTCCCATGATCAGCCGCTGGGACGGGCGATCGTCTGGATGGACAACCGGGCATCGGCCGAATCCGACGAGATCGAGCAGCACTTCGGCCGAGCCACCATCCACGCGGTCACGGGGCAACCCGCAATGGATCCCATCTGGCCAGCCGCAAAAATCCTCTGGCTCCGACGCAACGACCCCGCTCGCTTCGCCGCGACCGCCCGCTTCGCGCTGCTCAAGGACTTCATCGTGCAGCGGCTCACCGGCAGGCTGGTAAGCGAGGATTCACTCCTGTGCTCGACATTGTTCTGGGACATCAACACCCGGCAATACTGGCCGGACATGCTCGACTACCTCGGCATCGACAACGCGAAACTGCCCGAGATCGCCCCGCAGGGCGAAATCATCGGCGCACTGAAAAGCTCCGCTGCCGCCGAGCTCGGTCTGCCCGCAGGATTGCCGGTCTCCGTCGGAGCCCTCGATCAAGCGTGCGGGGCACTCGGCTTGGGCAACGTCACGCCCGGCATCTTCTCCGAGAGCACCGGGTCGGCGTTGACCACCGTCACGGTCGTCGACGAGCTCCGACTCGATCCCGCAGGTCGAGTACCGTGCTTCGCCGCAGCGCTTCCCGGCCAATACATGCTGCACACTTTCTCCACCGGCGGCATGGTGATGCGCTGGTTCCGTGACCAGTTCTGCTCCACCGAGAAGCAGATCGAAGAACTATGCGGCATCAACGCTTATCAGCTCATCGACGAGGAAGTTCGGCAGATCGAACCCGGCTGCGACGGCCTGGTGGTGCTCCCGCACCTGCAAGGCTCCGGACCGCCGGACCTCGATCCCCACGCCCGCGGCGCCTTCTTCGGCCTGACCCTCTCACACTCCAAACAGCACCTCGCCCGCGGAGTAATGGAGGGCGTGGCCATGGTGCTGCGCCGCATGATCTCCTCCACCGAAGACCTCGGCGTGAAGATCGAAGAGATCATCTCCCTCAGCGGCGGCGCGAAAAGCGCCGTATGGTGCCAAATCAAAGCAGACGCCACCGGACGCCCCGTGCACACCGTCAGCGGAGCCGGCAGCGCCGGCTGCCGCGGCGCAGCCATCATTGCCGGCGTCGCCGTCGGACTATGGCACTCCGCCGTCGACATCGCCCGCACAGGCCTGGAATTCCACAACACTTACAAGCCCGATACCGCGAACATCGCCGCTTACGACGATCTCTACACCCGCTTCCTCGCCCTGCAGGAGGCCACCAAAGCCATCCCCCACCCCGCGTCCCCCGCGACTTGACCGAACGGAAATATCATGAAAGACGTAGTGATCATCGGCGGCGGATTGGCCGGCCTGTCCGCAGCATGGCGGTTGCGGCACTGGGATATTCAAGTTCTCGAGGCGGACAGCGGCCGCGTCGGCGGCCGCATCCGGTCCGAACAGCACGGCCCGTACGTCATGAACTGGGGCGGGCACATGTTTGCCGGCGAAGGAAGCGCCAGCGCCGAACTGGTGGCCGAAACCGGCACCCGCTGGGCCGCGATCCCTGGATCACTGCAGGGAATGGCAATGAACGGCAGATTCCTCAGCACCGGTCTGATCCACACCTACCCCTTCCGGATCCCCCTGGCGTGGAAGGATCGTCGAGCGATCCTGAAGATCGGGGCACGACTCGGACCCGACGTCCTGCGATACAAGAAGGCCGCGCGGCGACGCAGCGGGGAAACACCCGAAGTCCGGCAGCAACGAATCTTCGACTTCGAAGACGATCGCACCTTCGCCGACTACATCGGCCACACCACCCCCGCGGCACGAGATTTCTACTGTTCAGTGGCAATGCGTTCGGCCGCAGACCCCGAGCAGCTCTCGGCCGGTGCCGGGATCGGCTACTTCAACCTGATCTGGAACATCGGCCAGGGTCTGGGCAACTACATCGTCGGCGGCGCTGCGACCTTGACCGAGACGATCGCGCAATCCATCCGCGGCAGCATCGAGCTCGATGCCCACGTCAACGAAGTTGTGCAGAACCGTGATCACGTTGTCGTCCGGTACACGCAGGGCGGCAAGGACGTCGAGGTCAAGGCCCGCACCGCAGTACTGGCCACCCCGGCACCGATCACCCGCAAGATGGCCGTGAATCTCCGTCCGGAACTGCGCGAGGCACTCGGGCAGATCAAGTACGGACCGCACGTGGCCGGCGCTTTCCTGACCAACGAGCAGCAGCCGATGCCTTACGACGGCACCTACGGCATTGCGACCCCCAATCGGTCCTTCACCGTCGCACTGAATCAGGGAAACCTCACTCGAGGACGCGAGACCACCCGCCAGCCCGGCGGCAGCATGATGACATTCTCGCCCGCGAGCCTGGGCCACAAGCTCTTCGACCTGCCCGAGCAAGAGATCGTCGACACCTACCTCGCCGATCTCGACGACATCTTCCCCGGCTTCGCCGACATCGTCACCGATGCGCGGGTGGAGAAGTTCGAATTCGGATCGCCCTACTGCTTCCCCGGCCGTCACAAGCTCCAGCCCGAACTCACCCGGCCCTCGGAACGAGTCTTCCTGGCCGGTGACTTCCTCGGCACCTTCTACACCGACACCGCAGTCAGCTCCGGCTTCACTGCCGCGCAAGGAGCAGCCAGCACTCTGGCCACTGCGCGCCAGACCCGCGGCGCATGACCCCCACCCGAACCGAACCATCTGAGGAGGCCGCTATGGCCAAGGAACTGCGCGGCGTCTTGACCGCTCTTCCCACCCCGTTCACCGTCGACGACACCATCGATGCCCGGCTGATGCAGCGAGTAGTCGACCGCAACATCGACGCCGGCGTCGATGCCCTCGTCGTCGGCGGCGGAACGGGTGAGTACACCTCCCTCACCAACGCCGAACGCCGCCAGATCTTCGACATCGTGATCGAGCACGTCGCGGGACGAGTTCCGGTCGTCGCGCACACCGGATCGCTCACCACCCGTGAAGCGGTGGACCTCTCCACCGCCGCCGAAGCGGCCGGCGCCGACGTCCTCATGCTGATCACCCCCTACTACGAACCGCTCACCGACAACGAAATCAACCGCTACGTCGAGACCGTCGCAGGCTCCGCCAACATCCCGATCATGCTCTACAACAACCCCGGCGTGACCGGTGTGAACCTCAGCGCCGAAGGGATCGCGCGCTTCGGTCGCGAGATCGACAACATCGAATACGTCAAGGACTCCAGCCACGATTGGGAACAGGCGCTGCGCCTGATCCACCATCACAGCCAAGACATCAAACTCATCATGGGATGGGACAGCTTCAGTTTCAGCGCCCTTACCGAAGGCGCGGCCGGCATCATGGCCGGCGCAGCAAACGTCGTCCCCAACGAGATTGTCGCCGTCGTCCGCGCGATCCGCGAGGGTGACCTCCACCGCGCTCGCGACGAGTGGCTCCGTGTATTCCCGGTCATCGACGCGATGATGGCAATCCCCTTCACCCAAGCTGTCAAAGCCGGGATGCGCCTGCAGGGAGAACCGATCGGAAGCCCCCGGGCGCCGCTCGACGACCTCGACGCCGAAGCCGAAGCTCTGCTCAAGCTCGCATTGGACCGGCTGAACGGAGCCTGACCTACGGTCCGGCCAACCGAAGATATCCACCCGGATCAGTCGCCGCGACGCTCTCCGCTTCACGGATCGGCCACGTAACCACCGTGGGCGATCCGTGAACCCAGAGGACGATCAAGACTGCGGAGTTGATGCGTGGGCATCCACACGGATACGTCGGGGTTGGGCGAGGACGCGCACCCTCATAACGACCGACACGAACGTCAACCGTGCTCCACATCCAATTGTGTGGATAAATATTCATGGTGAACGTGTCGGACCTTCACCTTCGATGGCGTCGATCCTCCAGCAGCGTCTACGAGGGACCGAACACATCGCCTAGGTTTTTTCATCGTGAGAACGAGGCGTCCGAGGAGGCTGCATCTTCGTGACCCCATCGATTCGGCTCACTGAGGACGAGCGGATCGCACTCGCTCAATTGGCCAACGCTCCGAGTTCTACGCTCCGTGCCTCGTTACGGGCGCAGATCGTCTTGGCATGCGGCGAGGGGAGCATAGCGGACGCAGCGCGAAGCCTCGACGTCAGTTACCACACGGTCCGCAAATGGAAGGACCGGTTTATCGAACAAGGAATCGCCGGCCTGTCCGACAGGCCTCGTCCGGGACGCCCTTCCGTCGCAGCAGACAGGGACTCGTTGATCTTGGCGCAGACACTGGTTCCACCACCCGCCGATCGTTGGACTACTCGACTCATCGCCGACGAACTCGGATTAAGTCAGTCCACGGTCCACCGGATACGTCTTGCTGCCTTCCCACGCAGTCCACTGGACGACCTGCCGATGCTGGCCGACCGCAGCGCATTACTTGCGTACGTCCATATCGGCCCACACCACCGGATCCTCGGACTCCACTCACCAGCGACTCCCCGCCCCACCCATCACAAACGCCGCCCAGCGGCATTGACCGATCCCCTGGAGACCGTCCTCTGCGCCCGACTCGCGGCGGACACTCTCACGCAACACACCGACATCGACGACTCCGCCAGCTCGCTGCTACAGCAGGTCACAGCAGCACTGCCCGCCGACCGAACCGCGATCGTCCTCCTCGATTTCGAACCCGATACCGCGACACAACGGTGGTTGATCCGCAACCGTCACCTGAACGCCGTTGTCATCCCTCCAGAACGTTGGCTCGCACAACTCCACGGCCTCGCACGCAAGATCGACGACCGCCAGATACCCGAACTCGCAGAATTACAACGCCGACTACGACATTGGTACCAGAATCCGCGCGAACCGTTCACCTGGTCACGCACCATGCACCATGCACCCTCCGACTACCGCTCGGCCATCTCCGGATACAACGCCATTGCACGCAACAGCGATTCGGCTGTCGTCATGCGGGGCCTGTACGAAAGCTTCGCCGACGGCACACTCTATCCAGGAGAACGGATCTCGGAGCGACGACTGGCTCAACGCGTGCAACGATCGCGTGGCTCGATCATCGACACGCTCCGCACTCTTGCAGACGACGGACTTGTCCACCAGGACACCGCAGGGCAAATTTTCGTTCCCTCCCCCACCCAACGCGATGTGACAGAAACGTACACCGCCCGAGCACATCTGGGGTCCATCCTGATCCGGCGACTCGCCGCGTCGACAGAGCCACTTCCCAGCATCGTCGACGAAGTGTTCACTGAAGTCGTGCGGCAGGCTCACAAAGGTAACAGCGAAGGCGCCGGCTCGGTGGACCTCGAGTTCCAGGACGAACTTGCCCGTGCGGCGCAGATGCCGCGCATCGAAGCTATGTTCGTCCGGCTGACCTTGCAGATTCGACTGTTCGTCAGCATTCTCGGACTCACCTACCACTACCCGGCACACGACATCGTTCAAGACGGTATCGACCTTCTCAATGCGATCAAGGCTCATGACGTGGAGGGAGCCGTTGCAGCATGGCGGCGAAAGGTCGACATGGCAACCCGCTACATGATCGACCAACTTCCGAAGTAACTCGTGGTACGGGAGTCCACCCCGATATTCCCTCGCTGGCGACACCGCTACGCTGGCATCCGTCGCGTAATCC
Source organism: Rhodococcus shunpengi (assembly GCF_048381395.1). Taxonomy (NCBI): domain Bacteria; kingdom Bacillati; phylum Actinomycetota; class Actinomycetes; order Mycobacteriales; family Nocardiaceae; genus Rhodococcus; species Rhodococcus shunpengi. The sequence goes on from NZ_JBLWIU010000015.1 coordinate 85,276, forward strand.
ACCACCCGCGTCCACGGACTGGGGTCAAGGCCCGACGGACGGTTCGAAATCGAACACGCCGCGCGGATGTGGCTGGTCAGCCCGGACTGCCGCACCCTGATCGGCGTCAAGGCACACCAGCGGCCGCAGTCGGTCGAACCGGGCGGACTGTCGGACGCAGTCGTCGTCTGACCACCGCCGTCGCCAGGCCGTAGGACTCAGCGCACGGCGTACGTGCCCCACAGCGCAAGAAGATCACGGAGCGAGGTCCGAGTGCTCGGCACTACGTGTGATTTGCCGGTTTGGTCGAGCACTACGTGTCCAAGCCTCTTCACCGAGACGCTCGATTGATGGGAACAGATCGTTCGGGACAACGATGTCGAGGCCTTTCGCCGAATCGTCGAGGCTGACGATGAGACGGGCAACGAGACGCGCAACCTGTCCCCGCTCGGTGTGCTGCTGACCGAGGACGAACGTCTGCAGGTGATCGACGAGCTGCGCGCGCTGGGGCGGCGGTGACCCCACCCGCCGACCGCGGCCGAGGAGATCCTCGCCGTTTCCGGGAAACAGCGAAGACGTCACACCGTTTCCCGGGGAAACACCCGCCGCGATCTTGGCGCTGCTCCCTGCCAAATGCCCGGCTCGCCTCGGTAAGGGGGCTTCGGGGGCATGTCGACGAGCCGGAAACGCCGGTACCGCGCTCGGCCCGCTGGTTCACGCCGCCGAGACCGCGCGTGCGGCGGGCGGTGGGATGCACCCTGCGCCGAGGCGCCAGCCGTAACCTCCGGCGCGTGGACGGCGAACACCGCCCGGTACCCGAAGCAGTGCCGTCGGGGGTGGTCAGGCCGTGAACGTGGCGAGGGAGGCGGCGATCGAGGCGACCTCGTGAGCGCCGGTGGCGGTGTCATTCATCAGGGCCTCGGCGGCGTCCACGTCGAAGCCGCGCTGCAGGCGCATGCCGTTGTAACCGAGGAACAGCCATGTCGCGGCCCAGGCGGTCCGCTTGTTGCCGTCGACGAGGGCGGGGTTTCGGGCGATCGAATGGAGCAACGCGGCTGCCTTCTCGAACAGTGTGGGATAGGCGTCGACACCGAACACGGTGCTCTGCGGACGTGCGATCGCTGCGTCGAGCAGGCCCATCTCGCGCACAGCGGGCGATCCGCCGTTGACACGCGCAGCGATCGTCAGAAGGTCGTCGCGGTCGAGGTAGAACGTCACGCGAGTCGGTCGTTGAGTTCGGCGGACTTGTCGAAGATGTCGGCGAGCAACTCGTCGCGCAGGTGTTTACGGCTGCTGGCAGCGTCGAGCGAAGCGTTGTGCACGAACGCTTTGAGGGAGATCCCCTCGCGATCAGCGGCGTCGCGGATCAGTGCCTGCTCGTCGTCGGTGAACTGGATGTTGAGTCCGGGCATACCCATCATGGTACCTGTTCTGGTACCGAATGCGGTACCTATGGGGGGTGTCGACCCCCGCAGACCTGCCTGTCCCACCGCCTCAGTAATCAACCCGAGCAGTTGGGACTGAGGTAGGAACAGGTGGGTCAAGTCCCGGGACGTGGTGTGCGAGGTCGTCGCGGGATTCCTCGTCGGGTTATGCGGTCAAGGCGGGCGTCACCTCCTCCGTCGGTTCAGTGACGGACTGAGCGGGCGTGTTGCTGCGGGAACGGGCGAGGACGTCGAGTCCGAGATAGCGACGCCCTTCGATCCACTCGTCGTGCTGTTCGGCGAGCACGGCCCCGACCAGTCGGATCAATGCGGTCCGGTCGGGAAGATCCCGACCACATCGGTGCGACGCCGGATCTCCTTGTTCAACCGCTCCTGCGGATTGTCCGACCAGATCTGCCTCCAGATCTGCTTCTTCAAACGCAGTGAACGCCAGCAGGTCCACTCGCGCAGCGTCAAGATGCTGCGCGACCTTCGGCAGCTTATCCTCCAGCGCGTCGATCACCCGATCGCATTGGGCATGAACCGAATCCGCGCCGGAGGTCACCAACTGCACCCCGGACAGGCCCCGGGCGACCAGGCCGCGGAAAAAGCTCAGCCAGCCGGCACCGTCCTCGGCGGAGGTGATATCGACACCGGGTACCTCGCGGTAGACCTCGGCATTGACCCCGACCGCCACCAGCGTGTGGACATTGACCACGCGCCCGTTCTCCCGGACCTCGAGCACCAGCGCGTCGACGGCGACGAACGTGTAGGGACCGGCGTCGAGTGGCCGGCTGCGGAACGCCTCGACCTGCTCGTCCAACTCTTTCGACATGACGCTGACCTGCGACTTCGACAACGACGTGATCCCAAGGGTGGCGACGAGTTTCTCCATCCTTCGGGGTGGACACCCCGAGCAGACAGCAGGTCGCCACCACAGTGGTCAGAGCTCGTTCGGCCCGTTTGCGCCGCTGCAACAGCCAGTCCGGGAAATACGAACCCTGCCGCAACTTGGGGATCGCCACATCGAGGGTGTCAACCGGGTATCGAAGTCCCGATGCCGATAGCCGCCCAACGCCGTTGACGCGGTCGTCGGAGCGTTGGCCGTAGTCGGCGCCGTCCGGGCGGCGAGGTGCTCGACCACTGCCGGTGGCAGGTAGCCGGCGGCGGCGAGCTGCAACCCGTCGCCGATCGCGTCGAGCAGTTCGAGATACGACTCGACAAGTTGCGCGGCCTCCGAGTCATCGACCTCGACCACCGGGTGAGTAGCTGCCCGTTCCAGCAGGTGTGTCAGCGCCGGGTCACCGCGGTGCTCGAGCCGAGTGCGCAGCGCGGCGAGTTCGTCGGGCACGCGAACCGGCGCGGCCATCGCCGCGGCGATCACAGCCGTGGCCTCGGCGACATCGAACCGGTCGGGATGCCACTCAAGAGGGAGCCAATCGAAAGCATCCTCGACGTCGTCGAACGGCGACGGGACCGACGAGGGGTCTCGCCCTCCCCGCACCCACGCCACCAGCTCGGCATAACCCCACATCCCTCCGCAATGTTCCGGCGGACAGGCCACCAATTGCCTGCCCCGGAAAAATACTGTACGCTTTTACGTACAGGAGGTACACGTGAAAACGATGAGTTACACCGAATCGCGGGCACGCTACGCCGAGGTCCTCGACGCAGTGACCAATGACCGCGAGGAAGTCATCATCACCCGTGCCGGCCACGAACCCGTGGTCATGGTCTCCCTCGATGATTACGAGTCCCTCCGGGAGACCGCGCACCTGATGCGCTCCCCCGCCAACGCTCGTCGCCTCTTGGACGCAATGGAGAGGCTCGAAGCCGGTCGCGGCCAGTCGCACAGCCTGCTCGACGTCGACTGACATGCTGTTGGTGTGGGACGAGAACGCCTGGCAGGACTACCTTTGGTGGCAACAACAGGACCGAAAGATCCTCAAGAGGATCAATACCCTACTGGTCGATATCCAGCGCAATGGCAATGAGGGAATCGGCAAACCCGAACCTCTCAAGTACGACTTCGCCGGGTATTGGTCCAGACGAATCACCGACGAGCACCGGCTTGTTTACAAGGTGACCGACACGGAGGTCCGCATCGCCGCCTGTCGGTACCACTACGGATGATTGACGCCCTTTCCCTGCATAGACGACCGCTGCCAGGTGCAGGGACGACACTCCCCTGTCCGTGGATCTACTGGTTCCCGGCACCGGCGGTCACCGGAACGAACGCATCGACTACGCCGGGCGCACTTTCGATGCCATCCCTAGGTGTTGCGGGTCATGACGTTGTAGACACCGGAACGAGGGGCTGACGAAGGCGGACGGGTCTTCCGGCGGCAGGATGGGAAGTACCACCAACTCATCCGCCGAACGAAAGAACCCGTCCGTGCTCCACCGTAACGCCCCGCTGTCCGTCGAAGGTCGCCGCCGTCTCGTCGAGCGCTGCCAGACCCGCCCGCTGTCCCATGTCGCCGCCGAGATGGGGATCTCCCGGGCCTGCGCCAGCAAATGGATGGCCCGCTACCGCGAACACGGCGAACTCGGTCTGCTCGATCGTCCCAGCGTTCCGCACCATCAGCCCACCGCGACTCCGGCCGAGACCGTAACGCGGATCGAGACACTGCGGCGGAGCCGCAAGTGGTCCGCCGCTCGTATCGCCCACGAACTGGGCGCCGACGGCATCAGCATCTCGGTGCGTACCGTCAGCCGGCACCTCGCTCACCTCGGCCTGAACCGGCGGAAATTCCTCGATCCGAACGGCGAGAACAATCGCCAGCCACGCCGGATCATCGCCCGCTGGCCCGGGCATATGGTGCACGTCGACATCAAGAAAGTTGGCCGTATCCCCGACGGCGGTGGCTGGCGGGTCCACGGTCGTGGCAGCGAGCAGGCGAAGAAGGTCGACCGCGCCAAAACCGCCGGCGCCCGCGCCGGCTACGTGTATCTGCATTCGGCGGTCGACGGATTCTCCCGTCTTGCCTATACCGAGGCGCTGTCCGACGAGAAAGCCGTGACGGCAATCGGGTTCATGCACCGGGCGCGGGTGTTCTTCGCCGCCCACGGCATCGTGCACATCCACCGGGTCGTCACCGACAACGGGTCCTGCTACCGGGCGAAGGACTTCGCGAAGGTACTGCACGGTGGCCGGCACCAGCGGATCACCCCGTACACGCCTCGTCACAACGGGAAGGTGGAGCGCTACAACCGGATCCTGGCCGAGGAGTTCCTCTACGCCCGCGTCTGGGCCAGTGAACGGCAACGCGCCCAGGCGCTACTAGTGTGGAATGTGCACTACAACTATCATCGCCCGCATACTGCCGTCGGTAACCGACCGCCCGCGAGCAAACTCCGGACCGGTGTCACCAACGTCATGGCCTCATACAACTAGGTAATTCACCCGTGAAATCACCCGCTCGCATGCAACCCTCTATCTCGCGACCGATTCGAGCCGTGACCCGATGAGCTGCTCTTGCCGGGCCACACCCGGCGCTCCCGCCCTTCGCCTCTGCAGGAACGAGTGCGGCCGGCTACATGCACGGTTCGTCACCCTCCGCAGTGGTATCCGAGGCCGGGGCGATCCATCTCCGCCCGGAAAGCCTTGAACGAGCGGATCCCTCCGATGATGAGCAGCATCGACGCGCCACCGTTCACATCGCGAGCGGACCCCTGCGCGTGACTTCGCTGCGGATAGCGGTCTCGGTGATGGAATTGCCCGGCCGCCGGGACACACAGGACCTCAGGTGGGATTCGACCGCGTCGATCCGGTCGGCGCTGCGCGCGGTGATGATATGCCGCCAAGTCCGATCCCCACGCTCGCTCGGCGAGTCGGTGCAGGTCATAGACCGGATACAACCGGTCACGTCAGTATCAACTGACATGTTTATCCCTCAATCTTCGGGGAAGTCGAGATCATGAGCGACCCTCAGGACCCGGCCCGGTCCGACAGACAGACCGGGACTCACCTGACCCGAACCCGCACCCACTGCGATCGATGCGCTGATCTGACCGGCGTCGACGGCGCAGCCGTGGCAATCTTCGCCAGTGACACCACCCGAGACCTGGTCTACGCCACCGATACCATCGCTGAGCAGGTCGACGAACTCCAATTCACCCTGCGCGAAGGCCCCTGCCTGACCGCCTACCGCACATCCGTCCCCGAGATACACCCCGACCTCGCAGACCCCACGGCCACCCGCTGGCCGATGTTCACCCCCGAGGTACTCGACCTGGGCGTCCGCGCCCTCTTCGCCTTCCCCCTCGCGGTGGGCAATGCCACCAATATCGGCGTCCTCGAGCTCTACCGGACCAGACCCGGCCCCCTCGAAACCGAGCACTACCGCATCGCCACCGGCTACGCCGCCGCCCTCGGCCCCACCCTCGTCGATGAACTCGACCCCGCACGCACCTCTTCCCCCATGATGGATCCCGCACTGTTCCCCCGCGGCAACGTCCACATCGCCGCAGGAATGCTCGCCGTCCAACTCCAGATCTCTGCCGCCGATGCCCTCGCCCGATTACAAGCAATGGCATATACCCAACGCCGCAGGATCACCCACATCGCCCACGACATCATCACCCACCACCTCACACTCGACCCCGACACCGACAATTCATAGACAACACTGATAGGCCAACGCACCGGACCGCATGCAGATGCCACAGCTGGGATCGTCGAGACCAACGGCATTGCACCTGGCGACTACGACGGACACTGCTCAACGGGCGACCGATCTCCGTGTAGGGCTATCGGCATCTCCGACCAGCGACCGCGACGGTGCAGACGCCTGCTACCGCCGTTTCGCGTGCAGCTGCCGAGACCTTCGCGCAATGGCCGAGGAGAACGTCGATGCTTTCCGGTGATGTGCCTGCCGGCGGCACGGAAAGTGATCGGCGCACTCCTGCCAGCCCGACGGTATCGCGGTGTCAGCTCTATTTGGCGCGAGTGCATACCTCACAGAACACCCCACGGAGGCGCTCACCGGGACCGCCCAGCACATACCGTCGAAGTTCCTTCGGGCATGTGCTGGGCGAGGCGGGCGTCGCAAATGGTGGCCTTCATATACGAACTGCTGATGTAGACGTTTTTTGGTCTGAGATCAGCAATGTGAGGGCGGATAGGCATCGACGCGCTGTGCCCGAGAACTGGGTGTCGGCGGTCAGATCGGGGTGCCGGTGATCGTCGTAGCCAAAGCAGCGCGGACTTCGTCGACGGTGCTGATCTCGGCCAGTAGCGCGAGCGAGTCGATGCTGGCTTGATGCGCTGCGAGAGTGGCCGCAGAGCATGCATCCTCGACGATCACCACTCGGTATCCGAGATCGCCTGCGACCCTGGCTGTTCCCTCGACTGAGGCGTTTGTGGCCACACCGGCGAAGAGGAGGGTGGTGATGCCTTTGCTGCGTAGGATGGTGTCGAGGTCGGTACGGGCGAAGGCTCCGATGCGCTGGTGAGTGAGCACGATGTCCTCATCATGCGGCGTGAGGGGTTCGATGATCTCGGCGAGTTCGCTGCCTTCCTTGAGGCAACCGGATTGGGCGACGATGCCGAGTAGGGGCGAGTTGGCGTCGAGATCGGACAAGTCCGGCTTCCATGCGACCCGGGTGTAGACGATCGTGGTGTGGGCGGTACGGGCGGCGGTGATGAGCGTGGCGATGCGGTCGATGACCTTGCGCTCGGTCACCTGCTGGTAGAAGAAGTCGGCGAAGGCGCCGGTAGGTTCGACGACGTCGCCTTGACAGTGGACAGCCACGAGCGCAGTGGTACGCGGGTCGAGTTCCATCAGTATCTCCTGGGCAGAACGGGGAAGGATCAGGCGTGGGCGAGGATCGAATGCCCGATGTTGTCGATGTCTCGGGCGGCTGTGCGTGGGTTGGACAGGAAGACTTGGAGGATGTCGACGCCGACCTCGCGCATCAGGGCTGTTTTTTCTCGTAGTTCGGCCGGAGAGCCGTACAGGCACCAGTAGTCGACGAGTTCCTTGGTGATGATCGGACGGTGCCGGGGGTCGAGGCCGCGCAGGTACTTCGCCCAGACGTCGAGGTAGTGCGGTTGGTCCGCGGCTTTCGGGTCGCCGAGGTATTGCTGGGCGGCGGTGAGTGAGGCGTCGACGATCGAGTCGCCGAGTTCGTCGCGGTGTTGGTCCATCAGTCCGGCGTTGGTGATGCATGAGCTGATCGGGCCGGAGCCGAAGCCGTTGGTGACGCCGTCTTCCCAGGTTTCTCCGTTGCCGAGTTGGTAGAACCAGGACAACGAGACGAGCTTGACCGAGCCTGGGGCTCGTCCGGCATCGGCGACGGCTTTGTCCAGGAGCCTGCGAATCATTTGGATCATGTCGATGTTCGGTCCGAGGCAGTAGACGACGGCGTCGGCGTACTTCGCTGCTTCGGCGAGACCGCGGGGCCCGCCGGCGGCAACCCAGATCGGGATGTGGTCGGTGACGTTGTAGAAACCGCTTTCCTTGTCGAGGAACTCCACTTCCCGGGACTGTCCGAGCCAAGTGTGGTTGACCCGGCGGCCTGCCATCAGTTCACGGGAGACCTCGATGGCGTGGGACAGTTCGGAGATCTTCGCGGTGCGGTTGCCCATGGAACGCAGCGCATTGTTGGCGGTACCGATACCGAGGAAGGTTCGCCCTGGCGCCAGGGCGTTGAGCGTGGCCATGGAGTTCGCGGTGACCGGGGCGATGCGGGTCAGCGGGTTGGTGACCATGGTGCCCAGGTGGATGTCGGTGGTCTGCTGCGAAGCCAGTGCGAGGAACTGGTACGGATCGGAGAACAGCAACGGGCCTTCCCCGACGCCGAAGTGAGTGACCCCGAGGTCTTCGGCCTGCTTCACCATCGCGACCTGATCGATCTTGGCGCAGGTGCCGATACAGAATTCCATAAGTTTTCTCCTTGCACGGGGCCCGGTGGTGTGCACTCGGCTCGTCCTACCCGTCGTAGCGGGAATGTGTCCGACGGCCTCACTGCGGGTGTGCATGCCTCCGGAGTGGATTCCGCGATCGGGGATGCTGCCTGCTGATCGCGAACTGGAATGCTAGCGTTCCAGATGAACGTAGCTCACAGTGACTCACACCACAAGTACTAGAATGCAAGTCGCTGCCTTCAGCTCCCAGCACCACCCGATAACCGACGGAAAGCCTGAGCCGATGACCTCGACCGATCCCGGCCCTACGGCTAGCACCGAGGCTGCCGCCCTCCTTGCGCACGTCCGCACCTCCGGGGCACGCCTGTCCTCCGCGCTCTACGACATCTTGAAGACCCGATTGCTCGAAGGCCGCTATACCGCTGGCGAGAAGATCGTCGTCGAGTCGATTCGGCAGGAATTCGGGGTGAGCAAACAGCCGGTCATGGATGCCCTACGTCGCCTCTCGAGCGACAAACTGGTCTACATCGTCCCTCAGGTCGGATGCGAGGTCGTTTCCTACACCCCGCGTGAGGTCGAGGACTTCTTCACCCTGTTCGGTGGTTTCGAAGGAGCCATTGCTGCGGTGGCGGCCACGCGGCGAACCGAGGCGCAGGTGCGGGAACTGGATCTGATCTCTGCACGCGTCGATGCCTTGATCGCCTCCGACGACCCCGAGGTTCGCGCCCACGGATACCGAGTTCACAACAGGGAATTCCATGCCGCCATCCATGCGATGGCGCATTCACGGATCATGGAGGAGACCAGTCAGCGGATGTGGGATCTGTCGGATTTCCTGATCAACACCGCCGGCATCACCAACCCGCTCGCGAGTGCGTTACCCGACCGCCAGCACGACCATCACGAGATCGCCGAGGCGATCCGAAATCGCGATGCCGCTGCGGCGCGTGAGGCGATGGAGCGCCATATCGTCGGCACGATCGCGGTCATTCGCGACGAATCGAGTGCTCAGCCATCGCGCTGATGGTGAGCCCGCTCCCTATAACGGATTCTGCACGACCGGGCAGGCCTACAGGCTTCCGCCCCGCCTGCGGCGCTGTATCTTCAGGCAGCGCCGCATCACATTGATCGCCACAGAGCGATCCAGCTTCCTCCGACAGAGACTTGCGTCACCATTCGCGCTGGAGTAGCTTCGCAACTAGACGTCTAGCATTCCAGTTGCTCGGCCCCTTTCTGCGGCGGCCCTCTTCGACATCCCGACGAATCTCAGACGAAAGGCGCGGCCATGACGACCGCCTCGCACCCAGCATTGTTCGCAGTGCCAGCCTGCTCCGACACTCGCAGCGGGGGAACCACACCGTGACCACCGCGCCGACTTCCGCAACGAAGACCTCCCCGATGCGGGTGGCCCTGGCCAGCTTCGTAGGGACCACCGTCGAGTACTACGACTTCTTCGTCTACGGCACTGCGGCCGCACTGGTCTTCCCCACCTTGTTCTTCCCCGATGCTTCACCTGCTATCGGAATCCTGTTGTCCTTCGCTACTTTCGGCGTCGGATTCCTCGCCCGACCCCTCGGAGGCATCGTCTTCGGCCACTTCGGTGACCGGGTCGGCCGCAAACAGATGCTCGTCATCTCTCTCGTCGGTATGGGTGCCGCCACAGTACTGATGGGACTGCTACCCGGTTACGCCCAGATCGGCATCGCCGCTCCGATCCTGCTCACTTTGCTGCGCCTGGTTCAAGGCTTCGCCGTAGGCGGTGAATGGGGTGGCGCCACCTTGATGGCCGTCGAGCATGCCCCCACCGCGAAGAAAGGATTCTTCGGCTCCTTCTCACAGATGGGTGCTCCCGCCGGGACGAGCATTGCGACCCTGGCGTTCTTCGCCGCTTCTCAACTCCCGGACGAGCAGTTCCTCAGTTGGGGCTGGCGGCTACCGTTCCTGTTCAGCGCGGTCCTGATCGTAATCGGCCTGTTCATCCGCCTGTCCCTGACCGAAAGCCCCGACTTCGCCGAGATTAAAGCCAACAGTGCTGTAGTGCGGATGCCGATCGCCGTCGCATTCCGCAAGCACTGGAAAGAAATCTTCCTCATTGCCGGCACCTACCTGTCCCAGGGAGTGTTCGCCTACATCTGCATGGCGTATCTCGTCTCCTACGGCACCACCGTCGCCGGAATCAGCCGCACCTTCGCCCTGGCCGGCGTGTTCGTCGCCGGCCTCGTCGCCGTCCTCCTCTATCCCGTCTTCGGCGCCCTGTCGGACACCTTCGGCCGCAAGACCATGTACCTGCTCGGCGCCGTCACCATGGGGGTGGCGATCGGCCCGGCCTTCGCACTGATCGACACCGGAAACCCCTGGCTTTTCATGACCGCGCAGGTACTGGTCTTCGGCATCTCCATGGCCCCCGCCGCCGGAGTAACCGGATCGCTGTTCACCATGATCTTCGATGCGGATGTGCGCTACAGCGGCGTCTCGATCGGCTACACGATCTCCCAGGTCGCGGGCTCGGCGTTCGCCCCGACCATTGCGACCGCCCTGTACGCCTCCACCAACACCAGCAACTCGATCGTGCTCTACCTACTGATCGTCTCGGCCATCTCGGTGGTCTCGGTGATCCTGCTGCCCGGCGGCTGGGGACGCAAGGGCGCGACACGCCAACTGGTTGCCGACCAGCGCACCTCGACACCGAATGCAACTGCCACCGCATCCTTTTCGGCTCCGCCCACCATCGACGCCGCACAGTCCCTGCGGACCTTGGACAAGTGAAGTGACCACCATGAACGACCACGACTCCACGTACGACACCGATGTCATCATCGTCGGACTCGGTCCCGCCGGCGGCACAGCCGCTCTCGCCCTGGCCACCTACGGTGTACGCGTCCACGCCGTCTCGATGTTCCCCTGGGTCGCAAACTCACCCCGCGCGCACATCACCAACCAACGCGCCGTCGAAGTACTCCGCGACCTGGGCGTCGAAGACGAAGCCCGCACATACGCCACCCCGTGGGACCAGATGGGCGACACCCTGTTCACCACCAGTCTGGCCGGTGAAGAAATCGTCCGGATGCAAACATGGGGCACCGGCGCCCGGTACGGCGACTATCTCGCCGGCAGCCCGTGCGCGATGCTCGACATCCCTCAGCCCCTGATGGAACCGGTACTGATCAAGAACGCGGCCGAACGCGGTGCGTTGATCAGTTTCAACACCGAATACCTCGATCACAGCCAGGACGAGGACGGTGTCACGGTGAGATTCCGGGATGTGCGCTCGGGCACCGAGTTCACCCAGCGAGCGCGCTTCCTGCTCGGCTTCGACGGTGCCCGCTCGAAGATCGCCGAACAGATCGGACTGCCCTTCGAAGGCGAGCTCGCCCGTGCCGGCACCGCCTACATCCTGTTCAACGCGGATCTGAGCAAGTACGTCGCTCACCGGCCAAGCATTCTGCATTGGATCTTCAACTCCAAGGCCGGTTTCGGTGAGATCGGCATGGGTCTGCTGCGGGCGATCAGACCTTGGGGCCAGTGGATCGCCGGATGGGGCTTCGACATGTCCCAGGGCGAACCCGACATATCCGATGACGTTGTGCTCGAACAGATCCGTACCCTTGTCGGCGACCCTGAGCTGACCATCGACATCGTGTCGCGCTCGTTCTGGTACGTCAATCAGCAGTGGGCCGAGCATTATCAATCCGGCCGGGTGTTCTGTGGCGGCGACGCCGTACATCGGCATCCGCCGAGCAGCGGCCTGGGCTCGAACACCTCCATGCAGGACGCATTCAACCTTGCCTGGAAGATCGCCTACGCCGTCAAGGGATACGCGGGACCGGGACTGCTCGAGTCCTACTCCCCCGAGCGGGTCCCGGTCGGCAGGCAGATCGTCGCGCGCGCCAACCAGTCCCGCAAGGACTACGCCGGTCTGCGCGAGTGGTTCGATCCCACCAGCGACGACCCGGTCACCGCCGGCCTGATCACGCTCAAAGCCCCCTCCCCCGAAGGCGCGGCCCTGCGCGAGCGCCTGTACGAGGCACTCGAGGTCAAGAACACCGAGTTCAATGCCCACGGCGTCGAACTCAACCAGCGTTACGCCTCGTCTGCGGTGGTCCCCGACCTTGAAGCCGGTGAGGAGGTATGGGGACGCGACCGGGAACTGTACCTGCAGGCCACCACTCGTCCTGGCGCCAAGCTGCCACACGCCTGGTTGGTCGGCCCGGACGGTACCCGGGTCTCGACCCTCGACGTCACCGGCAAGGGACAGATGACCCTGCTCACCGGCATCGGCGGCCAGGCATGGAAACGTGCCGCTGCCACATTGGACCTACCGTTCTTGCGCACCATAGTCATCGGTGAAGCGGGCATCAACGACTCGTACGGGTACTGGCGGCAGATCCGTGAAATCCATGAGGCCGGGGCTCTTCTCGTGCGCCCCGACGGCTACGTCGCCTGGCGGTACAGCGCTCCGGTATGGGACGACAGCGAAGCACTCACCCACCTCGAGAACGCGCTCACCATCGTCCTCGACCGCGCCCCGCACGAGACCCCAAGCGCCAGGAACGGCGGTACGCCCCAGTACAGCACCCACGCCGTACCGATCGTCGTCCCGCACGTCACCGCCGACGACGCAACACCAGCCTCCACAGCCAGCATCACACCAATCGAGGGAGCACACGCATGACCCGCCCGTACACCAGCGTCTGGGACGATCTGAACCAGGTCGAATTCAGCCAGGGGTTCATCCAGGCCGGCCCATACCGCACCCGCTATCTGCACGCCGGGGACGACTCCAAGCCCACACTCATTTTCCTACACGGCATCACCGGCCACGCCGAAGCATATGTCCGCAATCTGCGTTCACACTCCGAGCATTTCAATGTCTGGGCCATCGACTTCATCGGCCATGGCTACTCCGCCAAACCCGATCACCCGCTCGAGATCAAGCACTACATCGACCACGTGCTGCACCTCATGGATGCCATCGGCGTCGAGAAGGCATCCTTCTCAGGCGAGTCACTGGGCGGATGGGTCACCGCCCAGTTCGCTCACGACCACCCGGACAAAGTCGAGAGGATCGTGCTCAACACCATGGGCGGCACCATGGCCAACCCACAGGTTATGGAACGGCTCTACACCCTGTCGATGGAAGCCGCCAAAGACCCGAGCTGGGAACGCGTCAAAGCACGCCTCGAATGGCTCATGGCCGACCCGAACATGGTCACCGACGACCTCATCCGCACCCGCCAGGCCATCTTCCAACAACCGGACTGGCTCAAGGCATGCGAAATGAACATGGCCTTGCAGGACCTCGAAACCCGCAAACGGAACATGATCACCGATGCCACCCTCCACGGCATCACCGTGCCAACGATGGTTCTGTGGACCACCAAAGATCCCTCCGGTCCGGTCGACGAAGCAGAGCGCATCGCCTCCCACATCCCCGGCGCCAAGCTGGCGGTCATGGAGAACTGCGGACACTGGCCCCAGTACGAAGACCCCGACACCTTCAACAAACTGCACCTGGATTTTCTCCTCGATCGCAGTTGACAGATGCAGTCGGTGCCGCCCTCCCCTGAACCCCCTGGCGGCACCGGCAGGACCCACCCATCCGACGAACCTCATCCGCTCTCGCTCGAACCATCCGGGCAGAGGCCGTGAAGTACCAGCAAGGAGACTCCGCGATGCCTGTGGCGCTGTGCGCGATGTCGCACTCCCCCCTGATGGGACGCAACGACCCCGATCAAGAAGTCATCGACGCCGTCGACGCCGCCTTCGACCACGCGCGCCGGTTCATCGCCGATTTCGCCCCAGATCTGATCGTCATCTTCGCCCCCGACCACTACAACGGGGTCTTCTACGACCTGTTGCCACCGTTCTGCATCGGAGCCGCTGCGCAGTCCGTCGGCGACTACGGCACCGAAGCTGGCCCCCTCGACGTCGACCGCGACGCCGCTCACACTATTACGCGCGAAGTACTCGACAGCGGCATCGACGCGGCGTTCTCCGAACGCATGCACGTCGACCACGGTTTCGCCCAGGCACTACAACTACTCGTCGGATCGATCACCGCAGTACCGACTGTGCCGATCTTCATCAACTCCGTCGCCGAACCCCTCGGCCCCATCAGCCGAGTTCGGCTGCTCGGCGAAGCTGTCGGACGAGCAGCCAACAAACTGGGCAGACGCGTCCTGTTCGTCGGATCCGGAGGACTCTCCCACGACCCACCGATTCCGCAGTTCACCACCTCGCCTGAGCAGGTGCGCGAACGGTTGATCGACGGCCGCAATCCGAGCGACGCCGAACGCGAAGTCCGCGAACGACGCGTCATCGCCGCCGGGCGAGATTTCGCTGCCGGTACCGCCACCATTCAGCCGTTGAACCCCCACTGGGACCAGCATCTTCTCGAAATTCTGGCATCCGGCGAACTTGAACAAATAGACACGTGGACCAATGACTGGTTCGTCGAGCAGGCCGGCCACTCGTCCCATGAGGTGCGCACCTGGATCGCCGCCTACGCCGCGCTCCACGCAAACGGCCCCTACCAGGTCACCTCAAGCTTCTACCGCGAAATACCTGAGTGGATAGCAGGATTCGGAATCACGACAGCCTTCACCCGATCCTCGAACCACATGAAGTGACCGGCAGCTGCACCCCCAGAAAAGGTCTGTCGTCTTCGACAAGTCCAACTGAGCGCGACCATAACCGCACCGCCGCGGTTATCAAGCAATGCACTACTACAGGCCCACTAGTCACTCTTCCCAAGCCGGGCCCATATTCCAAGTACATCACTACGCAAGGCTGAGCAGTGGAAACCACTGTGAAGCAACGCTATCGGCTTTGGATCGCCGTTACCGGAGCTCGAGTGCATCGATGAGCTTGCGACGCTCGTCATCGGTGAAGTGCTTCCGCACCGCCGCGGCCAGCACATCCGGATCCGCCCCCAGACGCTTGAGCGCCTGAGCCACCTTGTCCACCGGCTCGAGCTTGCTCGCAGGTTCTTTCGGCTGCGGCGCCTCAGGCTCGGCAGTCTCTGCGTCGGCTTCAGGTGCCGGCTCAGGGTTCTGGGCTGCTTCCCACGCCGCGACCTGGTCCTCGAGCGGAACCCGCGCCAGCGAACGGGCTTGCCGCACAGCGAGATCACCTGCCCGCAGGGCTGCTTGCAACTCGGGGGCGAGTTTGAGCAGAGCACGACGCTGGGACACCCAGCCTTTGGAGCGGCCGAGCTTCTTCGCCGCCGCATCCGCACTACCGAACTCGGAGACCATCAACTCCACGGCCTTGGCTTCTTCGAGGACGTCGAAATCGCGGCGGTCGATGTTCTCACTCGTTGCCGCCCACAGGATTTCGCCCTTGTCGACGGCGATGCTGTCGCGCAGCACCACATCGAGGCCGGGGCGGCCGTACTTCTGGGCCGCAGCGAGCCGGCGGTTGCCGTTGACGACGATGTACTGCGCTGCACCGAGATCGTCTTCATCCTCGGGCCACAGTTTCAACCACGCCGTGCGGCTGACCACGGTGCCCGGTTGCAGCTGCCGGTCGGTAATGGTCGCCAGATCCGACAGATCCCCGAGCTCGTCACGCGGGTTGCGCGGGTTGGCGATGAGCTGATCGACCGGAACATCGGCGAGCAGTTGACCTTCGAGCGGCTCGATCGTCGTCTTCGTCTTCGTGGGTGCGGGGGTGCGCTTGCGGTCGACCGGAGAATTGTCGCCGACTGCTCCGACGAGGGAGGCGAAGTTCGCGCGCCCACCCTTGGGCGGCATCAGCGACCACCGTCCGCGAGCTCGAGGCTGAGCTTGTAGAAATCCTCCCGTGCCTGCAACGAGACGCGGTTGGCTTCGTACTCGGTAACGACACGGCCTTCGGCGGCGGCGCGGGTGTGGACCTTGTAGTGCCGCACCACCGTTCGCGCCAGCGGCCAGCCGTTGGCCTGGACGAACTCGCGCGTCTGCTCGAGGTCGACCTTGCCGTCGCGGGGATCCCAATTGTTCACCACAACAATGAATTTCTTGCCGAGCGGTTCGATGACCTGCTTGATGGTGCGCGCGGTGGGATCGAAACACAGCGGTTCGGGTTCGATCGGAACGATGACCAGATCGGCGACCTCGAGCACGGCGCGCAGGGCGTCGGCGGAACTGCCGGTGCCGAGCACATCGGTGCCGTCGTCGGCGCCGGACAGGTCGATCCAGCCCGGGGTGTCGACATAAACGTGCTTGATGCCGGGCAACTTGTCGAGATTACGGAGCACGTCGAGGTTGTCGTGGACCTGATCGATCAGAAACGGCAACTCCTCGACCCGCGAAGCCCACCAGACTGCGGAGCCCTGCGGGTCGACCGAGATCGCGGCGACCGGGGACTGAACATCGTCATCGGCGCCGGCGGTCACGGCGGTGAGGACATCCGCTTTGACAGCGGCAAGGTTCATAGTGAGCGTCGATTTTCCGACACCACCTTTTTGGTTGAGCATGACATGAACAGCCACAGGTTACCTCCGTATGCTTCACCCCAGGGTGGGGCTACTTCGGACTCGCGTCGTCATCTCTTGACGGAGATGATGATTGCGCCTGCACCACGGTAATCTCCGCGAGACGCGCAACACGTACGATAGACCCTTACAGGTCTACCGAACAAGCTTTCGCCGAATCATCTCAGATGCCTTGCGTTCTCACCCTCACGTGAGAGCGCCGACCGAGTCGACGCCACCTCCAGCGCCACCGAACACCTTCTCTTCAAAGACATTCTGCACCAAGTGAATACATGGTAACTATCTCAATCCTGCTATCTCCCTGACACTGTCGATGCGGAAACGGTCCCACACGGCTCCGCAAACTTACGGGTTCCCTATACCGCGCCGAACTCGGCCCGATCGGTGGCGTGCCGGGGTTCAAGAATGCAGATTGACGAGATGATGCGGGCAAGCCCTGACGGTCGAGCGCTGATCGCGCTACCTTGAACCGCGCATCACTTTCGTCACTGTGACAGCGAACCGGTGACCAAGTCACACGACTTGGCAACCCATCGCGCTACTGAGGACCGCCATGAACCCCACTGCGGTTTACCGCGGTAAACCAGAGATCACCTCGAACCGTGGGCAGGGACGCATTGCCACGATCAGAATTCACGGGTGCACCCAAGGCCGCACCGCTAGATACCGAGATCCCGTTGGCCGAGAACCCCAGCGCCGAAGGCTCATCCACACCCTCAGACACGCGGGAGCAGCGGAACCCGAACTTCCACCCCGAATCGAATTATTACTTTTGCAAAGCACCTACATCGCCTACAGTCGACCACATGACCTGACCGTCTCGGAAGTCGCTGTCCAACAAGTAATGTGGTGCATCAACAGCATGCTACCACCGACTTCGCGGAGTGCAATCACGCCCTTACTCTCACAGAGAGCACGCAATTGCGGCGTGGACACATTCCTGCCGAACGACTACCACAAACCCATCGATCCCCCCGCTACTCGACGATCGAACCAGAAACGGGGACGCACAGCCGACGTAGACCTCGACCTATCCGCCGTTCCGCAGAAGGACACCGACCACCACCGCTTCAACATCCTTCAACGTGCCCGGCCAGTCCTTCGACGAATCGAAACGGCGAAGAGCCGCCTCGGACCCCCCGGCCGAACCGCTCGATGAACTCCCCTACACGGGTGGCGCAGAATGCCAGGACCCGTGTCATTCCACGTCAATTCACGCGCCTTTTCACCTCGTACTGTCCTGCCAAACACAAGCAACGGAGGTACGGACATGGTCGAATACACAAACACATTCAAAGTTGCTGCGGTGCAGGCACAGCCTGTGTGGTTCGACGCGGCCAAAACGGTCGACAAGACCGTGTCCATCATCGCGGAAGCAGCCCGGAACGGGTGCGAGCTCGTTGCGTTTCCCGAGGTATTCATCCCGGGGTACCCGTACCACATCTGGGTCGACAGCCCGCTCGCCGGAATGGCGAAGTTCGCCGTGCGCTACCACGAGAATTCCCTGACGATGGACAGCCCGCACGTACAGCGGTTGCGCGATGCCGCCCGCGACCACGACATCGCCGTAGTGGTGGGAATCAGCGAGCGGGATGGCGGCAGCTTGTACATGACCCAGCTCATCATCGACGCCGAGGGGCAACTGGTCGCCCGACGCCGCAAGCTCAAGCCCACCCACGTCGAGCGTTCGGTATACGGAGAAGGAAACGGCTCGGATATCTCCGTGTACGACATGCCTTTCGCACGGCTTGGCGCGCTCAACTGCTGGGAGCATTTCCAGACGCTCACCAAGTACGCAATGTACTCGATGCACGAGCAGGTGCACGTCGCGAGCTGGCCTGGCATGTCGCTGTACCAGCCGGAGGTCCCCGCCTTCGGTGTCGATGCCCAGCTCACGGCCACGCGTATGTACGCACTCGAGGGACAAACCTTCGTGGTCTGCACCACCCAGGTGGTCACACCGGAGGCCCACGAGTTCTTCTGCGAGAACGAGGAACAGCGAAAGTTGATCGGCCGAGGCGGAGGTTTCGCGCGCATCATCGGGCCCGACGGCCGCGATCTCGCAACTCCTCTCGCCGAAGATGAGGAGGGGATCCTCTACGCCGACATCGATCTGTCTGCGATCACCTTGGCGAAGCAGGCCGCTGACCCCGTGGGCCACTACTCACGGCCGGATGTGCTGTCGCTGAACTTCAATCAGCGCCGCACCACGCCCGTCAACACCCCACTTTCCACCATCCATGCCACGCACACGTTCGTGCCGCAGTTCGGGGCACTCGACGGCGTCCGTGAGCTCAACGGAGCGGACGAACAGCGCGCATTGCCCTCCACACATTCCGACGAGACGGACCGGGCGACAGCCACCCTCTGACTCGGGCGCACCCGTGGCGCCTCCGAAGCGCCACGGGTGCGTGAAGGGGCGAGACAGGGGAATCGGAGGATCACCGAGTACAACGCATCGTCGATCGCAGCGAGTCAGCCCGCCCGTAACCCCCGATAGGTCCACCCCACGTATCCCCGGTCACGCCTTCTCGACATGGGGTAATCGAGGTCGTCGTGGCCTGTATCGACATCCAGAGTCCCTGAGCTGAAGGCGCCCACCACCCTATGTCGCGATGACCTTCTCGCCGCACCGCAGAGAGCCGACATCGAGACCGAGCCCGGCATCACGATTACGGCTACCCTGAAAAGAACAATGAACGGGGTTAGCACCAGGTAGGTCGATGAACACTTTCTTCTCCTCTGACCAGGTCTCGGCACCCGATCGCGTCGCGCTCTGGCACGATGTCATCTGCCGCAGCTATGTCCCGCTCAACATCACCCTCACGAGCGAGCAACCCTTCATCGGTACGGTCTCGACGGGCAACTTGGGCACGGTACGTATCGCGACGTCCTCGTCACTGCCCCAGCAGATCACCCGCACTCGTCGCTTGATCAGCCAGGACGAGCGTGAGTACCTCATGGTTGGGGTGCAGTCCGCCGGCCATGCACTCGTGCAGCAGCACGGCAGAACTGCACGAGTCGGTCGCGGTGGACTGGTTTTCTGGGACACTCGCCATCCCTACGACATCCTGTTCCCGACAGACTGGAGAATGAGCGTATTCCAGTTCCCGCGATACTCTTTCGGCTTCACCGAAGATTTCATCGGCAGGATGACCGCGGTGAATGTCGGGGGCGATCGCGGTATCGGACGAGTGGTTTCATCCTTCATGACAAGCATCAACGATGCGACCGATGCAGGAGACTTGGCGGAGGTAGCTTCACTCCACAACAGTGCTGTCGATCTTTTGTCAGCGGCGATACGGACCGAGCTTGCCGATCAAGCCGCCGCCTCCGACGGCCTACTCGAGTGCGTGCTTGCGTATATCCGACAGAACCTGGCCGACCCGAACCTGTGTGCCTCACAGATCGCGGCGGAGCACAACGTCTCTGTGCGGACCCTCCACCGACTGTTCTCGGCCACGGGACAGGGCGTGGCCGAACACATCCGTACCCTCCGACTCGAGCGCATCAAGACTGAGCTGGCAGACCCAACGAGTCGGCGATATACGATCAGCGCGTTGGCGAGAAAATGGGGGTTCCTCGATCCCTCAACGTTTTCACGCGCGTTCAAAGACGCCTACGGCATCACTGCCCGAGAGTGGGCGGCTTCTGCATCAGCACCACCGACGGAGGCTTCGTAGAAAGAGCCCGGTATCCGGCCTGCCCTTGTTCGCTTGCACACCGTTCGGTCCGTCACTTCCGATGAAGCCGAAGCCGGCAGGTTGGCTTCCTTCCGCAATTCGATCGCTCGGGGATTGTCCGGGGGCACCGCTGGTGACCTCCAGGACCATTCCGGCCTGGTGTCCGCGAGCGGTATGCACCTGCCCAGATGCATCCGGGCCGCGATGCCAGTGCTCGGCAGGACCCACCGGCGACGACGGCCAGCGTGACCCCTGGACCGGTCGGTCGAATTCGCGCCTGCCGACCGAGAATCGGGACCCGGTGTGCCGCCGCAACGCTCCCGGCCGGTGACCGGATCGCCGGACGAGCACGCTAGGTGTCCATCGTCCTGTCCGTACATCAGCCACACCGAGTGTTCGCGTGCCGGGACGCAACCAGTCCCCCGGCTGGGTCAAGAGCCTTGCGATTCGCCGAGCCGGCCCTCCATCGGTGAAGTCGATCCGATCGGTGAAGTGCTGACCACCGGATGAGTAGCACCCGTTCCGACAGGTGTCAGCGCGCGGTCGCCGCGGTACTCGAGCCGAGGGGGAACATCGCACGTGCGTCGAGCACGGGGACCGGGGCCACCGTCGCCGCTGTGATCGCAACCGTGGTCTCGGTGGTATCGAACGGCTATGGAGCCGACCTCGCGTCGTCTCCGCTGCGTACCGATGCTGACAGCTGCCGGCATATATCCGCAGATGTCGCTGCGGGCGTTCGGTGGACAGGCGCTGCGAGCAGCAGTGCAGCGCACTGTAGTCGGTGGCTCGACGGCGATCTCGTCCACCGCCAGAACGTGGTGCCGGCTGTCACCGACGTCGGAGTCCTACCGGAATCGATCACCCGGTTCGGTCACCAGCTGACCGAACCGGACCACCCCTTCGACCACACCACCCTTCCCTCCCTCAGGTCGAACAGAGTGACGACACAGAACGACCGAGGATCGCCCGGAAGGAGACGGCACAGACGGCTGCCGAGCCACCCCGTTGCCGACCGGACCGCACCGTGCACCCAGCTGAGGGTCACATCAACGGGAAAGTTCGAGCCGCCTACACACCGGGGCTTGGCGCCGAGCAGGTGGACTCGGATCCGGAAGCCGCGAGCAGGCGCTGGTGCATCTCCGACGACCGGATCGGAGTGTGCAGCCCGCAGCGTCGGGCCGTGCCATGACGCCGTCGGTCACCAGCGCCTGCAGCATGTCCTGCTACTGCGGCGGGCAGCGAGAAAATCGCCTGTTCAGCATGCCGTCGGGCATCGCTGAGGTTGCCATGAGCATCATGTGAACCATCGATGGTGGGTGCATCCGTGTGGACGCAGAGCGCGAGTGGTCGACGGTGCACGAGCTTGTCGACTGTGGGGCCGTCCTCACCTCGGCCGACCGAGTACACCGGGTCTCGTTCAGACGCCGGATCCACGCGCTCGGTAGCTCGGTATCGGCGACGGCTGGGACGCAGGCCTGATGCCGGTACCACTCAGAACAACCCCGACAGTGGGTCCGGCAAGCTGGAACCGTTGACGCCCCTCACAGAAGAGAACTACAGTTAAGGAAACTGAACGCTGTTATGGAAAATGACATGTCGATCAATGCTCAGAACACGGTCCGCGAATCCGGGTCACGGCGCGGTGCCGTGCGGGAGTTCAAGAAAGGACTGATACGCGATGCCGCGAAGCGCATCTTCGCCGAACGCGGCATCGACGCCGCCTCGATGCGCGAGATCGCCCAGGCCGCGGGCTACACAACGGGAGCCATCTACACCTACTTCGACACCAAGGAAGAGCTCTACGCCGAAGTGCTGCGAGACTCCCTGCACGCCCTGCAGTCCGAAGTGGCCACCACCGTCGAAACCTCACCCGACAGGCCGGCATCGGCCGCGGCACTGCACGGCTTGTGGTCCTTCTACGACACCCATCCCGCCGACTTCGAACTCGGCTTCTACCTGTACGGCGGAGTCCGCCCTGCAGGCCTCAACAAGAAGCTCGACGAGGAACTGAACACCCTGTTCGACCAAGTGATGACGTTGATCGCGAATGGTCTGATCACCGACGGACTGGCAACCGAGCAGACTGCACACCACCTCGCGGTGGTCCATGCCACCTGGGTCTTCGGATTGCTCCTGATGACAAAAACCGGTCGCGTGAAATCGGTCCGCGACGACGCCGAAGCCATGCTCGACAGCTACCTGAAGATGGTGGCTACACACCAAAGGCTATGACCTGAAACAGAATCGAGAGACGATGACCGAACACTCCATGTCGATCGCTCCTACAGCTCGGGTGCAGGAGTACACCGACCGTTTTCGCCGGTTCCTCGACGAGGACGTCCGTCCACTCGAAGAGGAACTCGCGAAGCACAACGTCGGCACTGCCGGACAACCGAAGCTCGACAGTGAAGGCCGAATGCACCCGATCGTGTGGGAGGCTCGCCGTGAGGTGCAACGGCGCGCCGGCGCCCTGAACCTGTACGCCCCACACATCAGTGCCGAACTCGGAGGCGGTGGATTCAACCGCGTGGAGATGCACCACGTCGAGGAATTCGTCTACCGCCATTCCGGTCTCGGGCTCGGTTTGGCCGCCCTTGCATGGACAGAGGGCCCGAACCCCGCGAGCGAGCACATGTCGGAAGCGATGCGGGAGCGGTATCTCACGCCGTTGATCAAAGGTCAGATCACTGCTGCGTTCGCCAACACCGAACCCAATGTCGGCACTGATGTCCTGGGTATGGAGACCTGGGCGAAACAAGACGGCAGCGACTGGATCATCAACGGCCGCAAAGCATGGATCACCAATTCCCATTTCGCCGACGTATACCAGGTCGTCGCCGTCACCGAACCCGGCGCCGGAACCCGGTCGCTGACGATGTTCCTCGTCGATGCCGACGCCCCCGGTCTCGAGCGCGGCCCCGACCTGCCGACCATGATGGACGACGGACTCACCGGCGAACTCGAATTCCGTGATGTGCGGGTGCCTGCGGAGAACATCGTCCGTGAGGTGGGCGACGGCTTCGCCCTGGCCATGTCCTGGATCAACTGGCGGCGATTGTGCCGCGGTGGCATGTGTTCCGGATGGGGCCAATGGCTCATCACACGAGCGATCTCCCGATCGCAGGAACGCAAATCCGGTGGCCGCCCCATCGGTGATCTGCAATCGATCCAGCACCTGATCGCCCGCATGGCTCTCGAGTTCTACCAAGCACGCTCGACCTCCCTGGTCGCACAAGCCGAACTCGACCAGTGGGGCGCGTTCGAGATCCCACTGCACAAGGAAGCGCCGCGCCTGATCAGCCTTCTCAAGATCATCAATGACGAGGCGTTCTACCGCCTGGCCGACAGTGCAATCCAGGTCCACGGCGCCAACGGTTTGCTGCGTGGCTCCCCGGAAGAAAAACTCTTCCGAGTGGCCCGCAACCTGCGGATCCCCGCCGGCACCTCCGAAGTGCAGCTCAACGCCATCGCCCGTGGCCTACTCCGCGAAGCAGCAGTGTCATGACCACCACGATGCGCCGCCTGACCGAGTATTCCCATGGCGGAGGATGCGCCTGCAAACTCCCACAGTCGATGCTCGACGACGTAGTCACCATGATGCGACAGGCCGGAGTTCCCCAGTCGGACGAGTCCGGATTGCTGATCGGACTCGACACCCCTGACGACGCTGCCGTCTACGCCATCGACGACACGAAGGCATGGATCGTCACCACCGACTTCCTCACTCCCCTCGTCGATGACCCCCGCGACTGGGGCCGGATCGCCGCCACCAATGCCCTGTCCGATGTGTACGCGATGGGCGGCCGCCCCCTGATCGCCCTCAACATCCTTGCCTGGCCCACCGACCTCGGCGCGGACATGTTGAACAAGGTTCTCCACGGCGGCGCGGATGCTGTCTCTGCCGCCGGCGCTCTGGTCGTCGGCGGCCACAGCATCACCGACCCCATCCCCAAATACGGCCTCGTCGCGATCGGTGAGGTCGAGCGCGACAAGATCCTCACCAAAGGTGGCGCTCGCCCCGGCGATCTACTGGTGCTGACCAAACCCATCGGGGTCGGCATCATCAGTACCGCAATCAAACGTGGTCAAGCCCCGCAGAACTCACGTACCGCTGCAGTCGCGAGCATGACCAGGTTGAACTACTCGGCCAGCCGGATCGCCAGTGAGGCCGGGCTGAAAGGAGCGACCGACATCACCGGCTACGGATTGATCGGCCACCTGCACGAGATGGCGGCCGCGGCCGGCCTCGGAGCTCGCATCGACATCGACCGAGTTCCTCTTCTGCCCGGAGTGACGGCTCTGATCGCCGACGGCTGTGCTCCCGACGGAAGCCGCAGGACATTGGTCAATGCACTGCGGAAAGGGTGGTTCGAGCCTTCTTCGCTCCCGCAGGAGCAGCAGCTCCTATTGGCCGACGCCCAAACCTCCGGGGGGCTGCTTCTGGCCGTTCCACCCCACGATGCCGTCTCGGTCGTTGCCGCTCTGCGCGCCGGCGGTGATGCCCATGCCTGCGTGATCGGTGAATTCGTCGACGACGGCCGTCCCGGCGTCGTCACTGCTGAAACGAGCACACGATGACCGAATTCGGTTGTGTCACCGGCCGATTCCAGCCTGTGCACAATCAGCACATGGAACTGTTCGAGATCGCCCTGAACGAGTGCGATCACCTGGTGGTGGCGATCACCAACCCGGATCCGAGCGCACACCACGAAGAAGCAAGTTCGGCGCACCGACACACCCGGGCGGCCAATCCGTTCACCTACTTCGAGCGGGCCCGCCTGCTCGACGCTGCCCTGACCGACCACGTCCGGGCCGGACGAGTGACCATCGTGCCGTTCGACCTGACCCAACCGCAGCTCTGGCCGCAGTATGTACCCCACTCGGCACGGCATTTCGTGCGGGTTTTCAGCGACTGGGAACACGACAAAGCCAGATGGCTCGCGCAGGCCGGCTACGCGGTAACCGTCGTCGACGGCGACCCGGTAACCAAGCTGAACGCGACCGACATCCGCCAGGCGATGCTGGCCGGTGACGACAGCTGGCGACACCACGTGCCCGCAGCCACCGTGGCGTTGCTCAGCGAGCTCATCGCCACGAGCGTGCTGGAGGAACAGCCATGAGGATGCCCGGCTACGGCGAAACCCAGCCCCGCCTCGACGACGATCGGATGCCCGTCATCCTGGTCACTCTCGACGGGCTCGGGGACCGACCCGTCCCGGAGTTGTCGGGCCGGACCCCCGCTGAGGCGGCACGCACCCCCGTCCTCGACCGATTGACCGCCCGCGGGAGCAGCGGGTGGCACATACCGTTCGGATGGGGACGCGCCCCCGCCTCCGAACTGGCCCATTGGGCCATGTTCGGATACTCCGACATACCGTTTCCCGGACGTGCCGTCCTCGAAGGAGTCGGCGCGGGCATCGACCTACCGCTCGACGCCGCGACCACTTTTGCCGCACTACGCACGTCCTGCGTCCAGAACGGACAGGTATGGATCACCGGGCGCGTAGGTAAGGACGACGCTGCCGACGCCGATCGATTATTCGAGGAACTGGCACCGCTGTTCGACAAGGCCGACGCGCAGCTTCATCCGGTCGGTCGAGGGGAAGCGGTGCTCGTCCTCCCGCACCACACCCGCGGCGACGTCACCGACTCGGACCCCTTCTTCGAAGACTTCCACCCTTGGTTGCAGGTCACATCGGCCGGTCCGGAGGCGACAGATCTGGCCGAACGCCTCAACGAACTGCTGCTGACCGCCCGGCGTCATCTCCTCACGAGTCCGGTCAACGCAGTACGCGCCGCCGACGGACGCCCCGCTCTCGACGTCATGACCACCAAATGGTCGGGCAGCCGGCGACCCGTGCCGGATTTCCTCACCCACGCCGGCGTGGCAGGAGCTGCCGTCACCAGCACCCGCCTCTATCGGGGCATCGCTGGGCTCCTCGGGATGCGGCACCATCACCTGCCTCCCGCCACCGATCACGGTGTGGATATGACCACACGTATCGAGGCGGCCGAGCACTTGATCGACGAGGGTGCACGCTTCGTCCACATCCACACCAAGGCCACCGACGAGGCCGGGCACACCAAACAGCCACGCGCCAAGCTGGACGTACTCGAAGCGCTCGACCCGGCGTTCGAACGCTTCGAGTCCTTGTCGGAGCGCGCCATTGTCGCGATCACCGGCGATCACGCCACTCCCTCGGCCGACGGCGTCCTGCACACCGCCGACCCCACCCCGCTCCTCGTCGTCGGACCCACCGTGCGGCCCGACGCAGTCACTCGATTCGGGGAATCGTTCGCGCACCGCGGCTGGTACGGAACCGTCGCTGCCCGCGACCTGCTTCCCCTGTTGTTCGGTCACGCGAATCGGCCGGTGTTCCTCGGCCACCGAGCAACTCCGCGACAGACCCTCGCGTTGCCTGATAGCCCTGCCGCGATGCCGGCGGGCTGACCTTCCTTTCCCGGTCTGCGCAGCACCGCTACGCCGAACGACGACTGTCGCCGCCATGTGCACCACTCACTCACCGGTTACACGAGGACGCCCCTCGTGCACCGTGTGCGGTACCGAAATCGGCCGTAGACCGTGCGGTCGTGCCTCGATGCCGGGGCATCCCACCACCGCCGCAAGAGCCGGGCAGGGGCCCTGCCGCCCGGCAATCCGCCAACGTGGGTGAGATAGGCGCCGGTCCGCAACCCTGACTCCGCGTTCAGAGCTGCCCGTACTGTCTAGGCTGCGCGACCGAACCGGCGTTCGTAATCCTCGCGTTCACGCGAGGCGCGCGCCTGTGCCTTCGCACTGAGCAGATCCGGATCGAGACCGTGTTGCTGGAGTCGATGACGTTGCCAGATGCTCATCAACGCCACAGAAAAGTACATCCAGGGCAAGAGCAGCAACATCATCATCGAGACGGGAATCCATACCGGTCCCGGGATCAGCAGGAACAACAGCAGCAGCGGGATGACCGGCACATTCCACCGAAGAAGATATCGGCGCACGCCACCCGGCCCCAGGATGTCGTTACGGACCCAGTCCTGCATCTGCGGAGGCAAGGGGCGGCCAACCACATAGGCCAGGCGCTGAATCACGGTAGGTCGTGTGCGAAGTGGGGTCGTCACAGCGTTCCCTTCGTTGTATCCGGTGGCTCGGATGGATCTCGGGACGGACGTCGATCCGAACTGGTTGTTGCATGTGCTGCAGCATCATTGAGACGGGTCAGTGCCCGATGCAGCTCCTGGAGCTCCGCGGGCGAGACACCGAGCTTCTCGACTACGGCGACCGGGACTTTCTCGGCTTCGTTCCGCAGGGCGCGACCTCGGGCAGTGAGATCGACGACCAGTTGACGTTCGTCTACACGACTGCGCGAACGAGTGATCAGCTGCGAGGCTTCGAGGCGCTTCAACAAAGGTGAGAGCGTGGGCGAGTCCAGCGCCAACGCTTCGCCGATCGCCTTGACCGACATCGGAGCTTTCCCCCACAGCGCCAACATCACCAGGTATTGCGGGTGAGTGAGCCCCAGCGGCTCGAGGATGGGCCGGTAGACAGCCAGGACGGCCCGGTTGGCAACGGCAAGCGCGAAGCAGACCTGTCGGTCCAACGCCAAGAGGTCGTCGTTCCCCAGCCCGATCGAAGCGAGGTCACCTGTGGTCACAGGACGAGCGTACTGGAATCGATCGTGCACGAACAAATCGTGTGCGAGGAATTTTCGAGATGTGCATCACCGGCACGGCCTGCGATGCAGTTCGACATCCGAACAAGTGCGACTCGCACCTGCGCACCCACTCCGATCGCTCGAAGTGTCGCGAATACCGAACCCAGTGGCGCCACGCGCTTCACCGGCCAGATACTTCACCAGTTCCCCATCGGGCCGAGCGGCGACGAACTCTGCCCGGGCCGGCGGTTCGGCACGATGCAGCGCCTCACGATCGACGGCCGGCATTCCGGACGGCAACGGGCCGGGAAACGGTGAGTCCCGTCCGCGGGCAAACCACCACCACCGGCGGTGCATCGATCCGGTACATCGACGGTGCGCACGTCACTGGCCCTCGGGCACATCTCGCACGTAGGTTCCGCCACTGCGCAGGAGGCCGATGCGCCTTACTTACAAGGTTGTTCGTCGATCCACTTCTGCAGGCTGTGCCCCAGCGAAGCCAACGACCTATCGAGTATGGTCAACACCTCACTGGGGGATGCGGGAGACCTCACTCCCTCGCGCAGGACGGCGAGCACCACGGACTGCACCGCACCCCCGACAGCAGCCGGCACCACCGCCGCCGGACGCGTACCGACACGGGACGCAACGAACGTCGAGACGACCTCGGACCACACCAACCACCGTTGCGCACCCTCGGCCTGGAGTTCCGGTGAGGCGTCGAGGATCCGAATCTGGGCGGTCCAGACGCCCTCGTCGTCGAGTCGGGCCGCTACCGTATCGATCACCCCGGCCCGGATCGCTTCCATGACCGGCACCTCATCGCCGACCGTGTCGAAGGCGCTCTGCAGATCGCGGGTGCTTTCCTCGAAAGGAAACCACACGAGTGCCGCTTTGCTGGAGAAGTACCGGAAGAAGGTGGTCTTGCTGATCCCTGCGGCCGCAACGATGTCCATGATCGATGTCTCCGCATAGCCCCGTTCGAGAAACAACTCGAACGCGGCGGCCTCGACCTGCGCACGAGACGACACCTGTGGACGTCCACGTCTGCCGGTAGCCATCGCGTTCCCCCCTTTTTCCGACCCGAGACTTGATTTTGGGTACCCGGTACCGTAAAGATAGGCGACGCGCGAAGCGACCGACAACATGATCTTGCGACACCCACCACGACCCGTCACCCCCTGTCGGCGGACCGTGGATCCCGGTCGGTGAACCGACCCCGTCCCGGATGCCCTGCCTGTCCCCCCTCCTCCAACGGGCAGGGCATCCGGGCCCTCCATACCGTGCGGCGCAGGGCGGGGCTGTGTGCCATCCGTTCGGTCGATGAGCTCGCCATGTCCCGCCGGTGCCGTTCGCCGGTATTTACCTGCGGGACAGTCGGTATGCCGATCGCTCTCACCGTCCAATCCCGCCCCCTTATCGGAATCCTCTTTACGTTCACCTGCGAACATGGACGGTACCGCTCATGCAGAAGAGATTCGGACATCCGATCGGAGGGTGCACCATCGATGTCGGCTGCTCGTTCGGTTCCGTGGCATGATCGACTTGATTTTCGGAACCGAGTAGCATAATTATGGTTGAACAATCGACTACCGCTGCTGTCGTCCGAGCCGATCCGCCCGGACGATCAACTCCGGCACGTAGATGGCAGGTCCGACCACGATCGGCAGACCCGTTCTCCCGACGGGACGCCCCGGCTCCACCGGACGACCCACGACCAAGGAAGACCGTTTTCTGATGATTTCCAGCCTCGTAATCCAGCCTCTGGCTCGCGCAATCGCAGTCGTGCTGATCGTCGCCGATACCGCCCTCGCCACCCGAGTGCCGGCCCTACCCGACTGGGATGAAGACGGCTCCGCCGCCCGGAGCTGACGTCGCAGGGACATCACCCGCACAACGATGTGCCACTTCCGGCGATCACCGACACGCCAACGCGCCGAACCGGCACAGAGATGACCGAGACCACATCGTGAAGCGTTGACGGCCTCATACCGTCGCGTGACGAGCAGGACCGAGCACGGCGACATTGCCGGGTGCCGCAGCCGCCGGCAGGTCGAGGACCGTCGACGTACGCAAGCGATGCAGCAGGAACGCTGCCCCGAGCCGGCTGCGCCCGAATCCCTCGAACGGGTTGAAACCGAGTGTCGCAGTGATGGTATCGATCCTGCTCTGAAGCGTGCTGTGGTGGATGTTGAGCAGTCGCGCCGCTTCCCGAACGGACTGCGCAGCGACGACGGCATCGATCGTCTCCATCCCCCAGGCGTAGTGTGCGATGGCCTCGACACGGTCGGCGTCGCTGTGCGGAGCGTGCTCATCGGCGTCGGCAAGCAGTTCGATCAGACCCCCGTAGGAGTCGGCAACAACCTGGGGTTCCTTCGGGGCTCGGCACAGGCGCAGAGCGACCATCGCGGTCCGGAACGACCGATCCAACGAGTCCGGCGGCGTGGCTGTTCCGATACCGCACGGCGAAGCGCCGAACGGCGGGTACCGCTCCGGCACAACGATGGCGTGGACCGGACCGAACGGGGTGGCAATCACGTCCTCCGGACCGGCGGGATGATTGCGCCACACCGCGAACAGCGGGGCCACCACGAGGCGATACATGCCCGTTGCCGACAAGCCGAGCGCGCTCGCCGCGGTCAACCGCTCGTCGGGAGTGCTCTCGCGACCGGTGAGTA
The DNA here is from genome assembly GCF_048381395.1 of Rhodococcus shunpengi. Classification (NCBI taxonomy): domain Bacteria; kingdom Bacillati; phylum Actinomycetota; class Actinomycetes; order Mycobacteriales; family Nocardiaceae; genus Rhodococcus; species Rhodococcus shunpengi. The sequence continues at coordinate 116,036 of NZ_JBLWIU010000015.1, forward strand.
TGCCGAGGTGGCGGCGATTGTCGATCTCCCGGGCTCCACGCCCGTTCCGGATCCGCACGGCCAGTGCCAAGCGCTCGAGGATGAGTGCGTCGTTCGGCCCAGCAGCACCGTCGCGTTCGAGCCAGACGTCGATGCCGTCCTCCGACGCCACGTGCAGATTCGAAGGATCTGTCGGCGATTCGCCCTGCACTGCTTCTCCTTTCGGAGTGACTCGTAGAGTCCGCGGCGGGACGCTCTGCCGGAACCCTGCAGTACAACCGGCCAGCGCGGCAGCGGTTGCCAGCAGGGCACGGGTGTTGACGTTGCCGACGATCAACTCGTCGAAGCACGCGATGACACGCAGACCCAAACTGGCGCTGGGATCGAGGCGGGCGATCCGTCCGAGTAGCTCTTGCATGTTCGTTCCTGCCCTCAGTCCGCAAGGATTTTCTCGACCCAGGTGTTGCGGGTCCGGATCATGGACCGGCCCACGCTGGTGTGCGGGGCGAAAATGTCGCACGCGTGAAAGGCGCCGGACCATACGTGCAACTCGGCATCGCCACCGGCTTGCCAGATCCTGTTGGCATAGTCGATCGCCTCGTCCCGGAAGATCTCGGCCGCACCGACGTCGATGAAGGCCGGCGGCAATCCGCGCAGATTCTGCGCGCGGGCCGGGGCTGCATACGGCGAGACAAGGTCGGTGCCCCGCTGCTCACCCAGCAGGGCGGTCCAGCCGGTTTCGTTGCTGATCCGGTCCCACACACCGATACCGTCGAACTGCTCGATCGAAGCGGTCATGCACCGGTCGTCGAGCATCGGATAGTCGAGCACCTGCCCACACAACCGGGGACCACCGCGGTCCCGCGCAGCCAGCGCGAGACCGGCTGCCAGTCCGCCACCGGAGCTGGCACCGGCGACCAGGATCCGGTCCGCCCGCACGTCCAGATCGGTGACATGCGCAGCCAACCACTCCAGGGCGGCATACATGTCCTCACGCGGGTAGGGGTCGGGATACTCAGGGGCCAAACGATAATCGACCGTGACAAGAACCGCCCCCAGTTCGGTCACCCAGTCCAGCACCAGGTCCAGGCCGCTGAACATGTCTCCGAACATCAATCCTCCGGAGTGCGCGTACAGCACCGCAGGACGGGGCCCGCTGAAGTCCCGGGAACGAAGCACCGCAGCGTTGACGGCAGCGCCATCACCCCCGGGGAAGGTCACGTCGTTCACCGCGATCCGCCGGCGGTCGAATTCCTCGTCCATCGGAGGGGACGCATAGGACGTACGCATGAACTCGATCAGGTCCGCAGTGATGGTCGGAGGGAACATACCGCCTACCACAGCCAATCCCGCCTTGAGTTCGGCATCGAATGGTGGATGGGGCACGGCTCGGGCCATCGTCACGTCACCTCCTCGAAGACTCGGATCGAGAATACGGCGACCGCTCGACCGAGGGACCCGCCATTCGGCGGGGAAACAGAGCGAAACTGCGCCGCCGCGTCGGTTGAGACACCCATCACACGTTCATGAAACTTGGAGCAGCGTCACTGTCGACCGAACGAGAGGAACAACCTCCCATGTCCGATACCCAGCGCGTCGTCGACTCAGCCCGCGAAGTCATCCACACCACGGTGAACAGCGGTGCCGTGCCCGGAGTAGTAGCGGGCATGACGAACGACCAGGAAACCCTGTTCATCGAGTCCGCCGGGGTGCGGTCTGTCGACAACGATCAACCGATGACCGATGACACCGTCTTCAGCATCTTCTCGACCACCAAAGCCCTCACCGGCACCGTGGCGCTGCAACTCGTGGAATCCGGTGATCTCGACCTGGATTCCCCGGCCGAGGAGTACGCGCCCGCGATCGGCGAACTCCAGGTCATCGAGGGCTTCGACTCGAACGGTGAGCCGCTGCTGCGAGCACCGAAGACCGACATCACGACCCGCCAACTACTGCTGCACACCGCCGGCTTCGGATACGACTTCTTCAACGAGACGTACAACCGCCTCGCCGAGAACCACGGTCAGCCCAGCATCGTCACCGCCACCAAGGACGCGCTCAAGACACCGCTGCTGTTCGATCCCGGCACCCAGTGGGAGTACGGCTCGAATATCGACTGGGCAGGCCAGGTGATCGAAGGCATCGTCGGCACCCGCCTCGGCGAGGCGCTGAAGACACGAGTCCTCGACCCACTCGGCATGACATCGACGTCCTTCACTCCGTCCGACGACATGCGTGCGCGTCTGGCGACCATGCACCAGCGCACCGACGACGGGCTCCAGGCCACCGATTTCGTCATCCCCACCCCGCCCGAGGTCGACATGGGTGGGCACGGACTGTTCTCCACCGTCGGTGACTATCTCGCCTTCATCCGGATGTGGCTCAACGACGGCAAGGCAGACGACGGCACCGTCATCCTCCGCCCCGACACCGTCGAGTGGGCGACCAGGAACGACCTCGGCGACCTGACCGTGAAGATGCTTCCGGGTGTCATCGGGTCGCTGTCGAACGACGCCGAGTTCTTCCCTGGCCAGCGCAAGGGCTGGTGCTACACGTTCATGACCAACGAAACCGAAGCACCCACGGGCCGTCCCGCAGGCTCTCTCGCCTGGGCAGGCCTGGCCAACCTCTACTACTGGATCGACCGGCACAACAAGATCGGAGGCTACTGGGCGACGCAGATCTTCCCGTTCGCCGACCCCGGCTCACTCGGTGGTTACCTCGACATGGAGACCGCCGTCTATCGAGCCCTTTCCTGACCCGGTTCCATCCCAAGCCGCGGCACCGGACATCGACCTCGATCCGTTGACCGCTCGCGTAACCGGCGCGCTCGCCGAACAGCCACACGACGACATCAACGAGATCGGGTGAAATCCCCCACCCGACGCACGGAAACCACACCGCTGCGGGTGTCGAAACACCCGCAGCGGTGTGGTGTTGCCACGCCGTTCGAGGTCTGGGTGCAACAGGTCGAGCGCGAACACCATCTCCCACGGGCTTGCCGCGAGGGCGATCGGTTTCCCGAGGTCGCCCGGAGACGAACCATCCTGCACCCTGATACTCGGCCATGAGTCCGGTCGGGCTGTGCTGCATACCGATCGCGAGAGAGCAGCCCACCTGCCCTGGAAGCGCGCGCCACCGCCACGCTTGCCCAGGGCGTAGGCAGCTCGACACCACAAACAGATACAACAACGACATCGTGTGTGTTCAACTGTGCCCCGGCACCGCGGTCGGCCTCCGGCATGATCGACCACCACGCGATCGTGCGTGAATTCAATGGTCAGGACTACACATTCAGTCACACCTCCCCGGGCAGACTGAACTACCCGAGCACCTGCGATCAGACCTGGTGCGCCGGAAACCTGCTCTCCGGCATGAAATCAACTGCACCTTCCGACAGTCACCGCTACCGGACGCAAGGCCATAGGACGACTCTCGGATCACCGCATTCTGCGCGATCACACGTGGATGCCGAACGTGTCGATCTTGCGGTAGAGAGACGACCTCGCGATCCCCAGTAACTTCGCGGCGGCGACGCGATTGCCACCGCTGTCCCGTAACGCAGCCACTATGGCATCGCGCTCGACTCTTTCCATTGCCGTCATCGTCCGGCGAGGCGCGGAGCTGAGCGCTGAAGGCAGATCAGCTACTGCGATCGTTCCCGCGGGCTTGGCGCGAAGTACGTGATTGAGAGTGTCGACCAGTTCACGGACGTTGCCGGGCCAATGGTACTTCTTCAGGGTTCGCATCGTGTCGTCGCTGAAAGCGGTTTCGCGGTGAGGTGCAAGGTGCATTCGGATGATGTCCGGGATGTCATCGGGGTGATGACGCAATGCGGGGACCTCGACGGTGGCGATGAAATGCTCGGCGAGAGCAGAATTCTGAAGTGCGTCCCCATCAGTGGATGTGGTCGCGACGATCCACCGAGCGGGGTATCGGTGCTGGTCGGCGGATATGAGGTCGGCAAAGAGCTCATCGGTGCTCGCGTCGAGTCGGTCGATGCGACGAAGGACGATCGTGGTCGCTGCGGAGTCGAGCGCAGTGCGCAATTCCTCGTGAGCGGACTTTCCAGCAGAGCAATCCACGACGACAATCGGGGCCTGCGGATTCTTGTACAGGTGCATGCCCCGAACGAGAGTGAGTTTGCCGCTTCCGGGTTCACCTTTGAGGATCACGTTGGCATCTGTCGCGGCGAGGGACGTCAACTCCCCTCGACACCGGTTCCATTGGAGCGAAGACCCCGCCACCCCCGGAAACACGGGAACCGTGCGCCGGGGTTGCACGGTCTTCGTGGGACACGATGTCGCCTCGACTTCGAGGACGATGCCGGCGATGTCGCCGCCATGTTCGACGAGGGTGCGCTTGACGGTGATGCTACCTCCGGACGGAAGGCGCAGGTCGAACTGGGCAACTCGTGACGGATCGAGCATCGACTGTGCTTCCTCGCGGAGAAAAGCCTCGTCGATCGGGTCGAGAAGGCGCGAGCCGATCTCGTTCGACATGAAAACACCGCAACTGAGTGAGTACACCGCCGTCTGCCGGCGCCGACAGGCTACGAGGAACTCGCCGAGCACGAGCTGTTGCTTGATCGATCCCGTGGCGCGAAGAGCCGACTCGATATCACGAGCCGCTCCAAGGGCGAGCTGGCGCATCAACGGGTTCGATGTGTGGGTCAAGCCTGTGATGTCGATCAGTCCTTCGACACGACCGGTGGTGGGGTTGTGAATGGGCGCGCCGGCACAGGTGAAGTACTGGATCGATTCGTGATAGTGCTGAGCGCCGTCGACGTAGACGGCCATCCCGGTCTCGAGGGCTGTGCCCACTCCATTGGTACCGACGAGCTCTTCGGCGTAGGTGAACCCGGGAGCGAAGTACACCTTGTCCAGCTTCGCGGCGAGGACGGGATCATTGTCCCGCCGGACCAGCACACGCGCATGCTCGTCACTCAACGCGACACTGAGGGACATGTCGGACAGGTCGTCATGGAGCCGATCGAGGATCGGCAGGGCGCATTGCACCAGTCGTCGGCGAAGGTCGAGGTCTTCGACGTACTGCAGCTGTGGAAGGTGCGAGCCGTCCGGGATGACACCCGCCTGACGTGAGCGTCGCCATGACTGTGCGATGAGGGGCGAGACGTCCTCGGAGGGGGAACCGGCGAGGTCATGGAGGTGCCGGGTGGTGGTCACACGGCGTCGGCGGTTGTCACTGTCCATCACATTTCCTTGCAGGTCGCAGTACTGTCATCCCCCTCAATGTGCCGCACATCACATTCGATGGATGTCCCAGAATAGGACATCAACCTGCCGTCTCCAACGGCAGTAACGGGGGCGGGTACGACCACCCCGCCGGCCGGAGGTCGGCACTCGCGGTCCGCACCGCGCCTACTCCCCGGACCACCGACTGCCGGGATCCGGGGTGCACACCACCATCAGGAGACTGACGTCAGGTCGTCGACGGCGACCGGATCACCGGGCTCGGCTTCACCCCCAGGGGAAGCCGAGCCCGTTCCATCACCTGCCCCGCCCTACGCATAGAGGTCGACATCGCCGGCAACCGCGCGAAAATCTCGGTGTTCTCTGCCGCCACGACCGCCGGCGGGCACACTCACTACCGTCCCGCCCACGTGGACCGTTGTCGTGGCGGCACCGCTTCAGACCTCGATCGCGAGAAGATCCGCAAGGTGGCGGTCGATCTGCGGCATGTAGGTCGGAGCGACAGCGAACAGACCCAGATGCCCGAGCACATCTTCGACCACGCGCAGTTCACTGCCCTTGATCAGTTCCTGCTCGGCAGCACAGTCGCGAACCGGGAACAACTGGTCTTCGTCGATGGGAATCACGAAGGTCTTGGCGGTGATCCGTCCGAGTGCAGCGGCCAGGTCTCCCCCGGTATGCCGGGAGACGTCACCACGTTGCCAGGCCCAGGATTGAGTGAGGAGTGCGTTGGGATCCATCGCCGTGAAGTAGGGCTCGAGGAATCCGGTCAGGAACGCGTCCAGGGAATCGAACTCCATTGCTCGCCATACTTCTTGCTTCCAGAACTCGGTCGAGAATCCGAGCACTCCCCAGATGTGAGCCTGCCTGGTGAGGCCGTCGACGACCTGCGTATGCGAGGTGTATTCGCCGCCGTTCCAGCCCGGATCCGACAGGATCGCTTCGCGCATGATCTCCGCGATCAGGAAATCACCGGGAGTGTTGCGTGCCGTACCGGCAATCGGTGCGGCGCGCAGAACCTTGTCGGGGAACCTCACCGCCCATTCGTAGGTCTGCTGAGCTCCCATGGAGCCTCCCGTCACCAACGCGAGGCGTTCGATACCGAAATGCTCCCGGAGCAGCCGCTCCTGGGCCACGACATTGTCCCCGATCCGAACACGAGGGAACTTCGACATGGCGATCTCTGCGTTGACGCCGGTGGCGTTGTGCGGAGACGTCGACAGACCGTTGCCGATCTGATCCACGCAGACGATGAAATACTTGTTCGGGTCGAGAGCATGGTCAGGACCGATGTATGCGTCACGCCAGATCTGATGGGTCCCCGAGTACCAGGTGGGGATGAGGATTGCGTTGTCCTTGGCTTCGTTCAGCGTTCCGAACGTTGCCACCGCGAGCCGGCAGTCCGGGATCGAGCCACCCTCCTCGAGGTCGAGGGCTCCGATGCCGATCAGGTCGTAATCACCGTGGAAGTCGTGCGTGTAGTACGGGTTGTCGATCATCGAGATCGTCCTCCTGAGCTATGAGAAAGCGGTAGCAGCGCGTGCTCACCCAATGGACATGCACCTACGCCGCCGTGAGACGAGCAGTGGTCGACCGCAGGGGTCGGATATCCGAGAAGGTCAGCTCAGCTGGAATCCCTTGTAGCCGGACGCGGCGGCCGCAAGAGTGAGTTCTCGGTAGGTGCCGACCCCACCGGTGTAGGACAGCACGCGGCGAGGTTTTCCGGGAACGTTCGCGCCGTTGTACCAGGAATTGGTCTTCGAGATCAGCGTGGCATTCGCGGTTTCGTCGTGGTGGGCGACCCATTCATCCTCACCCTCGACGGTCGGTTCGATGACGGTGTACCCGTGCTCACGCATGTGCCGGATGCACTCGGTGATCCATTCCGTCTGTTGCTGCAGACAGGTGGTCATGTTGCACAGTGCTGCAGAGGGGGCGAGCGGGGCGCCGGTGGTCAGCATGTTGGGATAGCCGTGCACCATCAGGCCCATCGTCGTGCGGATGTCACGCGCCCAGTCGCTCGCGAGCGATCGATCCTCACGTCCACGGATATCGATTCGTGTCAGCGCGCCGGATCCCGCATCGAATCCCGTGGCCAGGATGATGACGTCGACTTCGTGCAGCGTGCCGTCCTCCAACAGGATCCCTTCCGGGACGATGCGGCTGATCGGATTGCTGCGCACCCCCACTGCTTCGACATTCGGACGGTGGTAGACCTCGAGATAGTTGGTTTCCAGCGGTACCCGGTGTGTACCGAAGCCGTAGTCGGTCGGAATCAACAGTTCACACAGCTTCGGATCCTTCAGTCGCGCACGCATCTTCTCTCGCACGAACTCGGACACCTGCTCACTGACCTCGTCATCGGAGAACACCTCCGCGAAAGAAGCGAGCCAGAGCTTGAGTGAACCGTTGTCATAGATCTCTTCGAGCCTTTCCCGCCGTTGCTCGGGAGTCAGGTCGACCCATGCATGCTCGAAGTCGTACTCGAAGCCACTGAACGTATGCGGCAACGTCGCGCGAAGTTCCTCGAAGCGCTCCTTGTACGCGGCAACATCCCGGTCGTCGTAGGACGGATTCTTCATCGGCAGGGCGTACTGCGGTGTACGGATGAACACCTTCAGATGTTCGACCTTCTCGGCGATGGTCTGGATGACCTGAATCCCGGTGGCGCCGACACCGATCACTGCGACCCTCTTGCCCGCGACATCGGCGCCTTCCTTCGGCCATCGAGAGGTGTGGAAGATCGGGCCGGCGAAGCTTTCCTGGCCCTCGAACACCGACGACATCGGTGCCGACAGCATGCCGGCGCAGGTGATCAGGAACTGGGTGGCAATCGTGTCCCCGCGATCGGTGCGTACGATCCATCGCTTCGACTCCTCGACGTAATGCGCGCTGGTGATCGTCGTCGAGAATTGGATGTCGCGACGCAGATCGAGACTGTCGGTCACATAATGCAACCACTGCTCGATTTCGGGTTGGCCGGGGAAACGCTGACTCCAGCTCCAGTTCTTGTACAGCTCATCGGAAAACAGGTACTGGTAGATGTAGGCCTCCGAATCGAATCGAGCACCCGGATAACGATTCCAGTACCAGGTGCCGCCGACGTCGGAGGCGGTATCGAAGGCGCGCACCCGCAACCCCAGCTCGCGAAGCTGATGCAGCTGATACAAACCGGCGACTCCCGCACCGATGATCAACGCATCCAACTCGAGTGACACCTCGGTATCAGCAAGTCCGACCGCAGAGGAAGAGTGAGGCGACATGTCCTAGCCTTTCTGTAGTGCAGGTCACGTGAAAGCCATCATCATGATGTGCGCCTCACATGGCTGTCCCATCTTCGGACACTTCCCGGCTTCGCTGGCATGGATATCACCGAGTCCGGCGCCTCTCGCATCGCCAGCACCCCAGCAGAACCGATCTACGACTCGGGGATGTTTTCGACGACGCGGTGGACAACCTTCGGCACAGAGTCCTGTAGTACATACGAAATATGCTGTCGTGCAATGATTCCTACGACCAGTCCAGTTCCGGGCCCATCTTGCCACATGCTCGACACCGCCGCGATCGCGATCTCGATTCGGGTCGCTGCCGCACCGATATGAGCACACAGTCGGCGATCCGACACATTCCGGCCTTCCAACCGCGACCGTTGGATGCCACAGAATCCGAACCGTGTTCCGGTAGCTGCAATTCGAATTGACATCGACTGATCCCTTGCGGCCGGGATCCGCCACGAAGACGGGACGAATCACAGCCTCCCGACGACCCGAACGAAGGGGACATTCGACGAAACATGGACACCAGACCGACCGGGCCTGTTCAAAATACGCATGATCTTGCAGAAAACGAATAATCTGCACGAGCACCGCCTGATCTTCTCGCCGGCGATCTTCTGCTGACGAGGAGAGCCGACGGGGCACGACACTTCCGGCGCAGGGGGCCGGAGTCGTCGACTGCCCCGTCGGCGGTCAGGCGACCGGCCGCGCCACCGGTCGCGATCGAACTCAACGCGATGACGGAAGGAAACGAGCGGGAATCCGACACCGACGGACAGCGTGGCGTCCGCCACCGCCACGGCCGGCGTCCGCCGAAGGAGAGGCCAATCGTTTTTGCTACGGCCTCAGCCTTAATCCGTACATGGACGCAGACTCGTCCATACATCGTGCAGCCGACGAACTCGACCTTTGACTGCCTGAGGGAGATCGGGCATACAGCCCTTCACGGTGCACCACGTCGAGTCGGCAACCATTCAGCGAAGGAACCGCCGCGACCGAGGAGGCGAGGCTGTCCGGGTCGCCCCGTTGCGTTGGTCTGGTTTGAAACATAAGTCGCGTTAGGTACGCTGCTGTCGCTGCTCGGGGGGCCGAGATCGCAGTCCTGCCCGGACGGTTCGGCACGCGACCGCCGGCGCAGGTGCTTGAGCGTGCCTTGGTAAGGAACACTGATGTCACACGAAATGCACCATTTCGATCTGGGACTGTGGGTGCTCTTTCTCGCCTACGGCACCTCGATCGCCGGGTCCTTCGTCGGCCTGTCCTGCGCTCGCCGAGCCGCTACCACCCCACTCGGTCCGACGCGCTGGCGCTGGTTGGTGATGGCAGCCCTGTCCATCGGCGGTGTCGGGATCTGGATGACCCACTTCATCGCCATGATGGGCTTCGCGGTGCCCGGCACCATCATCCGCTACGACCCGATGCTGACGATCCTCTCGGCGGTCATCGCTATCAGCGCGACCCTGTTCGGGCTGTGGCTGGTCGATCTACGGGCCTTGGCCGGGCGTCCGATCCTGGACAGGTCGGCGTTACTGATCGGCGGCGCCGTGATGGGCGTCGCGGTGAGCCTGATGCACTACTGCGGCATGGCCGCTATCCGCATTCGCGGCGAACTGTCCCACGACCCGGTACTCGTCGCCGCCTCGGTGGCTATCGGGATCGGGGCATCCATCGCCGCGTTGTGGTTGGTACGAACGGCATTCATCCGAGCCACCCGTCTGCTCGGCGCGCTGGTGATGGGTTGTGCAGTGGCGGCATTGCACTACACCGGCATGGCTGGAGTTCACGCGTCCTTGGACCCGACGGCCACCATGCCGGAGGGCGCGACGCTCCTCGATTTGATGCTTCCGGCATACATTTTCGGCACGATCATACTGGCCACGCCGCTCGTCGCATTGGTGCTCGCTCGCCAGAGTGCCGACACCGAGGTCGACGAAGCGATCGCCACGTGGAGCGCGGAGATCAATGATGCTGTCCCCTACCCCGGTGACCGGGGGCAGGAGGCCACAGCTGAACTCGACACTCGTCGGGACGTTCCGCGTCGACCTGCCGATCCCCTTCGCAAGGGTGATGTGCAGGTAGTGCCACACAAACGAGTGCGGTAACCACCTCTCTGGTGAAGGACCCACCGTTCGGCGGGTCCTTCACCAGCCCCCGGCGCACGAGTGTTTGTTGAGGGCAGGGGCATTCGCCGGTCTGGATGCTGCCACTGGTGATCAGTGTGCGATGTACTTGGTGGCGAGATACTCGTCGATACCTTCGACCGATCCTTCGCGGCCGAAGCCGGACTCCTTCACCCCTCCGAAGGGTGCGGCCGCGTCGGCGATGATGCCTCGGTTGATTCCGACCATGCCGGTCTCGAGTGCGTTGGCGACTCGGGACGCTCGGTCGAGATTCTGGGTGTAGAAGTACGCAGCGAGGCCGTATTCGGTGTTGTTCGCCGCCGCGATCGCTTCGTCCTCCGTATCGAAGGTGGTGATCGCGGCTACCGGGCCGAAAATCTCCTCACGCAGCAGACGCGCGTCGGGACTCACACCGTCGAGAACGGTCGGGGAATAGAACGTTCCCGGCCCGTCAGGACGGCCACCGCCGATGCGGATACGTGCACCCTTCGCGACGGCGTCTTCGACCAGAGCATCGACGGTGGCGCACTGCTTCGCGGTGATCAGCGGTCCGATATCGGTTCCTGCTTCGAGACCGTGTCCGGTGCGCAAGGCACCGATGCGTGCGGTGAACTTCTCGCTGAACTCTTCTGCGACGCTACATGCGACGTGGAATCGGTTGGCTGCTGTACATGCTTGGCCGCCGTTGCGGAATTTTGCAGCCATCGCGCCGTCGACCGCTGCATCGACATCAGCGTCATCGAACACGAGGAAGGGGGCATTGCCTCCGAGTTCCATCGACATCCGCAGGAGCCGATCCGCTGATTGACGAACCAGCAGCTTGCCGACACCGGTGGATCCGGTAAACGTGATCTTACGCAGATCAGCACTGTCGATCAGTGGTGCGGTCAGCGCTGCAGCATCGGAGGTCGGCAGAATCGACAGCACACCCTCGGGCAGACCCGCATCGGCGAAAATCTGACCGACCAGCAGCATCGTCAAAGGCGTTTCGGCCGCTGGTTTGACGATGATCGAACATCCGGCCGCCAGTGCTGGACCGATCTTGCGCGTGGCCATGGCCAGCGGAAAGTTCCAGGGGGTGATGGCCAGTACCGGCCCGACCGGTTCTCTGGTGACGACGATGGTGCCGGTTCCCGACGGGGACGGCGAGATTCGCCCGCTGATTCGGTTCGCTTCCTCGGCAAACCAGTGCAGGAATGATGCGCCGTATTCGATCTCCGCATACGCCTCGTGGAGCGGTTTACCCATCTCGAGAGTGATGGTGCGCGCGAGGTCGTCTGCCCGTTGATGGATGAGTTCGAATGCGGTGCGCAGTATTTCGCCACGTCGACGCGAGGGGGTCCGCGCCCAGTCCCCTTGCACGGTAGTGGCGTGTTCGAGAGCTCGGCGTCCGTCCTCGGGCGCGGCGTCGGCAACATGCGCAATCACGGCACCGGTCGCGGGGTCCTCTACGGGGAAAGTGGTGCCGGTAGACGAATCGACGAGTTTTCCACCGATCCAGAGTTGGGTGGGGACGCCCGCGGGGAGAGTGTGGGTCATAGCTCCTGCCGAGTGTGTGAAGGTTCATCGCCACGCCCGGCCAGTCGGCATCCGAAGGGGGTGCCGAGGCCGATGCAGGTCGCTCGGGTGTGGCCACCCGCGTTCGGTGGCCACACCCGAGCGGGCGAGTGGGTACTAGCTGGTGGTGACGGACTTGCGTGCCTTGTCCTGGAGGATTTCGAGTGCCCGGATGAGGTATCCACGGAAGACCGTGTGGTTTTCGCTCATCGGGAAGTGGCCGATCTCCTTCATTTCGATGAACTCGGCGTTCGGGATCTGCCCCGCAGTGCGGGCGCTGTCCTCGGGGGTGGTGAGGTAGTCGTAGTCACCGGTCAGCATCACAACCGGGCACCGGTCACCGTCGATGTCCGCGAGCTTTCCGCGCAGGTCGTGATCGACCGAGTAGAAGTGCAGGTCACCGCGGAAGGACTCGGAACCCTGGCTGTAGTAGAACCAGGTCTTCCAGCGGTCCGCCTCGGGCGACTGCGGGGCCATGAGGTCCCACACGCCGCTCGCGCAGACCTGTGCCGCGTTGGCGTGGGGGTGCTGCCACCAGTCGAGGTAGAAGCCGGGCGAGTAGTCCGCACCCTCGACAGGGATGACGCCGGCGAAGCGGTCAGGGTGCCGAAGCGCAAGCTGCAGGGCGATGTTCCCGCCGAACGAGGAGCCCATGAAGATCGGGTTCTCGAGTTCGAGCGCGTCGCACAGCGCCACGATGAAATTGGCGAAGTGGTCCGCGGAAAGCTGGTATTCCTCGGTCCACCATTCGGTGTTCTCCGGCGGATCCGACTTGCCGTGCCGCGGCAGGTCGTAGGCGATGACACGGTAGTTGGCGGTGATCTCCTCGTCTTCGAGCAGACCGCGCCACTGGTGGTTGTGGCAGCCGGCGGTGTGCTGGCACACCAGCGGCTGGCCGGTGCCGTTCTCGAGGTAGAAGACCTTGTACAGCAGTCCGTCGACGTCGACGTCGACGTAGTGGCCGGTGACCGGGGAAATCTTGCTCATCAGTGTTCCTTACGGCTCAAAGGGGGTGGGAGGATCAGACCGGGACGCCGACGGTGCGCAGGAGTTCGATCTGGCGGGTGATGCACCGCAGGTTCTGCATCAGCACCAGGATGTCGCCTTCGAGCTTCATGTCGCGCTGGAAGCTCGCGGCCCAGATGCCGTGGTACATCGGGGCGGGCACCGGGACGCCGAAGTTACGCCAGGTGTCCGCGCTGGCACGCAGCGCGAACTGGTACGGCACATCCAGCGGACCGGGGTCGATCGCGATGTCCACCACGTTGCCGCGGCTCATCTGGATGACGAACGTGTGGTCGGTCATGTCGAGCAGGTACGAGCAGGTGAAGTACTTGCCGTGTGCCTGGATCTCGGGGTCGGTGTTGTTCGCCTCGGTGAACGAGGCAGCCCAGTCGGCCGTGTCGAGGGCACGCGTAGTGACGGTCATGTGGGATTCCTTCGATGAGGGAGACAGCGAGGCCGAGTGCGAGCACTCGCTCCGGTATGCCGACCCGAATCCGGAAAGTGCTGGCCTCCCGGATGCCGTGCCGGCCATGACAGCCATCACACCTCGTGTCCGCCGGGTGCGTCCAATACCTATCCGGCCCGGATCGATAGGCAATGACTACTGGTCTCTCGGGGTGGTGTTGTCTATCTTCGGAAACATGCAACCCCAGCTCGACCTGCGACTTCTGTCCTATTTCGTGGCAGTTGCCGAAGAGCTGCACTTCGGGCGCGCAGCCGCCCGTCTGCACATCGCTCAGCCCTCACTGAGCGTGCAGATCCGCAAACTCGAGCAGAACCTCGGCGCAGTGCTGCTGCTGCGCAGCAGCAGGCATGTCGAACTGACCCCTGCCGGCCAGATCCTGCTCGACGAAAGCCGCCGGTTGCTGGCGAACGCCGAACGAGCAGTCAACCTCACCCGCGAAGCCGCCCACGGCGTCAGTACCCGCAAGTTGGTCATCGGCTTCCAAGGCAACGCAGCTGCAGAGCTCACACCGCACATTCTCAGCACGTTCCAGTCGCTGCATCCGGGCATCCAGGTCCAGATGCACTCCTACGACTTCTCCGACCCGTATGTCGGGTTGGCCGACGGATCCTCCGATGTCGCCTTCGTCCGGCCCCCACTGTTGATGCAGGACTGGCTGGGCATGGAAACCCTGTTCGTCGAACCCCGCGTGATGGTCGTGTCCGCGAACCATCCGCTCGCCCAGTTGCCCGAGGTGAGCGTCCAACAGGTCACCAACGAGTTCTTCGTCGCACGCAAAGCCCCCGAGAACTGGCGAAACTACTGGCTGGCCACAGAATCGCGCCAAGGCGAACCGGTGCGGGTCGGCGCAGACGTCGCCACCGTCGACGAATGCTTCGAAGCGATCCTCGCCGAGCGCGGCGTGGCATTCTCACAAGCCTCGACGCAACGCTTCTACAGCAGACCGAGCCTGGCCTTCGTGCCGGTGACCGATATCCCGCCCACGGCGCTGTCCATCGCCTGGCGCACGGATGTCGCGTCCAAGCCCGTGCAGGATTTCATCGACACAGCCCGTGCTGTGGCCTCGCTCCACACCGTGCCCGGAGCATGGTCCACCCGGCCTCACAACTCCATCACCGAAGGTGCCCACCGCACGACAGGCTGACTTCTCCTGGCCCCTCGAATCAGCATTCTGATCACTGGTGCCTTCTTACCGAACTCATTGCTCAGCGTGCGAGACCTGACCCCCGCTATCTCACCGGTCTTCCCTTTCGATGCTCCTGCCGCCGGATACGCCGAGAGCAACGAGCCCGCGTCCTTCGACACCTGGCTCGTCTTGTTCTTCCATGCGTTGCCGCCGCGGGACCCCGTACACCGCTTCTGGGAGGGCATCATCCTCGATGATCCGGACCGAGGGTCACCGTGTCACAGAGAACGACAACAGCTTTCAAGATAGAATCGTTTCTATGGGAGAGAATTCAATCAGTGGGGACCCCGTCTTCTACGTCGATTGTGATCCGGGAATCGATGATGCGCTGGCGTTGATATACCTCATCAAATGCCACGCCGATCTGCGTGGCATCGGAGCAGTTGCCGGCAATGTCGCTGTGGACCAGGCCGCAGAGAACGCGCGTCGCTGGCTCGCGCTGACCGGCCGCCCCGATATCCCGGTCGCAGTAGGAAGACAGGAACCGATGACCGGGGAATTTTGGGGAGGTGCTCAATGGATCCACGGACCCAACGGGTTCGCCGGCCTGGACTTACCTCCGTCCCAAACGCCCACGGACCATATGGCCGCCGCAGAACGGCTGGTCGCAACGGCTCACGAGATCGGGTCCCGCCTTCACATCATCGCTCTCGGCCCACTGACGAACATCGCGGTCGCACTGGCGATCGACGAAACCCTCCCAGAAACTGCCGGTGCCATCACCATCATGGGCGGCGCTCACCTCGTTCCCGGCAATGTCTCCCCCCACGCCGAGGCCAACATCTTCGCCGACCCCGTGGCCGCATCGCAAGTGTTCTCTGCCCCCTGGCGGAATCTCACGCTGGTACCGCTCGACATCACGAACAATCACAGTCTTTCCCGAGCCGACGTGGACCTGCTGCAGACCGCATCCACCGATCCGGCAGTCCAACTCGCTGCAACGATGCTCGCCTACTATCTCGACCGACACCCGGAGTTCGACCACTCCAAATGCCTGTTGCACGACCCCCTTGCCGCAGCGATTGCCCTCGGTTCGGTCAGCTTGAACGAGTCCCCCTCGTGCACGATTTCGGTAGAAACCGACGGAGAGCATCGTGGCCGCACGCTCGTGACCTTCGACGAGGACGCCTCACCGGACACGTCGGCATCGCGGCACCGCATCGCCTTGTCCGCGACTGCCGATTTCGGCCCCCTTCTCATGAGCGCCCTGCTCCCGAATGCCCAGACACTTCGGGAGCCTGACGCACAGATCATCTCTTTGCCCAGTTGCCCACAATGAGCGCCGACCAGGTCACCGACAAGGCCCCCATTGCACGGACACCACCCGAAAACCGACGAAAGCATTGGCTGGTTCAGACGAATCACGACAACTCGGTCACCGATCACCCCACCACAGGCCGGCTCTCACCTACGACGTCGAGACTGCGTTCTTGTCACGACGGCCCCGTCTCACCGAACCCCGGTCAAGGTGCGAAACCTGACCACAACCATCTCGATTGATCCGTCTTTGATGTTCCCGCCACCGGATGCCCCGAGGACACCTACCCCGTCTCGTTCGACGCCTCGCTCATCTTCTCCATGCGTTGCCGTTGCCGGACCCCGTATGCCGCCTCTCGGACGGCGGCGTCGTCCTCGAGCCCCGACCCGAGCGCCCCACCGATGGTCGCAATGGACGTCAGCAACCAGGTGAGCGTCAGATAGTCGGAGAAGCTCACCCCGTGCCCGAGAACACGGGACAACAGTTCCGGGGAAGAGTCAAACTCGCAGTAGCCAACAGCAGACAAAACAGAGCCACGTGCAGCACGACGACACCGACGGTCAAGGTCACCACGGTCGCGGTGTTGTACAGCACCGAACGGTCACGCTCCTCCGGCGATTTCGGACGCTCCCACAGTTCATGGTCGAGGATCAGCCAGAGAATCATCGCCACGATCGACAGGACCGTCACCGCACTCATACGCCACGGTCCCATCGTGTCGGCGAACAACCAGATCGTATTGGTGGCCAAGGCGATCGCCCCCGTGGCGAACGCGCCCACGAGAACCTTCGACAGTCCGGTCACCAGCCGCCACGGCCGGTTGGCACGCACCATCCCCGACAACAACCGCAGTCGCCGCAGTCCCGAAGGCGCAAAATACCGGATGCCGTCCTCGATCTGCGTAGACGGAAACTGCCGCGCGGCCCCGGGCGTGAGTTCCGGCTCACCGAGTATGTGGGTGATCGCAAGTTCGGTGACCGTGCGAACGCGACGCTCGATGTCGAAACCACCCACTCCCGCGACCGAGACGAGCGCGAATTTGTGGTCGGCGCTGACGTCGGCCACCACAGGCAGGGTGTCATCGCGGCACGGCAGATCGGTGAGGTAGACGACGATGTCTTCGTGTTCGGAAGACGGATCGACCGTGTCGATGACCTCCGCGAACTCCGCTTGCTCGTCGGGAAGATACGGTTCGTTGCGCACACACATCGTCCACCGGCGCTCGACCCGAGCAGAGCTGCGCAGGCGTTCCGGCAGGTACTCCGCAATGCGTTCGGCCAGTGCCGCCGGCTCGCCCGGATCGGCGATCAACAACACCGAGACCTGCTCACCGCCGGCACCGGAACGCGATCCTTGCAGATGCTCGTTCGCCGACACCGTCTTCGCGTACCCGCTCGGTACCCCTGCAAACTCCATGCAGTCGCACACACATTGCCGTGCAGCGCGACGTCGGCTGTCACCCGACGAACTCGCGAGCTTCCGCGATTCGCGATCTCCATCAACAACCCTGGGCACGGGCCGCCCTTCGGTTCGTCGACCTGACGAAAAGCGAACCGAAGGACGGCCCATGCCGTGGAGACGCATTACGGCAGCGCTCACCGAACACCGACAGAGACGGCTACCCGGACCGACCCGCAAGCGGGTACGCGGACATCCGTTCGCGGAGCAGCCCCGGCTCCGACTCCTCGGCATGTCGCCGACTCGTACTACTTGTGCGCCAGTGACTGACTTTCCGCCACCGCACGGTCGGGGTGTTTGTCGCTCCGGACCCATCGACCCAGGAGCAGTACCGCCACGCCGGCCACGAGCATGGGAATCGACATCGCATAGAACACTGCACTGGCGGACCACCCCATCCCGAGAGCCGCTCCGACCACGATCGGCCCGACGATTCCACCGATGCGGCCCACACCCAATGCCCATCCGACACCGGTCGAACGCATCGATGTCGGATAGAACACTGCAGACAAGGCGATCAAGCTCTTCTGTCCGCCGCTGATACACACACCCGCAAAGAAGTTGGCAGTCAGCAGGACCCACAACGGCGCACTCAAAGCAAGACCGGTCAATGCGACGAACGCGAATCCGACGATGTACACCGTTCCGAGGGTGAGATACGCACCGAGTCGGTCCATACACGGCCCGGTGACAAACGCCGCAGCGATGCCGCCGACAGTCGTCAGGGTCGTAGCGGTGACCACCGTACCCATGTCGTAGTCCAGGCTCGTCATGATCGACGGTAGCCAGCTCTGCAGTGCGTAGAACTCACCGAGATTGATGACGAAGACCAACCACAGCAGCAGCGTGCCCAACACCCGGTCACGGGTGAACAGGTTCCTCAGTGCAGTGCGCTGTTCGTCAGGCTGCTTCTCTGCCTCGTAGGTGAAGTCGGAGCCGGCGGCGAGACCGGGATCGATCCTGCGCAGGATCGACCTGACCCGCTTGGGTTCGGCACCTTTGTTGATCATCAAGGTGAGCGAGTCCGGCAGAAAGCGCAGCAATGCCGGGAGCAGCAAAAGCGGTGCTACTGCGCCGACGACCAGCACCGACCGCCAGCCGAAGATCGGGATCAGCCAACCGGAGACCAACCCTGCCGCGACGAAACCGAGGGAGAAACCGCAGTAGATCGCCAGGACGAAGGTCGCTCGAAGACGCTTGGGGCTGTATTCGCCCGTCAGCGCGATGGCACTGGGCGCAGCAGCACCGAGTCCCATTCCGGTGATGAAACGCAACGCCATCAGCTCGGTGACGTTCTGCGACCAGGCCGCGGCCAACGTGCCGAGCGCGAAGAGGACTGTGCTCGCGATAATCATCCGGCGGTGACCGAACCGCTCGGACAGCGGCGAGAGCGCCAGATAGCCGACCATCAGACCGGCGAGAGCGGCAGAGAAGATGGGCCCGAGCACTTGTTTCGACAGACCCCACTCCTCGGCAATGTGGGGCGCCATGTAGCTGATGCTCTGGGTGTCGAAGCCGTCGATGAACATGACCAACCCACACAGGCCGATCACGATGTACTGGTATCGACTCACCGGCCGCGAATCGATGAAATCCGGCAGTGTCACGCGCGATAGTGCGATGGACATGAGTGCCTCACAGTGTCTGGTACCGGGATTCCCGGATGTGGTGGTGGTAGCGGATCACGCGGTGACAACAAGATCGCCCGACGGTACGAAGGCGTCGCAGTAGAAGTTGTCCGGTGCCAAACCGGCTTCGTGGACGAAATCCTCGCGTGCCGCCGAGGTCATTGCGGGACTTCCGCATGCATAGACCTCGTGGCCGCTGAGGTCTGCATAATCCTCGAGCACGGCTCGATGAACGAGACCGGTGCGACCGGTCCAGTCCTCGGCGGGATGCGACAGGACCGGAGTGAAGCAAACCCGATCCGAAACCGAGGCCCACTTCTCGGGCAACTCGGGCAGGTAGATGTCCTCTTGCCGTCGTGCACCCCAGTAGAGATGCAACGACCGCTCTCCCCCGCGTTTGAGGTGGTCCTCGACGATCGACTTCACCGGGGCGAAGCCGGTGCCGCTGGCGACGAAGATGACGGGCCTGTCCGAGTCGGGGTTCAACGAGAACTCGCCGTAGGGCAGCTCGATTCTCAGTTTGCTTCCCTTCTCGAGCGTGCGAAGCACCTCCTCGGAGAATCGTCCACCCTGCACGTGACGAATGTGCAGTTGCACTCCGTCGTTCTCGTGCGGCGGATTCGCCATCGAATAGTTCCGGCTGTCCCCGTCGTCGAGAAAAACCTTGAGGTACTGACCCGCGGCGAACTTCGCACGCACTCCGGTGGGCAGACGCAGCTGCACGACCGCGACATCGGGTGTCGGGCGAGTGATTCGGTGGACCTTCGCAGTGAGTTGCTTACGTACCACCTTGTCTCGTTCGGTGATCCGCTTCGGTGTGATGTCGACGTCCGTGGTGGGCTGCGCCTGACAGAACAGCACTCCGTTTTCGGGGCCTTGCGCCGTTCCCCGGCCGCGCACCGCGAGGCTGCCGGCATCGAGCGCACCTTCACAACTCGAACACACGCCTTTGCGGCACGAGTACGGGATCGCGTATCCCGCGCGTTCCGCCGCGTCGAGCACACTCTCGTCGGGCTCGCACGGAAAATTGATGTCCGATCCCGTGACGGTTACCTGGTAGGTCATGACGTGACTCCTGCGGTTACGTGTGATGAGGCGCCGGCGGTGGCGCCGACCAGCCGCACCGCCGCGACAACGGCGTCCGCATCGGCTGTTCCCTTGCCGGCGATGTCGAACCCGGCGCCGTGCCCGACACTGGAGAACCGCACGCCGGCGCCGATCGTCATCGCGGCTGCGGTGCGTCCGGCGAGGAGTTTGACGGGAATATGGCCCTGGTCGTGGTACATGGCGACGAACGCGTCGAAGCTGGTATCGCCGAGCATGAGGTCGGCTCCGACCGGTCCGCAGGCGTCGATCCCTGCGGCGCGCAGCCGCTCGACCGCAGGCGCTGTCACCCGCAGATCGTCGTCGCCGAACAGGCCGCCTTCTCCGGCATGCGGATTGATACCGAACACGCCGATACGCGGGGACGCGATGCCCTGGTCCTGAAGAGTCTGCACCACAGCGTGCGCTGCCCTGTACACCAGCTCCGGTGTGAGGCGCCCGAGCGCATCTTTCAATGATTCGTGCAAGGTGGTGTGCACGATGCGCAGGCCGGCACCGACGAGCATCAGGAAAACCTCGTCCCGTCGCGCGCCGACGAGTTCGGCCAGCAGGCCTGGATATCCGTTGAAAGAGATACCGGCGGCGTTGATCGCGGTTTCCGAGTGCGGGCACGCGACGATGCCGCGGGCTCCACCGCCCTGCAGGCAGCGCACCGCGCGTTCGAGGTACGCCACGGTCGCCGTCCCGGCTTCTGCGCTCACCCGGCCCGGGGCGAACGCTCCGGGGGGCAACGAGTCGACGGGGAGCATGTCGACCACACCGGCGAGGGGTGCGCGGTGGCCGTCGACCGTCTCGCGGACCGTCATGCCGGCCTGGTGGGCGAGCGATTCGATGACATGCCGATCGCCCACCAGGACCGGATTGAATGCGGGATGTTCCTGTGCTGCCACGACGGCTTTCACCGCGATTTCGGGGCCGATTCCGTTCGGGTCGCCGATCGTGAGCAGGACCCGCGGCGGGGACCCACTCATAGTGGGAGCGCCAGCAAGGTATCGATGTTGGTGCTGTCGCACACCACGACCCGTTCGGCAATCTTCAACTGACCGTCGACCTCCACGTACCGGTCGACATATCGCCCGCTGGTGAAGATGTCGGATTGGCCGTCACGCATCACCCGCACCACCAGGAAGCTGGTTTCGGCATGGATACCGTCGCCGTTCTCCTCCAGCACCAGGGGCTGGCCCAGGATATGACGGTAGGTGTGTCGCTCGTAGATGTTGGCTTCGCGCAGTGCCGATACGCGGTCGACGAGCATGCGGCGAGTGTTGGCCCATACCAATCCTGCGGGCAGGCCCTCGCTGTAGTTCTGCGCGGTGGTGATCCGGTACATGCAGTCCTCGACGAAAAAGTCCGGCCAACGCTCGAGCGGACCCTCGTCGATGCAACGGGAGTAGTCGGCCTGCACACGGCCGATTCGCTGGAAGTCGTTCATGCTCATGCCTCTTCCTGTCGGTTCATTGCGGTCCGGTATGCCTTCCAGAAGCCGCGTACCGATGCTTCGGTGACACGGCTCTCGCTGGATTCGGCCAGACTTCCTCCCATTTCGAGCACTGCAGACTCGCTTGCTGCACCTGCGATTCCGCGTTGCACGAAACCTCCGACGCAGCCGTCCTCCATCGAGATGTAACCTGCGGGGCCCACCAGGTTGGACTGCTTGAGACGGATCTCCCGCTGCTCGGGCGTGTCTTCTTCGAACCCGAGATATGTCCAGTTCAAGCGGGTTTGCTCGACTCCGGTCGGCAGGATCTGGCGCACGGCCACGGAGTTCTGGATCTGTTGCAGCACGAAACCCGGGAAGACGGAGAGGATCTGCAGCGTCGTATCGTCGCCGACCTCGCTGAACCCCTCGAGCAGCGACGGATCGGCCAGTTTGTAGGCGCTTTCGGATCGGATGTTCTGGTCGGCGTAGGCGACGTCCTTCTCGGCGTCTCGGTCGATCGCCGAGTAACTGACGTGGTGGCCGCCGCTCTCGTCGACGATGATCCCGCCGCGCTGCGACAGGCGGTTGAGTTCGAAGGTGGTGAAGAACAGGTGCAGGATGCTGGCGTGGTAGGAGTCCTTGACGTTCTCTACGTACAGCTTCCAGTTGTTGGGAAGCACCTGCGTGAAGCGTCCGATGATCTCGGGCGTACGGCCACTGAGGACCCGGGCGATCCGGCTCGTGATCTCTTCACCGAGATACTCTTCGATGTCCGGCACGTCATCGGAAAAGCTTCCGAAGACCAGGCCGTGGAGGACGGCGATGCGCATCTTGCGCGGGCCGTGATCCTCCATGCAGAACGAATCAGGCATTCCCCCTTTGCCTTTGATTCCGTCTTTGAAGGCGACGCCGGTCAGATCGCCCTGCAGGTTGTAGCTCCAGGCGTGGTAGACGCAGGTGAAGTCCTTCGTGTTCCCGCGGTCGTCCAGTGCCAGTAGGGCACCTCGGTGGGCACAGCGGTTCTCGAATCCGTAGAGCTCCCCGTCGCGATCGCGTGCCACGATCACCGGCGTCTCGCCGACGAAGGTCGAGCAGTAGTCTCCCGGGCCGGCTACCTCTGCCTCGAGGCACAGGTAGCTCCAATACGGCCCCTGGAACAGCTTGGTCTGCTCGGCGGCGTAGACATCCTGGTCCTGGAACACCCGATACGGCACTCGGGTGAGGTCGTCGGTCCACTCCACCGGGGTATCGCGGCCTGTGTCGACAACGCTGCTTTCCATTATTTCTCCTCAGTCTGGACAACCAGTCGGGACATCAGAGAACTCGCTCGCTTGGGCTTGACACACCCCGCGCTTGTTCGTATAACGAACAGATGAGCAATTCTCGAACAATTAAGCAGGACGCCCAAGAAAGTGTCAAGAGTTCTTCCCGCGCCCCCGAAGGAATGGCCGGATTGGCGAAGGGTCTGGCGGTCATCGAAGCCTTCGACATCCGCCACCCACAACTGACCGTCACCGATGCCGCACAGCGGACCAACACCTCTCGCGCCGCGGCACGGCGCTGCCTGCTCACCCTCGTCGAGCTCGGCTACCTGACCCACGACAACGGAAACTTCCGCCCGACACCGAGAATGCTCCGTCTCAGCGGCGCCTATCTGGACACCGCGCCGCTCCCGCAACTCGCCCAGCCGCAATTGACCGAGGCTCGCGATGCGTTGGACGAATCGGTATCGCTCGCTGTTCTCGAAGACGGGTGGGCCCTGTTCGTCGCCCGCGCCGAGGCCACCCGGATCGTGTCGACCGGAGTCCGGGTCGGCGCCAAACTGCCCGCCCACAACTCGGCAACCGGTCGAGTACTGCTGGCAGGACTGACCGATACGCAACTGGACGACTATCTCCGACAGTGCAACCTCCAGACACGCACACCCCAGACGCTGACCGATATCGATGCCGTCAGAGACCGGATTCTGGCGGCGAGGGAGAGCGGCGTGGCCTACACCGACGAAGAAATCGAACGCGGCATGCTGTCGATAGCCGTACCGGTCCGAACCGCCCGCGGTGAAACCGTGGCGGCCATGAGTGTCAGTGCATCCACTGCCAGAACCACCCTCCACGACCTCCAGAAAGCGGCCGTGCCCGTACTGAACGAGTACGCCGGAAGGCTCGGCCGGCTTCTGTGAGATCCCTCGAAGGGTGCACCCGGGCGCGACATCCGTGCGCGAACCGAGCGCGAAACGATCACTGCACCCTGCAGGCGTGCCTCCGGAAGAACACCGACATCAAGGATGCGACGACCGATCCATGGAATCAGGTCTTGATGCGGTCCTGAACACCTCAAGAAGACATGCGCGAGGGCGGTTCGCAGGGCCCTCAAAGGGTGCGAGGTCGACAAGTATGAGAACTTCTACCCGCGAACAACAGTGCCCACGTGCACGGACAGCTGGTCGCACTATCGGCGCTTCGGCGCTGGCGACAGGTCTCCAGGACCGGCAGGCCGGACGTCATCGACGTCCGGCCTGACAGTCCTGCGAGGGCAACGAGGCACTCGCGGGGATAGCCGATCTCGCCGCGGTGATTGGTACGGAATCCGAGTGCACGGTCGACGATTCCGCTCCGCACGCGGTAGTCGGCGCCCGCGGGGTCAGCACATCGGCTGGTGGAACGATTCGATCGATCATCGCTGCAGCGACCATCCGGTCGCCGCAGCTTCCACCCCGCCCGAAGAATGGACGAGCGCTCGTCAGGGCCGCCGAGGTGTGTTCGCGGCCGGAAGAAAGGCGCTGGAAGTCTCACCGATCGCGTCGTCCAGGAAGTTAGATCCGATACCGGAATCGAGGGACGCGATAGCCCCTGCCGATGCGGCACCGTCGACGCATGGTTCGAGAAGTTCTTCGGCAACGAGCATGCCCGGTTGCAGCAACCGCAGGCCCTGCAATGGATAGTGCGAGTGCGGGTGGTCCGTCCCGTGATCTGAAAACGTGGGAAGGCGGACACCCGACTCCTCGCAGCATCCCGCTACGTCAAGCGTCGAGGACCAGCGTGGGTGTGCGAGAACGTCCGACACAGATCATCATCGTCTGGCCCTTGTCTCGGTCTGCCTGAGAGAGGATCGAATCGTGATGTTCGGGAACTCCGTCGAGCACGCGGGTTTCGCAGGACCCGCAGAATCCGTCCTCGCAGGAGTACAGGATGTTCGGGTTCGCTTCGAGAACGACTTCGAGCAGGGTGCGGTCTGCAGGCACCTTCAACGTGCACCCGGTCCGGCGCAGTTCGACCTCGAATTCGGTGGGCGACTGCCCGTCCGATGCGTCGGCAGCCTCGGAAGAATCGACCTCCACGACAGGGGCACCGAACCGCTCGAAATGAATTGCTTCGTCACCGAGCGCCGGACCACACACCGATTTGACCGCCTGCAGTAGACCTTCGGGGCCACAGCAGTACACGGCGGTGCCGGCCGGAACGTCGGCCACGGCGGCTGCCAGGTCGAGGTTTCCGAATTCGTCTGCAGGACAGACGTCTACTTCGCCGAGTCCGCAAATCTCTTCCACGAATGCCATCGTGGCGCGGCTGCGGCCGCCGTAGAGTGCGGACCAGCTGGCGTTCTCCCGTGACAGTTTCCGTGCCATCGAAAGAATGGGAGTGATTCCGATTCCTCCGGCGATCAGGAGGTAGTGGGGTGCAGGCTCGAGGGCGAAGTGGTTGCGGGGTCCCCGCACCGCGAGGAGGTCCCCCACCCGGACACTGTCGTGGATTTCCTTCGACCCACCGCGTCCTTGCTCTTCTTTGAGAACGGCGATCCGGTAGGCAGTCTTGTCCTCGGGGTCACCACACAGGCTGTACTGCCGAACGGTCCCGGAGGGCAGCACGAGGTCGATATGTGCTCCGGGCTCCCATTCGTCGAAGGCGGCCCCCTCCGGGTGCTCGAGGGTCAGCGACAACACGCCGTCGGATTCGAGTCGTTGTTGCCGGACCACGAGGCGGCTGGTCTCTTGTGTCATTGTCAGATCCTTGAGGTCGAGAGAACTGGCGCGTAAGCACCCGGGGTGCGGTATCCCCCTTTGAGAACGTCGACGAAGGCGGTGGCGAGAGAGACCTGGGTGAGGGACACCAGCATGTCGAGTTCCATCCGCAGTACTGCCATCGCTTCGGCCCCTTGTGGGCTGTCCCAGTCCTGTTGGTCGATCAGGACACCGGCGAGCAGGTTGCCCGATTCGCGGGCTGCTTCGGCCATGGCGGTGGCGAAGCCGATGGGGACCTGGGGCAGTACCGAACCGATGAGAATGACCATGTCCGATTCGGTGACCAATTCGTCGATACGACGCACCACCGTGGCCTCGGCGTTGATGTCGCGTACGGCCGCCTCGGCGGGCGAGTGCGCGGTGACGACGTCGACATCGGTCAACCCCGCCCGAGCCATCTGCTCGACCAGGTCGTCACCGGACTTCCCCAGGGGCACCAGCAGTATTCGAGCTACGTAGGACAGCCGGCGGGGTGTCGTCTCGCTCATGACAGCGTTCCTCGTTTCTGAGTGTTCGGGCGGCGCAACTGTGGACGGATCACGACGTGGGGGCTCACCGACCCCTGTCCGGTGGCCATCCGCCCCAACATGTCGTCGACCTCGTCGAGGCCGACGTCGACGGAGGGCACGATCTCCAATCCGGATCGGCCGCCGGCGAGAAGTTCGATGCTGCGTGTGACTGCATCAGGAGAGCGGCCTCGGACACCGACGATGGTGTTGGCGCCGCGCACCAGAGATTTGAGATCGAGTTCGCAGACCGGGGTCGACCCCAATCCGCCGATGACCAGCCGGCCCCGCTTGCGCAGCACACGGGCGGCGGCGGCCACGGCCTGTCCCCCGAGTCCGACGGTGTCGAGGAGTACATCGGCTCCCTCACCGCCGGTGGCTCGCAGGATCAGTTCGGCAAGGTCGTCGTTGTCGTTGATCACCGGCACCGCACCGAGAGATTCGGCGATCTCGAGGCGCCCGGCCGACTCCGGTACCCCGATCACGACGATGCGGGCGGCACCGACAGCCCGGGCTGCGGCTACTGCGGAGATACCGTGGTAACCGGGGCCGATGATCACGACCGTCGACCCCTCCTCGGCGCCGCCGGCATCGACCGTCCAATCCAGCGCGTTGGCGAAGGGCTGTGTCCACGCCGCGAGGTCCGCATCGAGATCCGCCGGTAGGCGGTACACGAGGCTGTTTGCGCTGAGCTGCATGTATTCGGCGTTGCCGCCGTGCAGACCGGACCCGTCGTTCGCCGGGACCAGACCTACTCGCCGCTTTCCTACGAACAGATCCGTCTGGGGGCACATGCGGTGATCACCGATGCGGCACGCCGGGCAGTCCTGCTGCATACACGGCAGGTACTCCTCCAGCGCGACCCTGTCGCCGGGCCGCACGTCCCATGCGGCGGACTGGGTCCGATCCACCGAGACGACGGTCCCGACGACGTGATGGCCGAGCACTGTGGGCGAGTCCAGTCCGGCCCGATAGAGACCGACATCGGTTCCGCACACCGCGGAGGATTCGACTTCGAGCCAGCCCACGGCACCGACGGCTGCGCTGGTGTCGAGGTGGCGGATGGTCGTTGTTGTGTCGGGCATCGATACCGCGGCGCGGACCATCGTCGGCGGGCCGGCTAACGAGGGTGTCGATGCGGTGTCGATGTCGGCTCTATTGGTCACGACGGATTCCTTGTTTCTTGTTGCCGGAGTGGTCAGATGGAGACGAAGTCTTCGCCTTCGACCATGCGGAGTGCGTCCTCTGCACCTTCCTGGAAGGGCGTTGCCTTCGGCAGCAGGACCGAGGTCGACCGCACACGCTGGTGTTCGGGCTGCAGGCCGGGCAGGGTTTCCGCTTCGAGTTCCTCGAGGGCGGCGAGCAGTCGGCGGCGGGCCAAGATGATGCCGGCGTCGGAGGTTCCGAGGCGTTCCTTGGTGCGATCGCAGATTGCTCCCATCGATTCCTGCAGGGAGAAGTCCTGGGCGGCGATGCCCTCGATGCCGGAGAACGTCTTCTTCTGCTTCTGGGCCTCGCGGTCCATCAGATAGTCGTTGTCCTTGTTCGCCAGCGTCCGGTAGGTCCCGGGGATGTACTTGGCGTGGATTCCGTCTCCGTTGCGCATCGACGCGAGTTCGTCCTCGCGCAGCTCCCGGGTGGGGTGGTAGTTGATGCTCCACGCCCAGCACGTCTCGTCGTCGATGGGCACCCAGGCGTGCCCGCCGAGCGGATTGTGGGTGCCGAACGGGGGAATGATGGTGTACCAGGGCATGATCCACTGGGTGATCCGCCAGTAGTACTCGTCGTCG
This sequence comes from Rhodococcus shunpengi, assembly GCF_048381395.1. NCBI lineage: Bacteria > Bacillati > Actinomycetota > Actinomycetes > Mycobacteriales > Nocardiaceae > Rhodococcus > Rhodococcus shunpengi. Next base: position 144,019 of record NZ_JBLWIU010000015.1, read on the forward strand.
TTGGCGTTGCGGCGAGCACCGATGACCAGACCGCCGTCGCTCTCGGCGACCTCGAACTTGGGGCGGGTGTCGGCCTTGAGGTACTTGTTGCCCTCGGTCCCCGAGTGCATCGGGTCGTCGTCGAGGTTGAATCGGTGGGCGAACGAGACGTGGCTCGAGTCGATGCCGCCCTCCATTGCCTGCAGGTAGTTCGTCTCCTGCAGTCGCTTCGAGACGAATCGGTGGCCGTCGCCGAGCATGGCCCATTCGAGTTCGGGGAGTTCGGGCTTGAGCTCGGGCGGACCCATGTACGTCCAGATCACGCCGCCGCGCTCGACACACGGGTATGCCTTCTGCTTGATCCGGGACTTGAACTTCGAGTCCTCCGGTTCGGACGGCATGTCGACGCAGTTGCCCTCGACGTCGTACTTCCAGCCGTGGTATGCGCAGCGCAGGCCGCAGTCCTCGTTGCGGCCGAAGTACAGCGAGGCGGTGCGGTGACTGCAGAACTCGTCGAGCAGTCCGAGCCTGCCCTGGGTGTCGCGGAATGCGATCAGTTGCTCGCCGAGCAGCTTGACCCGGACCGGGGCGCAGTCCGGCTCCGGCAACTCCTCCGCCAGCAACGCCGGGATCCAGTACCGGCGGAAAAGCCGGCCCATGGGCGTATCGGGGCCCGTCTGAACCAGCAGAGTGTTCTGGTCTTGCGTCAGCATGGCAGTCCTTTCGACCTTCAACGACTGATTGCGTCCGAATAGCGCGCACGTGCGCGGAAATTGATCGGTGGGAGCACTGTGGCACACGTCGCTTCGCACCGTCAACCATGGGCGGCCTTACTTTTCGCCCTAAGACCCCTGGTACTCGCTGTTTCTGTCGCCGGGACACGCGATGGATCACCACCGGCGAAGGTGCGCACGCCGCCGTGGAAGGTCCGAAAAGAACGCGCATATGCGCGCACATCGGACTCCACTACACTCGCGGTCGTGGGATCGAAGAAGCCCACTCAGTGAGGGCACCGGAGAGGGAACAGATGACGCGAGCCAATAGCGCGGTGGACGCCATGCCGACGTCGACCCCCGTGCGGCCGGCCCGCCCGAAGGACGCGGTCCAATCACTCGAACGCGCCATCGCAGTGCTGACCGCCTTCGACCGCGAGCATCGCCACCTCACACTGACCGAGGTGGCAGAGCGGTGCCGACTCCCCCGCTCGGCGGCGCGCCGATTCCTGCACACCCTCGTCGAACTCGGATTCGTCGAGGTCTCCGGCCGCAAGTTCACCCTGACACCGCAGGTACTCGAGCTGGGCTATGCCAACCTGTCGAGGTTCACCCTCGCCGACGTGTGCCAGCCACACCTCGAGGCACTTGCGCGAAACCTGGGTCTCTCCGCGTCCGTCACAGTGCTCGACGGTCCGGACATCCGGTACGTCAGCAGAGTGGAGGTTGCGTCCGGCATGTCGGTGTCCTTGAAGGCGGGCAGCCGATTGCCCGCCCATCGGACAGCGACCGGACGGGTGCTGCTGGCCGCACTTCCCGAAGCCGAACTGAACCGACATCTCGACTTCTCGGCTCCCCAGGACCCGCACCCGGCGCCCGCCCACGACGAGCGCAGTCGACTCGAGCGCGAATTGGACATCATCCGCCGCCAGGGCTGGGCCTTCGCCGACCAGGTTCTCGATGTCGGAGTGCAAGCGTTGGCCGTGCCGCTGCGCTCCCGAACCGGCCGCGTCGTCGGCGCACTCACCGTGTCGATGTACCAAACGCACGAATCCGCGCGCACCCTGGTTCCGCGGTACCTTCCCCCACTCCTCGAAACCGCCGGTCGAATCTCCCTGGAACTGCGCGCCGGAATCGACGTCTGAGCGCATCCCATGCCGCGAGGACGCGCACGTCCACCCGTCGCCGAACACCCACGGCGTGCTCCGCGGCCTCCCGTCACATGTCGCCACGCTTCGATGGCCCACGAGAGTCGGGGACGCGGCGAGGTAGGTGCCACACCCTAGGACGTGCGACACTTGCGTCCGAAGATAGGTTTCTTGAACGCTATGCGGACGCTTTGCGCTGAGATCGTGCGCACCGTCGCGCAGCGATAGGACTGTCGATGGAGTGCCTGTAGTGAACAACCGCAATTCCCGAGCACTACTGCCGTTGCTGACGGCAGCCATGGCGATCGGCCCACTGCTGACCTACGGCCTGAGCGCGACGAGCGCGCTGGTCATCGACTCGCTCGGCATCACCGCGGCGCAGTTCGGAATGCTCGCCACGCTCAGCTTCCTGGCGGCGGCTGCCCTGTCCCTGACCTTCGGGCGATTCAGCGACCGCTTCCCCGCTCGCGCACTGCTCGTCACGATCTTCGCGGGCGCCGCACTCTCGTTCGTCATCGCGGCGCTGTCGACGAACTACCTGTGGCTACTCGCAGCCATGGCCTTGTCCGGGGCTGCACAGGCCCTGTCGAATCCCGTCACCAACCGCGTGATCAGCGATAATGCCCCACCGGCCAAACGCTCTCCCTGGATCGGAGTGAAGCAGTCCGGGGTGCAGGTCAGCCAACTCGCCGCCGGAGTCGGATGCCCCACCCTGGCACTTGCCTGGGGATGGCGAGGCCCACTATGGGTCGGCGCGGCCATCGCGGGCATCTCGGCCCTCTGGGCCTGGCGTTGCGCACCGTCCCGGAACCGTTCCCAACGGCCGGCGAGCGCCCCCGAGCGTGCCGCACCCTCCTCCGACCGCACCGAGCGCCGCACCCTGCCTCCGGCCGTCTGGCTGTTCGCCGCCTACGCCTTGTTCTCCGGCGCCGCCCTTCAGGCCACCAACGTCTATCTTCCGTTGTTCGCGCACGACGAAATGGGATTGAACCTGACCGTGGCCGGGCTGACCGCCGCGATCGCCGGCCTGATCGGTGTCACCGCGCGAATCGGCTGGGGCCGCGCGCTTTCCGGAAGAACCGGCCCCTTCACCCTGCTACTGGTCCTCGCATCGGGCTCCCTGCTCGGCGCACTCGCCCTGCTCGGTGCCGAACTCTGGGGATGGCTTGCCCTCCTGTGGATCGGCGTCGGCGTGCACGGTGCGACCGCCCTCGCAGCCAATGTGGTGTTGATGGCCGGTGCGCTCCGCGTGGTTCGGACCAGCACCGTAGGCCGCGCCTCGAGCGCCATCGCAGTCGGGATGTATCTCGGATTCGCCGGCGGGCCCGCTCTGATGGGCCTGCTGACCGATCACACCGGCGGATTCGCGACCGGCTGGTCTGCGGCGGCAGCGCTGTACGCAGTATGCGTCGCGCTCGGCCTCTGGGGGATCCGCACTTCTCACGCCCCCACTCGATCGGCAGCATCACACGAAGTAGATAGGTTGAGCCTGTGAGCGAGAACGAAGCAACCACGACGACCCCGGAGCAGAACCGCGATCACGTTCAAGCTCTCGGCCGGGGGCTCGAGGTACTCAAACTGTTCGGGCGAGAACGTCGCCCCCTGTCGGTCACCGAAGTCGCGACCCTCGCCGGTATCACCCGCACCGCGGCCCGGCGCTTCGTGCTGACACTCGAGTACATGGGCTATCTGTCCTACGACGGCACCGCCTACACCGCCCGCCCCGCGATACTCGAGATCGGCGACGCCTACGTCCTGAGCAGCGGACTTCCCGAGATCGTCCGGCCCCACCTCGAACGCCTGGCCGAGCAGACGCAGGAGACGGCCTCGCTCACCGTGCTGCATCACGACAGGATCTTCTATGTCGACCGGGTCCAGGCCGACCGGGTCCTCACGGTCGAAATCGTGGTCGGGACGAGTCTGCCGGCCTACGCCGTCGCCACCGGTCGTGTACTCCTGGCCGACCGCACCGATGCCGAACTCGACGCCTATCTGGCTAGCGTGGACACCCACAGTTACACCGCGGCCACCACGATCGACACCGACGAACTACGCGAGAAGATTCTCGCCGCACGCAACGAGGGATGGTCGCTGGCGGATGAGGAACTCACCGAGGGAGTGCGGTCGATCGCCGTGCCCGTTCGCGACGCCGAAGGCTACGCAGTCGCTGCTCTCAACGTCTCCGCCCAGTCCTCGCGGGTATCACTCGATCACATGCGGGGATCGATCCTCACCGCTCTGCGCACTGCGGCCGAGCAGATCCGCGAGGAGCTCGCAGCCGTGTGAGGGCCCCGTCCGGTGATCGCGGTCGTCATCGGGACAGCGCCCTGCGCGCCGCGTGATCGACGGATCGAGCGGCGATCACACGATCCGGCCGGTGGGAGCCTCTGCAGACCGGGCCAGCGAGCTAAATGCGTCCGAATAGCGCGCAATTGCTCCACAAACGGACGCAAACATTGTGTGAACGCGATCACCTTGATAAAACAGGTGCAGCGCTCGACCGGTCGAAGGTGACCCACCCTGAACTTTCCGCGACATACCCCCTCGTGACGTTCACAGTCCCTTCCACACCTCGACTGCACCAACGCTATTCGACCGACGGCAGCGATCCTCTCCCCCGAGAACCCGGGTAGCAGCAACCCAACCCGAGACCCCCTTATCGCGCCGAGACCAGACAGGAAACCCCTCGTGCAGACGATTTCCACATCACCTGATCAACAGGCACGCAACCGATATCGGTGGGTCGTGCTCGTGCTCTGCTGGCTCGCCTTCACCATGACCTCCGTCGATCGCTCCACCTGGGGCCCGGCATCGGTGTTCGTCGGCGAGGACCTCGGCGTACCACTGGCCAGCCTCGGCGTGTTCGCCACCGCGTACTACATCGGCTACGTCTGCTCCAACGCCCTCACCGGGGTGCTCTCCGACCGGTTCGGTGGCCGCGAGGTGGTCACCGTCTCACTCGCCGGCGCAGGCGTGTTCATGATGATCTTCGGATCGACCACCTCCGCGGTCATCGGCATCGGCGTGCAAGCAGTCGTCGGCTTCTTCGCCGGCGCGGATTACGCCGCAGGCGTCAAGCTCCTGGCAAGCTGGTTCCAGCCCAAGGAACTCGGCAAGGTCATGGGACTGTTCACCTCCGCGACCTCGCTCGGCACCGTCATCGCCAACACCGCCGTCCCGTGGATGATCAACCACTACAGCTGGCACGCCTCCTACCACCTTTTCGGTGCCATCTCGATCGTCACGGCGGTCATCTGTTACGTGATCATCCGGCCGGGACCGGTCACCAACACGATCGCTACCGCAGGCGACGGCAAGCGCCCCTCCGCCTGGAAGACCCTGACCACCAACCGCGATCTCATGCTGCTCTCCCTCGCCGGATTCGGCGGGTTCTGGGGCACATACGGATTCGTCACCTGGTCCAACGCCCTGCTCATCAAGGGACACGGCGTTTCCGGCACCACCGCCGGGTTCATCGTGGCGATCTTCGCGGGCGTGGCGGTCGTCAGTAAACCCCTCACCGGAATACTCGGCGACCGGATAGGCAGCGCCCGAAAGCCCGCGATCGTCATTCTCGCGCTGTTCTCCGTCATCCTGATCTTCTTCGGAACGCTGGACAACGTCCCTGCGCTCCTCATCGCAGCACCCATCCTCGGTCTGGTCGGTTACGGATACCTGCCCCTGATCGTCGCAATGATCCCCCGCCTGGTCTCGAGCGAGGTCACCGGCACAGCCGCCGGCGCATCCAACGCCTTCTGGCAGATCGCCAGCACCCTCGTCCCCCTCGCCATCGGCGCGGTCTTCTCCGCCACCGGCTCGTTCCTGGCAGCGTTCGCAGCCCTCGCCGTCGGACCGATGATCGGCGCAGTGATCCTGTACTTCGTCGACGAGAACGGCGGAAAGACCACCGTCGCCGACACAGAACCGGTCACTCCCGACACCATCACCTCCTGAGACCCACAACCAACGACACGGCGGCCTCCCTCCGGAGACCGCCGTGTCGTTGGTTGTGCAGCACACCTGGGCGCAACTACCCGCGCCGGTCCGGAAGGTCTTGTGACACAACGCCACATACAAACCCGGTCCGGAGCCACGCAACAGACGTAGTCCTCTGCGCACCCAGTCCGAACCGAGGCGACATCGCGAGCACCGGTGGCCCTACGACAGCCGGCCGTTCACCCGGCGGGGGATACCCCACGGGTTCGCATCGACGAGAGCGGACGGCAGGTTCGCTTCGGGCACCGACTGGTAGGCGACCGGACGCAGGAACCGCCGAATCGCGGTCGCTCCGACGGAGGTGTGTACCGAGTTGGTGGCCGGGTAGGGACCACCGTGGTGCTGAGCCCAACCCACGGCCACACCGGTGGGCCATCCATTCCAGATGACGCGCCCCGCACGGCGCGCAAGCGCACCGAGCAGTCCCGCAGCATCGGGATCGTCCTCGGTTCCGTGGACGGTCGCTGTCAACGTGCCCGGCAGGACAGCCATCGCCGCGTACAACTCCTCGATCGATGTGTAGGTCACGATCAGCCCGAACGGACCGAAGCATTCTTCGAGCAGGTCCTGAGGGTTTCGACACAGTGCCCGAGCGTCGGTCACGCCGATGACCGGGCGCACCGACAGATCGTCCAGACCACTTTGCTCGGGCACTGCCACCGGCCGGACCTCGGGATGGTCGAGGATCTGCTGGGACACCTCGAGAAACGACTGCCGGATCCCTGCGTGCAGCAGACGGAACGAATCCTCGGCGACCGCGGTTCGAACGAGCCACTCGATCGAACTCTGCTCGGGAACGAACAGCAGCCCCGGCTTGGTGCAGAACTGACCCGCGCCGAGCAGCAACGATTCGAGGAACTCGCCGGCGATCTTGCCCGACCGGTCCTCGGCGGCCGCAGGTGTCACGAACACCGGATTGGTGCTGCCGAGCTCACCGTAGAACGGGATGGGATCCGGTCTGCCGGCTGCCAGATCGGCCAGCGCACGGCCACCCGATGTCGAGCCGGTGAACCCGACGGCGGTGATACGCCGATCCTGGACGAGCTGACGTCCGATCTCGGCGCCCTGCACAACCCCGAAGGTGCCGTCCGGGGCGCCGCCCGCCCGCAGTCCCTCGGAGATCGCCCGCGCATAAGCGGCGGTCAATCGCGGCTGAGCGGGGTGGGCTTTGGCCACGACGGGGCAGCCGGCAGCCAATGCCGACGCGGTGTCTCCGCCGCCGAGTCCGAATGCGAACGGAAAGTTGCTCGCACCGAACACTGCGACAGGTCCGGTGGGCACGAGCATCCGACGCAGATCGGGACGCGGAGCAGGGTGCGCATCCGGATCGGCCGTGTCGATGATCGCTTCCAGCCAGGAGCCCTCCTCGACGACCTCGGCGAACATCCGCAGCTGCGTCGTCGTCCGCGTGACTTCGCCGCGCAGGCGCGGCTCGGGCAGTGAACTGTCGGCGGCCGCCAGCGGCACCAGTTCCGACGCTGTGGCGTCGAGCGCATCGGCCACCGACCGCAGAAGGTGCGCTCGCTCGTGCAGATCCGTACGAGCAAGAGGCGCCGCGGCGGCCTCGGCGGCGTCGAGAATCCCCTCGTAATCCTGCGCGGTGGTGTCGAGGAGAGTGTCTGTCGCAGTGGTTTCCATTGCTGTCCTGTCGAATTCGGAGCGTCCCGTGCTGAGTGTGTGGATCTCAGTGTGCGGGAGAACCGATGTGATGCGACATCTCCACATGGAGATGGTGTGAGTGCAGTCACCGCCTCCAGGATGGGCATCACACGAGATACCGCATGACTTTGGAGGACGACGATGACCGCAACGACAGGACCACTCGCGGGGGTTCGGGTACTGGATATGACACGTCTGGCGCCCGGACCGTACGCGAGCATGCTGCTCGCGGACCTCGGCGCAGAAGTGATCGCAATCGGTGGTGGTCGTTCCGGGCTCCCTGTGCCCGCGCTGTCGCGAGGCAAGGAATTCATCTCGCTCGATCTCAAGACCGCCGACGGCCTCGACGCCCTGCACACCCTCGTTTCGGAAGCCGACGTCTTCATGGAAGGATTCCGCCCCGGGGTGGCAGACAAGCTGGGCGCCGGCTACGCGGAACTGTCGGCCCTCAATCCCGGACTCGTCTACTGCAGCGTGACGGGCTACGGCCAGAACGGGCCCATGGCGCAGCGCGCCGGGCACGACATCAACTACCTGGCCATCGCCGGTGCCCTCGGGACCTTCGGCCCCTCGGATCACCCGCCGACACTGCCGCTGAACCTGGTCGCCGACTTCGCAGGCGGCGGATTGCTGTCGGCATTCGGCATCATGTCCGCCCTCTACGACCGCACGCGTACAGGCAAAGGCCGGTACATCGATGCCGCCATGGTCGACGGCGTGCTGTCGATGATGGGAATGAACTTCGTCGATTGGCAGACGCCGACGCTGCCCGGACGTGGACACGGCGTACTGACCGGATCGATGCCGTTCTATCGGTGCTACCGCTGCTCCGACGATCGCTACGTCGCAGTCGGGGCCCTCGAGACCGCCTTCTTCGAACGGTTGTGGACCACCCTCGACCTCGGTTCCGTTCCGAACCATTTCGACGAGTCCACCTGGGACCACATCGAAAAGTCACTGACCACAGCATTCGAGACGAAGACGATGGCGGAGTGGACCACAGTGTTCGCCGATGTCGATGCCTGCGTGACACCGGTACTCGAACCGCACGAACTGGCCACCTTCGATCAGATCGTGGCCCGGGACCCGGACTTCACACTTCATTCGGTCCCCGTGGTCCCGGTGTTCTCCGACGGCCCGACACGGCGCGCCACCGACACCCACGTCAAGACCGAGGACGTGCTGCGCCGTGCCGGTGTCGCCGAAGACCTCGCCCACCGGGCGGCCGCAGCCGGTATCCCCTCGTCCGTGACGGGTCTGAGCTGGCCCCCACTGTGACCGTCGAACTTCCGAATCATCACCTTCCCCACACAGACCAGGAGTAATTCATGAGTATCGAATATCGCGAATTCCGCGAGAGCGTCCGCAAACTCGCGCAGACCAAGATCGCACCGCACGCCGCCGATGTGGACGACAAGGAACGATTCCCCGCGGAATCCTGGGCAGCCCTGCGCAGCAACGACCTGCCCGGACTCGCCTACCCCGAGAGCCTCGGCGGCAGTGGAGCCGACCTGCTCGCCCAGGTCATCGCTGTAGAAGAAGTCGCAGCGTCCTGTGCAAGCACGGCACTGGTCATGCTGGTCAACTGGGCCGGCACCTCCACCGTGCTCCGCCAAGGCTCCGACGAACTCAAGCAACTGGTGGTACCGAACGTCGCATCGGGCGCCGCCGGCGCCGCATGGTGCATGACCGAGCCGCGCGTGGGCTCGGACCTGTCGGCGATCGCAACGACCGCAACCCAGGATGGGTCCGACTGGATCCTCAACGGTCAGAAGCGGTTCATCAGCAATGCGCCGTGGGCCGACTGGTACGCCGTGCTGGCGAAGACCGGCGAGAAGTCACTCGGCATCTTCATGGTGCACAAGGACGACGCCGGCGTCAGTTTCGGCGCTCCCGAAAAGAAGATGGGTATGCGCGGCAGCCCCACGACCGACGTGAACTTCGACGAGTGCCGACTGCCCGCCGTCCGGGTCGTCAACGACCCCTACCAGGGGTTCGCGTACATCTCCGAGGAACTGAACGTCAGCCGGGCACTCATCGCCGCGCAGGCCCTCGGCATCGCACAGGGCGCATTCGATGCCGCCGTGTCGTACACGACCGACCGCGAGCAGTTCGGCCAGTCCATCTCCCGCTTCCAGCTTCTGCGCGGCATGGTCGCCGATATGGCCGTCAAGATCGAGTCGGCCCGCACGCTGCTGTACGACGCAGCCCGTCTCATCGACGACGGGGAACCGGCGGGACGGACGAAGGCGGCCATGGCGAAGCTGCTGTGCAGCGACACCGCCATGTCGGTGACCACCGATGCGCTCCAACTGCACGGCGGATACGGCTATGTCCGTGACTATCCGGTCGAGCGGATGATGCGCGACGCCAAGATCACCCAGATCTACGAGGGCACCAACCAGATCCAGCGACTCATCATCGCCAAGTCGGTATACGGAAAGTAGGCGCACCGTGCACCACCCCCAGCAACAACAAGCGCTGAGCGGCATCCGGGTCCTCGACCTCGGCGAGATCATGCAGGCGCCCGTGGCCGCGCAGGTTCTCGGCGACCTCGGCGCCGAAGTGATCAAGGTCGAGCGCGGTGTCAACGGAGACATGCTGCGAGGCCTCGATCGCGAGTCACTCGACGAAGGTCGCCCCAGTGCCTACTTCGCCGCGGTCAACCGCAACAAGCGCAGCATCGCACTGAACCTGAAAACCCCTGAGGGGCAGGACATTCTCCATCAGCTCCTCGCGGAGGCGGATGTTCTCATCCACAGCTACCGGACCGCGGCAGTCGAACGACTGGGCTTGACCTACGACGATCTGCACGAGCGCTATCCTCGGCTCGTCTACGGCACTGCGACCGGATTCGGCGAGACCGGACCGTACGCCCACAAAGCAGGCCAGGACATGCTCGCGCAGGCACTGAGCGGAATGGCACGCGCGTGCGGCGACCCGTCGATCTCGGCATACGTACATCCGGTACCGACCGTGGACTACGCCTCGGGTATGGCCCTCGCCCAGGGAATCTTGGCAGCACTGTTCGAACGCGAGCGCTCCGGCCGCGGCCAGAAGGTCAGCGTCAACCTCTTCGATACAGCACTGGCCCTGCAGACTCTCGAAAGCTCCACACTGCTGGCGTACCAGCGTGAGACCAACTGGGTCAGCGACTGGTACAGCGGCATCTTCGAAACGACCGACGGTCTGCTCTTGGTACTCGGCCTGTTCCGCGAGAACGCTCTGGGTCTGGCATGCAAAGCTCTCGGCATCGACGATCTGTCCGTCCAGCCGACGTTCGCCACACCACAGCTCCAGGCAGAGAACAAAGAGGCCGCCAACGCGGTTCTGCGTCCGCTGGTCGCACAGTTGAGCACCGCCGAGGCGGCAGAGTTGTTCGACGGGGTCGATCTGCTGTGCGCACCGCTGCTCACCCTGCAAGAAGCGCTCGATCATCCCCAGACGCGGCACAACGGCACGCTCGTCGACGTCGAGATCGAGGGTGTGCGCACCACCCGGTTGATGGGCAACCCTGTCACGTTGTCCCGCACCCCCGCCCAGGTGCGCCGTGGGGTGCCGGCGGTCAGTGAACATGCCGACGAAATCCTCCATGAGCTCGGTATCTCCGAGTCCGATGTCCAGACCTTGCGCAGTAAGGGAGTGATCCGATGAGTAATACGATGCAGACGGACCCGACGAGCCCGACCACCGGCACCGCCACGGCGATGGTGCTCGAAGGCTTCGGACAGACCATGACCGCGACGACGTTTCCGCGCGTGACCCCCGACGCCGGCGCGGTCGTCGTCGACGTCACGCACGCGGGAATCTGTGGAACCGACATCCACCTGCAGCAAGGTCGCCTGCCCATTCCGGTACCGCTCATCCTCGGACACGAGGCGGTCGGTCGCGTACACGCCCTCGGGGAGGGAGTCACCACCGATGCCCGGGGCGAGCAACTGCACGTCGGGGACGCGATCTCATGGGCGTCCAACATCCCGTGCGGGCACTGCTACTACTGCCAGGACCAGCACGAACCGTCGCTGTGCGAGACCCGCAAGGTGTACGGCATCAACCAGTCATCGGCCGACTGGCCCCATCTGTCGGGTGGGTGGTCCGAACAGATCTACCTCCAGCCCGGCTCGACGATCATCCGCATCCCGTCCTCGGTGACCCCGCAGCAGGTAATCGCACTCGGCTGCGCCGGCCCGACGGCCGTGCACGCCGTGAACGATATCGCCAAGCCGCAGACAGGTGATGTCGTCGTGGTCCAGGGCAGCGGACCGGTCGGTCTGGCCTGCGCCATGTACGCCACACTCGCCGGCGCGGCGAAAGTGATCATCGTCGGCGGGCCGGCCAACCGTCTCGAGGTCGCGCAGGCCGCCGGCATCGGCGACATCCACATCGACATCTTCACCGAGACCGATCAAGAGGCCCGCCTGGAACGGATCCTCGCGCACACACCGGACGGGCGCGGCGCCGACGTCGTCATCGAGGCCACCGGAGTCCCGACCGCCGTGGCCGAAGGCATCGACCTCACCCGCCGCGGCGGCAAGTACCTCGTCGTCGGGCAGTACACCGACCACGGCACCACCCCGATCAACCCCCACTACATCACCAAGAAGCAGTTGCAGGTGCTGGGAAGCTGGGCGTTCTCGCCGCAGAACCACCTCGAATACGTCGAATCCCTCCCCCGGCTGACCGCCCACTTCGATCTCGCGTCGATGGTCACCGAATACCCGCTCACCGAGGCGGACGACGCCATGGCCGATATGCGGGACGGGCGCACGCTCAAGTCGGTCCTCACCACCGGAGGCCGGTCGTGACCAACTCCCGGTACACCGCGGCGATCGAGGCGATGCTCGAGCGGATCGACTCGACCGCCAAGCAGACCGACGGCACCTTCCCGCACTACGGCGACATCGAATCCGGCGAATGGACCACCACCGCCGACGGAAACTGGACCGGAGGATTCTGGGGTGGCCTGGCCGCACTCGGCTTCGCCGCCTCGGGTGACAAGCGCCTGGCACACCTCGCCGACGACATCACCGCGCAGATCCTGCCCCGGCAGAATTCCGACACCGCCTTCCGCGGCTTCCTCTTCTGGTACGGGGCGGCAGTCAACCACCTCGTCACCGGAAGCGACGACGCGGCGCAGACCGCTCTGGCAGGTGCCCACGGACTGCTCACCAGCTTCAACGATCGCGCCGGCATCATCCCACTCGGAGCAGAAGCAGAAGAAGCAGAAGCGGTCGGAGAAGGCGCCGCGAACATCGACGCCGTCCCGGGCACCGTCGCGCTGCTCTCGTGGGCCTCGGCACATACCGGCGACCCACGCTTCCACGACGCCGCGATCCGCCACGCGCAGCGGCACATCGAACTGTGCATCCGCACCGATGGCTCGGTCTGTCAGTCGGCACGATTCGACACAGCCAATGGTGCACTGCTGGACCGCTACACCCACAAGGGCATGAACGCCGACAGCACCTGGGGCCGGGCACAGGCGTGGGCGATGGTGGCATACGCCCAGGCCGCACAGTGGTCATCGCCGTCCTTCCTGCCGACCGCCGTGCGCCTGGCCGAGTGGTGGCTCGACCGCACACCGACTGGCGCCGTCGTGTCCTGGGACTTCGACGCCGGCACCGGTCCGGACGTTCCGATCGACACCTCCGCCACGGCCATCGCCGCTGCCGCGCTGCTCAAGCTCGACCGGCTCGTCCCTGAGCGGACCGACTTCCGGGACCGGGCCGTCGCCCACGTCGAGGCACTCCTCGATCACCTCACCCCCACCGGACCGCACGACAGCAGACCGGCAGGGATCCTGATGGACGGTTGCTTCGACAAGCGCCGCGACTTCGCGACCCGAAACGAACTGATCTGGGGCGACTACTTCCTGCTCGAGTGCCTGATCAACCTGAACAACCGGTCCGATACGCTGAAGTTGTGACCGAGCCACCATGACAGGTCACCCGAGACCCCGGAAAGAAGATCGAGGAAAGCCGGTGTCGGAAAATACACCTACTGCAGCTCACGAGTTCACCCACTCGGACCTCAAACCGTCGATCCTCGACAATCTCGCACTTTCGCGCGCCGAGCTGCTGGTTCTGACCGACGAAGCGTCGGCGATGACCACGGCCGGCCAGCGGATCCGGGAGATCGGCGACTTCGACATGTCGCTCATCGGGCGCGTCGAGGTCGATGGGGTGATGGTTCACCGCAGTTGGCAGGGCACGAAGAGCAACGCTCTGCACCGACTGGTGGTGCCGGAAGGGATCGGGCTCGGCGGCAAGAGCATCATGCTCCAACAACCCGTCTGGGTACGGGACTATCTGTCCGACCCCGGAATCACCCACGACTTCGACGCGCTCGTCGAACAGGAGTCACTGCGAGGAATGCTCGCCGTGCCCATGGCCTATGAAGGTCATGTTCTCGGCGCCATGTACGTCGGCACCCGCGAATATTCGTCCTTCGGTGATCGAGTCATCGCAGAGATCCAATCGATCGCCGAAACGGCCGCCGTCACTCTCCTCAGCGCCCAAAGGGCCGCCACCCAGACAGAACTCGCCCTCGAGGCCGAACGGAAACGGCTCGCCGAATCCCTACACGATTCCGTGAGCCCGGTCCTTTTCCGGATCGGCGCCGAACTGCAGAGCCTGCGCGCCCTCGCTGACGCGCAGGCGATCCACGATCGCCTGCAGGAGATCACCGAACAGGTACACGCCGTCAATGCTTCCATCCGCCGATCGCTGACCGACCTCACCGCGCGGCCTCCCGAACGAAATCTTCCGGTCGGCATCGAGGAGGACTGCCAGGCATTCACGCTCCGGACCGGTATCCCGGCTCGTTTCGTGCCCCTGACCGAATCTCCCGACCTCGATGCCAGCCGCGTCGAGGCCCTCCAACGCCTTGTTCGCGAGGCGCTGGTCAACGTGGAAAAGCACGCCGATGCGTCCACCGTGGTGGTCAGCTTGTCGGTGCGGTCGGGCAGGGTGACGGTCGTCATCAGCGACGACGGCCGGGGCGTCGACGGCACCGACGATCCGATGCGAGGAAGCCAGCTGGGGCTCGGATTGGCTGCAGGGCGCCTCGAGCGGCTCGGGGGTGGCATGTCGGTCGTCAGTGACGACGAAAGTGGCACCACCGTTCGCGGCTGGGTAGACGCTCTGGAGGGATCGAGCACATGACCGCGCCACCGAAGACCATCCGCATCCTCGTCGTCGACGATCATCCGATCGTGCGTGGCGGCGTGGAACTGCTCGCCCGTGAGGACACCGACCTCGAAGTCGTGGGAGGGGCACTGACCGGCGCGGCCGCGGTCGAATTGGCCCGCACCCTGCCCGTCGACGTCATCCTTCTCGATCTTCGGCTCCCCGATATCCCTGCACCGGAGCTCATTCCGCGTCTTCGGCGAGCCGCGCCGCACGCGCGGATACTGCTGTTCACCGCGTTCGCCGATCACGGTGCCATCGATCTGCTGATGGAAGCAGGCGCCGACGGCTGCCTCGTCAAGGACATCAGCGGACAGGACTTCGCCACGGCCATTCATCGCGTGTCCAGCGGAATTCGGGTGGTCGACCCGAGGTTGACGGGGCCACGAAAAGTCGTGACCTCCGAGGCGCTGTACCGGGCCGGCCTGACTCGGCGCGAGTACGAAGTGCTGCGTTTTGCGGCCATGGGTCACAGCAATCCCGAAATCGCTCAGGAACTGTCTCTCACCCGCAACACCGTGAAGACCTATCTGCAGAGTGCCATGCAGAAACTGAACGCGCGCAATCGTGTCGAAGCCATTGCACGCGCGCATGAACTTCGCTTGCTCTGAATCGAATTCGCTTTCTCCGGAGCGCACTCCACCTCTCCACATGGAGATGTTGTGTGTTCTGGGTCACCCATATATTCGAGCCGCAGAAATTATCTCGCGCTCGCGGCAACGGAGGCCCCACATGCCAAAAATGTCCCAAACATCGAAAGTAGGATTTGCCAGCGGTGTCGGCACAACGGTCGAATGGTACGACTTCTTCATCTACGGCACCGCAGCCGGACTCGTCTTCAACAAGATCTTCTTCCCCGAGTTCGACTCTCTGATCGGCACTCTGCTCGCCTTCGCCACGTTCTCCGCCGCCTTCGTGGCGCGCCCGCTCGGCGGAGTGGTGTTCGGTCACTTCGGTGACCGGATCGGACGCAAGTCCATGCTCGTGATCACCTTGACCATCATGGGCTTGACCACTCTCGGAGTCGGGCTACTCCCGAGCTACGAGACCATCGGCGTCGCCGCACCGATCATCCTCGTCACCTTGCGTTTCGTGCAGGGTCTCGCACTCGGTGGTGAGATCGGCGGGGCGATCCTCATGGCCGTCGAACACGCTCCCGCCGACAAACGCGGCTACTACGGCAGCTGGGTGCAGATGGGCGTGCCGGCAGGATTGATGCTCGGTAACACGGTCTTCCTGTTGATGGCCGGACTGTCGCCCGAAGCGTTCGAATCCTGGGGATGGCGCATTCCCTTCCTGATCGGCGGCGCATTCGTCGCGATCGGCCTGTTCGTCCGACTGCATGTCGGCGAAAGCCCGAACTTCGACCGCGTCAAGAAGAACGCACAGCTGGAGAAGCTGCCCATCGGGGTGGTCCTTCGCCACTACCCCAAGCAGGTCCTCCTGACCTGCGGCGCCTACTTCGCCATCGGCGTCACCTTCTACGGCACTACGGTATTCGGCCTCAGCTACGGCGTCACGCAGGTCGGCTACACCCGAAACCAGATGCTGACACTCGTCCTCGTCGCCATGGCGGTCACGTTCGTCGCACTACCGTTGTTCGGCAAGCTGTCGGACGCCTACGGTCGAAAGCCGGTCTTCCTCGCCGGGGTTCTCGCCATGCTGCTGTTCACCTTCCCCTGGTTCTGGCTGGTCAACTCCGGATCCTTCGTGCTGGCGATGATCGGGTTCGTGGTGTTCTGCCTCGCCTTCGCCACCTCCTACGGTCCCCTCGCAGCCTTCTTCGCCGAAGCCTTCGACACCCGCATCCGCTACACCGGAATCTCCTTCGGCTACACGATCGGTACCCTCGCCTCGAGCGCTCCCGCACCGATCGTCGCCACCTACCTGCTCGATCGCACCGGCTCGTACGTCGCCGTGGCGCTGTTCATGGTCGCAATGTGCGCCGTCTCCGTCGTCTGCGTGATCGCCATGCGCGAGACCTACCGGCAGGACCTGTCCGACAACGACGAAACCTCCGGACAGGAACAGCTGTCACCGACCTCTCACTGAGCACGCTCACGCACCGGTCCCCGGTCCCCGGTCGCCGACGCCCCGCCCCCTTCGGCAAGCCGCCGATTCGTCCGCGCAGGATCCCACGGCCGTGGACCTCGACAGACATCCATCCCACCCCGATTCCCGGGGGCGCGGAACTCCTCCCCCCGCGCCCCCGGCACCCTCGAAACGAGTCCAGATGAGCATCGCCGAACCGTCGCTGCACCCGTTGGCTCTACCCACCACCTCACTGCGTGTCCTGGTCACCGGCGTCGAACAGAACGAAGGTGCCCACGTGGCCCGAACGTTGGCAGCAGCCGGACACCACGTGTTCACGCACAGCTTCACCCTCGATGCTGCCGAGCACCTCGCCGGCCGAGTCGCCGATGACGACGGGATCGCTCATCCGGTCGCGGCCGATCTGACCCTCGAATCCGACGTCGACAACATGTTCACCCACCTCGAGCGACGACATGGCGGCATCGACGCGCTCGTGCACACCGCATGGCTACCCGGCCCGGAAACCGCATGCCACTCGCTGAGCAAGATCCGCCCCGCCGACTGGGGCCGGTTCACCTACGACCACATGGCGTTGTTGTTCCACACGACCAGACGTGCTGCAGTATCCCTCCACCGCACCGGCGGCATCGGATCGATCGTCACCGTCACCGGCCTGGACACGCTCCGCAGAATCACCGACACCGATCGAGGACCGGCGCGAGACTCCATGGACGGCGCAATCGAATCCTTCGCTCTCGCCGCCGGACGTGAACTCGGCAGTAACCTCTTGCGGATCAACAATATTCGTCTGGTACCCACCCCGACTCCGGAGACAAGTGTCACCGCTGCTGCCCCGATACGCCTCGAAGCGGTGCTGCCGGAGCTGATCGACCCAACATCCGATATCGGCTCCGGCGGCATCTTCACTGCCTACACCTCGTTCCCTGCACCGGTGCGGTGACCGGCGTCGGCCCGATGTCCCCCTTCGTTGTCATCGGCGCGTCGAATGTTGCCCGGCTCGTGTGCGCGTCGCTCACCCAACGCCACTTCGATGTTCTCCACCTCGATGCACCCGACGACCCGGAACTTCTGCAGATCACCCAGCACGACCCGGCCGGGGTCGCCGTCGTCACCCACGACGACGCGGTCGCCGTCCGTTATGCCCTCGCCATCGCCCACATCAGTCCCCACACACCGATGGTCGTGACCGTCTTCGATCGCACCATCGCCAACCAACTCACCCGATTGATTCCCCACTGTCAGGTCACCTCCCCCGCAGACCTCGCGACACCGTCCCTGGCCGGCCCGTGCATCGCTGCCACGATCGACGCCGCGCACACCGCGCCCGATGGCACCACACGCGTCCTCCGGCAATCGGCCCACGGTGACCAACCGACCTGGCAGGCGCTACCCCACAGCCGCACCAGCAGAATTCGCCGCCGATTCGTCCACTCCGTAGGCACACTGCGATCCCACGACGCCGGCACCCGCATGCTGCTCACCGGCCTTATCGGACTGCTCGCCATCCTCCTGATCGATTGGATATGGCTCACTGTCGGCAAAGGCCACCACTGGGTCGAGTCCCTCAAAGAAGCAGTCCAGGTCGTCGCCACCGTCGGTCCCGCACCGGCCTCACACGGCGACCACACCTATGACGTGTTCGCGGCTCTGGCGATGTTGGCGGCGATCGTGTTCACCGCCATGTTCACCGCCGGGATAATCGAACGTCTGCTCGGAACCAGCCTGATCAGCTTGATCGGTCAACGGGTTCTCCCCCGCCGCAACCACGTCATCGTCGTCGGATTGGGACAGGTCGGTCTCCGGTTGTGCCTCGAACTCCGCAAACTCGGCATCCCCGTCGTCGCCATCGAACGCGACGATCGAGCCCGCAATCTGCGCCTGGCCCGAGCGCTGAACATTCCCACCATCGTCGGGCACGGTACCGACAGAACCCTCCTCGAACGCGCCCGCCTCGACCGGGCCCGATGCCTTGCCGCCGTGGGCTCCGACGACCGTGACAACATCGCCGTGTCCGTGGCAGCCCACGGAGTGCACCCCGACGCCAGACTCGTCCTCAGAGCCGGCGAACACGAAGCCCTCACCGACACCGGATCCCTCCTCCCACTCGGGATCACCAGAAACGTCGCAACCTTGAGCGCAACCTTCGTCGTCGCCCGACTGCTCGGTCTCGACGCCCACCGTGTCGTGATCGCGGACAACGCAATCCACCTCGAACTCGATGGCGCCTTCGAGCGGTTCACCCTCACCGCACCGCACCATTGCCCGCACCTGACCACACAAACATGCCCACCTCTCGCTCACCGCGTGTATCCGGAAAAGACCCCATCGAAGCGATGAATATTCATCCGAGGAGTCCTCTCCGATGGCGACGCTGCAGGCCGGCGCGGGCACTGCCCTATCAGCCTTCGCCGAACTCGACGAGTTCGATGTGCTCACCTACGTGTCGGACTGCTCGTCCGTCGTCGTTGTAGCAATCACACGTATCGACATCGAGGTCTCACTTCAGCCGCCCGGCGAACGGTGGTAGCACGTCGACTACAGGACTCGCGGCACGGGCGGGGTCACGGGTGAGCTCATCCCCGACCAAGAACATCGCCACCGACAGCACACGAGCCATATCGGGGCCGTGTCGGTCGATCAGCACCGTCTTCAACGTCCCGAGGTCGGTGGTAGGCGGCAATGCCACCGTTTCCTTTTCCGTCCCTGCGGTCTCTGCCGCTGCAGCGAAGTAGCGCACCTCGATACCCACTGTCCTATCCATTAGAAGCTCCGGTGGAAGTGCTCACAGAGTCGAGACCTGCGTTCCCCGTACCAACCCGTTCGGCGCGGGTATAGACGTTCATGGTGTCCCCGCGCAGGAACCCGACAAGAGTCAAACCGGCGTCATGAGCAAGGTCGATGGCCAGCGACGACGGCGCGGAAACGGCCGCCAGAATAGGAATGCCGGCCATGACCGCTTTCTGGGTCAGCTCGAAGGAGGCACGTCCGCTCACCAGCAGCACGGTATGGCGCAGCGGTAATCGTCGGTGCTCGACCGCCCAGCCGATGATTTTGTCGACGGCATTGTGGCGTCCGACATCCTCGCGCAGTGCGAGGAGTTCCCCTGCAGCGGTGAACAATCCGGCAGCATGCAATCCGCCGGTGCGGTCGAAGGTCTCCTGCGCCTGCCGCAGCGCGGAGGGCATCACCGACAGCACTTCCGGATCGACCACGACCGGGTCGTGAGCCGGTGAGTGGCGGGAGCGTTGGCGGATCGCATCGAGGGAGGCCTTGCCGCACACCCCGCATGAGGAGGTGGTGTAGAAGTTGCGTTCGATGCCGGTCTCGGGCAGAGCCACTCCGGGTGCGAGATCGATATCGAGGACGTTGTAGGTGTTGCGCCCGTCGTCGCCCGTGCTGTTGCAGTAACGGATTGCAGCAATATCGTCGCGGCCGGTGACGATCCCTTCAGTGAGCAAGAACCCCTGGGCAAGTTCGATGTCGGAACCGGGAGTGCGCATCGTCACCGCCAGCGCAGTGCCATCGACGCGCAGTTCGAG
This sequence comes from Rhodococcus shunpengi, assembly GCF_048381395.1. NCBI lineage: Bacteria > Bacillati > Actinomycetota > Actinomycetes > Mycobacteriales > Nocardiaceae > Rhodococcus > Rhodococcus shunpengi. The sequence continues at coordinate 164,295 of NZ_JBLWIU010000015.1, forward strand.
GGGTTCTTCGACAACGACCGTGTCCGGACGCACCACCCGCTGCGTTCCCTGCAGTCGGGTGATGTGGGCACGGGTGGTCACTCGCCCCATGATTCGCACCCATCGTCGAAACTGTCGCACCGGCCGGCGAGCACACGCTGTTCCGACCGGGGTGCAGATAACGCCGAGGACATGCCCACACAACGCAGCAGCAGCTGGACGACAGCAATGAACACATGAGCGAATAGAACAGGCATCGAGATTCTCCTACGCAGACTTCGGATCGAGCTCGATACCCGGCCCGTCCGGCCGCTTCCCGGGCGCCCGACGAGGCACAAGGCGGACGGTGACCGCCTTCGAAGCAGGAGTGTTGGACTTGAGTGCCACATGGTCGAGAGGCACGAGCGGGTTCGTTTCGGGATAGTAGGCCGCAACATTGCCCATCGGGGTCGAATAGGGCACGAGCCTGAAGTCCTCGGCCCGGCGCTCCTCGACGGTGCCGTCGGGACGGGTCCACTCCGACACCAGATCCACCCGGTCGCCGGGAGCGTATCCGGACGCTTCGATGTCGTCGGGATGGATGAACAGGACCCGCCGGCCCGCCCTGATGCCGCGATAACGGTCGTCGAGGCCGTAGACGGTGGTGTTGTACTGATCGTGGCTGCGCAACGTCTGCAGGATCAGCCGACCCTCGGGGACAGGAAGCCAGTGCAGGTCGTTGACGAAGAAGGTCGCCTTGCCGGTGTCGGTGGTGAAGCGGCGTTCGTCCCGCGGCGGGTGGGGCAGGACGAACCCGTCCGGCCGCCGTACCCGGGTGTTGAAGTCCTCGAATCCGGGGATCACCCGCGAAATCGCATCGCGAATGCAGTCGTAGTCGTCGGCGAACCGCGCCCACGGCACCCGATGGCCGGAACCGAACAGGCGCTGGGCGAGCTCGCACACGATGGCGACCTCACTACGCAGATGCGAACTGGCGGGCGTGAGCCCTCCACGCGACAGGTGCACCACCGACATCGAATCCTCCACCGACACCAACTGTTTGCGTCCGCCGCGGATGTCCTTGTCGGTCCGCCCCAGGGTGGGCAGGATGATCCCGGTCGCTCCGTGCGCGAGATGACTGCGATTGAGTTTGGTGGAGACCTGCACCGTCAGCGCGCAACTGCGCAGCGCGGCGGCGGTCACCTCGGTGTCGGGGGTGGCAGACAGAAAGTTACCGCCCATGGCCATGAACACCGACGCCCTGCCGTCGCGCATGGCGCGGATCGCGTCGACCGCGTCGTAACCGTGCTGGCGGGGACAGCGAATACCGAACTCGGTATCGAGGGCCTGCAGGAACGACTCGGGGGCTTTCTCCCATATGCCCATGGTGCGATCACCTTGAACGTTGGAGTGTCCCCGCACCGGGCACACCCCCGCCCCACGCGTGCCGATCATCCCGCGCATCAGCAGCAGCGCTACCGCGTCTTCGATGGTGGCCACGGCGTGGGGATGCTGGGTCAAACCCATCGCCCAGCAGATGATCGTCGCTCTCGAGGCGACCAACGCTGCTGCAGTGTCCTCGAGCTGAGATCGGCTCAGACCCGTCGCAGTCGACACGGTGTCCAGATCCACGGCGCGGATATGGGTGGCCCACTGCTCGAAACCGGCACAATGCCGGTCGAGGAAGTCGCGGTCGAGGACCGTGCCGGGAGCACGGTCCTCGGCGGCGAGCAGCAGTTTCGCCAGACCCTGAAACAGAGCCTGGTCACCACCGAGGCGGATCTGCAAGAACTCGTCGGCGATCGCCACTCCCTCGCCGAGCACGCCACGCGCCTTCTGAGGATCTTTGAAACGCAACAACCCGGCTTCGGGCAACGGGTTGATCGCGATGACTTTCGCGCCGCGGGCCTTGGCTTTCTCGAGTACCGACAGCATGCGGGGATGGTTGGTCCCGGGGTTCTGGCCGGCGATGAGGATCAGGTCGGCGTGTTCGAGGTCGGTCACCGACACCGAACCCTTGCCGATGCCGATGGTCTCCGACAAGGCCGTACCGGAAGACTCGTGGCACATGTTCGAGCAGTCCGGCATGTTGTTGGTGCCGAACGCCCGAATCATCAACTGGTACAAGAACGCGGCCTCGTTGGAGGTCCGCCCCGAGGTGTAGAAGATCGCCTCATTCGGGTCCGGCAGCGCCCGCAGATGCTCGGCGATCACCGCGTAGGCATCGTCCCAGTCGATCGGCTCGTAGTGGAGGCTGCCAGGCCGGATGATCATCGGGTGCGTCAGCCGGCCCTGGCGACCGAGCCAGTAGTCGGTGCGTGCGAGCAGTTCCGGTACAGAATGGCGGGCGAAGAAACCGGGGTCGACGGTGCGAGTGGTGGCTTCCTCGGCGACAGCCTTGGCGCCGTTCTCGCAGAATTCGGCACGTTTCCGGCGACCTGGTGTTTCCGGCCACGCGCAGCCCGGGCAATCGAAGCCATGCTGTTGGTTCAGCTTCGTCAAGGTGCGGGCGGTGCGCACCGGACCCATCTGCTCGAATCCGTGCCGCAGCGAGACCAACACCGCCGGTACCCCGGCGGCATAGGATTTGCGCTCGCTGACTTCGATGTCGTTCTCGTCGTAAACGAGCGGATCGCTGATATCGGTCATACGCTGTGTCGTACCCATCGATCGGTCGGCGAGCACACCCCACCGAGAGAAAGTCGGTTTCGACGCCGAGAAGACGAGACCCCCTGTCGCGGCAGCTGATAACCGTGCCCTCTCGGAGGCTCCGTTGGTTGTTTCCTGACTGCATCCGAACCTATCGAGCGTGGCGGCGTCTCCACGATTCGGAGGTAATGTACAGAATCCGGATTACTGATCATCCAGTGACACATGCTGGCGGCGCGTAGCCGAAAGCTGCGCGCCGCCAGCATGTATCGGAGCGGCAGAGGTGGTTCGCCGAACCACGGTGGTACCGATGAGTTGCCGAATGCGCACCTTTGCCGGCGAGGTCTGCTCAGCTGCTCTTTTCCATGGTCCGGCCTCCATGTCCCCACCGCTCACGCGGTACACCATGCAGCACGACCGTTGTTTCCGATCCGATCTCTTCTCCCAGGATCGAGGACACCGCTTCGGTCAGCGCTGCCACCATCTCGCCGGAGAACTTCGTCTCGGAGAACCTTTCTTCGAAGAAGCTTGCTTCGATGTACGGCATTTCCTTCTCGCTTTCTCGTCAATTCAATTCGTGCAACTACTATCGGCCGAGGCCGGAGTCGTTGATGTTCGGCCCCGGTTTTCAGATTTCCGGTACCGATATCTGCTTCCCGACGGAGACGACTCTCAGAGCGAGAGCAACGCGGCCGATTCCTCCAGATAGCTGGTGACGTCACGGCCCGATCGGACGACCGCTTTGATTCCCTGTCGCAGGCGAGTTATGTCCGAAAGGATGGTCCCATCGACCACCAGCGCATCTCCGATCGAGCCGGGTCGCAGCGAGCCGATGTCCGGGCGGTCGAGAAGTTCCGAAGCCACGACGGTGGCTGACGCCAACGCTTCATTCACCGACATCCCGTGTTCGACATACAGTTCGAGTTCTCGGTAATGGGCACCGAACGGGCACAGGGACCCGGATGAGTCCGTTCCCATCGCGATCTTGACTCCAGCCGAACGGGCGATATCGAACGATTCCAGAGCCCGATCGTGCGCCTCGCGCAGGCTTTCGACTCCGGCTTCGGTCAGGCCTCGGGCCGTCCCTTCGCGTTGGCACCAGTCGTTGAACGCGAGGGTCGGGACCAAGAATATTCCCTTTTGCGCCATTTCCGAAGCGCATTCTTCGTCGAGGAACGAGCCGTGCTCGATGCTGTCCACGCCGGCTTCGATACTGCGTCGAATCCCTTCCAACGACAGGGCATGCGCGGCGACGCGCAGATCCATGTCGTGCGCCTCTTCGACGATCGCCGTGAGTTCCTCGACACTGTAATTGGGCCAGTGCGGTTTCTCTCCTTTCGACATACCACCGCTGGCCATGACCTTGATGAAGTCCGCACCGCTTCGGGCCTGCAACCGGACCATTTGCCGGCAGGCATCGACACCGTCTGCGGTATCCCATTCGCGGCGTGGCGTGTAAGGAGGGTAGAACAGGTCACCGTGGCCGTTCGTCATGGTTATCCACCACGGCGCGACCAGAAGGTTCGGAGCGACGATCAGGTCGTCGGCGACCATGTCACGCAGTTCGACTTCGCCCACTCCCCGATGCCCCATGCATCGGAGCGTGGTGAACCCTGATCGTAGGGCACGGAGCGAGTTGCGATAGCCATGAAGCAGCTTTTCCGGACCGCTTTTTTGACCCCGGAACACATCGCTGGGAAGGATCCGCTCGTGATCCGAGTTCGTTGTCAGGTGCACATGACAATCCACCAGACCCGGCAGAACGACACATCCCGATGCATCGAGCCGCGCGACGCCGGGCCGGACCACCTCTGCCTTGTATTCGCCCGCATAGCTGACCCTGCCGTCTTCGATGTAGAGCAGTCCCTCCGAATAGGATTCGTCCGGGCCTACCCACACCAAGCCGTGTTCTATGGCAATCTCAGTCACATGATCCTCTTACGGTCGGCTTCGGTCGTCTGACCCGGCCGTGGTCTCTGCACCGCTCCGGGCACGGGTCTACTCGGGAGGTGCGTCCAGGACAACAGTCTTGTTCTCCAGGTACGCCTGCAGTCCTGCTACCCCGCCTTCGCGTCCGATACCGGATCTCTTGAATCCTCCGAACCCGATACCGAAGTCCACACGATTGCCGTTCTGCCCCACGGTGCCGGAGTGAAGCCTACGGGCAATGTCGAAAACCTTCTTCGAGTCATGGGTGAACACTGCAGCATTCAGACCGAACTCCGTTGCGTTCGCAATCCGAACGGCGTCCGTGAGATCCCGGGCCGGGGTCACGGCCAGCACCGGACCGAATATCTCTTCCTGAGCGATCCGCGACGTCTCCGACACATTTCCGAAGACGGTGGGCTCGACGAACCAGCCGCGATCGAGGTGGGACGGGCGTCCGCCGCCGTAAGCCAGTGTCGCCCCTTCCCTGATCCCGATCTGGATATAGTTCTCGACACGGTCCCGCTGCCGATCGCTGGCCAAAGGTCCCAGCGTGACCTGAGGATCGTACGGGTCGCCGATTACCACCCGGTCGAATTCGTCTGCCAACGCCTTGACCATCTCATCGTGACGTTCCTCCGAAACGATGATCCTGGTGAGCGATGCGCAGATCTGACCCGAGAGGAAGCACTCCGCAGAAGCGATGGTGTGTGCCGCCTCGGCAATGTCGAAGTCGTCCAGGACAATGGCAGGAGACTTGCCGCCGAGCTCCAGCGAAGACCGTGCAATTCGACCACCGAGGATGCTCCCGATTCGTTTGCCGACTTCCGTTGATCCGGTGAACGAGATCTTGTCGACCCGAGGGTCGGAGACCAACCGCTCGGAGGCAACACGATCAGCGGTCACCACGTTCAGGACACCCGCCGGAATGCCGAGCTGATCAGCAATTTCCGCCATGATGTATCCAGCCCCCGGAGCTTCCGGGGACGACTTGATGACGACGGTGCATCCCGCCAGCAGTGCCGGCGCCACCTTGAACGCGATCAGTCCCATCGGCGCGTTCCATGGAATGATCGCTCCCACGACGCCTACAGGCTCTTTCACGATCATGCCGAAGCGTGCGCCGTTGGTGGGTGTGACTTCTTCCTGGAACGGGAAGCTCTTCGCCAGACCTGCGTAGTACCGGTACGCGTCGATTACCTCGCGCATGACACCGGGGACCGACGATGCCAGAATCCCGGTCTCTCGCGGCCAGATCTCCACGATGTCATCGATCCGCGCTTCGACGGCATCAGCGATATCGAGCAGCACCTGAGCCCGCTCGGCGTGCGACAACCGCGGCCAGGGTCCCTCGTCGAATGCCTGCCGGGCCGCTGTAATCGCGCGATCGATATCGTCGACATCGGCGTCCGGCACCGAGTAGTAGACCAATTCGCTTGTCGAGTCGACTACATCGATCAGAGCAGACGAGTGCGGGGGAACCCACTTCCCGTCGATGTACAAGCAATCTGTATTGGCAAGTGGCACACTCGGCAACTTTGTCATCATGGATCCCTAGTTATCTGTTCAACAGTTGTTGTGGTCAGGCAGGCACCGCGGCGCTGTCCTGCGCACGCATCTGTTCGATGACGGGGTAGTAGTACTCCTCGGGGACCTCCGCCTCGCTCCGCTCGATCAGCTCGGAGAAATCCCACTTCTTCAGGAGCTTGCCGTTGCGGTACACCGGCTGAAGGAGGTTCTCCTCGGGAGAAACCGAGTCGCGTCGCACCGTGCGGTACTCACCATCCCGCTTGACGAGGGCGAGACGGCCGGCCTTGGACACCTTGAAGCTCGCCCCGGTCGGCTGCTTGGCCACATCGCGCCATTCACCGTTTACTCGCACAGCGTTGCACTTCTGCCCGAAGTTCAACGTGTCTCGGTTGAAGTGCTGGAGCAGACCGCCGCCCATACCGAAAATCGCGTTCTCTGCCGCCATGCCCCGGCGTTCGAGTTCCATGTAGATCTCCGACAGGGTATCGAGCGTGATGCCGTCGCCCTGGACGACCCGCAGATACCGGGGCAGAACCTTGAATCCCTTGGAGTTGACCTCATAGCCGAAGGCATCCATGAGCCACTCAGCGGTATCCGCGGTCACCTGCACAGGGTCGCCCGAGTCCGGACGAGCACAGACCACGCCCGGGAAGTTCTCGATCTCGGCCTTCAGTTCTTTGCCGAGGATGTTCTTCACAGCGTTCTCATGGTCGTACGAGTCGGTCAGCAACAGCACCACACCGGCATCGCGGTAGGTGTTCATCATGTTGCGAAGAGCGTCGACTTCCTGATCCCGACCCCATGCCGTGAAACCTGCATGCTCGCTGTTCGGGCCCGAGTTCGCCGGACACACCGCGTTGTAGTATTTCATCGCAGCCAGGATGCCCGGCACCGTGTCACTCTGGTTGAAGTTGACCAGGTGTGCCAGACCACCCAATGCAGCAGATTCCTGGGAGCTCACGCCGCGAGCGCCGTAATCGTGCAGCTGGAAGCGCAGCAGATCCGGATTGTCCGAGGTGCGAGCGAACGCTTCCTTGATGATCTGCTTGCACATCCAACTGACCGTTCCGATCGTGGTCGGGTACCACACCGCTCGCAGCAACGCGGTCTCGAAGAAGCTGGTCACCCAGTGGTACTTCGGATCGGTGTTGATAACCTGCACAAGGACATTGCGGGTGGGCAGCACAGTCCCCTCGGGGACTGCCTCGATCTCTACAGGAAGGAATCCGCCGTGGTCGTTGAGGATGCCCATCCAGTTCTCCCTGCAGAAGGGCATCCCCTGCGCCCTGGTCACCGCTTCGGCCTCATCGATGTCGGCGAGGGTGATCGGCCGGAGCAAGCGCTCCTGGATGTAGGCCTGCAGTCCGACGAACATCGTCGCCGGGAAGATGCCACCACGCGATTCGACGTAGCTGGAGACGTACTCGGTTCCCTGAGGATAGAGAGTGTGGTGGCAATGCTTGTAGGTATCGGTGTTGAGGATCAGATTGTCGAATCCCGAGATAGTGGGCATGGACGTTTCCCTTCGTTCGTGTGATGCGAAGACAGTTGTTGAAACGTTTCTACTGCTGCACGAAAACTGGGCCAGAAAGCCTGGGGACATACCGCGAGTCGCAGCATTTGAATTCGTGCGGCCGTGTCGGCGGTTGCTAGAGATCATGGTCGAGCCCACACCTCAGGTCAAGCGTTGACGCGTAAAATCTTCCGGCAATATTCGCGCAACACAGTCGATACCTCCGGCAGCACCCAGGTCTGTCTACAGACCGCCACAACCGGGATGCAGCCCGTCACCGAACGATCGATAGTGCTCTGCGCCCTCGGAGCTGTGTTGCGAACAGAAAGTGTGTTGTAGGAACACTTCCCGGAGCAGGGATGACAGAACCGTCTGCACAATCACGCAGCAACCGACACCCGCCGGCACGTCTCCCCTGTGCACCACCACCCGACCGCGGCCGACCACGCCTCTACCGACTGCCGGACGAATCCTGCCGAGCACCCGGGTTGAATCGCTTCTACATCTGCGTCGCTCATTGCCTTCGTGATTCGCGGATCTTGGAGGTTGATCCAAACACCGGAACACCCGGCCTTACGTCTCTCACCAGCGTGAACAACGTTTATCGAGTTTCTCGAAAGAAAACGAGTTCGGCACTATGCACAGGGCGCCGGACCGTTGTATGCTCCGGATGTACGCGATAGAACCGTTTCTACATCGCCCCACAGTCCGAGTTCGGCAGGGACCCACGCACCGGGTCTGGCCCGGAACTGCACGAGCAGCGTCCGCTCTGCAGCCGGAACTCGGCACGCCTCCAGCAATACAGGAACTGCCCAACCTCGTAGAAAGACAGCTTCCATGAAGATCTGGGTCACCACTCCATTCTTCTACCGCGACATGAGCCGTCCGTGGTCCGAACTCCTCAACGACATGCTCAGCATCGTCGATGCCGCAGAGGACCTCGGCTTCGAGGGCGTCACAGTCAACGAAAATCACTTTCAGAACTACGTCAGCAATCCTTCATCGCTGATGTTCAGCGCTTTGGCCGCAGCGCGCACCGAGCGCTTGCGAATCATGCCCGGCATCGTGGTCCTTCCGTACTACAACCCGTTGCTCATCGCGTCGGAGATGAGTTTCCTCGACCAGATGGCACCGGGGCGCATCGGCATCGGCGTGGCGCGGGGTGGCAGTCGCTACCCGCTCGACCGACTCGGCATCAACCCCAAAGAAGCACGCGACATCTACGAAGAATCCCTCGAGATCATCAAGCGGGTGTGGGTCGAGGACGATGTGTCGTTCGACGGCAAGTACTTTTCGTTCCCGCCGACGACTCTTGTGCCCAAGCCGGCATCCAAGCCGCACCCGGAGGTATGGGCGGCCTCGCAGAGCATCGACGGCGTACGCCGCGTGGCACGACAGGGAAACAACCTGATCACTGCTCCGAACTACGGCAACTTCGAGCCCTACGGCGATCTCGAAGCGTTGCTCGCCGCGTACAACGACGAGATCGAGACGAGCGGGATGCCTCGAAAGCAGGTGATGGCCCTTCGCCACACCTGGCTCGGCAACACCGAAGAAGAGGCGACCGAGTACTTCGACGACGTGCTCAGTGAGTACAACTACTATCTCACCCTGGTGCATGCCTCCAGCTCCGGCCAACAGTCCCAAGAGGAGCGTCTGGCAGCACGCGCCGAGGGAAAGAAGGACGACTCGGTGGTCCAGGGCGGAGCGATGAGGCCCGCCCAGGAGTCGTTCTCCAAGGAAGGGCTCCTCGAAAAGTACGCCGATCCCATCCTCACCACCCCCGACAAGATGATCGAACGATTCAAGTCCTACGAGGCATTGGGCGTCGATCACATGGCGTGCCTGATCGCCGTGGGACAGCCGATCGAGGCGATCATCAAGAACATGCAGTTCATGGCCAAGGAAGTGCTCCCGGAGTTCTCCTGAGACCCGGCCCGACGACTTCCACAGAAAGCAACACATGCCCACCCGACTGCACGTATTCGATATGGACGGCACGCTGCTCAACGGAGCAGCCGCCCTGGAACTGTCGACATTCTTCGGCCGCCGCGACGTTGGACTCGAAATCGAACAGCTCTGGCACGCTGGACAAATCACCGACTTCGACTTCTGGTCAACCCTGCTCGAGGTCTGTGCGCACGCGACGGAGGACGACCTCGACGCCGCGTTCGAACAAGCGGCCTGGCTCGATGGCATCACCGATACCTTCGACGATATCCGCAGGCGCGGTGAGATTGCCATCGTGATCTCGCAATCGCCGGCGTTCTTCGTTCAGAGACTTAGAAACTGGGGCGCTCACGAGGCCTACGGATCCGATGTGGTGATCGGACAGACGCTCTCCGAAGAGGCAACACTGTCACCGCAAGCCAAGGTCCACATCACGCGAGATGCACTGGAGCGCTACCACATCGAACCAGCCGACTGCGTCGCCTACGGTGACTCGTCCTCCGATGTGGATCTGTTCGGATGGCTACCGAACACCGTCGCTGTCAACGCCAGCCCGTTGGTGTCCGAGCTTGCCGCAGTCCAGTACCAAGGTAACGACCTTCGCCAGGCGTACGCATTGGGACGGAAGTTACTCAGCGCGAGCACCCCGTCCTGAACACGCGCCGGGCCACCGACGAACACTTCGCTACCGACACCCACCTCCCATTCCCAGGCACCACAGGAGACCTTATGGAACCGCTCAAGATCCTCTTCACCGGCGAATCCTGGATCAAGCACGTTATTCACATGAAAGGCTTCGATCAGTTCCACACCACTGAGTACGAGGAAGGCGCAAGCGTATTCCTCGAAAATCTCACCCGCGAAGGGCACGACGTCAACTACGTGCGCGGCCACGAGATTTCTTCACGTTTCCCCAAGACGGCACAGGAAATCGACGAGTACGACGTAGTTGTCATCTCCGATATCGGATCGAATTCCTTCCAGCTCCCCGACGAGACGTTCCTACGTTCGGAAGCATCGCCCAACCGTCTGGGAGTAGTCGCTGAATACGTCCGCCGGGGCGGCGGATTGGTCAAGGTCGGTGGCTATATGTCGTTCACCGGAATCGACGGCAAGGCCCGCTTCGGCATGACCCCCCTCGCCGACGTGTTGCCTGTGACCATGCTCCCCTACGATGACCGCATCGAGGTCCCGGAGGGCTGCAAGGTCGAGGTATGCCGACCGGAACATCCCGTCCTGGGTGACACCTCCAGCGACTGGCCTCCCCTGCTCGGCTACAACCGAGTGGTGGCCCGCGACGACGCCGAGGTCGTCGCCCGCACCGGAGACGACCCCATCCTGGTCACAGGACATCATGGCGACGGCCGAGTGGTCGCGTTCACCTCGGATCTCGCTCCCCACTGGGCCCCGCCGGAGTTCGTCGAGTGGTCGAACTACGCGCTGCTGTGGTCTTCGATACTGTCGTGGGCTAGTGGACGATCCTAATTCCGCAGAGAGGGATTGCTGTGGCGTCATCTGAGCACAGACGCACGCGCAAGCGCACGACCATCAAGGACGTCGCGGAACACGCTGGAGTCTCCATGAGCACGGTGAGCTACGTACTCAACGACTCCGGCCCGGTTGCGCCCGACCGCCGTACCCGTGTGCTCGACGCCGTGCGAGTTCTGGAATACTCGCCGAACGAGTCTGCGCGTAATCTCAAACGCCGCAGCGCTTCCCGTATTGGCATGGTCGTACCCGACCTGACCAATCAGTTCTTCGCCATGATCACCGAAGGGGTCCATCAAGCCGCATCGGCACGTGATGTCCTGGTGGTCCTGGTGGTCCCGGGCAGCTCGGAACAATCCGAGGAAGCCCAGACCAGATTGCTGCGCAGCCAACGCGTGGACGGAGTCATCTACCTGACCAGCACCGGGTCCATGCCCGAAGCTTGCTACGAACTGGCTCGCTCTGGTCCGGTGGTGCTCGTCGACGAGCAGATCCCGGGCATCGACCTGCCCGCCGTGGTCTGCGACTCCCGCAGGGGAGCTCGCCAGGTCGCGCAACACGTCCTCGACAAGGGCCACCGGGACGTTGCGGTCATCGGCGGTCCGGAGGGTCTGTGGACGGCTCAACAACGACTGGCCGGCTACCGCGAGGCACTTGCCGGGGCAGGCATCGACCCGGACACGGTCCCGGTGTACTACGGCGACTACCAGCAATCGTCCGGCCGGGACCTGGCCCAACGCGCGTTGGCGGCGCAGACTCGGCCCACTGCCCTGATCTGCGCCAACGACCTCATGGCTGTGGGCGCGATGGAGTATTGCCGCGCACAAGGGCTCCGTATGCCCGAGGACGTCAGCATCGTGGGCTTCGACGACCTTCCTCTGTCGTCGCTTCTCACGCCGCGGCTCACCACCGTGCGCCAGCCGGCGCGAGACATGGGCTACCGCGCAGCGACAGTCCTTTTCGATTTGATTGAGAACCGCACACCGGAACCCATGGATCCGTTACCGACGACACTCCAGGATCGGTCATCGGTGTGCACTATCAGCGGGAGCGTCAATGAGTAACGGGGTTCTAGTGGTCGGCGCCCTCAACGTCGATCTGGTCGTGGCCGTCGATCGGTTACCCGGTCCGGGTGAGACCGTCGTCGGTCCACACCTGGACAAGTTCGGCGGCGGCAAGGGCGCGAACGCGGCTATCGCAGCCGCCCGCATGAACGTGCCGGTGCGCTATTGCGGAGCGATCGGCGATGATGAACTCGGACGCGAGGCATTGGTCGAGCTCCGCGCCTCCGGTGTCGACGTCACCGACGTCGCCGTCCTCGACGACACCGCCACCGGCACTGCCCTGATCGTGGTCGACGCGGTGGGGGAAAACCAGATCGCCGTTGCCGCCGGGGCCAACGCTGCCCTTACGCCGGCACTCGTTCGCCGGGCCGTCGAGCGTGCATCGGGGTGGGCCGGATGTGTACTCGTCAGCACCGAAATCCTCCCGGCAGCGGTCGAAGCTGCCGTGTCGACAGCCTCCGACATGGGACTGCGCTGTGTGCTGAATCCGGCCCCTGTGCGCAACGAGTTCATCGCCAGCGCCCACGCAGCGTCGGTTCTGACACCCAATAGTTCAGAGCTTCGTGACCTGTGCGCTGCACTGTCCATCCCGTTCACCGACGTCGGTGACGCCTCGGCGAACGTCGCTCGGGCCACGGGAGCGTGCCTCGTCGTGACCAGAGGGGACAAGGGGGCGATCGTGGCCTATCCCGACGGAACCATCGAACCCGTCCCGGCCCTGCAGGTATCGGACGTGCGTGACACAACCGGTGCGGGCGACACGTTCAACGGTGTGCTCGCAGCGTCGCTTTCCTCCGGGATGCCGCTCGGAGCCGCAAGTGCGCTTGCAGTAACGGCAGCGTCACTGTCGGTCAGACATGTCGGTGCCCGCACAGGGATGCCGATCGCCGACGAGGTCAACGCCGCACACGTATAACCGATCACCGTGTGATCATGCTGGGCGCCGTATCCGCCCACCCTCCATAGAAACGTTTCTATCGCCGATACGGGAATCTCCACCTTCGAACCCACCGCTACATCCCCACGATGCTCTCGTCCTTTCGCGCCACACTCCCCGCACATGCCCGATTCCCCGGCATCTACCTGGAAGGCCACCAATGACGACCTCCATTCCGTTCGGATCCCAGAAACAATTGATGTTGTTCTCGGGCCGCGCCAATCCGGCGCTCGCCTCGTCGATCGCCTCCAACCTGCAGGTCGATCTGGGTCGGGTCGCTCTGAAGACATTCTCCAACGGAGAGGTGTACTGCAGATTCGACGAATCCATTCGAGGCGCAGACGTCTTCCTGATCCAACCGATGTGCGCAAACCCCATCGAAGGCCTCAGCGCCAACGACGCACTGGTCGAACTGCTCGTGATGATCGATGCAGCCATCGGCGCCAGTGCACGCCGAGTAGTCGCGGTCACCCCCTGGTTCGGCTACTCCCGTCAGGACAAGAAATCCTCACCCCGCGAACCCATCTCGGCTCGTATGGTGGCACGAATCCTCGAGGCAGCCGGTGTCGACCGGGTACTCACGATGGACCTACACGCGGGACAGCTTCAGGGCTTCTTCAGCGTTCCGGTCGACCACATGACCGCGCTGATGGCACTCGCGGACCACTTCGCCGCGCTGGACGACGACCTGGTGGTCGTCGCGCCGGACGCCGGTCGCGTAAAGCTCAATAAGCAATTCGCCACTCGCATCGGTGCCGGCCTGGCCATCCTGGACAAGGAACGTCCTCAGCAGCAGGTCGCGGAGATCACCACCGTCATTGGAGATGTACGAGGTAAAACCGCGATCATCGTCGACGACATGATCGACACCGCGGGAACCCTACGCGCAGCAGGCGAGGCGGTCGTCCGCGCCGGATGCTCGCGAGTCTTCGCCGCCGCTACCCACGCAGTGTTCAGCGGCTCTGCGCACGAGAACCTCGCCAACTCTCCGTTCGAGCGCATCGTCGTGACAGACACCATCCCCCTCGGGCCCGGAGCCCCGTCGACCGTCGACGTCGTATCGTGCGCACCGATGCTCGCCGACTCGATCCGGTGCATCTTCACCGACGACTCCGTCAGCGAGGTATTCGGGGGGAAGAACCATGTGTTCTGACAAAGCCCTACACGCCGAAGGCCAGATCATGACGGCCATAAACCTCAGAGGTGTCCACGACGACATCGGTACGGTCGACACAGCGGCGTTGCGCGCAACGTTCGGCCGCTTCCCGAGCGGGGTCACCGCGCTGTGCGCGACCGACGTGACCGGTGAGCCGATCGGTATGGCCGTCAGTGCGTTCGTCAACGTGTCATTGGAGCCTCCGTTGGTGGGCGTGTTCGTTCAGACGTCCTCGACCACCTGGCCCAAGCTACGAGAACGACCACGGATCGGACTGTCGGTCCTGGGAGCAGGACAGCAGACACCGTGCCGGCAACTCGCCGCCCGCCAGGTCGACCGGTTCGCCAACGTGAGCTGGGAGAGCGGGCCCGACGGATCAGTCTTCCTGCACGGTGCAGCAGCCTGGTTCGACTGCGAAATCGAATCGGAAACCACGACGGGCGATCATCGATTCGTGCTTCTCCGCATCATCGGACACGACTTCGAAGCCGAGCAGGACCCACTCGTATTTTACGCCAGCAAGTTTCACGAATTGCCCAACGGCATTCCGGATAACTGACAGAAAGGACAGCTGTGATCTACGAGATCAGGGAGTACGTCGCGGTACCGGGCAAACTGTCGGCGATAATCGACCTCTTCACCAACCACACGGCCCGCATGTTCAAGCGATACGACATGGAGCTGATCAGCGCCGGCCACACACTGATCGGAGAACACTCCTTCGGCGAATTGGTGTACACCGTTCGATTCGCAAACCTGGCCGAGCTCGAAAACAAGTGGTCCCAGATGCTCGCGGATCCTGAATGGCAGCAAGCGTTCGCTGCTGCCGAATCAGACGGACCACTGATTCGGACAATGCGCCGTCGGGTCATCGACGGATCATCGATCGAAGAAGCGCCATGATAGTCCAGATCAATGGGTGTCACGACATTCAACTCATCCCTACCGAGGACGATGACGTCCGGGTAGTAACACACGAGATCTTGCTCCCCTATCTACCGGGCATCGTGAAACTGACCGGATTGGGACGCGTCAACGGCCGCTCCGTGGAGCTCGACGAGAACTGGTCCGGATGGCCTTCTCATTGCTGTTCCTTGCCCAAAACCGCGACCATCGTCACTCGTTCCCTCTGAGCGGAAGTCGATGATCCGGCTCTTCGCAGAGCTTCACTTTTCACGAGTCAGGCTCGCACCCGCTATTGCCACGGTTGGCACCATCCGAAAGGAACCTCGATGACCGGCTTCAGCTCCCTACTGGCTGCCGTCCCGACCGGCCTCTGGATCGACGGCACTACTCGCGAGTCCTGTTCCGGTAGATGTTTCGACATTGTGAATCCTGCGACGGGCACCGTCTTGACGACCGTAGCCAACGGCAGCGTCGCCGACGCAAGACACGCGCTCGCATCGGCTGCCGAGGTTCAGCCGGCATGGGCTGCGACCGCCCCTCGCGAACGGTCGGAGATCCTTCGCAGAGCCTGGGAACTCGTCATGGAGCGGTCCGAAGAGTTCGCCCGGCTGATCACACTCGAAATGGGCAAACCGTTGGCGGAGAGTCGCGGCGAGGTGGTGTACGGAGCAGAGTTCCTCCGGTGGTTCGCAGAGGAAGCTGTTCGAATCGGCGGTCGTACCGCGACCGCACCGTCTGGAAACGGCCACATCGCGGTGATCAAGGAACCTGCGGGTCCAGCCCTGGCCATCACGCCCTGGAACTTTCCGCTCGCGATGGGGACACGCAAGATCGGCCCGGCGC
This sequence comes from Rhodococcus shunpengi, assembly GCF_048381395.1. Lineage (NCBI taxonomy): Bacteria > Bacillati > Actinomycetota > Actinomycetes > Mycobacteriales > Nocardiaceae > Rhodococcus > Rhodococcus shunpengi. The sequence goes on from NZ_JBLWIU010000015.1 coordinate 180,215, forward strand.
TCGCGGCTGGATGCACCATCATCGTCAAACCGGCCGAGGACACTCCCCTCACCATGTTGCTGCTCGCACACGTCTTTGCTGAAGCCGGTCTTCCTCGTGGTGTTCTGTCTGTACTACCGACTCTCGATGCCCCAGACGTCGTCGGCACTCTGATGAAGGACCGTCGACTGCGAAAGGTCTCCTTCACCGGATCCACCGCCGTCGGGAAGAAGATCATCGAACAATCCGCAGATCAGATACTGAAGAGCTCCATGGAACTTGGCGGCAATGCCCCGTTCATCGTCTTCGATGACGCCGACATCGACGCCGCAGTCGACGGTGCGATGGCCGCCAAGATGCGTAACGGTGGTGAAGCCTGTACTGCCGCCAATCGACTGCTCGTACACAATTCGATCCGGGAAGAGTTCACTCGTGCTCTGTGCGATCGGATCGCCGCGACAACAGTGGGTCCCGGTTACGAAGACGACGTCACGCTTGGTCCGTTGATCAATGCCAAGCAACGCAACGCGGTTGCAGCACTGGTCGATGAAGCCGTTGCTGCCGGAGCACGCGTGCGCACGGGCGGGACACCCATCGACGGTCCCGGCTACTTCTACCAACCGACCGTCATCGACAATGTACCTGCCGGTGCACGCATCCTCAGTGAAGAGATCTTCGGTCCGGTTGCGGTCATCACAGGCTTCGACACCGAGGCCGAAGTAGTCGCGAGCGCAAACGACACCGACTACGGATTGGCTGCCTACTTCTACACGCAGAACCTCGATCGAGCGTCCCGAGTCGCTCGCGCCCTCGAATTCGGGATGGTCGGCGTGAACCGGGGCATTATTTCCGATCCAGCGGCTCCCTTCGGCGGCATCAAGCAGTCCGGGTTGGGCAGCGAGGGCGGCAGCGAAGGAATCGAAGAGTACCTCAACACCAAGTACATCGCTCTGACCCCCTGACAGTTGTTCATGGCAACTGTCCTGCAGAAATCGGAGATTCCAGGACTCGTCCGCACAGCATCGATAATCCACAACATCCACTGATTCGAATAAATACTGGAGATCGACAACAACGATGTCATTCGACTTCGAGGAACCCGATGCAGCCCGGGAAGCGCGAACCGAGCTGGCACGCCTTGCCCGATCATGGCTACTCGTCCCCCCTACCGATCTCGCTCGGTTGCATACCGCGGTCGCTACCAGTCCGGACTGCCTTGTCCTCGATCTCGAGGATGGAGTGCCCTACAGGGAGAAAACATCTGCACGGACAGTTGCGGCGCAGTGGCTTCGCGACAGAGTCGGTTGGGTCCGAGTCAACGACGCTTCGACCCGTGAACTTGCACTCGACCTGGAAATACTCCGCGATTCCCCGGGCCTTACCGGAATTGTTCTTGCGAAAACCGAGAGTCCGCAAGACATCGACATCGTGTCTGCCGCACTCCCCCATGTCCCGATCGTCGCTATGGTCGAAACTGCTTCCTCGCTTCGTCAGGCCGACCGTATCGCTGAATGCTCACCGGTCGTGCGCTTGGCCTTCGGCATCAGAGACTTCTGCAGCGACCTCGACATCGATGGGACACCAGAAGGCCTGGCGTATGCCCGCTCGACCCTCGTCATCGCCAGCAAGACGGCGGAAATCGCAGCGCCTATCGACGGCCCGACCGCTGCGGATGATCGGGATACCGTCGCAGCCGACATCGACACAGCCAAAAAGTTCGGCATGACCGGAAAATTGTCGGTTCGGGCGCGTCACGTCGACACGATCAACGAGAAATTCTCCCCGTCGGCCCATTCAGTCTCACAAGCGCATGCCACTATCGCCGAACTCGGCCCCTGCGGGGAGAACATCGAGACGGGAGCCGATCGGCCGCGCTTCATCTCAGCCACTGCCGTGCTCTCCAGATCTCGGTACTTCGGCCGCTTGGAGGCGACCAAATCCGCCTCTCTTGCCCAGTAGTCGGCGCGTTCACGCTGCTCTGATCGGCACCGCCAACGCTGCAAGGGTCTCGGGTGCGGTGTACCTGCCCGGGTCAAGAACCCGCAAGGCATCATCGAGAAGACTGATTACCGCGCGGAGATGGTGGACAACGCCGCCGCGCGAGGTCGACGCCGAGCGAATGCGGGATGGTCCGGACGCGTTCCAGCACGTGTGCAGCGACCGCCGATCCCGGAAGCAGAATCGACCGGGCCGACGATCACGACCGCTCCCCCGAGACGGCCGCCTGCCGTGACACGGTGAGGGGAACGGCAACCCGCACCGTGTCACGGCCGGCGTCGAGACCACCCGGGCAACTACTCCTCGGTGCCTCGAAGCTGAGCGAGTCACAAGTGCAGGTCACCCCCGATTCGGCAGCGAGGTGGGCGATGTCGTCACCGCCTCGCCCGCCGGCACCCGATCACTGCTACAGCGAACCCCGCTCACACATGGGCACTTTCGTTGAGCACGAGTGGATACCGCCGCTGAATCTCATTCCCCTCGTGCTCGAACCCGGACGGTCGCCGGCACCGCGAAACCGCACATCGATGCCGACTCCGTCCTCGACCACCTTCGTCATCGCGACACAACGCCACCCGGCAGAGCAAGTGCGGGCGTGCGTCACGCCGCTGAGGGCGTTGCGTCCGTGTCCTCCCGTCACCTGGACTCAACGCCCCTGCGACCTCAGTTGTCCTGTGTCACACGCTTACTTTCGGAGGACAGGACAGTAGGGGCATCCAAATACACCGTGCTGCCGGCGGCCCTGAACTGGTCGGACATATGTTGCATCCCGGCGACGGCGGCCTGGTCGGCGGCGTCACCGAACCTGGTCCGGATGTCTTGGGAGATACGCATCGAGCAGAACTTCGGCCCACACATCGAGCAGAAGTGCGCCGTCTTGGCCGGTTCAGCCGGAAGCGTCTCGTCATGGAACTGCTCGGCCGTATCCGGATCCAGCGACAGAGCGAACTGATCCCGCCACCGAAACTCGAAACGCGCCTTCGACAACGCGTCGTCACGCTCGACGGCACCGGGATGGCCCTTGGCGATGTCGGCAGCATGAGCGGCGATCTTGTACGTGATGACCCCGGTCTTCACGTCGTCCCGATTCGGCAGTCCCAGATGCTCCTTCGGGGTGACGTAACACAGCATCGCGGTGCCATGGCGGGCGATCTCGGTGGCCCCGATCGCGGAGGTGATGTGGTCGTAGCCCGGAGTAATGTCGGTCACCAGCGGCCCCAGGGTGTAGAAAGGCGCTCCATGACATAACTTCTGCTGACGCTCCACATTTTCCCGTACCCGATGGATCGGGATGTGGCCAGGGCCTTCGACCATCACCTGAACGTCGTGAGCCCAGGCACGGGTGGTCAGTTCGGCAAGGGTGTCCAGTTCAGCGTACTGCGCGGCGTCGTTGGCGTCGGCGATCGACCCCGGTCGCAGCCCGTCCCCGAGGGAAAATGCCACGTCGTAGCGGGCGAAGATCTCACACAGTTCGTCGAAGTGGGTGTAGAGAAAATTTTCCTCGTGATGGGCGAGGCACCAACCGGCCATGATGGACCCACCTCGGGAGACGATGCCGGTGAGCCGCTCGGCCGTGAGCGGTACGTAGCGCAGCAGCACTCCGGCGTGGATGGTCATGTAGTCCACACCCTGCTCACACTGCTCGATCACGGTGTCGCGGAAGATCTCCCACGTCAGCGCATCGGCCTGGCCGGCGACCTTCTCCAGAGCCTGGTAGATCGGCACCGTGCCGATCGGCACCGGGGAGTTGCGAATGATCCACTCTCGGGTGGTGTGGATATCTTCGCCGGTGGACAGGTCCATCACAGTGTCCGCGCCCCAACGGGTGGCCCAGCGCATCTTGTCGACTTCGTCGACGATGGAGCTGGTCACCGCTGAGTTGCCGATGTTGGCATTGATCTTCACCAGGAAGGACTTGCCGATGATCATCGGCTCGGACTCGGGGTGGTTGACGTTGGCGGGGATGATCGCCCGACCCGCCGCCACCTCCGAGCGCACCAGTTCCACGTCGCAGTTCTCCCGCAGCGCCACGAACCGCATTTCCTGGGTGATGATCCCCGCCCGGGCATAGTGCATCTGCGTGACCGTCCGGCCTGTCTTCGCTCGCACCGGGACAGGTCGGGGCCCCTTCCACTCCCGGGACGCCTCTCCACGCCGCACCGCCGAGCGGCCATCGTCGAGCAGATCCCGTTCTCGCCCCGGGTAGTGCTCGACGTCGCCGCGAGCAGCGATCCAGTCGGCGCGCGTCGGCGGGAGCCCGACCAGCGGATCGCTATCGGGACCTGCAGTGCGGTAGACCTGCAGCGGCGGGTTCGGCACCCCGCCGGGAGAGTCGTTCAAGCGGATCTCTGTGACAGGTACACGCAGGTCGTGTTCCTCGTCGTGGACATAGCTCAGGGCATGCGAATTGGGTGCACTCATCGGAATCGTTCCTACTTCCTTCGCCGGCATTACCCGGGCAGGTTCGACGGTCGCAGGCTGCCTCAGCCCGATCTCAGCCCCTGCAATAGGGCTCCCGTGGGGACGGCACAGACCCTAACACCCGGCTTCTCCCGCTGCAGATGTAGCTGGTCCGGTCGTCGGAGCGGTGCGAAGTCGGCCCGTCCTGTACGAGCTACGAGGAGGTACTCTTCTATATGTCATTGACTGTTGACTCGAGGAGATCGGGATCTTGTCCGCACAGCTGGCCTTCGATGCCCTCGCCGACCCTGTACGGCGAGCCATTCTCACTGTGCTGGCAGAGCGTGACGAGTGCAGCGTCAACGAACTGGTCGACCAGATCGACAGCGTGGGACGCACCGGCGTCTCGAACCACCTCCGGATCCTGCGGCACGCGGGCCTGGTCACCGAACGTAAGGCCGGACGCTTCCGTTTCTACTCGATCGACCCGGCCGGTCCTGCACGCGATGTCATTGCAATGTTGCAGGAATTGTTCCGAGGAGCCCTGTCAGATGCCGTCGAGGCCGCAGACCGCACCGCTGCCACCGACACAACCTTGCGACGTGCATAGCTTCCAGGAAACACGGTGACCCAGCTCGTACTGCACGCCGAAGAGTGGACCGCATCCCCACCCTCGGTGGCCTACAGCCTTTTCGGAGCAGGCGACGAGGCGGGATGGCTCTTCGGCGCGGTATGCGATCGGGTCGAACCCGGCGCTGCCGTGCGTATGGCGGTCCACCTCAGCGGTTCCGGCGCAGAACCGGTCGAAATCCTCGGCCGTATTGCTGCCGCACGTCCGCATGCGTACCTCGATATCGTGCACGACCAGCCCTGGCGAGGGCGTATCAAACTCCGTTTCGAAGCCGCAAACGGTGGTACGAGGGTTCGGCTCATCGCCGAACTCGACCAGCCCGGATTGGAATGGTTGATGCGGCGTCGAGGGTTCCCTACCTCTCGAAACGCCTCTTCCCATCCCCGTCTGGGATTGTTGACGTCGAAATCCGGACCCGGCAGCCTCTTCGCCACCTCGATTGACAACGCCGCCATGCTGGCACTGGAGGAAATCAATGCCGAGGGCGGTATCCACGGCAGTCCAGTCGAGTTGATCGTGGGTGATGACGCCACAGACCCGCAGACCGGCGTCATGGAAGCGCGACGACTCGTCCAGGCAGGCTGCCGGACCATTCTGGTCGCCGCCACATCGGCTACCTACACCGCCGTTGCCGAGGCGCTCAGTGATGCACCCGTGCTGCTGGTACAGCCGGTCATGAACGAAGGAGGGCGCGGCGATCGTCTCCGCCTCCAGCTCGGTGAGCGGCCGGACGACCAGTTGGCAGCAGCCGTGAAACCACTCATGCGGATGGAGGGGGTGCGACGATGGTTTCTGGCCGGCGACGATTATTGTTGGCCCCGTACGACACACGGCCTGGCACGCCAACTGTTGCCTCGGTACGGCGCCGGAGTCGTCGGGGAAAAGTTCGCGTCTCTGGGAACTCGTGACTTCGCCCCGATCATCGAATCGATCCAGAAATCGGGTGCCGACATCGTACTGTCGACCTTCGTCGGAGCTGATGCTGTTGCGTTCGAGCGGCAATGCTATGCAATGGGATTGCGGGATCAGTGCATCACTCTGGCGCCCGCCTTGGAGGAGTCCACGCTGACGTACATCGGCGACGAAGCGGCCCGTGGCCTCTACTCCGTCTCGGGGTACTTCCAAGGATTACAAACGGAAGGTAACGCCTCGCTTCTGAAGAGGTACCGGGCGCAATTCGGTCCTTGGGCACCGCCGCTGTCGACGTTGAGCGAGTCTGTGTTCGAGGCAGTTCACATATGGTGGCAAGCGGCCCGGAAAGCCGAGGATAGCGAGCGGATCGCCGCGGCAATGCGTCACGGCGAGTTTCAGCTACCGCGGGGCACCGTCACCTTGAGCGAGGACCGACTCAGGCAGCAGCTCCATTTGACGAAAGCGACCGGCACAGAACTGTATCCTGCCCTCGGATGAGTTGAGACCTCGCTTGCTGATACCGAAGACCAGGGCATATGCCTGGTCATATCGGCGTGCTCGCTCCGTCTGCAGTTTCGTTCCCGGCCGGACGGATGCGCAACCACCGAGCGCAACTCGGGGTCGTCTGTGCATCAGCGTCGCCAGGATTGCTTCCGGCTACGCTCGGGTCCCGCGTTACCGCCATTCGACGCGATGTCGATCCCGGTCAAGGCGACAATGACAGCTGCCAGATCCTCCTCTGTGGGATCGGGACCGGTCGCGGAGGTCGAGGCTTTCTGCGAGATCTGCTTCCCTCTCGGGGGTCGTTCTGACTTCATTCTTCGCCTTCCTTTGTGAACGTCTCTCTGCGACACTTCCGGCCACAGTCAGCATCTTTTGAGATAGCTCCGAATGCAGACGGTTCACGATTCGTTCCGGGGGCTCGACGAACGTCTTCCAGTCTCCGAAACAAACAGCAGTGTGGTCGAATTTGTGGCCGTCAGCGCGGTTGAGCCACAGAGTGAATGCGCGGCAATCGAACTCAGATTATCGGGCCATTGCCCCACTGTCCACAGCGCGTGAGCGCGATACACGTGGCAATAAAGAATGACTACCAGTACGCTCGTGCCGACACAGGCGAGTGCGGCGCTCTATTGCAGGCAACCCACACACCGGATAGGTCTCCACGATCGTACCTCCAGACGGATGGTGGGGATGTTCACTTTCTCTCTGGAGCTCCCTGGAGCCACTCGCGCCGACGCATCCACGCTCGGACAGCCCACGGTGCGGATCACCCCTGTTCGTCGGTAACAGAACAGTAACATGTCATCAGGTCATGACGTGTTGACGCATTAGACGAGGGCACATAGGGTTGGTGACTCACGGCACAAGGAGAGCATTTCATGGATGGAATCCACGACCTCGGTGGCCGCGCCGGCCTGGGTCCGATCAAGCCCGAATCCGATGAACCTGTTTTCCATTCCGATTGGGAGCGGTCGGTTTTGACGATGTTCCCGGCGATGGCGCTGGCCGGCGCGTTCAATCTCGACCAGTTCCGGGGCGCGATGGAGCAGATCCCCCCGCACGACTACCTGACCTCGCAATACTACGAGCACTGGATGCACGCGATGATCCACCACGGCATCGAGGCGGGCATCTTCGATTCCGACGAACTCGACCGCCGCACCCAGTACTACATGGACCATCCGGACGACACGACCCCCACGCGGCAGGATCCGCAACTGGTGGAGACGATCTCGCAACTGATCACCCACGGAGCCGATTACCGACGCCCGACCGACACCGAGGCCGCATTCGCCGTAGGCGACAAAGTCATCGTGCGGTCGGACGCCTCACCGAACACCCACACCCGCCGCGCCGGATACGTCCGCGGTCGTGTCGGCGAAGTCGTGGCGACCCACGGCGCGTATGTCTTTCCGGACACCAACGCACTCGGCGCCGGCGAAAACCCCGAACACCTGTACACCGTGCGGTTCTCGGCGACCGAGTTGTGGGGTGAACCTGCCGCCCCGAACGTCGTCAATCACATCGACGTGTTCGAACCGTATCTGCTACCGGCCTGACCAGGTCATCCGGTCCACCCAGCGAGACGTCCCTTCACCACAGACAGAAACGAGCCCACCCCGATGACCGCCCACAATCCCGTCCAGGGCACGTTGCCACGATCGAACGAGGAGATCGCCGCACGCGTGAAGGCCATGGAGGCCATCCTCGTCGACAAGGGCCTGATCTCCACCGACGCCATCGACCACATGTCCTCGGTCTACGAGAACGAGGTCGGTCCTCAACTCGGCGCCAAGATCGTCGCCCGCGCCTGGGTCGATCCCGAGTTCAAGCAGCGCCTGCTCACCGACGCCACCAGCGCCTGCCGTGAAATGGGCGTCGGCGGCATGCAGGGCGAAGAAATGGTCGTGCTGGAAAACACCGGCACGGTCCACAACATGGTCGTATGTACCTTGTGCTCGTGCTATCCGTGGCCGGTTCTCGGCCTGCCACCCAACTGGTACAAGTACCCCGCCTACCGCGCCCGCGCTGTCCGCGACCCCCGAGGTGTGCTGGCCGAATTCGGATATACCCCCGACCCTGACGTCGAGATCCGGATATGGGACTCGAGTGCCGAACTTCGCTACTGGGTCCTGCCGCAACGCCCAGCCGGCACCGAGAACTTCACCGAAGAACAACTCGCCGACCTCGTCACCCGCGACTCGCTCATCGGCGTATCCGTCCCCACCACACCCAGCAAGGCCTGACATGCCCCGACTCAACGAACAACCCCACCCGGGTCTCGAAGCCAACCTCGGCGACCTGGTACAGAATCTGCCGTTCAACGAACGAATCCCCCGCCGCTCCGGCGAGGTCGCCTTCGATCAGGCCTGGGAGATCCGCGCCTTCAGCATTGCCACCGCATTGCATGGCCAGGGCCGATTCGAATGGGACGAATTCCAGTCCCGCCTGATCGAGTCGATCAAACAGTGGGAAGCCGAACACGCCACCACCGAGCAGTGGAGTTACTACGAGCGTTGGATGCTCGCACTCGAAGAGCTGCTGCACGACAAGGGATTTGTCGCAGGCGAGGAACTCGCGCACCGTACCGAGCAGGTGCTGGCAACGCCCGCCGGCGCCCATCACCAGCACGCCGTGCGTGATCCCATCGCCGTGCACGCCATCGGCACACCCACCACTGACTCCGACGGGTAGCCGGAACCTCGTCGCCGCGAACCCAGCGGGTTCACCAACGTCGAGTCGCTCCCGGAAGCGCGCCCCGTGTAACGACGACTGTTGGTGCGAACCCCGAACGCCGCGACATCAGTATCTTCCCGGTCTTCAGACCCGGCTCCACCGCGGACCTACGGAGCGTCACCGGTACCGCGGCTCGAATCGGGCCGGATCATCCCCGCACCGCACCCGCGGCACCCCGAACATTTCAGTCTCAGGCGTATCCGAAAAACGCTGCGAATCATCTGAAGGACAAGCGTTTGACCAGCACCACCATTACACCGCACCACATAGGTGGTGCCTGGACTCGAACCGAGCGTCGACGGTTGGCGTCCGTTGTCGGTGCCATCGTGATCCTGCACGTCTTGGGCGTGGCGCTGTACTTGGGATACTCGGGCAACCCGGCAGCGGCCGGGGGCCTCGCCGGATCCGGTGTGCTCGCCTACGTGCTCGGCGTTCGTCACGCATTCGACGCCGACCACATCGCGGCAATCGACGACACGACACGCCTGATGCTGCTACGGGGACGCCGTCCCGTCGGAGTCGGATTCTTCTTCGCGATGGGACACTCGACCGTCGTCGTTGTCCTTGCCCTCGTCGTGGCACTGGGCGCGAGCGCCCTAACCACGACCGAACTCGAAGGAGTACAGGAAATCGGCGGGTTGGTCGCCACCGTCGTCGCCGTCACCTTCCTGTTGATCGTTGCAGGACTCAACAGTGTGGTCCTGCGCAATCTGCTTTGCCTGTCCCGACAGGTACGCGCCGGATCGGACATCACCGGCGACCTCGAGAGCAGACTCAGTGAGCGCGGGCTGTTCACCCGCCTACTGGGCAACCGCTGGCGCGGACTGGTTCGATCGTCCTGGCACATGTACCCCGTCGGCCTGTTGATGGGACTGGGGCTCGAGACCGCCTCCGAGGTCACCTTGCTCACCCTCACCGCCTCGGCAGCCACCGGGGGCACGTTGTCGATAGCCGCTGTGCTCAGCCTCCCGTTGCTCTTCGCCGCGGGGATGAGCACGTTCGACACAGCGGACTCCTTGTTCATGACCCGCGCATACTCGTGGTCGTACCAGGACCCCCAGCGTCGACTGAACTTCAACATTGCGACGACCGGCGCCACCGTGGTCATCGGCCTCTTCGTAGCCGGCATCTACGTATGTGCACTACTGGCACACCTGCCCATGTTCGCTGCGCTGTCCCCGATCGGTGACATCTCCGAAAACTTCGAATTCCTCGGCTACGCCGTCGCAGCCGCCTTCATCCTCACCTGGACAGGCGCGTTGCTGTTCAATCACCTGAAACCTCAACGGAACTGAAGGCGCCCACGATCACATCAGCCACCGAGATACCCATAACGCTGACGGACACTTACGACACAGCGCACCGAGCGATCCCTCCCTCCCCCACTCGATGATGCTGTTCACATATTCGAAGGGAACCTCATGTCTTCGTTGACTCCCCCCAATTCCAACCAAATGTCGGCCCTGAACAACCACTTCCGATTCGGACTGACGACGCCGGAACTCGAAGAGTTCGCACCGGCCCTCGAAGCGACGCTCGCGTCCTCCGAAACCGTCGAACGCCTCTACGAGCGCACCGCGCCCGAGCCGCCTCAGCGGTCATGGACCTCACCCACGGCGGACGAGAACCCGCTGAGCGCCTGGTACGTCACCACCTCGATCAGCGAAACCGACGAAGGCCCCCTCGCCGGGCGAACGGTCGCCGTGAAAGACAACGTCGCAGTCGCCGGCGTGCCGATGATGAACGGCTCCCGAACCGTCGAGGGCTTCACCCCCCGCTACGACGCCACCGTCGTACGCCGACTGCTCGACGCCGGCGCAACCATCACCGGCAAAGCGGTGTGCGAAGATCTCTGCTTCTCCGGCGCCAGCTTCACTTCCCACCCCCAGCCGGTCCGCAACCCCTGGGACGAAAGCCGCATCACCGGCGGCTCGTCCAGCGGCAGCGGCGCCCTGGTCGCCAGCGGCCAGGTGGATATGGCAGTCGGCGGCGACCAGGGCGGTTCGATCCGCATCCCCGCCGCGTTCTGCGGCATCGTCGGACACAAACCCACCCACGGACTGGTCCCCTATACGGGAGCATTTCCCATCGAACGAACCATCGACCACCTCGGTCCGATGACGCGCACGGTCAGCGACGCCGCCGCAATGCTCACCGTCCTCGCCGGCACCGACGGCCTCGATCCCCGACAGACCCACCGGATCGAACCGGTGGACTACCTCGCGGCGCTGGCCGAACCCGCATCGGGTCTGCGCGTGGGTGTGGTCACCGAAGGCTTCGACACCCCTGTCTCCGACGCTGCCGTCGACAATGCCGTCCGCACCGCCATCGACGTACTGCGCTCGGCCGGACTTACCGTCGAAGAAGTCTCGATCCCCTGGCACCTCGATGCAATGGCCGTCTGGAACGTGATCGCCACCGAGGGAGCGGCCTACCAGATGCTCGACGGCAATGCCTACGGCATGAACACTGATGGCTTCTACGATCCCGAACTCATCGCCCACTTCTCCCGTCAACGACTCGAGCACGGTCACCAACTGTCGAAGACAGTCAAACTCGTCGGGATGTCCGGGCGCTACACATTGGAGGTAGGCGGCGGCAAGTACTACGCCATGGCCCGCCAACTCGTCCCCGAAGTCCGCGCCGCCTACGACGCCGCCTTGGCTCGGTACGACGTGCTGGTAATGCCCACCCTCCCCTACACCGCCACCAAGATCCCGACCACGGACATTCCGTTGGCCGACTATCTGGACACCGCACTGTCGATGATCATCAACACCGCACCATTCGACGTCACCGGTCACCCCGCCTGCAGTGTCCCCGCTGACCTGGTCCACGGGCTTCCCACCGGAATGATGATCATCGGCAAGCATTTCGACGACGCGACAGTGCTGCGCGTCGCCCAGCTCTACGAACATGCAGTGGGCAACTATCCTGTCCCGCCGGCTGCAGCCGGCACCCTGACATAACCCATTCGCCCGACCGTACGAGACCACACGCTGCGAACTCGTACGGTCGGGCGGAACCGGTGACTGTCGGACACCTCCCTCCTCGACCCGGACGCGCATTCGGGGAGTGAGGACACCCAGGTCACCGTACGCCCTTGCTCTGGACGGACTTTCCCGAGAAAGGGCGCCATTGCCGAACGAAGGACTCCGCATGCAATCTTGCGAAGAACGCGTAGAGAACAGCATCCTGATGCTGCGCCCGATCGGCGTGCTGCGCGGCGCCTCGTCCGCTCGGCTGCGGCAGCGCCTGGACCGAGCCCTGGCTGACAATACCGATGTCGTCGTCGATCTCGGGAGCGTGCCCAGTGTAGATTCCACCGGTCTCGGTGTGATGATCCATGCCACCAAGACGGCCCGGACGCACTGTCGTTCCCTGACATTCGCCGCGCCCAGCGCCCGGGTGAAGGCGATGATCGAACGGACCCGCTTACAGTCGGTAATCACACTGTCGTCGTCGGTCGAGGCTGCTATGGAACGCATCCGATGATCCGCCACGCTCGAGCAGACACAGACACAGACACACACCGCTGCAGATCCGCCGGACCACGGCCACCTCTGCACTCCATCCAAATCATGGAACCTTGAGCGAAACCCATGTTCTCGAAAGACGCCTCTGGGCAGTTCACGTCGACAACTGTCACCGGTGCACCCGCGCCGACGCAGCTTGCCGATCGCGCGCGTTCGGCCGACGCAGCGGTCGCTACCCCCACGCTCACCCGTCGAGTCGGGAAGGCTGGAAACCTGGGAGAGGCACCGATATGACCTGGATGCGACTCGTCTGCATGTCGGCGATACTCCTGGTCGTCGCCCTTGCGAGCGCGTGCACCATCCCCGGACCCGGTGCAGCATCGCCAGGTGAGGACACAGGTGCGCCGACCTCCACCCCGTGGGTCTCGTATGCTCATCCGCTGCGGGTGACCACCACCGGCGGTATTTTGCACCTCGACGGTCAACCCTGGTGGCCCACCGGCTTCAATGCCTATCAACTGGCTACGGATTGGACGGTCAACGCCGGGTGCGGAGCGATGGTGGATCTGGACTCCTACTTCTCGTCTCGCCAACCGGGGACAGTGACCCGATTCAACGCCTTTCAGAATCTGGCCGTGGACAAGCGCAACGGCAAGCTGAACTTCGAACCGATCGATGCGGTGTTCGCGGCCGCCAAACGGCACCGACAGTTACTCATCCCGGTGCTCGCCGCCCAGGACGGCGCCTGTGAGGACGAGCAATACAAAACGCGCGAGTGGTATCTCGGCGGATGGAAAGAACCCACCGACATGCCGCTGAGCTACAGCGAGTGGGTTGCTGCCGCCGTCGATCGCTGGGCCGGATCACCTTCGATCGCTGCATGGGAACTACTCGGTGAACCCGAGGTCGGCGTCTGCACCACCCCCGACTGCGACCTGCACCAACGTCGGTGCCCGGAAGACTCGTCGCAGGTGCTGCGCGACTGGGTCGATGCGGCCGGGGCGGTGGCTCGTGCGCACGATCAGCGACACCTGCTCACGCTCGGTCTACTCGGGGGCGAGCAGTGCGGTCTCGCCGACGGTGGTTATGCCCTGGTCGCTGCCTCGCCCTATCTGGACGTGGTTCAGTACCACGACTACGACGATGCGGCATTCCTCCCACTGCGACTCGAGCAAACCGAGAAACCTGTGCTCGTTGCCGAGTTCGGGATCCGCGCTGGAAGCTGCCTACCCCTGACCGAACGCGCCACCCGCGTCGGTGCCCAGATCGACCGGTATCACACGATGGGCACTGCCGGGGCGCTGTTGTGGGCCTTCGTACCGGATCCTCGACCACAGGAATGCACGTACGACATCGGCCCCTTCGACCCCATTCACGGCTTGCCCCAGATGAGATAGGGACGCGCCCTGGGCCGGCGCGTCGGGGTGACAGTCGTCTCGGAGGCCACGGAACCGATTGCTCGGGCCGGCTTCCGCCACCTTCACCCATGGTGAAGGTGATGAGTACCTGTCGTCCGCGGATGCCGGTATTCTGTGTCCGGGCTCGGCGCCCACCGCGTGACGTTGTCTTCCCTCATTGCACGAATCGAACGCGATTCCGAAATTGTTTGTGCACTAGTACTTCTGATTGAAGTCGATTAGGTCGTATCGGGAGGCACCGTCGGTGCCCGCTTAGATTGTCGAGGCGGACACCGACGGCTCCCGTACCTGTCGCCGTCAGGGGGCGGCGACGGTTCGTCGCAGAGCGACGAAACGGGGTTCTCGTTCTCGGTACTGCGCAGCGACTCGGACATAGTCGCGTAGCAACTCGGAACAGCAGGGGCGAGGTTCCAAGCACGGAGAACAGAATGTTGAAACAAGGCCCCGTCCTCCCCGATAGGGCGACTCGCTCCAACACCAAAAGACTAGCGAAAAACTCGCCGTAACAGCAAATTACATGGCTTTTCATCCGTTCCGATACCGCAACACCGGAGCACCCGCCCACGAGCACCGGTGACATCCTGTCCCCTTCCCATCTCCCGACAGACCGGATCTTCTTGCCAACACCGCCGACGAACGACTCCACCCCCCCCTGAGTCCGGCGCCGAGCACACTCCCACAACCGTGGGTTCCGGTCGGACAGATACGGACGAGTTCCGAACGCCCGGATCAATGCCACACAGCCGACCCCACTGTCCCCGAACCCTGCCCGGCCACGAAACCCACTGGTAGCTACGCAACTCGTGGTCACGCGCAGGAACCCTGTGATATACACATACAGTTCACGGAGCATTGATGGTCGACAGTAGGGGTCACACTGCCAACCAACAGCTTTCGTGACGCACCAGCGTCGTTCCAGGGGAACACGGCGCGAACGGACGCGCGCAGACGCACGGCCTCGCCGACAATGCCAACGCACACCTCCCCACTGTTCACTTCCGCCGACTCCGCCGGACCGATCGACTGGAATGGCATCGGCCGAAACGGCCCTGGTCCTGCAGAGGAGATGGAACGCTGCACGATGAATAGCATCGTGTTCCGCCACCGTGCGGATCGACAGGCCCTCAAGACGCCGGTGAACACACTGGACAAGGTTCGCACGCACCGAAGACATGTCCAGAAGTTCCCGGTGTAGCGTTCTGGGACACTCCGAACCGGTGTCACCTCGTTTGCATAGAGTCCGTTCTCGCCGTGAGGTCTTCGGAGGTGGATGTGTGGTAACCGACCGGTTCCGTGAGCAAGCAGAAGAACACGGTTCCGATAGCTGTGAGAATCTCATACCGAAAATGCGGCCGGAGATCGAACAGTCCTGGCGCCGCTGCCTCGCAATGGGAGTGACACCCGACAGTTCTCCACTGCGCTATATCGACGACGCACCCACCGATCCGAAGCTTGTGCGTGCGGCGCGGCCGGTCCTGGATCGGTTGGCCGATCAACTCGCCGATGCACCGGTGACGATCCTGCTCGCCTCGCAGGATGCGACCATCGTCGACCGGCGGGCCGGGCAGCGGTCGCTGCTCGGTCGTCTCGACCGGGCCCAGGTCGCCCCGGGGTTCATCTTCGCCGAGGAATGCGCCGGAACCAACGGGATCGGCACCGCCCTCGAAGAACGCAAAGCGTTCCGGGTCCGCGGGGAAGAGCACCTGCTCGAGTCGCTGCACCCGCTGGCCTGTGTCGGCTCCCCGATCGTCGACCAGGTCTCACGCGCGGTGACCGGCATCGTCGACATCACCTGCCAGGTCGACGATGTCAACGAGCTGATGGCACCGCTGGTGCTCTCGGCGGTACGCGACATCGAAGAACGACTGTTCGCCCTGTCCGCCCGCAGCGAGCAGAACCTGCTGCGCGAATACATGCGCAGCAAACGCCGCGGCCACGCCGCGGTGGTGGCGATGAGCCGGGACACGGTGATCGCGACCCCGACGGTGTCACGGTTGATGGACTCGACCGATCAGATGATGATCTGGGACTGGATCAGCACCCATCTGGCCGCCAAGGACGAATGGGAAGGACCGCTGCGTTTCGCCGAGGGGATCGACGTGCGGGTCCATGCCCGCCGGGTCGGTGAGTCCACCGATCCGCTCAGCGCGATCATCGAACTGCGCCCGCTGGCCTCCCCGGCTCCGCCGCGTCCGCGCGCCCGCCTGGCCCCCGCCGCGCCCGCCGGTGCGGCGCCGGCGACGCGTATCGCCGGCCGCAGCCTGGCCGCGCACCGACTCCAGGACCGGGTCGACGAGATCGCCGCGACCGTCGCGCCGGTGCTGATCATCGGCGAGTCCGGTGTCGGCAAAACCCATCTGGCCCGGCAGATCCAGCACCGCTGGGGACCGAACGCCCCGGTCCCGAGCGTCGACGCGTCGACGTTGACCCCCTCGGCGGTGGCCGAGTTGCGGGCGCGTCTGTCCGGCAGTTTCGCGTGCATCCTCGAGCACCTCGACGAGGTCCCCGACGACGCTGTCGCTCCTACCCGGCGGTTGCTCGACGCCGCCGTCGAGCTCGGTGCACCGGTGATCGCCACCGCCACCTCGAGCACCCCCGACGATCTGCGCCATCAGGTGCAGACCCATGTGCGGCGCAGTGTGTGCATCCCACCGCTGCGCCAGCGCATCGAAGATCTCACCGATCTCGCGCGGGAGTTGCTCGCCGCCGAATTCCCCGACCGTCCGACCCCGCAACTGCAACCGGCCGCGCATCGGGCGTTGATCGACCATCACTGGCCCGGCAACCTGCGCGAACTCGCCTCGGTGCTCAGTACCGCGGCGGCACGGTCGATGGGATTCGACATCAAACTCGAACATCTGCCCGCCGACTACCGCACCCTCGGTGCCGGCCGCCGGTTGACCTCGCTCGAACGCACCGAACGCGAAGCGATCGTCCGCGCCCTCGACGAGTCCGACGGCAACAAATCCCTCGCCGCCCACCGACTCGGTGTGGCCCGCTCGACCCTCTACCGCAAGATCCGCGCACTGGGCCTGGAAAACGAAACGTTCGGTTCCTGACCCCTGAAACACTCTGTCG